>JBKJPX010000015.1:0-66907 GCA_046594215.1 Panacagrimonas sp.
CCTGTGAACTCAGATCCAGCCCAGCCTCGCGAGCTGCATCTTGAGCATCACCCAGATGAAATGGACCGCCGTCTTGATCTGCTCCCAGGTGCTGGCCTCGTAGCGCGCGCGCTCGCGGATGTAGTGCCGCACGGCTTCCAGTTCCACGTCCTTGAGTTCCGCGAAGGGCGGCATGCCGCGTGCCTGCAGCGCGCCGTCCCGCACGATCGCCGCGAAGGCGTCCGCCGACAGCGGCACCGGCGAAGCACGAAGATCGGGGGCGGAGCCGCCCGCGATCGCGGATACGCCGTGACAGATCGTGCAGTGCTGGCCGTAAACGAAGCGGCCCTCTTCGACCTTCTTCGCGTCGACGACGAAAGCCGGGTCGTCGACGACCTTGGCTTTCTCGGCGCCCGGCGCCGGAGACGCGGGCAGCGGGGTCTTGGAATCGAGCGCGAACACCAACAGGCGGCGCGGATGCTCGCGCCCCACCCAGCCGTGCTGCGCCGACAGCGTACCCATCAGCATCTGCCCGCCGGCCCAGCCGGCCAGCACGGCGACGTACTGCTTGCCATCCAGCTCGTAGGTGATCGGCGGCGCCTGGGTGCCCACGCCCATGTCGTGGCTCCACAATTCGGCACCGGTGTCGGCGTCGTGCGCCACGAAGCGCCCGTCGGCCTGGCCCTGGAACACGAGACCGCCGCGCGTGGACAGGACGCCGCCGCCGGTCGCGCCAGGCGTAGGCACGCGCCACGCCTCCTTCTGTGTCACCGGGTTCCAGGCGAGCAGTGAACTGCTGCCCGCGCTCTTGGGGATGTCGTCGAAGAAGGCGTTGACGCCCAGGGGACCCATCGTGTCGGGGTTCCAGGTCGCGGCCGTGATGCCACGGGCATCGTAGTAGCCCGCCATTTCGCGGGTCGGGATGTAGGTGAGCCCGGTGTCAGGGCTGTACGACATCGGCTGCCAGTTGTGGACGCCGCCTGGTCCCGGCCACATCAGCGTTTCGGTGCCGTCGTAGCGCGCGCCCTTGACCTCCACCGGCCGACCGGTTGCCAGATCCACCTTCTCGGCCCAGGTCACCTTGCCGATCTTCTCGGCCGAGATCAGCTTCCCGTTCTCGCGATCGATGACGTAGAAGAACCCGTTCTTCGGCGCGTGCAGCAGCACCTTGCGCGGCTTGCCGTCGATCGCGACATCGGCCAGCACCATGTCCATCGAGGAATTGAAGTCCCAGGTCTCGCCGGGCGTCGTCTGGTAATGCCAGACGTACTCACCGGTGTCCGCGTTCAAGGCCACCACCGAGCACAGGAAGAGATTGTCGCCGCCGCCGGGACTGCGCAGCGACTGGTTCCAGGGCGAGCCATTGCCCGTCCCCAGGTAGACGCGGTTGTAGACCGGGTCGTAGGTCATGGCGTTCCACACCGTGCCGCCACCACCCTGTTTCCACAGTTCTCCCTTCCAGGTCTTCGCCGCCATCTCCATGGCCGGGTTCTCGAATCCCTTCGCCGGATCCCCGGGAACCGTGAAGAAGCGCCAGGCCTGCTTGCCCGTGTCTGCGTCGTAGGCCGTGACATAGCCGCGCACGCGGCCGAAGTCGGCGCCGCCGTGACCGATGAGCACCTTGCCGTTGAACACGCGTGGCGCGCCCGTGATGTATCGGTTGTCGCCGGGTTCGCCCGTCTGCGCCTCCCACGCGAGCTGCCCGGTCTTGGCGTCGATGGCCACGAGGCGGTTGTCCTGCACGCCCACGTACACCCTGCCCTTCCAGAACGCGAGACCCCGGCTGCCCCAGGCCATGCGCATCTTTTTCGGGTCGCACTTCGGGTCGTACTTCCACAGCAGCTGGCCGGTGCGCGCATCGACCGCGTGCACCACGCTGTAGCCCGCGGCGAAGTAAATGACGCCGTCGACCGCGACGGGTGCGGTCGAGACGTTCCACATATCCGGAAGCTCGAGCGTCCACGCCAGGCCCAGGCGCTGTACCGACCGGCGGTCGATCTGCGCGAGCGGACTGAAGCGCTGCTCGCTGAAGGTGCGGCCCCAGGCCAGCCAGTTGCGGCCGTCGGCTTCGTCGGCGAGCGCGGCCTGGTCGACTTCGGCGTGCGCGATGGCGCCGGACATCAGCGAGGCGGTCAGCGCGGCGGCCGCGACGAACACGCGCAGCGATCCGCAACGGAGGAACGGACGCATCATCATCGGCAAACCCCAGGACGAACGGCGACTCCGCGAAACGGGAGCCTTGGCGTCGACGAGTATCCCGCCGCGCCCGCGTGTCGCCCTACCCCATTCGGCTGAACGGATGGGCAATCCCGATTCCTCGCCCCGCGTAGCCGGACCAGCCTCAGCCGGGCTGGATCCCCTCGGCCGCCATGCGCTGCGCGCCGGCGATGATCATGCGCAGCATCACGACCGTCTGCTCGAGGATCGCCGGGTGATGCTCGGGTGGCAGGTCCATCGCGGCGGCACCCATCGCGAAAACGAGTCGCGTGATCGCCTTGGCCGCCAGCGCGGGCTCCGCGATCGGAGAGCCGTTGGCCTTGGCCAGGCGGATCAGGTCCACGCAGAGCTCGTCCTCGAAGAAGCGAAGCTCGCGTTCGACCGCGCGCTTGAACGCCTCGGAGCCGGTGTTGCCCTCGCGCAAGAGGATGTGCAGGAACTTCTCCTCGGCGCCGAGCTGCTCCATGAAGGCTTCGATGGAGCTGCGCACCACGCTGCGCTCCACCGAGGCGCGGTGACGCGCCTCGCCGATGATCTTGCGCAGGGCGCGGCCGGCCAGGTCGATGAGCGCGATCGCCAGCTCGTCGGTGTCGCGAAAGTGTCGGTAGAAGCTGTTGGGCGCAATGCCCGCCTCGCGCGCGATCTCGCGCAGGCTCAAGGTGGAGATGCTGCGGTTGGGACCGACCAGTCCGAGCGCCGCGCCGATCAGGTCCTCGCGCGAAATCGATGGCCGACGCCCCGTTCCCGTCGATGCGGAACGGACCGCGCGGGCAGCAGGTGGACGCTTTCGTACGGGGGGCTTGGCTGCCATGGGGCCATGATAGTGCGACCAATAATATACATGTGTATAGACAAATGTCCGCACGTACGTATAGTGGTGCCGTCCGATACCGGACCTGCCTGGATTTTCCACGTCCATGACTTCGCTGCGGCGCTATCTCGAGCCGCTGGTTTCGCCGCCGGTCTTCGATTTCTGGGCCAGCCGGTTCGTTCCGGCCGCGTCCTGGGATCGCGTGCTGGCGCGCGTCGTCGCGCGCCGCGCCGAGTCGCGTGACGCGGTCACGCTGGAACTTCGCGCCAATCGCAACTTCAGAGGCCTGAAACCCGGCCAGCACCTCAACGTCACCGCCGAGGTCGATGGCACACGCCTGACGCGCAGCTACAGCCCGTCGATCCTCGACGCGCACGGCCGTCGCCTCGCGATCACCGTGCGACAGGTCGAAGGCGGCCGCCTGAGCACGCAGCTTTGCCGCGACACCCAGGTCGGTGACGTGCTCGACCTGGGCAGTGCTTTTGGCGAGATGACGTGGTCGGCCGGCGATGCGGGCCCCTGCCTGCTGCTGGCCGCAGGCTCGGGCATCACGCCGATGATCAGCCTCGTGCGCGCCGCGGTGTCTGCGGGCGTCGCGATGGATCTCGACCTCGTCTACTGGGCGCGTCGTCGCGACGAGTTCTGCTTCGCCGACGAACTGCGCCGCCTCACAGCCACCGTGCCGGGCCTGCGCTGCCACTTCGTGCTCACCGGGGAATCCGAGCTGTTCACGGGCGAGCACAGCGGCCGCCCGGACGCCGAACTGTTCGCGCGCCTCGTGCCCGACCACGCGAATCGCCGCGTGTTCGCCTGCGGCCCCGACGGCTTCGTCGAGTCCGTGCGCGGCCTGCTGCAGGGTCGCGTCGCGCAGTTCCTGAGCGAATCGTTCACGCCGCCCAGGGCCCGGCCCGCCGCGGTCACCGGCACCGTCCGCGTCGAGCTCACGCGCTCGCGCAGGACACTCGAGATCCCGACCGGCATGCCGCTGCTCGTCGCGCTCGAATCGCAGGGCCTGCGACCGGCGCACGGCTGCCGCATGGGTCTGTGCAACACCTGCGCCTGCGGAAAATCCGCCGGCAGCACGCAGAACATCGTCGACGGATCCACCGACGCCGAACCCACCGCCGCGCTGCGCATCTGCGTGAACCGCGCCTCATCCGATCTCGTCCTCGATCTCTGAACGAAGACCTCTCATGGCCTCCGCAGCAAAATCCCTTTCTCCTTGCGCGCTCGAGGCCTTCGGCGCCGAACTCGACGCCCTGCGCGCCCGCACCGTCGCCAAGATCGGCGCCGAGGACGCGCACTACATACGCCGCGTCGTGAAGGTGCAGCGCTATCTCGAGGTCGCCGGCCGGGTGCTGCTGTTCGCGAGCCTGTTCCCGCCCGCGTGGTTCCTCGGCACGCTGCTGCTGGGCCTGGCGAAGATCCTCGACAACATGGAGATCGGCCACAACGTCATGCACGGCCAGTACGACTGGATGCGCGACCCGCACCTCAACGGCAAGACCTACGAATGGGACATCGCGGGCACCGGCGACAACTGGCGCAAGACGCACAACTTCAAACACCACACGTACACCAACGTGCGCGGCATGGACGACGACATCGGCTACGGCCTGCTGCGCGTGTTCCCGGAGCAGCGCTGGCGCCCGTTCTACCTCGCGCAGCCCTTGGTCGCGATCATCTTCGCGCTCGCCTTCGAATGGGGCGTGGCCATCCAGGACCTTGAACTGGGCAAGTACTTCGCGGGTCGCAAGACCAAGGCGCAGATGCGCGCCGAATGGCAGCCGGTGGCGCGCAAGATGCGCCGCCAGATCGTGAAGGACTACGTGGTCTTCCCGTTGCTGGCGGGTCCATTCTTCCTGCCGGTGCTCGCGGGCAACGTCGTGGCCAACATCATCCGGAATCTCTGGACATACACGGTGATCTTCTGCGGCCACTTCACGGCCGACGTGCACCTGTTCCCGAAGTCCGTGGTCGCCGACGAATCGCGTGGCCATTGGTACTGGCGCCAGATCCTGGGCTCATCGAACCTGCGCGGCGGCAAGCTGTTTCACGTGATGACCGGCAACCTCAGCCACCAGATCGAACACCACCTGTTTCCGGACATCCCGGCCTGGCGCTACGAGGCGATCGCGCGCGAAGTTCGCGCCATCTGCGAGCGCTACGGCGTGCCGTACAACACCGGCCGCATGTCCACGCAGTTCGGCCAGGTGATCTGGCGCATCCTGCGGCACTCGCTGCCCAGCCGGCCGGCGAGCCTGCCCTCGGTGGAGCCGCTCGCGGCCTGATTCGCGGCGCGCCGTTGCACGCGGCGCTTCGACACCGCACAGAATTCGGGGATGAGACACGCACTCCCGGTCCCCGCGACACGAGAGCACGGATGCGTCAGCGGATCGACGCTGGCCGCCGTGGGCGTCCACGCTCGCCGACCGTCGCATCGTCGACGCGGCAAGCGCGCCTTGACGTTCCCCCCGCTCAGGGAATGGCAGCTCCCGCGCCCGCGGCGTATAAAAGGCAATGCCGCACGATCGGCAGGTCCACGCAGACCCTGGAAGGAGAGAGCACATGAGCGTTGCGCACGTCACCACCGTGGAAGCCACGCCCAGGGCACCCTGGGTCCAGCTCGCACTGGCGGTGTTCGCCATTGGCTCGGTGTTCGCGATCTACCGCGTGTACCAGCACACCACGGCCTTCACGCTCGGCCTCGACTACTTCTCCGAAGACTTCCAGACCTACTGGATGACCCTGCTGTACGCGCAGCTGCCGATCCTGACGCTGCTTGGCGCCGGCATCGTCGGTCGCCTGTGGTTCACGCGCGAGCGCAACCCGGCGCGGGTCACGGCACGCGAGGAACTGCGCCGTCACTACGTGGTGCTCTCGCAGATCCTGGTGTTCGCGATCGTCGCCTACCTCACCGCGTCGATCTTCACCGAGGCCGACGCCGCCTGGCACCAGGTCACGGTGCGCGACACCGATTTCACGCCCACGCACATCGGCCTGTTCTACTTCGGCATCCCCTGTTTCATCATGGCCGGCGTCGTAGCCTTCACCTACGCGCACACGCGGCTGCCGAAATTCATGGATCGCGTGTCGCTGCCCTTCGCGCTCGTCGTGGCCGGCCCGATCATGATCATGCCCAACCTCGGCCTCAACGAATGGGGGCACACGTTCTTCTACGCCGAGGAACTGTTCGCCGCGCCGATCCACTGGGGCTTCGTGCTGCTGGGCTGGGCCACGTTCGCCGCTGGCGGCCTGGTGGTGCAGCTGCTGACGCGCATCGTGGAGCTGACGCGGGTGATCGGAACGCCCGCCTGAAAACGGCGAACCGGCCGCACGCGCAATCCGCCGCCTCGTCATGAAGAGCGGAGCCGCACAGGGAGAGCATTGAGATGGCCGAAGACTCGGCTCCGGCGGCACCGCTGCAGACCAGCGCGGTCGCCACCGCCGCGGAACAGCGTCGCGCCTACATCCAGTTCGACCTGCTGATCATTCCGCTGATCGTGCTGCTGTTCATGGGCATCTTCAGCTTTCACTTCGCGCTGCTGGTCGGCGACTGGGATTACTGGGTCGACTGGCGCGACCGCCGCTGGTGGCCACTGGTCACGCCGCTGGCGCTCGCGGTGCTGCCCGGCGTGTTCGGGTATCTGCTCTGGGATCGCCTGCGACTGCCGGTCGCCGGCACCCTGACGATCCTGTGCCTGACCGCCGCCTCCTGGATCAGCCGTTACCTAAACTTCCACCTGTTCGCGGATTTTCCGATGAACATGGTTTGGCCCTCCACCTACATCGCGCTGGGCCTGATCTTCGACTGCACCCTGTTGCTGTCGCGAAGCTTCTTCGTCACGGGATTGTTCGGCGGCTTCCTGTTCGGAGCGCTGGTCTACCCCTTGAACTGGCCGCTGCTGGCGCCGTTCCAGGTGCCCGTCGAGTTGCACGGCACGATGCTCACCGTCGCCGACCTGCTCGGCTACGAATACGTGCGCACGGCGATCCCCGAATACGTGCGCATCATCGAGCACTCGACCCTGCGTACGTTCGGCGAGGCGGTGACGCCGCTCACGGCGGTGTTCGCCGGCTTCGTGAACATCCTCAACACCTGGTTCTGGATGTGGATCGGGTATCTCGGCGCGAAGGCCGTCTGGATCCGGAAGATCACATGAGCCGGCCGGTCCTGATCCCGGGGGCGACCCGACACCTGATCGCTTGCTACCGCCTGCTCCTGCTCCTGCTTCTGCTCCTGCTGCCGGAAATCGCACAGGCCCACGGCGAGCGGGCGCAGATGCCGCAGCTACGCATGAGCACCGTGCACTGGTTCGACGTGGAGGTCTCGAAGACGAAGCTCGACGTCAACGACGAGATCCTCGTGAAGGGCAGCTTCATACCCTCGCGTTTCTGGCCGGACCACATCCAGTCCATCGAGGGCACCGCCTTCCTGAACATCGGCGTCCCGGGTCCCTCGTTCGTGCGCCTCGAGTCGAGGGTCAACGGCGTTCCCATGATCCGCTCGACGCGCTTCATGCGCGGCGAGCTCTACCACTTCGAGATGCGCCTCAAGGCGCGCAAGCCCGGTCGCTATCACGTACACCCGCTGATCAACGTGGAAGGCACCGGCCCGATCATCGGCCCCGGTCGCTGGATCGAGGTCGGCGGCAGCGCGGCGGACTTCAAGCTCGGCGCGAAGACGCTGCTGGGCGAGGAGATCGATCTCGAGCACTACGGCTTCGCCAACGCGGCGCGGTGGTCCGGGCTCTGGTTCGTGTTCGGCCTGTCCTGGTTCGTCTACTGGCTGCTCAAGTGCCCGATCGTGATCCCGCGCTTCAAGCGCCGCGACGAGCTGGGCGTGGATGCCGATCAGATGATCACGCGCGGCGACCGCCGCTTCGCCATCCTCTACCTGACCCTGACCCTGTCCTTCATCGTGGGCGGCTACCAGTACGCGCAGGCCAGCTACCCGATCACGACGCCGTTGCAGACCGGCCGCGTCGACGTGCCGCCGGCCGAGCAGCCACAGGCGACCGTGAAGGTGAAGCTGGTCGAGGCGCGCTACCGAATCCCGGGTCGCAGCTTCCGCATCGAGATCAGTGTGACCAACACGGGCAGCAGCCCCGTGACGGTCGGCGAGATGGCCGCCGGCAACCTGCGGTTCATCAACGCCTCCGTGCTCAAGGTCAAGCCTGCCGACGAGGACGACCTCGTCGCCGCCGATTCCCTGCGCGTCGAGAACGGGCCCGTGCAACCGGGCGAAACGAAGAACCTCGTGATCTACGCAGACGACGCCATGTGGGAGACCCAGCGCATGACCACGATGATCAAGTCGCCCGATGCGAACGTGGCTGCGATGCTCTTCTTCTTCGGAGAAGACGGAACTCGCCACCTGGTCGAGGTCGGCGGCCCGATGATCCCGGTGTTCGGTTGAGGCGCCTGCTGCTGGCGGGACTGATGATGCTGTGCCTTCCGCACGCGCTGCAGGCGCATGGCGGCGTGTCGATGGAAGACGACCATTGCATCATGCGCATCGGGGCCTACCGCGCGCACTTCACGGGCTACCAGCCGGAGAAGCGTTCGACGCAGGAGTTCTGCGAGGACATCCCGGAACTGGGGAAGGCGATCATCGTCATCGACTTCGTCGACAAGGTCCTGCGCGATCAGCAGGTCGAGTTCCGCGTGCTGCGCGACGTCAAGGAGCTGGGCAAGCGCGCGCGCTACGAGGACCTCGGCGAGCCCTCCGCGATCGACGCGGCCACGCTGTTCAAAGCCGATGCGCGCACCTATCCCAAAGGCACGCTCACCTTCGAACAGCGCTACGAGCGGCCGGGCTGGTTCATCGGCATGCTCAGCACCACGGATGCCGGCGGCAAGACGCTGCATTCCGTGTTTCCGTTCCAGGTCGGCGTCTCTCATCCCTGGCGCTACGTGCCCGCCTTCGTGCTGGTATTCGTTCTCAGCCTTTTGATATATCGCCTCACGGGGCGCAACCTGCCCTCCCCGACGGCCGGCAGGAGCGACACCTGAACCTCATGCATCGCCCCGCTTCTCGTCTCCCCGTTCGCATGCTCGCAGCGACGGCGCTGTTCGTGGGCGGGAGCACGATCGCCTGGGCACACGCGGCCCTCACGAAGTCCGAGCCGCGTGATCGCGCCGTGTTGAGCGGGTCGCCGGCGCGCATCCACCTGCAGTTCAACGAAAAGGTCGAAGCCAAGTTCTCGACCGTGTCGCTCGAGGATGCCGAGGGGCACAAGACCGCGCTGCCCACGCCCGTCGCGTCGGGGGAAGACGCCAAGGGGCTCGACGTCGCGGTTCCCGCCCGGCTGGCCGACGGCCGCTACAGCGTGAAGTACCGCGTGCTGTCGCAAGACGGCCACGTCATCGAGCGCGCCTTCGCGTTCACGCTGACCCAGAAGGCTTCGACGCCTCCGCCGGCGACGCCGACCGCACCGTGATCGAGGCGTATGCCGCGGGCGCACGCGCGCTCGCCGTACTCGCTTCGGCCCACCTGATCGGCATCACGCTGTTCCTGCTTCGGGCCCGTACTCCGCCGAACACCAAGCTGCGCGAATGGGAAGTCCGATGGCGTCTCACGCTGCCGCCGGCCGCGTTGCTCCTGCTCGTCGCCCTGCCGGCGATGCTGCACGCGCAGGCCTGCAGCGTCGCCGGTGGATTCGCTGGTTTGGATCTCGCGTTGGACCTCGCACGAAACACCGCGGCAGGCCGCCTGTGGTGCTTTCGCGCGGGGTTCGCGGTGCTCGTCCTGCTTGCAAGCGCTGCCGCCGCGAGGAGCGTGAACCGTGCTGCGATGATCGTGTCACTGCTCGCCGCGATGGCGACGACGGCCGTGGGGCCGCTGAGCGGACACGCCGCCGGCAACGAGAACGCGGCCTGGCTGTTGCCGCTGCACATCGCGCACCTGCTCGCGCTGTGCGCCTGGCTCGGCGCCCTGCCCGCGTGGATCGGGCTCGCGCGGACCGCGGCTCGCGACCCCGATCCGCACACGGCCGACTATGCGGCCGATGCGCTGCGTCGCTTCTCCCGGCTCGCGATGGTCTGCATGGCGACGATCGTGATCAGCGGCGTGCGGATCGCGCTCGCTTTCGTCGCGGACGCGGGCGACCTGCTAGGCACGCGCTACGGCCTGCTGTTGTGCGCGAAGCTCGCCCTGCTGGCCGGCGCGCTCGTGATCGCCGATGCCTTGCGACGTAAGCTGCTGCCGCAGTTGGATGCCGCCGGCCTGCGGGCCGTGTGTTTCGAGTGGGGGGCCTCGAAGGTCCGTCATGAATGGCTGCTGGCGCTAATCATTCTCGTGCTCGGCGCTACCTTGGCGCAGACCACGCCCGCGCTGCACGACGAGGCGCACTGGTGGCTGCCGTTCCGGCTGTCATTGGAAGCCACCTGGATCGACTCGAATGCGCGCATCGCGGTGCTGCTGGGTCTCGCGCTCTCGCTCTTCGCCGTCGTGCTGCTGGCCTTGCGTGCGCGGCATGACGCGGGCGCACTGCGCGGCTTTCTCGTCGCCCAGGCGATCATGGGCCTCGCTATCGTGACCTGGGGGCTGTCGGTGCCCGCCTTTCCCGACACCTTCGCGCGGCCGCCGGTGCCCTACCTGTCGCTCTCGATCGAATCGGGGCGCAGCGCCTTCGAAGCGAACTGCACCGCCTGCCATGGCCCGGGCGGTCTTGGCGACGGGCCGCTGGCCAGGACTCTGCGCCGGCCACCGGCAAACCTGAGTCAGCCGCATACCGCGCTGCACACGCCGGGTGACATGTACTGGTGGATCACCCACGGCATGCCGAGCGGCCCGATGCCAGGCTTCGCCACGGTGCTCGACGACGAGCAGCGCTGGGACGTCGTCAACTTCCTGCGCGTTTTCTCGCAGGGCTTCCAGGCGCGCGTGCTCGGTCCGAGGATCGTGAAGGGAAGGCCCTGGCTCGGTGCGCCGGACTTCTACTACGACGCCGCCGATGGCAGCGGCGCACAGATGAAGGATCTGCGCGGCGCCCAGGCCGCGCTGGTCGTGTTCACGGCGTCCGACGATCCGCGCTCCGCGGCACGACTTGAAACGCTCCGGAACCAGGCCGACCCTTCGTTCGTGCTCATCGCCCCGCAGGGCGAGGACGTGTGGCAGGCCTATCAGTTCCTGACCCGCACCCTGGCCGATCGCGGCGCGCCCGACCGCGTCGGGATGCCGCGACGGCACGTCGAGTTCCTCGTGGATCGCTTCGGCTACGTGCGTGCGCGCTGGATTCCCACGGAGGATCCGGCCCCATGGGAGGCGGGTTCCTTCGACGCGCATGCGCAGGTGGCGGAGCTTTCGTCAGAACCGCAGATCCTGCCGCCGCCCGAATTACATCTGCATTGAAGTCGCCGGACGGAATCCGGGTCTTTTTTTTCGCACCTCGGGCGGACGATTCCGGATTTCGCCCGGGCCAAGCGTCCGGTCCACATTTCATGCGCGCGCGAAAGCGGATGGAAATCCGATGCTGCGGCGGTCGGTCACGCAGACGGATTCGGCAAGCAGGCGAGCGACATTCATCAGCCATGCGCAGGGCATAGCTCGAATAGCTTTGCGCCGAGGGCAGCGTGAGCGGGCGCTTGCGGTCGCCCACTACGTACTGCTGCGGCGGACCCTCGTTGTACTCGACGTCGCAGGGCGGGCTGATGATCGCGCGCGGCGCCTACGTCTCAGGAACTGCTGCCGAACACCTTCTTGAGGATCGCGCTCGTGCGCGCCGCGGGGTTGCTGCGGATGGACTTCTCCTCCTCGGCGACGCGCAGGAACAGGCCGTCCAACGCCTTACGAGTCACGTAGTCGTTGACGTCCGCCTTGCTGCCCGCTAGCTGAGCCAGCGGACCGGCCGAGGCCATCATCTTGTCGTACTGCTGCACCAGCCCGGCCTTGGCCGTGACCTGGGTCACCAGCGGCTTGAACTGGATGCGCAGGGTCTCGCCGGTGGTCTTGCGGAAGTACTGGGTGGCGGCGTCGGGCGGACCCGACAGGATGTTCCGCGCGTCGGTGATGGTCAGCTTCTGTACGGCTCTTGAGAACACCTCGGCCGCCACAGGCACCGACTTCTCGGCAGCGCGGTTGAACGCCAGGTGCAGCTCGTCGATGTTCGGCCCGTAGCCGCCGATCCGCAGCAAGGTGTCGGCCTGGACGATGCTTTTAGGCAGGGGGATGCGGAAACGCTGGTCCGCCCAGAAGCCATCGGCCTTGCCCAATTGCAGCACGGCGTTCTTGGCGCCCTTGGCCAAGGCCTCCCGCAGACCCTGCACGATCTCGGAGTCGGCCAGGGCCGAGGCCTGCGGGTTGTTCGCCATCTGGTCCAGGGCCTGCCTGGCCATATCCCACCAGCTCTGCGCCCTTGCCGGAGTGGCGAGACCCAGTAGGACGAACAGCAGCGCCGACAGCAACAGGCGGGGCGGCTTCATGGCCAGGGTCGCTCAGTCGTCGTTCTTGTGCTTGTGCTTGTATCGCTTCGGCCCTTTGGGGCCCCTTCCGTAGTGCTCGACGACATAGCGGTGCTCGGTGTACGGCCGATCCGTGCCGAGCTCGACCCGGACACCGCCCGATGTGAACTGCTGGTAGCGATCAGGCAGCCGCGGACCGTCGCGCCAGTCACCGCCGTCGCTCCAGAACCACAGGCGGCTCTCGGGGGCGTAGTAGATCTCGCGCTCCCGGTAGTAGATGTATTCGTGCTTGGCCCTGTATCCGTGGGCTGGAGCATGATCGGGAGGATCCGCAAATGCCGGCGCCGCGAGGCCGATGACCGAGAAAAGCAAAAGCGTGGAGATGGTTTTCATGACATGTCCCGTGCGTGATCCCGGAGCGAGTATGCCGCAAGCGCCCGGCTCCACGAATGGAGTCGCAGGTCGCGTGAGATAATTCCGGCTTCACCGCCTCGACCGCTCGAACGATGTCCCGCCAGATCCTCGTCAGCAACGCCCTGCCCTACGCCAACGGTCCCCTGCACCTGGGCCACATGGTGGGCTATGTCCAGGCCGACATCTGGGTGCGCTTCCAGCGCATGCGTGGGAACGACGTCACCTACGTTTGCGCCGACGACGCGCACGGCACGCCAATCATGCTGGCCGCCGAGAAGGCCGGCGTCACGCCCGAGCAGTTCATCGCCTCTGTGCAGACCGAGCATGCGCGGGACTTCCACGACTTCGGCGTGCACTTCGACAATTACCACTCCACGCATACCGAGGAGAACCGCTACTTCAGCGAGCTGATCTATTCGCGGCTCAAGCAAGGCGGCTCGATCGCGCGGCGCTCGATCCAGCAGCTGTTCGACCCGGTCAAGGAGATGTTCCTGCCGGATCGCTACATCAAGGGCGAGTGCCCCAAGTGCGGCACGCCCGACCAGTACGGCGACAATTGCGAGAACTGCGGCGCGGCGTATTCGCCGACCGACCTCAAGAACCCGCGGTCGGTCGTGTCCGGGGCGCCGCCCGTGATGCGCGACTCTGAGCATTTTTTCTTCGAGCTAAGCAAGTTCCAGACGTTCCTGCAGCAGTGGCTGGAAGGTTCGGTTGCGCATCCGTCGGTGAAAGCCAAGCTGCGCGAATGGTTCGACGCCGGCCTCAAGGATTGGGACATCTCACGCGACGCGCCCTACTTCGGCTTCGCGATTCCCGGCGAGCCCGGCAAGTTCTTCTACGTCTGGCTCGACGCCCCGATCGGCTACATGGCCAGCCACAAGGCGCTGTGCAAGAAGACGGGCCAGGACTTCGACGCCTACTGGAACACGGGTTCGTCGGCCGAGCTGCACCACTTCATCGGCAAGGACATCGTGAACTTCCACGGTCTGTTCTGGCCAGCGATGCTGTACGGCTCGCAGCACCGCACGCCGACCAAGCTGCATGTCAACGGGTACCTCACGATCAACGGCGCCAAGATGAGCAAGAGCCGCGGCACCTTCGTGCGCGCGCGCACCTGGCTCGATCATCTGGATCCCGAGTACCTGCGCTACTACTTCGCGGCCAAGCTCGGCAGCGGCGTCGACGATCTCGACCTGGACATGAAGGACTTCCAGGCGCGGGTGAACAGCGACCTCGTGGGCAAGTTCGTGAACATCGCCAGCCGCTGCGCGGGTTTCATCGAGAAACAGTTCGGCGGGCGCCTGGCGGCGCAGATGCACGACCGCACGCTGTTCGATGACGTCGCCGCCGAAGCCGATGCGATCGATGGTCTCTACGAGGCCGGCGAGTACTCGGCGGCGCTGCGCGAAATCATGCTGATGGCGGACGACGCCAACGCCGAGATCCAGAAGATCGCGCCGTGGACGCTCGCCAAGGACCCCGAGAAGCGCGAGACGCTGCACCAGGTCTGCACGACCTTCCTCAACGTGTTCCGCCAGATCTCGCTGTACCTCAAGCCGGTACTGCCGAACATCGCGGCGAAGGTCGAACGCTTCCTCAACATCGGCCCGCTTGCCTGGGCGCAGGTGGGCACGCCGCTGCTCGACCACACGATCCGCAGCTACGAAGCGCTGATCGTGCGCGTTGAACCCAGGTCGGTCGACGCGATGATGGCGGCGGAGGCGGGTGAGATCGTGCCGGTCGCTGCCGCTGCGCCAACGAAGAAGACCGCCGTGCCCGCTGCTGCCGAATCGGCGCAGCCGGCCACAGCAGCGGGCGACGGCACGATCTCCATCGACGACTTCGGCAAGGTCGACCTGCGCATCGCACGCATCGCCTCGGCCGAGCACATCGAGGGTGCGGAGAAGCTGCTGCGCCTGAAGCTGGACCTTGGCCCGCTCGGCGAGCGCCAGGTCTTCGCCGGCATCAAGTCCGCGTACAAGCCGGAGGATCTCGTCGGTCGCCTGACGATGTGCGTGGCGAACCTCGCGCCGCGCAAGATGAAGTTCGGAATCAGCGAGGGCATGGTGCTGGCGGCGAGCGATGATCGCGGAGGGCCCTTCCTGCTGGCGCCCGATGCGGGCGCGCGGCCTGGCATGCGCGTGAAGTAGCGCGGGCGGCGTCGCCGGCGTCCCGACCCAACGCCATGCCCGGTCTTGCCGACACGCTCGATGCCCTGCTGCCGCAGACGCAGTGCACGCGCTGCGGCTACCCCGCCTGCCGTCCTTACGCCGAAGCGATGGCCGCGGGCGAAGCGGAGATCAACCGCTGCCCGCCCGGCGGCGCGGTGGGGATCGAGCGACTCGCGGCGGCGACGGGACGCGCCCTGTTGCCGCTGGACGCGCAGTGCGGCGTCGAGAAGAACGTCGAGGTCGTGGCCCGCATCATCGAGGCCGACTGCATCGGTTGCACCAAGTGCATCCAGGCCTGTCCGGTCGACGCCATCGTCGGCGCCATGAACCTCATGCACACGGTGCTCGTCGACGAGTGCAACGGCTGCGACCTGTGCCTGCCGGTCTGCCCAGTCGACTGCATCGTGATGGAGCCGCTGCCCGGCGCACCGCCAGCGTTCGAGCGCGCCGCGCAATTTCGCGGCCGCCACAACGCGCGTGAGCAGCGTCTCGCGCGATGGACCCAGGATGACGAGGCACGGCGGCGGCATCGAAAGTCCGCAGTACCGGCGAGCGATCCGGTGGCAGCCGCGCTGGCCCGCCTTGGGACCCGATGAATCCGACCAAGAGACGCGAGATCTACGCGCGGCTGCGCGACACCAATCCCGCGCCCACGACCGAGCTGCAGTTCGAGTCGCCGTTCGAACTCCTGGTTGCCGTCGTGCTGTCGGCCCAGGCCACCGACGTGTCGGTCAACAAGGCCACCCGTAAGCTCTACCCGGTGGCCAACACGCCGATCGCGATCCTCGAACTCGGGGAGTCCGGCCTGCGCGAGTACGTCAAGACAATCGGCCTGTTCAACACCAAGGCGAAGAACGTCATCAAGCTCTGCGAGATCCTGCTGCGCGAGCACGCCGGCGAGGTGCCGCGCGACCGCGAGGCGCTCGAGAGCCTGCCCGGCGTCGGCCGCAAGACGGCCAACGTGGTGCTCAACACGGCCTTCGGCGAGGCGACGATCGCGGTCGACACACATATCTTCCGCGTCGCCAACCGCACCGGTCTGGCGCCCGGCAAGAACGTGCGCGAGGTGGAGGACCGGCTCGTGAGATTCACGCCGGCCGAGTTCGCTCGCGATGCGCATCACTGGCTGATCCTGCACGGTCGCTACGTCTGCAAGGCGCGCGTCCCGGAATGCCCGCGCTGTTTGATCCGCGATTTGTGCGAGTACAAGGCAAAGACGTGATGCCGGGTCATCGCGCCGTAGCCGGACGGGGTCCGGAATCGTCGGCCATTTCCCAGGCGACACCCTGACGTCGTCCGCACCGCCGTTACGACCGATCTTTCGGGCGGTTCCGCCGATTCGCCGCAACACCGATAATCCCCGTCTGCCCGACTCGACGAAACGCCTCATGGACAACAGCGACCTCGAACTCTTCCGCGATAACGTGCGCCGCTTCTTCGCCGAGCAGGTCGAGCCGCATTACGAGCAGTGGGAGAAGGCCGGCCGCGTGCCGCCCGAGCTGTACCTGAAGATGGGCGAACATGGCCTGCTGTGCGTGGACCAGCCTGAGGAATACGGCGGCATGGGAGCGCCCTTCGAGTTCTCGGTGCTGGTGCTCGAAGAATGCTCGCGCATGGGCTTCATGTCGCTGGCATCGAACCTCTCGGTGCATTCAGACATCGCCGCGCCCTACATCCTGCATCTGGGTAACGAGGAGCAGAAGCATCGCTTCCTGCCCCGCATGGCACGCGGCGAGTGCATCGGCGCCATCGCGATGAGCGAACCCGGCGCCGGCTCCGACCTCCAGGGCATCAAGACCGCGGCGACCCGCGACGGCGACGGCTACCTCATCAACGGCTCCAAGACCTTCATCACCAACGGTCAGAACTCGGGCGTGGTGATCACCGCGACCAAGACCGATCCCAAGCTCGGCGCGCGCGGCACCACGCTGATGCTTGTTGACACTCAGCTCACCGGCTTCAAGCGCGGCCGCAATCTGGAGAAGGTGGGCCAGTACGCGGCCGATACATCCGAGATGTTCTTCGACAACGTACGGGTGACCGAAGCCGATGTGCTCGGCAGAGTCGGCGGCGGCTTCGGTCATCTGGTCGATGAACTGCCGCGCGAGCGCCTCGTGCTTGGCGCGATGGCAGTGGCGCACGCGCAGGGCGCGATGGAAAAGACGATCGACTACGTCATGCAGCGCAAGGCCTTTGGCCAGGCGATCGGGGCGTTCCAGAACACGCGCTTCGAACTCGCGAAGATCAAGACCGAGATCGAGGTGCATCGCGCCTTCGTCGAGAAGTGCGCCGTGCTGTATTCGCAGAAGAAGCTCGACGCGCCGACCGCCGCGATGGTCAAGCTGTCCACGTCGGAGATGGAAGGCCGCGTCACCGACGCATGCCTGCAGTTGTTCGGTGGCTACGGCTACATGAGTGAGTACCCGATCTCGCGCTACTGGGCCGACGCACGCATCCAGCGCATCTACGGCGGTACGTCCGAGATCATGAAGGAGGTTATCGGCCGCAGCCTCGTCGGGCGCGGCTGACCGATCCTCGCCTGCCGTCGCCGCGAGCACCGTCGCCCGCGCTGGGCTCGACTGCGCGTTCAGTTGAGGCTCAGTCGCGCGGGCCAGCCTATGCTGCACAAACCGAGTTTGGGAGCTTCGTCGAATGCGTCGTGTATCTGTTCTGGCCTCCATGGCCCTCTACGCGTTCCTGAGCGCCTCCCAAGCGCAGGACAATGTTCCGCAGCCGCCGCCTCAGCAGCCGTCCGAGCCGACGCCCACACAGGCCCAGGGTAGGCCCATTCCGCAGGACGGCTACACCGCCCAGGAAATCGTCAGCGTCGCCGGCAACTTCTTCGGCGGCGCCTCCGAGGGTCTGGCCAAGGTCATCGAGCGCGTGTTCGCCCAGCAGGGCAAGCCGGTGGCGTACATCACGGGCGAAGAGGCCAGCGGCGCTATCGGGGTGGGCCTGCGCTACGGGCGTGGCGCCCTGAATTACCCCGACGGCGGCAACATGCCGATCTTCTGGCAGGGCCCATCGATCGGATGGGACTTCGGCGGCAACGCCTCCAAGGTGTTCACGCTGGTGTACAAGGTTCAGAACACCCAGGACCTGTTCCAGCGCTTTCCCGGTGTCGACGGCAGCCTGTACTTCCTGGCCGGCATCGGCGTGAACTACCAGCGTGCCGGCGAGATCACGCTAGCGCCGATCCGCACGGGCGTGGGCCTTCGTGCCGGTGCGAGCGTCGGTTACCTGCATTACACGATGAAGGAATCGTGGATCCCCTTCTGAGGGATTCGGCGCTGCACAAGAAAACGCCCGCTTCGGATGCCGAAGCGGGCGTTTTCTCTTGAGGCCTGCCTGAAATCAATTCCGCTTCAGAACTTCATCTTCAGAACTTCATTGCCACACGGAAGAAGAGGTTCGCGTCGGAGTCGTGCAGCGCCTCCTTCGTGACGTTCTTCTCGTGGAACGACTCGGCATAGGAAACCGCCGCTTCGAACGGGCCCCGCACCATGGCTAGCGATACGCCGCCATCGGCCAGCGACTGCGTCGCGCCGCTCTGCCCGTCGAACGGCTTCTCGTTCTTGGCGTAGCCGTATTCGGCGAACACCGCCGGCACGAACTTGACTGTCGCGAACTCGTAGCTCGAGGTCTCGAGCTGAACGCGTCCGAGCGCACCGGAGTCACCCGAGGCCACGCCCGGTAGATAAGACTCGAGGTTGCCAATGCCACCTACGACCCACTGCTGTTGCTCGGGCAGTGTGTCGCTGGTGATCTGCGCGATCGCCGACAGCCGCAGGGTCAGCAGGTCCGACAGCTTGGTCTTCGCGCCCAGGGTGGGACGGAACAGCAGATAGCCCAAGTCTGCCAGGGTGGTCGCCTTGTCACGCTTGTTGGAGCCCAGGCCCGAACGCACGGCTACGCCAGCGCTGAGTTCGGTCTGGAAGTCCAGCGGGTTGACGATCAGCGAGTACAAGGTCGACAGCTCGACCGAGCCGTATTCCTGTCGCTGGACTAGGACCTCGTGACGCAGGGCGGGAGGCCCGTCGACCACAGGAGCGTCGATGCGAATGCCGTCGAAGCTCTTGCGCGTGTAGTCCACCTTTGCGCCCACGCCCCAGCGGCTGTAGAAATTGGAACTCAGCAGGCCGGTCCACCCAAGCTCGGCCTGGCGGATGTTGCCGGTGTACTTGTCGCTGGTCGTGGTTGGCGGGACCGCAGCAAGGTTCTGCTGGTAGTCGACGTTGCGACCCTGCAGGCCCAGCAAGCCCCAAGGCGTGACTTTGCCCCAGCCCAGTGTGAACTCGTTGTAGCCGTCGCTGCCTTCGTTGTTGTCGAGCCCTTCCATGCCGTAGCGCCCGGTAGCCAGGAGCTCGTCACCGGTGGTGAACGAGTGCCTGGCGAACCAGTCGGTGAAGTGACGACCGACGAAGCGGTTGCCGGGATTCCCGAAGCCCAGGCCCATGCCGCTGCGTCCTGGTCCGTTGTCATCCGGTTCGATGCGCAGCACGGAGCCATCGCCATCCGGCACGAAGGTCGGGATGGCGCTCTGGCCCGCGCGGTCGGCGTGAAGCGAGGCCAAGGTGCGCGCCGGCTCTAGCGCGTCGTCGGTCAGCGGATCGGCCGACGTGATGCCGCGGAAGTAAACGGCATAGCGCTCCGGAGCCTCGACCTTGGTCACCTTGCCCAGCGACACAGACACGTACAGGTCGGGCTCGGCCAGTGCGTAAACCACGCGCACCGCCGGGTAGCCTGCGAGGTAGTAAACGCCCTGGATGCGACGGACGGCGTCGGAAAGATTCTCCGCGCCCGTGATCGCCATCTCGACGGTTTCCTTCGGGACGACCTCGGGACCGTGGACGTGGACCTGGTTCTGCTTGAGTGAGGCGGTGACGTAATCACCGCCTTGGCTTCGCAGCACATCGGCTGAGCCGAGCTCGGGCGTGGTTGGCGCCGGCAACGCAATAGGCATCTTCTCTTCCCACCTGGTGAATTCTGGTTTATCCGCACCGCGCGGCACCTGGGCCGCGCGGAGGGCCTAGCTGTCCCGTCCGAGGACAGGACCCTGCAATGTCTCCCGTTACTTCTTCAGTGCGAGCGTCTCTTTCTTCTGGCAAGGAACCTTGCGCTTGACGGGCTTGCCCTTTGCATTCTTCTCGATCGCGTAGCAAGCCTGGCTGCCGTCCTCCACCACCGCGTTATCCTTGCCGCTGTTGTCCTCCGGGTTGCCGCCGGTGTTGGAGCCGCCGCCGTTGTCGCCGCCGTTTCCACCACCGCCGTTGAGGATACTCACGCCCGCCCCACCACTCGTTCCGCTGGCGGCCTTGGTGTCTCCGCCGGAGTTCAGTGCACCGGCTCCGACCGTACCGCCGTTGCCCGAACCGCCACCGTTGAGCACGCCGCCACCGACGGTGCCGCCGTTGCCGGAGTTTGCGCCATTGAGCACGCCTGCACCCGCAGTGCCCCCGTTCCCGGCGTTCGCTCCATTCAGTGCGCCAGCGCCAGCCGTGCCGCCGTTGCCGGCATTCGCGCCATTGAGCACCCCGGCACCCGCGACCCCACCGTTGCCCGCGTTGTCGCCATTGAGCACGCCCGCGCCGACGCCGCCCGCGGAATTGCCCGCGTTCGCACCGTTCAGGACACCCGCACCGGCGGTGCCGCCGTTACCTGCGTTCGCGCCATTCAGCACACCTGCACCGACGCCATTGGCCGAATTTCCTGCGTTGGCGCCGTTGAGCACGCCTGCTCCTGCGACCGCGCCGTTGCCGGCGTTGGCACCATTCAGGACGCCGGCGCCGACGCCGCCAGTGGAATTACCCGCGTTGGCGCCGTTCAGCACGCCCGCGCCCGCCAAGCCACCGTTGCCGGCATTGGATCCGTTGAGCACGCCCGCGCCCACACCACCCGTTGAATTGCCGGAGTTGTTCCCGTTGAGTACGCCCACGCCACCGATGCCTCCGGCCGTGGAATTGCCCGCATTGCTACCAGAAAGCGCGGCCACGCCCAGCGTGCCGTTGCCCGAGCTCGTGCCGCACAGCACGCAGGCGCCGGCGACCGTGCCGGTGCCGCTGTTGCTGCCGGCGAGCACGCCGACGCCGATCGCACCGCCGGTGCCGGCATTGTTTCCTGTGAGGGCGCCCACGTTGGCCAAGCCATTTGAACTGGTCACCGTGGAACCCGGCCCACCACCGAGCGCGATGCCGCCGGAATCGATCGCGGGAACCGACCCAGCCAGGGAATTGAGCGGTTGCCCCCCCGTCCTGGCCAGCCCGCTGGCGGTGGACGTCACGGTATTCAGCGACACTTGCGTGCCGCCGCTGGTAATCGCGAGCGGCTGTCCCTGGTTGAGCACACTCACCCCGAGCTGGCTGCCCGTGCCGCTGTTCGTACCCGAAAGCGCACCCACGCCGACGACGCCGGAGCCGCTGTTATTGCCATTGAGGACGCCAACGCCGATCGGGCCGCTGCCCGAATTGTTACCGGACAGCGCGCCGATGCCGGCGAGCTGACTCCCCGTGCCCGAGTTGTTGGCGTTCAGGATGCCGACGCCCAGCGGGCCGCTGCCCGCGTTGTTTCCGGACAGCGTGCCCAGGCCAACCAGCGTCGTGGCGTTGCCCGTGTTGTCGCGGTTGTTCGCGCCGACCGCGGCAAGCCCGCCGTTGCCCGTGTTGCCGCCGGAGAACAGACCGATGGCGCTCAGACCGTTGGGGCCCACGACGGCAGAGTTATCCCCATCGAGGATACCGATGTCGAGCACGCCGCCGTTGCCGTCGAGGCCGAGCAGCGGCGTACCGATGTTGTCGAGCTGGTCGCCGACCACGCTCGCGCCACCGAGCTGCAGCACATCGCCGATGCGCGCGCCGTTGGCCGATTCACCCAGCACGGTGGCTCCGAGATCGCCAGGAAAGGACGCACCGCCGATGCCGGGCAGCCCCATTGTGATGCCACCGACCGTGGTGCCCACGATGCCGAGGGCCTTGCCCAGGCCGCTGAGACCACCCGTCTGCGCACCCGCGACGATCGGCAACAGCGCGAACACCACGCCGGCGATGCGGTTAGTGCAGGATTTTCCGATATTCATTATGCAGCCTCTCTAGGTGGATGCGACACGACACATGTGCGCCGTTCGACGATCCGCGAGTCCCCCGACTCGCAAAGCACGATGCGCGACGACGGTCCGATTCCCAACGTCTTTAACGTCGCTCAAGCGATGCAGACTTCATCGCCGAGGTAGGGATATCGAAATCCGTCGCTGACCGCCAAGGTGCCCGAAATGCGTTATTGAAGAACGACGGTACCCGGAAATTTATGCTTCAACAAGGCTATCTTCGGTTCGTTTTCAGTGTCATGTTCTTGAACCCTGAGCGAACTGGGAAGTCCATCACAGCAGCTCGGCTTGAAGCGGTCGCGATCGTCCCCATCAAATGAGAGCCGGAACGGTCATATACCGTCTGGCCTTGCGCAAAGAACCCATCGAACGGAGAGATCCATGAACCAGCGCCAATACCCGGCCGCCGTCGTCCGAGGCGGACGCACTTTTGAACATGGCGCCGTCGAGGGCGGGGCCAAGGTCCTTCGCCAGACCTACATGCTGCTGTCGGCGACCCTGCTTTTCAGCGCATTGATGGCCGGCCTGTCCATGGCCGTAAACGCCCCATACGGTCTGAGCCTGATCTGTTCGCTCGGGGCGATGGGGCTGCTTTGGTTCGTCATCCCCCGTACCGCCAACTCGGAGGCGGGGATCTGGACGGTGTTCGCGGTTACCGGCCTGCTTGGCTTCGGCCTGGGTCCGATCCTCAACGGCTACATCGGTCACTACGCCAACGGGGCGCAAATCGTGATGATGGCCTTTGGCCTCACCGGCGCGATTTTCGTAGGCCTTTCGGCCTACGCGGTGAAGAGCCGCCGCGACTTCAGCTTCATGCGGGGCTTCCTGGTTGGCGGCGTGATGCTGGCCTTCGTGCTGAGCATCGGCCTGCTGATTGCCTCGATGATGGGCTTTTCCTTCCAGCCGCTGTCGCTGGCGATCTCGGCGATGTTCGCGCTGCTCATGGTCGGGATGATCCTGTGGCAGACCGGCGACATCGTGAACGGCGTAGAAACCAACTACATCATCGCCACCGTAGGCCTGTACGTGTCCATCTACAATCTGTTCACCAGCTTGCTGCGGCTGCTGGGCGCGACGTCCGGCGACGATTGATCGCGGGGCGTCTCGTCAACGAGCGGCTCGGTCCAAGCGGCCGCGTCTTACGTCCGGCCGTTCTCGGCGCGAAGATCGGCGCAATCGCGCCAAGCGCTGAGTTTTAGGCCGCGCGCCGCACGCGCTGGAGAAGCCATCCCACGTGAGTGTTGGAGTTGCTCTGCGCCTGCATCAAGTCGAACAGGCCGAAACACCACTTCCCGCGCCAGTCCCGCGTGCTCTGGATGCCGTTGTCGTAGGAGATTGACTCTGCTCCCCACCGTGTCTTGGAGACATCGCGACCGGTGGATAGCACCGCGATTCGCACTCCATGCTCGATCGCCCATCGCAGGGACTCGGATACCACGGTCGTCATCACGCTGTACCTCCGCCATTCGCGCGAATAACCGGAGTAGTAGAGATAGAGTTGATCGGCATGGAGAAAACCGATTCGAGTTGCTACCACGGCGCCCCCGATCTCCAGCTGGAATACACGCAACCGGCCCTGCGCCGCCATCTCGCGACCGTAGGCGTGAAGGAAGGCGCGCGCGAGTTCGCCTGCGAATACGTTCCCGTGCACCACCGCGTCGCGGTTCATCGCACGTTCCGCATGCAACTCAAGAAATCGGTCCAGGGCTGCGGGTGTCTCGGCAGGATCGGAGACCGCGCGGAAGGCGAAGCGATGGCCCTCGCGCGCTAGAGAGTTGTAACACTTGCGAAGGGACTCCTTGATGTTGCGGCGGAGTCCGGCCCGGAACCTACCCCAGCTATCGGGGAGAGTCAGGAAGAACAGCTCCGTGGCCTCCCCCCATTGCACATTGCCGGCGTCCTCCAAGATTGGTCGGTCGTTCTGCCCAGGGACGACTCCAGCCCACCGGATGCGATCCCAGTCTGCGGACCGTTGATGCAGGGCCTGTCCGACTGCCTCGATCACGCGCGTACGGTCCTCTGAACGACAGACCGGCCCCCGCACCTCTGTCATGTTGGGATCCGACCCAAAAAACTGGATTTCCCGCGCTACTTTCAGATAGCGACCCGGACGGCTGGTCAGCAGCATCGGCGCGACGGCCACCATACGTCCCTCTTCATCTCGCACCACGAAGAGACGCAGGTCGTCGCACATGACGGCACGCGCCTGCCGAAAGTGTTTCCACCAGAGCAGGTTCCACGTCGCCGAACAGAACGGGACCCATGGGACCACGTGGTTCTCTAGCTCCTCCCACTCAGGGCGCAATGCCTCTGCGGCATTCTCGTCGTCAATGCACGTGACATGAAGGGTCGTCACATCGAATCCCGTCGTTTCGAAAGTGTGCCGGCAAGGAGGCAAATCGCCCGCCGCTCGTCTCGCTATACGTCGTCGAACGCCCGGCGTACCCGGGCGCCCGGCGCACACCGCGTGCCTGGGGGCATCGACCAACGGGGAAACCGCGGGCTTGCGTTCCGGCGCGACGCGTGGGGAAAATCCATCCCCGATGCGCGACGCTCTGGAAAATCGTATGGACTGGAGCGTGCTGGGCCGGACCACCGGATTGCTGATCCTGTCCAACGTCTTCATGACGGTTGCCTGGTACGCGCACCTCAAAGAACTGCGCGACAAGACCTGGATCGCCGCGGCACTGATCAGCTGGGGCATCGCTCTGTTCGAGTACCTGCTCCAGGTGCCAGCCAACCGAATCGGCTACACCGCGCTCAGCCTGCCGCAGCTCAAGATCCTGCAGGAGGTCATCACGCTCGCGGTGTTCCTGCCCTTCGTTCTGTTCTACATGAAGCAGCCGATCAAGCTGGACTACCTGTGGGCGGCGCTCTGCATGGTGGGCGCGGTGTATTTCATCTTTCGCTCGTGATCATCCCGGGCACTGGGCCCTTTTTCCTTTCGCGGCGCGCGCGGCAACCGGTAGCCTTCGGCGCGAACCCCGAACGCGACGCGCCCCCTTATGACCTTCGACGAATACCGGCAGCGCGATGCTCTGGGGCTCGCGGCGCTCGTCGCGCACCGCGAAGTCAGCCCGGGCGAGCTGCTGGAGCTCGCCACCGCGCGCGCCGAGGCCGTGAATCCAGTGATCAACGCGATCGTCCGCCGCTTTGACGAACGAGCCCGCGCGCAGATTGCGGGCGGGTTGCACGGCCCCTTCGCCGGCGTGCCCTTCTTGCTCAAGGACCTGTCGGCGGACTACGGCGGCGAGCCCATCAGCAGCGGCTGCCGCTTCCTGGCCGACTACGTGCCGGCACACGACTCCGAGCTCGTGCGCCGATACAAGGCCGCGGGCCTCGTAATCTTCGGCAAGACCAACACGCCGGAATTCGGCCTGACACCTTTCACCGAGCCGCGACTGTTCGGCGCGACGCGCAATCCCTGGAACACGGACCGCACCGCGGGCGGCTCGAGCGGTGGATCGGGCGCCGCGATCGCGGCCGGCATCGTGCCGATGGCCAATGGGGGCGACGGCGGCGGCTCGATCCGCATCCCGGCGTCGTGCAATGGCCTCGTGGGCCTCAAGCCCTCGCGCGGCCTGATCCCCTTCGGCCCGAATCGCGGCGAGTCCTGGTGGGGCTTCGCCACCGAGCACGTGCTATCGCGCACCGTGCGCGACACGGCGGCGGCGCTGGACGCCACCGCGGGCGCCGACGCCGGCTGCCCGTACTTCCTGACCCCGGACGCAAGCTATCTCGCCGCGCTGCGCGCACCCGCGCCGACCCGCCTGCGCATCGCGTTCACCGACCGCGCGCTCGTGGGACGCTCGATGGACGCGGAATGCCGCGAAGGCTTGATGCGCACCGTGGCGCTGCTGCAGGGCCTGGGGCACGAGCTGATCGAGTCCGCGCCGGCGGTTTCTCGCGACGAGTTCCTTCCGGCCTTCGCCACGATGCTCGCGGGCGAGACCGCGTCGACACTCGCCTCCGCCTCGCGCGATCTCGATCGTCCGATCGACGCCGCGAAGTTCGAACCGGCAACGATGGCCCTGGCCCGGCTCGGCCGCGCCTGGAACGCCGAAGAGGTGGCGCTCGCACGCCAGTACTTCGGGCGGCTGACGCGCGCGATCGGCCGCTGGTTCGAGGACTACGACGTGCTGCTGATGCCCACGCTCGGTCGTCCGCCCTTCCCGACCGGTGTGCTGCAGGAATCCTTCGCGGAGAAGATCCAGCTCGCGGCGCTCAACCACCTGCCGATCGCCAGGCTGATCAAGTCGGGCAGTCTGCTCATGAAGTTTGCCGAGAAGACTTTCGACTGGATCCCGAACACACCCGTTTTCAATGCCACGGGGCAGCCTTCGATCTCGCTGCCGCTGCACTGGAGCGCCGACGGGCTACCGGTTGGGATGATGTTCACCGCGCCGATCGGGGAGGACGCGAGGCTGCTGCGACTGTCGGCGCAGATCGAGCAGGCGCAGCCGTGGTTCGAGCGGGTGCCGCCGATCTGATGTCCGCGCAGCCCGGACGGGTCCGGGCTGCGGAAGGCCTACTGAGCCGTGATTCCCGCCCGGCTGCCGCGCAGCACGAACTTCTGGATCTTGCCCGTCGCGGTCTTCGGCAGTTCCTTCACGAAGTGGAACGCGGTGGGCACCTTGAAGTGCGCGAGATTCTCGCGGCAGAAGACCTTGAGTTCTTCCGGCGTGGCCGACTTGCCCGCGTGTGCCACGATGAACGCGTTCGGCGACTCGCCCCACTTCTCGTGCGGCATGCCGACCACGGCGACCTCGAGCACGGCCGGGTGGCGCAGCAGCGCGCCCTCGACCTCGATCGAGGAAATGTTCTCGCCGCCGGAGATGATCACGTCCTTGAAGCGGTCGCGGATCTCGATGTAGCCGTCGGGATAGACGATCGCGGCGTCGCCGGAATGGAACCAGCCGCCGGCGAAGGCCTTGGTCGTGGCTTCCGGGTCGTTGTAGTAGCCCTTCATCACCACATTGCCCCGCGCCACGATCTCGCCCAGCGTCGCGCCGTCGTGGGGCACGGGCTTCATCTCTTCGTCGACGACGTCAAGCTCGCCTGAGGTGATCAGCTCGACGCCCTGGCGCGACTTGATCTTCGCGCGCTCGCCGGCGCTCAGCTCCGCGTGCGCAGGCAGCGGCTCGCAGATCGAGATGAAGGGCGCGGTCTCGGTGAGGCCGTAGACCTGCGTGATGTCCCAGCCCAGCTCGCCTTCCATGCGCTCGATCGTGGCCGCTGCGGGCGGCGCACCCGCGGTGAAGACCTTCACGCCGCGGCGCACGCCCTTGCGCTTCTCCTCGGGACCGTTGGCAATGGCGATGAGCACCGTCGGCGCGGCGCACAGGTGCGTCACCTTCTCCTTGTTGATCGCCTCGTAGATCAGCGAGGCCTCGACCTTCGGCAGGCAGACGTGTACGCCGCCCGCCGCCGTCACCGTCCAGGTGAAGGTCCAGCCGTTGGCGTGGAACATCGGCAGGGTCCACAGGTAGCGATCGGCCGGCGTCATGTTCCAGTGCACCAGCACGCCGACCGAGTTCGACCAGGCGTTGCGATGCGTGATCATCACGCCCTTGGGACGCGACGTCGTGCCGCTGGTGTAGTTGATCGTGAGCAGGTCGGTTTCGGTGCACTCCGGCTTCGCGAATTCCGGCTTGGCCGCGGCCAGCAGCGCCTCGTAGTCCAGCCAGCCTTCCTTCTTGCCGCCCAGGCCCACGAAGTGCTCGACCGTGGGCATCTGCTTGCGCACGCTGTCCACAAGGTCGAAGTAGTCCGGGTGCACGCACAGCACCTTCGATCCGCTGTGGGCAGAGAGATAGACGAAGTCGTCCGCGGTCAGGCGGTAGTTCATCGGCACCAGCACGGCGCCGATCTGCGGCACCGAATAGAACTGCTCGAGGTGCTCGTGGGTATTGGGCGCGATGGTCCCGACCCGGTCGCCCGGCTTGACGCCGAGCTTCACCAGCGCGGCCGACCAGCGATCGCATCGCTCGCCGAACTGCGCGTAGTTCAGGCGGAGCGCGCCGTCGACCACGGCCTCGCGCAGTGGGTGCAGCTTGCGCGCGCGGCGAAAAAAGTCCAGGGGGCTCAGGATCGTTTCCATCTTGCGGTCTCCTCCGCCATATCTCGTGTTTTCTGCTTGCTACAGCCAATCGGGCCAGCCTAGACACGCAAGGCGGCCTAATCAACTACTCAGACGGGGAGTCGGGTTTCGCTTTCAGGCACCGGCGCGCAGCACTTGCTTGCGCACCTTGCCCGTAGCGGTTCGTGGCAGGGCGCTGACCCAGGTGAAGGCGCTCGGCACCTTGAACGGCGCGAGCTGGTCGCGCGCGAAGAAACGCATCTCGTCCTCGCCGGGCTGCACGCCCTCCTCCTGCGGCACCAGGAATGCGTGCGGCGACTCGCCTAGCTGTTTGTGGGGCACGCCCACCACCGTGACCTCGCGCACCGCGGGGTGGCGCGACAGGATCTCCTCGACCTCGATCGACGAGATCAACTCGTCGCCGCAAATGATGATGTCCTTGAAGCGGTCGCGGATCTCGATGGTGCCGTCGGGGTGCATCACCGCCGCGTCCCCGGTGTGGAACCAGCCGCCGGCGAAGGCGCGCGCGCTGGCCTCTGGCTCGCGGAAATAGCCCTTCATCACGGTGCCGCCCCGCACCACGATCTCTCCCAGCGTCGCACCGTCCCAGGGCACTTCCTGGCCTTCCTCGTCGACCACGCGGAGCTCGCCGGAGGTGATCAGCTCGGTCCCCTGACGAAGCTTCACGTGCGCCCTTTGCGCGAGCGGCAGGTCCACGTCGGCCGGCGACAGCTCGCGCACCGCGATGAAAGGCGAAGTCTCGGTGAGGCCGTAGGCGTGCGTGACTTCCCATCCGAGACGGTGCTCGATGCGCTCGATGGTGGCGGCGTTGGGCGATGCGCCCGCGGTCAGCACGCGCACGTTCTTCGGCAGCTGCCGGCGGCGTGCCTCGGGCACGTTGGCCATCGCAATCAGCGCCGTCTTGCCGGCGCACATCATCGTGACGTGCTCGCGCCGCGTGAGGTCGCACAGCCCGGCCGTGCTGTTGTCGCGCGTACAGATGTGGGTGGCGCTAGCAGCGGTCACGGTCCAGACGAAGCCCCAGCCGTTGGCGTGGAACAGCGCCATGAGCCAGAGATAGCGGTCCTCGGGCGTCATCGGCCAGTGCAGCAGGCTGCCGACGGTGTTCAGCCAGATGTTGCGGTGCGTGATCATCGCTCCGCGCGGCGCCACGGTGGTCCCGCTCGTGTAATTGATGGAGATCAGGTCGTGTTCGCCGATCTCGACGGGCGGCACCACGCCGTTGCTCTGGGACAGCAGGGCCTCGTAGTCCAGCCAGCCCGTCGGCGCAGCGCTGTCAAACGCGACGAAATGCGCCACTTCGACCAGCTGGGCACGCACGCTCTCGATGAGGTCGACGTATTCGCGGCTGGCGCAGACGATCTTCGCACCGCAATGACGGATCAGGGCGGCGAAGTCGTCCACCGTCAGACCCGCGTGGATGGGCACCACGACCGCGCCGACCTGCGGCACGGCGTAGAACTGCTCGATATGCGCGTGTGTGTTGGGCGCCACCGTGGCCACGCGATCGCCCTGAGCCAGGCCCAGGGCCAGCCACGCGGCGGAGGCGCGATCGCAGCGATCGAACAGCTGCTCGTAGGTGAACCGCCGGTCTCCATCCACCACGGCCTCGCGTTGGGCATGCAGGCGCCGCGTGCGGCGCGCAAAGGCCAGCGGCGACTGCGCGATCTCGATGCGTGCCCGCGCCTCTTCCACCTGCGGTGTCGGCACGAGTGCTGTTTCGGGCCGATATTCGCCGGAAAGCGCCACGGCATGCGTGCGACCGACCGCGCCGAGCTTCCCGTAGATGTTCTTGAGGTGGTACTTCACGGTCTGCTCGGAGATCGTGATGGCGCGCGCGATCTGCTTGTTCGACAGGCCCGAGCGCAGCAGCTCCAGGACGCTCGATTCGCGCGGTGTCAGGGGTTCGTTGGAGGTCTGCGCCATGTGGACGTCAGCATGCAACAGGGCCGGCCAAAGGACGAGCCGTCCCGCCTCGTCCCTCCTTGCACCACGAGTGGGCGCCGCTCAAGCCTTGCGCGGGTCGAAGTTCTCGAACAGCCGCGCTAACGCCTCGTAGGCGCCGCGCTCGGTGTCGTCGCGTGGGACCGGCGTGACGATGCGCAGGTTCACGGTCTGGTCGCCCGGGGCGGCGCCCGGGAGGCCGCGGCCCTTGAGTCGAAGCCGCTTGCCGGACTGCGTGCCGGCCGGCACGGCGAGTTCGACAATCCCGCCCAGGGTCGGCACCGGGATCTTCGCGCCCAGCGCGGCCTCCCAGGGCGTGATGTTCACCGTGACCCGGATGTCCTTACCCTCGGCCTTGAACTGCGGGTGCTCGGCAAAGTCGATCTCGAGCATGAGGTCGGAGCCGCGCGGCCCCTGCTCTCCCAGGCGGATGGACTGCCCCGAAACGATGCCCTTGGGCACCCTCACGTTCAAGGTGCGGCCATCGGCGAGGCTGACCTGCCGCGTGCCACCGCTGAACGAGTCTTCCAGCGTGATCTCGATCTTCGCGCGGGCGGGGGCGGGGCGCTGCTGAAACCGGTCGCCCTCATCCTCGAACTGGAAACCACCGCGGCCACCGCCCATGCCCGCGCCGCCGGCGCCAAACAGGGTCGAGAAGAAGTCGGAGAATCCCGGCGCGCCGGCGGCCCCACCGCCACCGCCTCCCGCGCCGAAGCCACCGAAGTTGCGATTGTTCCAACCCGGCGGCGGCGTGAAGCCGGAGCCGTTCTTCCAGTTGGCCCCGAGCGTGTCGTAAGCCTTTCGCTTCTCGGCGTCGGACAGCACCTCGTTGGCCTCGTTGGCTTCCTTGAACTTCTCTTCCGCGCCCTTCGCCTTGTTCTTGTCGGGATGGAACTCGCGCGCGAGCTTGCGGTAGGCCTTCTTGATCTCGTCGGCCGACGCAGAGCGGCTCACGCCCAGAACCTTGTAGTAATCCTTGTATTCCATTGAGAACAATAACGCTCTATGTAGATGCTTTTGCGCAAAACCTCGACAGTCGCTGCAACGCTACTGGTAACCGTCGCGGCGCGCCACCCATCCGTCGTCACGCGGATATTGAGTCAACCCGCCGAGACGCAAGGTGGGGACCAACATCGGAGCGACAATCTTGCACATAGCCGCCGGCCGTCGCGTCGATGCTGGCGGACCGCGGAGGAGGCGGGGGCACGGAGGTTCCGTTCTCGGATTCGCCTGCGCTTGGGCTGACCGACGTTCCGTTGGCCAACGCGGACGCGGCCTTCGTCACGTTCATGGCCATCGACTGCTGGACAGAACGGTGGACATCCTGACCGATCAAGCGACCGCGGCCGGTTTCACGGCGGTTCCAGCGCCTTAACGTCGGAACGCGGAGCCTTCGTCGGCGCCGGCTGCGCAGGCAGCCAGCGCATCACGAAAAAGAAAATGGCGGGGCGCTCTCCGCGCCCCGCCAGACTGGCCTGCCTCTCAGCGCGCCATGCAGCGACAGCGAGCCTCAATGCGTCACAGAGATGCGACGCGGCTGCACCTGCGGGCGCTTCGGGATCACCACTTCAAGCACGCCATGCTTCCCGCTCGCGCTCACGGAATCCGCATCGACGGTATCCGGCAGGGTGAAACGACGCTGGAACCGTCCATTGGCGCGCTCGACGCGGCGCTGCTCGGGCGCGACGGTCTTGTCGACAATCTGCTCGCGCGAACCCGACAGGGTGAGCACACCCTTGTCGAGTGTGACCTCGACGCTCGCCGGGTCGATGCCCGGGACGTCGGCACGCAGCACGAAGCGGTCGGTGTACTCCTCGATGTCCACGGCCGGCGACCACTCCGTGGGGCTGGTTTCGCCGCCGGTGCGATCGAACGCGCGGCCGGCTTCACGAAGCCATTCGCGGTGCAACGCCCACGGCTGCTGGTAACGAACGTACATTGGTGTCTCCTGGTTTTCGAGTTGAGCGGCACGTCGCCGCATGACTGAAAAACTAGGGCCCAGCTCAAGTCTTTCAAGAGATCGCGTCGACGATTTTTCAGCTTCTCGCAGGCAGCTTGAGGAAGTGCTCGCGGTAGTACTGGAGCTCGGCGACCGAGTCGCGGATGTCGTCGAGCGCCAGGTGCGTCGAGCTTTTGGTCAAAGCCTTCGCGACGTCGGGCATCCAGCGGCGGCACAGCTCCTTGAGCGTGGACACGTCGAGGTTTCGGTAGTGGAAGAAGCGCTCGAGTCCCGGCATCCAGCGCGCCAGAAAGCGACGGTCCTGGCAGATCGAGTTGCCGCACATCGGCGACTTGCCCGCCGGCACCCACTTCGACAGGAACTCGATCGTGCGCGCCTGCGCTTCGTCCTCACCCACGCGGCTGTCGCGCACGCGTTGCGTGAGCCCCGACCCACCGTGCTGTCGCGTGTTCCACTCGTCCATCGCGGCGAGTTCCGCGTCCGACTGATGGATCGCGATCATCGGCCCTTCCGCGAGCAGGTTCAGATGCGAATCCGTGACCAGGGTCGCGATCTCGATCACGCGGTGCTGCTCGGGCACGAGGCCGGTCATCTCCAGGTCGATCCAGATGAGATTGTCTTCGTGCACGGCCATGGCGGACTCGATTCGGGGTGGGGCGAGACGCATCCTAAACACGTGGTCGCGCGGAACGAAGCGGCTAAGCTCTCGGCGAAGGGGCCGGGGCCCTCGACACGCCGGCACGCGAATGAAGACGACCAAGCCCAAACCGAACTTCTCGACGCTGTGCATCCACGCCGGCCAGTCGCCCGATCCCGCGACCGGCGCCGTGATGCCGCCGATCTCACAGGCCTCCACCTACGTGCAGGACTCGCCGGGCGTGAACAAGGGCTTCGAGTATTCGCGCTCGCACAATCCCACGCGCTTCGCCTGGGAACGCTGCGTGGCGGCGCTGGAATCGGGCACGCGCGCCTGGGCCTTCGCCTCGGGCATGGCGGCCTCGGCGACGGTGCTCGAACTGCTCGACGCCGGCAGCCACGTGATCGCCAGCGAAGATATCTATGGCGGCAGCTATCGCCTGTTCGCCAAGGTACGTGAGCGTTCCGCCGGACATTCCTTCAGCTACGTCGACCTGCGCGACCCGCAGAACCTCGTGCGGGCGATCCGGCCGAACACGAGGCTCGTCTGGGTGGAGACGCCGACCAATCCGATGCTGCGACTGGCCGATCTCTCGGCGATAGCGGCGCTGGCGCACGCGCATGGACTGCTGTGCGTAGCGGACAACACCTTCGCGAGTCCCTGCCTGCAGCGGCCCCTCGAGCACGGCTTCGACCTCGTGATGCACTCGGCGACCAAGTACCTCAACGGGCACTCGGACATGGTCGGCGGCGTCGTCGTGGCCGGCGACAACAAGGATGTGGCCGATCGCGTGCGCTTCCTGCAGAACGCGGTAGGCAGCGTGGCGGGGCCCTTCGATGCGTACCTGGCGCTGCGCGGCGTGAAGACCCTGGCGCTGCGCATGCAGCGCCACTGCGAGAGCGCGCTCGAACTCGCGGGCTGGCTCGAGCGGCACCCCCGGGTCGAGCGTGTGCACTACCCGGGCCTGGCCTCGCACCCGCAGTACGCGCTCGCGATCGCGCAGATGCCCAGGGGCTTCGGCGGCATGATCACGATCGAATTGAAGACCGACCTCGCCGGCAGCCGCCGCTTCCTCGAAGCGACCGAGCTGTTCTCGCTGGCTGAGTCCCTCGGCGGTGTGGAGAGCCTGATCGAGCACCCGGCGATCATGACCCACGCCAGTATTCCGGCCGCCGAGCGGGCCAAGGTCGGGATCACGGACAGCCTGTGCCGGCTGTCGGTGGGTATCGAGGACGTGGACGACCTGCGTGCCGACCTCGAACACGCGTTGGCGCAGATCTGAGTTGACCCCTTTTCGACGCGCCATCCGTTGACAAGGAGAACTCGGTCTGGGACCGGGCTAGGCTAACGGCAGGGTCACGTTGCACCCGGCCGCGCCCGTTCGACCCGCTGCCCAATTCTTCGAATCGATCCAGGGATGTCCCGCATGAACGTCCGCGTCCTCGTCGTCGCCGTCCTCGTGGCCCTGCTCGCCACCGTGTCTGCCAGCGCCGCTCCCCTGCCGACCCGGGACGTGCCGGACCCGCTGAAGTCCTGGGTGCCCTGGGTCCTGCAGGGCCAGGAGGCCCGCTTCTGCCCGCCCGCGCACGACAACGGTCGCCAGCGCCTGTGCCTGTGGCCCTCGCAGCTCTCGCTGGACCTGGCGGCCGACGGCGGCCGCTTCCAGATGCGCGCCACCCTGCTCGCGCCAGGCTGGCTGTCGCTGCCGGGCGACGGCCCGCGCTGGCCGCAGGACGTGAACGTCGACGGCCGCAGTGCTGCGGTGCTCGATCGCCAGGGATCGCCCGCGCTGTGGCTGGAATCCGGCGCGCACGCGGTGCAGGGACGATTTCAATGGAGCGTGCTGCCCGAATCGCTGCGCGTGCCGCCGGACAGCGGTCTCGTCGAACTAACACTCAACGGCCGCGCGCTGCCGCACCCGCAGCGCGACGAGCAGAACCAGCTCTGGCTGGGACGCCGCGCGGCCGTGGCCGATGCGCAGGCCGAGCGCCTCGACCTGCGCGTGTTCCGCCTCATCGACGACGACATCCCGCTCACGGTCACCACGCAGATCGAGATCGATGCCGGTGGCGAAGTTCGCGAGGAAAGCGTCGGTCCCGTGCTGCTGCCCGGTCTGGTGCCACTGTCGCTGTCGGGCGACCTGCCGGCGCGGCTCGAAGACGACGGCACGCTGCGCGTGCAGCTGCGGCCCGGACAGTGGCGGCTGACGATCGTCGCGCGCTCGACCGCGCCGGTGACCTCGCTCACCGCCGCGCCGGCGCACGACCAGTGGGCGGCGCAGGAAGTCTGGTCGCTGCAGGCGCACCACGAACTGCGCGTGATCGAACCTTCCGGCGTGCCGCCGACCGATCCGCGCCAGGTCGGCGTGCCGGCCGAGTGGCAGGGTCTGCCCGCGTTTCTCGTGGAACCCGCATCGACGCTCAAGCTGACCCAGACGCAGCGCGGCAGCCCGGACCTGACGCCGGACGAGCTACGTTTGAACCGCCAGCTTTGGCTCGACTTCGACGGCGGCGGCTTCACTTTGCAGGACCAGCTCAGCGGCAAGCTCGCGCGCAGCTGGCGACTCGACGCGCAGAACCCGATCGCGCTCGGCCGCGTGCAGGTCGACAACGAGCCACAGCTGATCACCAAGCACGGCGATGGCACCGGCGTGGAAGTGCGCCACGGCGCGCTGAATCTGGTCGCGGACAGCCGCATCGAGGACGGCGCGCGCACGATTCCCGCGGGCGGCTGGAACACCGACCTTCAGGGCATCGACACCACCCTGCACCTGCCACCGGCGTGGCGGCTGATCGCGGCGCCCGGCGTGGACAATGTGCCGGACACCTGGCTGTCGCGCTGGAGCCTGCTGGACCTGTTCCTGGTGCTGATCGCCTCGATCGCGGCGCTGCGCCTGTTCGGTCGCGCCACCGCGGCGCTGACGCTGCTCACCCTCGCGCTGACCTGGCACGAACCCGGCGCGCCGCGCTGGGCCTGGTTGAATCTCATCGCCGCGATCGCCTTGCTGCGCGCGCTGCCGAGTTCTTTCGACGGCAGCGGCCGGCTGCGCAGACTGCTGTTGGGCTACCAATGGATCGCCGCAGGCGCGCTGGCGCTGATCGCGCTGCCCTTCGCGGTGCAGCAGGCGCGCATCAGCCTGTATCCGCAGCTGGAAAACGAGTACGGCTTCGCGAGTTTCGATGGCTACGCCGGCGGCCGCGCCGGCATGGCCAACCAGGAGATGATGGCGGGCGGCGCGCCGGTCGCCGCGCCCGCGCCGATGGAAGCCGCGATGTCGATCGCCTCTGACGACGCCTCCGCCAACGCCCCGCGCGGCCGCGTGATGATGAAGAAGGCGATGGACGTGTCGAACAACGTCTCGCAGGCCTCGATCCAGAAGCTCGACCCGAACGTGCTCACGCAGACCGGCCCCGGCCTGCCCGGTTGGACCTGGCGCGAGGCCACCCTGAGCTGGTCGGGCCCGGTCACCGCAGACCAGACTTTCCGGCTTTGGCTGATGCCGCCGTTCCTGACGCGCACGCTGGGCTGGCTGTCGATCGCGCTGATCGCGCTGCTGGCCGTACGCTGGCTGCAGATCTTGCCGCGACTGCCCAAGCCGCCGACGCGTGCTGCCAGCGCCGCGCTGTTGTTCGCAGCCGTCGCCTTCACCGCCGGCATGCTGATGACGCCCGCGCCCGCAAGCGCGCAGGACTTGAGCGCGCCCCCGCCGATCATGCCGCCGCAGCCGCCCTCGACCTCGGTGCTCGACGAGCTGCGTGAACGACTCGTCGCGCCGCCCGACTGCCTGCCCTACTGCGCCAACTGGTCGCGCCTGCAGGTGAACGTCGCCAACGGCGAACGCCTCGTGGTGAGGCTGGCATCGGAGGCGCAGATCGACACCGCGCTTCCGCTGCCCGTGCCGCAGCTCGCGGCCGGCCAGAGCCGCGTGTGGCAGCCGCAGGCCGTGCTGCTCGACGAGAAGAACGCCGACCTGCTGCGCGACGGGGCCGGCGCGCTGTGGGTGCGCGTCCCCCAGGGCCACCACACCGTGGTCGTCAGCGGCGACCTCACGGGCTTTGGCCAGTTGCAACTGCCGACCTCGCCTGCACCCAAGCAGGCGAGCGTCGACGCCAGCGGTTGGCTCGTGACCGGCATTGATGCGCAGGGCCGTCCCGGCAGCGTCATCGACCTCATCCGCGAGCGTCGCGCGGACGACGCCGCGGGGACGACGTCCGCGGACGGCAATTCGCAGCAGCTTCCGCCCCTGCTGCGCCTGACGCGCACGCTCCAGCTCGGCCTGGTCTGGAGCGCGGAGTCCACGCTGTCGCGCTTCGGAAACGCGCAGGGCGCCTCCATCGTCAACCTGCCTGCGCTGCCCGGTGAGACCGTCACGGGCGATTCCGTACGCGTGGTCGCCGGCAGGATCCAGGCGAGCTTCGCGCCGGGCCAGACGCAGGTCACCTGGGCCTCGCGCATCGCCACCGTCGCCGATCTCAAGCTCAAGGCGAGCGAGGCGACGGACGTCGTCGAGACCTGGCGCTTCGACGTGAGCCCGCTCTGGCACGTGGATTTCACGGGCCTGGCCGCCGTGAGCAACCAGGAAGGCGAATGGCGCCTGGTCACGTTCCGGCCTTGGCCGGGCGAGGAAGTGGGAGCGCAGATCGCGCGGCCTGCCGCGGTGCAGGGCCAGGTCATGACCCTGGATGCCGCCGAACTCACCGTGCAGCCCGGCATGCGCGCCACCGACTACACGCTGGCGCTGTCGCTGCGCGCGAGCCAGGGCGGGCAGCACGTGATCAAGCTGCCCGCCGGGCTGTCACTGCAGGGCCTCGAGATCGACGGCCAGGCGCAACCCGCGCGGCTCGAGGGCGATCGCGTGATCCTGCCGCTGCATCCGGGCGCGCAGGCGATCTCGCTGAGTCTTCGCGCCGACGAGGGCCTCCGAGTCCTCACGCGCACGCCCGCGCTCGAACCCGGCACGCCAGGCGTCAACGCGCGCCTCAACGTGCAACTGCCGGGCGATCGCTGGGTGCTGCTCGTCGGCGGCCCGGCGCTGGGTCCGGCCGTCCTGTTCTGGGGCGTGCTCGCGGTGATGCTCGTGGTGGCGCTCGCGCTGGGTCGCGTGGGCCTGACGCCGCTCAAGGGCCTGCAGTGGGCGCTGCTGATGATCGGCCTGTCGCAGATTCCGATCGCGGGCGCCGCGGTGGTCGCGGGCTGGCTGTTCGCGCTCGCGCTGCGACCGCGTGTGCCCGAAGGCTGGAGCGCCCGCCGCTTCAACGTCATGCAGATCGTGCTCGCCATCTGGACAGTCGCTGCGCTGTCGACGCTTGCGGGCGCGGTCGCGCAGGGCCTGCTCGGCACGCCCGACATGCAGATCGCGGGCAATGGCTCGAGCGCGCAGGACCTGCGATGGTTCCACGATCGCTTCCAGACCGCGCTGCCGGGCGCATGGGTGATCTCGGTCTCGATCTGGTTCTACCGCGGGCTGATGCTGCTGTGGGCGCTGTGGCTCGCGAACAGCCTGCTCAACTGGCTGCGCTGGGGCTGGGAGCAGTATTCGTCGGGCGGCTTGTGGCGCAAGAAGCCGGTGGTCATCGTGGCTGCGCCCTCGCCTGCCAGCGAGCTCCCCAAGGTCATCGAAGGAACCAAGCCATGAGCAAGCTGACCGAGCAACGCTGCGTCCCCTGCGAAGGCGGCGTGCCGCCGCTGGATGCGGGCGCGATCTCGAAACTGCAGTCGCAGGTGAACGCGCGCTGGAACCTGGTGAACGAGGGCAAGGGCCTGCGCGCGACGTTCGAGTTCAAGAACTACTACCACACGACCGCCTTCGTGAACGCGGTCGCGTACATCGCGCACCGCGAGGATCACCATCCCGACGTGTCGTTCGGCTACAAGACCTGCACGGTCGAGTACTGGACGCACGCGGCGAACGGGCTCACGGAGAACGACTTCATCTGCGCCGCGAAGATCGATGCGTTGCGGGAGGACTGACGGCCGTGGCGTGGGCGCCGCGCAGGAAATGCCGGGATGAGGTCGGCCGGAACGTGCGCGGTGCGCACGCTGCGGCGGACACGCGTTTCGCTCGCCCCGAGCAGCCGCGAGACCGGCGTATGGAAACACCCGCCGGCTGCAGTGAGCGCGCGTCCCTCGATACGCCCGCTCGCTGCGCGCAGGCTAATCGGGACGAGCAGCGGCAAAAATAGCGAGGGTCATTGCGGTGCGGCTGCAGCCTCGGCCGCCGGCACCATCTGCGGCACCGGCTTCCCCGCGGCCAGGGCGTCGAGCTCCGCGATCATCTGCTCGTCACTCAGGGTGTAACGCAGCTCCCCCACCTTCTCGCGCTTGCGATCGATCAACAGCACGACCCCGGTGCCCTTGTTGGCGAAGTAGATCGGGCCAACGCCCAGGTCCTTGGCGCGCTGGCGCGAACGCAGCTTGCGATCCTCGTTGGTCATGTCGAAGCGCTCGAACTCGATGCGGTCGGCGTACCTGGGAAGGAGCTTGTCGAGACGCGGGATGATCTGCTTGCAGTTGAAGCACCAGTCCGCGTACACGAGGATCGCGTAGGGCTTGCTCAGGGCTTCGATCTGCGCCGCCGACGCTGGCAGCCCGAGGATGGCGCCGCACGCGAACATCACGGAAAAGCGCGCTGCCCATTTCCCGGGAAGAAAAAGTCTCGTCACCTCGAACCCCTTGTCCTGTTCCTTGGCCTTGTCGCCGCCCTGTTTCATGCCCGCCGCTCACACCGGCGTGCGCCCCGACAACGCGTGTGTGAGTGTGCCGCCATCCACGTACTCCAGCTCTCCGCCCATCGGCACGCCGTGCGCGATGCGCGAGACCTTCAGCTTGGCGGCCTTCGCGATTTCCGCCAGGTAGTAGGCGGTCGCCTCCCCCTCGACCGTCGGATTGGTGGCCACGATCATTTCCTCAACGCCGCCCTCGTCGAGCACGTCCTGCAGCACCGATAGGCCCAGCTCCGCCGGACCGATGCCGTCGAGCGGCGACAGTCGCCCCATCAGCACGAAGTAGCGGCCGCGATACGAGGTGCCGGCTTCCAGCGCCATCAGGTCGGCCGGTGTCTCCACCACGCAGAGCTGTCCGCAGGCCGCCCGCGCCGGCGTGCAGTAGCGGCAGGCCTCGTCCTCGCAGAACATGCGGCAGGTCTTGCAGCGGCTGATGCCGGTGAGCGCGTCGGTGAGCGCGACCGCGAGCTTTTCGGCGGCCCCGCGATCCCGGTCCAGAAGGTGGAACGCCATGCGCTGGGCCGACTTCGGGCCGACGCCGGGCAGCTTGCGCAAGGACTCGATGAGCCGCGAAAGGCGGGGAGAATAGTTGGTCATGTGTGTTGAATTCTACCGGCGATGAGCGTCGAACCCACAGGGCTGGTCGGCATGCTGTGCGGCTTCGCGTTCCTGGCCGGCTTACTCGACGCGGTGGTCGGCGGCGGCGGCCTGATCCTCGTCCCGGCGCTGCTGATCCTGCTGCCGGACACGCCGATCGCGACGCTGTTCGGCACCAACAAGTGCGTTTCGGTGTTCGGCACATCCGCGGCGGTATGGCAGTACTCGCGGCACGTACGGCTGCCATGGCAGTCGATCCTGCCCACCGCGCTCACGGCGCTGCTGTTCGGATACGCGGGCGCCGCCACGGTCAGTCATCTCGATCCCCGGGCGCTGCGCCCGCTGATCCTGTTCGTGCTCGTGCTGGTGCTCGCGTACACGCTGTGGCGAAAGGATTTCGGCGTGCTGCACGCGCCACGCCTGGGTCGCGTCGCGCAGGTCCTGGCGGGCCTGGCGACCGGCGCCGCGATCGGCTTCTACGACGGGTTCTTCGGCCCGGGCACCGGCAGTTTTCTCGTGCTGGCCTTCGTGGGCGCGTTCGGCTTTTCGTTCCTGCACGCGTCCGCCTCGGCCAAGATCGTGAACGTGGTGACCAACGTCGCGGCCATCGCCTACTTCGTTCCGCGCGGTCACGTGATCCCGTGGCTGGCGCTGCCGATGGCTGCGTGCAATCTCACCGGTGGGCTGGTCGGGTCGCGCCTCGCCATCCGCCGCGGCAGCGGTTTCGTGCGACTGCTTTTTCTTTTCGTCGTCGGTCTGCTGATCCTGCGTTTCGCACTCGACGTTTTCCGAACGACGTAGCAGGCTTTACAAGAGACCTGCGTCGACCGTCGGTTCCGGTTTTTTCTACCGACAATCCGAGTTCCGCCAGACAGGTGCCCCTCCGCGGCACGGGATGTGCAGTAATGCGGGGCAGTTCAAGGGGAATCACCGTGCTGGCAGCAAGCGCCGCGACCGCGGCGACGCCATATTTTGAAGCGCTCCCGCGCGCTATTTTTCTGGCGCCCGCCGCAGCGTACGGGCTCCCATGACCCATACCATGCGCCTGCTCGTGGTCGAGGACAGCCCGCAGGATCGGCAGCTTTTCGAGTGCCTGGTGGAAGATTTCCGCCGCGAGTGCGCGGTGCGCATTGACTGCGAGCAAGCTGGCTCGGGCCCGCAGGCCCTCGCGCTGATCGACCGTCAAGGTTACGACGCGGTGATCCTCGATCAGCACATGCCCGAAATGAGCGGCAGCGAAGTGAGGGCGGCGCTCAGGGGCCGGTTTCTGAACCGCAGCGATCGCCCGAAAGTCCTTGCCTACTCCACCCTGGACTCGCCCGAATTTCGTCGCCAATGTCTCGCGGAAGGCGCAGACACCTTCATGTCCAGGTGCATGGACGCCTCCGAACTCGCATGCGCGATCCGCGAACTGGGACTGGGCGTCGGCTTCAGTGACAAGGGGAAGCCTACGTGAGCGCGGACGTCGTTGTCCGCCCGCTGTCGATCCTGCTGGTCGAGGACTATGCGATCGACGCGTTCCTGCTGGTCGAGATGCTCGAACAGGCCGCGCCCGAAGAACGCCCCTCGGTGAAGCACGTCACCACGGTGACCGAGGCCGAGCAGGAGTTGCTGACACTTTCCTACGATTGCGTGCTGCTCGACCTGGGCCTGCCCGACGGCGAAGGCGTGGAGAACGTCCAGCGCGTGCGCGCGGCCAGCAGCCACGTCGCCATCGTCGTGATGACCGGCCTGGACGACGAGGACCGCGCGATCGAGGCGCTACGCCTGGGCGCACAGGAGTACCTGGTCAAGGGGCGACTCAACTCGATGCAGTTGCTGCGGCACGTGCACCACGCGATCCAGCGCCACGGCCTGCTGGCGCACCTGGACCGCGAGAACCAGCAGCAGAAGCTGCTCGCCGGCCACGACCTGCTGACGGGCCTGGTCAACCGCCAGCTGCTGCACGAGCGGGCGCGCGACGCGATGGCGCAGGCGCGCCGCGTGAACGGGCGCCTGGCCTTCTGCTTCCTCGACCTCGACGGCTTCAAGGCGGTCAACGATCGGCACGGCCATGCGATCGGCGACGCCGCGCTGGTGGCGGTGGCCGACGCGCTGCGTTCCGCGGTGCGCGCCGGCGACATCATCGCGCGCATCGGCGGCGACGAATTCGTGGTGATGCAGGTCGCGGTGCGCGACGAATCCGACGTTCGCGAGACCGGCACCCGCCTGGTGTCGGCCGTGCGCGCGATCACGCACGTCGAGGGCCGCGGCATCCGCATGGGCGCGAGTGCCGGCGCGGCGATCTTTCCCGATCACGGCGATTCGCTGGAGCAGCTACTGCTGCATGCCGACGAGCTGATGTACCGCGTCAAGCGTGAGGGTGGCGGCGAAGTGCGCGTGCGCCCGGCCGGCAAGCTGGCGCCGCAGGTCCTGAGCACGGTCAGCGCGGTGCCCGTGGAAGACGCGGGCCTGGTGTACCAACCCTGGGCCGGCGGTCGGGGCGCGGTCGCCGGCGTGGAGGCCCTTCTGCGCCAGCGCCGCGACGGCAAGTGGGGATCGCCGGAAGAATTGCTGCGCACCTCGGAGGAACTCGGCGAGCGCAGCAATCTCTGGCAATGGGTGCTGCGCACCGCCTGCGGCCACTGGTCGCGCTGGCACCACCTGGGCCCCGTGTCCGGGCGCCTCGCCGTGAACATGTCGGCAGTCGAGGTCGCCGTCGAAGGCTTTCCCCAGGCTCTCGCCGCCGTGCTCGACGGCGAGAGCCTGCCGCATGGGACGCTGCAGATCGAGATCGCGGAGCACCTGCTCGACAATCCTCCCAAGGCCCTGATCGACAACCTCGTAGGCCTGCGCGCGATCGGGGTGCGCGTCGTACTCGACAAGTTCGGCCGCGACCTCGCGTCGCTGCGACTGCTCACGGGTCTGCCGATCGACGGCGTGAAGCTGGACGCGAGCGTGGTGCGAGGCCTGTCGGGCGACGGCCCGTCCCAGCGCGCCCTGGTGGCCGGCATCATGGCCGCCGCGCAGGTCTGCAAGCTCGAAGTGGTGGCTGTGGGTGTCGAGCAGGAGAAGGAGGCGCAGGCCTGCATCGATCTGTCCTGCGATGCGCTGCAAGGCCTCTGGTATGCCGGCTGGGTCGGCGCGGAGGACCTGCCGGAACTCGTCGCGGGCCGCGCGCAGCGCGAGCGCCAGATCTGGCTCAACGATCCCGCGCGCCGCGGCACCTCGCGTTAGTACCCGGCGCCCGCCCCGAAATGCCTGCACCCGCGATCGCGGACACGCTGCCGGCGAGGACGTCGCTTCGTGATCTGGTGGTGCGGATCCTGATCGTCGCGCTCGCCTACGCCGCCTCGGCGCGGCTGGGCCTTCTGCTCGCCATCCCCCCCGGCTACGCCACCGCGGTGTGGCCAGCGTCCGGCGTGGCCCTGGCCGCAGTATTGCTGTGGGGCTACCGCACCATGCCGGGCGTCGTACTCGGCTCGTTCCTGGTCAACATCTCCACGTCGTGGGAATCGGGCACCACCGCCCTGCTGCTGCGCTCGCTGGGACTGGCGCTGTGCATCGGCTGCGGCGCCGGCACGCAGGCGCTGCTGGGTGCATGGATCATCCGGCGCGGCGGCGATGGCTTCCGCAACATCTTCGTCGGCGAGCACGAGATCATCCGCATCCTGATGCTCGGCGGGCCGGTGAGCTGCGTGGTCAGCGCCAGCGTGGGCGTCGCAAGCCTGTGGTCGATGGGCTTGATCCCGACGGACAACCTGCCGTTCAACTGGCTGACGTGGTGGGTCGGCGATTCCATCGGCGTGTTGATCTTCATGCCGCTGATCTGCGCGTGGTCGCTGCGGCCGCGCGAGCAGTGGCGCCGCCAGCAGATCGCGCTGAGCGTGCCGATGGGCGTCGTGTACGCCGCCGTGGTCGCGCTGTTCTTCTACGTGAGTGCGGCGGAGGAGAAACGGCAGACGCGCATGTTCGAGGACAGCGCGCACCGCTTCTCGGACTCGCTGCAGTCGGCCGTCGACAACAACCTCAACATGCTCATCGCGCTGGGCAGCTTCCATTCCGCGACCCCCCGCGTGGGCCGCCGCGAATTCGTGACGTTCACGCAACGCCTGCTGCCGCAGTACCCCGAAGTGCAGACCGTCGGGTGGCTGCCGCGCGTCGAGCAGGCCGGACGTGGCGCGTTCGAACAGTCGATGCACGACGAGGGCGCGGCCGGCTACCGGATCGTCGAACTCGCGCCGGGCGGCGACGGCTTCGTCGCGGCGGCCCCGCGCGCCGAGTACTACCCCGTCGCCTACATCGTGCCGGACAGCACGAACCGGCAGGTGGTCGGTTTTGACGTCGCCTCCGAGCCGCTCCGGCGTGACGCGGTGCGGCGCGCGCTGGCGTCCGGGCGCAGCGTCGCCACTGACTGGTTGAACCCGCTGCAGGACGAAACGCCCGAGCTGAGCACCCTGCTCTACCTGGCGGTGTACCGGGAGAGCACTGCCGTGCCGATAGGCCTGTCGTCGGCCGTGCTGCGCCTGCACCCGCTGCTGCAGCGTGCCCTCGTCGGACTGCGCGAGCAGGGCCTGCAGGTCCGCGTAAGCGACAGCGCGGCCAGCACCAGCAGGCAGACGATCACGATGGGCGCCGACCTCGGAACGCCGGTCTCGAAGATCGCGCACAGCTGGACGGCGCCGATCCGCGTGGCGGACCGCAGCTGGACAGTCGAATTCACCCTCTCCGCCGCCTACCTCGTGGCGCACCGCTCGTGGCTGGCCTGGGGCGTGCTAGCGGCCGGCCTGTCGATGGCGGCACTGCTGGGCATGCTGCTGCTCGTGCTGCTGGCGCGACAGGCGCGCATCGAGGAGGCCGTGGCCACGCGCACCACCGAACTGCGAAACGCGCAGGAACAGCTGGTCGGCTACGCGGCCGACCTGGAACGCAGCAACAAGGAACTCGCGCAGTTCGCGTCGGTGGCCTCGCACGACCTGCAGGCGCCGGTGCGCGGCGTGATGAGCTTCGTGCAGCTGCTCAAGGAGCGGTACAGCGGCAAGGTTCTGGAGGGCAAGGGCGAAGAATTCCTGTCGCACATCGAGCAAAGCGCCAAGCACATGAAGTCGCTCATCGACGGCCTGCTCGCGCTGTCCCGCATCGGGCGCAACGAGGACGCCTTCGCGGAAGTCGACTGCAACGCGGTTCTGGCCGAGGTCGAGTCTCAGCTCGCAGGCATCGTGCACGAGCGCGATGCGCTGATCACGCACGACCGGTTGCCACGCGTGCGCGGCTCGCGTCTCGAGATCTTCCAGGTGCTGCAGAACCTGATCGTGAACGGGATGAAGTTCCAGCCCGGAAATGCGCCGCGCATCCACGTCCACGCGCAGCGCCAAGACCGCATGTGGCGCATCTCCGTGCGCGACCACGGCATCGGGATCGCGCCCCGCCACCAGGAGCGCATCTTCCGCATCTTCCAGCGGCTGCACAGCACCGCCTACGACGGCACCGGCATTGGCCTGGCCATCTGCGAAAAGATCGTGAGCGGGCATGGCGGTCGCATCTGGGTGGAGTCGGCGCCCGGCAGGGGCGCCACATTCCACTTCACGCTGCCCGCGGTCGTGGACCCCGACTAGGGCCTGTTAACGCTTGGTGGATCGCTGCGGCCGAGTCCGTTTTGGCCCGGCGCAAGGAAGTAGGAGCGTGATGTACTCAAAGTACATGAGCGGAGGCCTTGGGTACTCCCCAAGGCCGACGGAGGGACGCAGCGATGGGCCAAAACGGGCCGGCCCCGGAGGGTTGCTCTCTGTGTTCAAGCCATCCTGCGTTGCTCCCTCGTCATTTGCAGTCAGCAAACCTCCTCGGTCACGCCTTGACTGGCTTGAACTCAGAGGGCAACGCAGCGACCCACTAAGCGTTAACAGGCCCTAAGCCGCGCGCGTCCTGCGGGCCGTGCTCCTAGGCGCGCTGCGAGTCGAAGCTGATCACCTCCGCGAGATGTTGCAGACCCAGGCGCAGCATCAGCAGGCGATCGATCCCGACCGCGACACCCGAGCAATTCGGCAGGCCCGCCTCCAGGGCGGACAGCAGGTGCACGTCCATGGGCGGCACCACGCGAAGCTGCGCCTCGCGCCAGGCCATGTCGCCCTCGAAGCGACGCCGCTGCTCGCCGGCGTTCGACAGCTCGTGGAAACCGTTGGCCAGCTCCAGCCCCTGCCAGAACAGCTCGAAGCGCTCGGCGACCGGCGGGTCGTCATCTCGCACGCGCGCGAGCGCGGCCTGGCTGGCCGGGAAGTCGTGCACGAAGACCGGCGCTTCCAGGCCCAGCTTCGGCCCCACCCGGTGCGACATCCACAGGTCCAGCCAGGCGTCGCGATCCTGCTCGCGGCGACCCATGTCCAGCATCGGCACCGCGCCCGCCATCGCCCGCTCGCGCAGGGCCGGCACCGACTCGGTGAATGGATCGAGGCCCGCGTGCAGCAGGAAAGCCTCGCGATAACTCATCCGCCTGAAAGTGCTGCCCGCGCCGATGCCGAGCGCGTGAAAGAGCTCTTCGACCTCGTCCATCAGCAGGTGATGGTCCCACCCGGGCCGGTACCACTCGAGCAGGCGGAATTCCGGGTTGTGGTGGCGCCCGCGTTCCTCGCGACGGAACGCGGGCGCGATCTGGAATATCGGGCCGCTGCCGGCGCAGAGCAGGCGCTTCATCGCGAATTCGGGCGAGGTCTGCAGCCAGCCGCCACCTGGCACCGCGAAGGACTCGATATGACGATCGACCGTGGCGTGCGCGGACAGCACGGGCGTATCCACTTCCAGCACCGCGCGCCGCGCAAAAAAAGCGCGGACGGCACCGTACAGTTCCGTCCGCGCTTTTATCGTCTCGAGGCTCGCACTCGGCCGCCAGGACGTTTCGCCGAGCCCCGAGTCCCGAGTCCCGAGTCCCGGCATTTTTACTTGCCGGCGCGGCTCAGGTATTCGCCCGTGCGGGTGTCGACCTTGACCAGTTCGCCCTGCTGCACGAACAGCGGAACGCGCACGACGGCGCCGGTTTCCAGCGTGGCCGGCTTGCCACCGCCGCCGCTGGTGTCGCCGCGCAGACCCGGATCGGTCGCGGTGATCGTCAGCAGCGCGAAATTGGGCGGGGTGACCGACATCGGCAGGCCGTTGAAGAACAGGATCTTGCAGGTCTCCTCACCCTTGATCCACTTGGCCGCTTCCTCGCACGCGGCACGACCGGCCTGGATCTGCTCGAACGTGCCGGGGTTCATGAAGTGCCAGAACTCGCCGTCGTTGTAGAGGTACTGCATTTCCACTTCCTCGATGTCCGCCAGCTCCCAGGTATCGCCGGACTTGAGGGTGCGCTCGATCACGCGGCCGGTCTTCAGGCTGCGGATCTTGATGCTGTTGGTGGCCTGACCCTTACCGGGTTTGCGGTACTCATTCTCGACGATGGAGTAGGGTTCGCCATCGACCAGCACCTTGGTGCCGGACCTCATCTCGTTGGTGCTGACGGATGCCATTGGAATCGCTCGGTAGGGGGTATGGCCGGCGCGGTTTGCTGCGGGTCCGGCCGGCGGCGAAAATGCGGCGCGAATGATACAGGCACAACCTACCAGCAGACAGGCCCCGCCATGGCAGCACGCCTTGCGCGAGGCGTTCACGCGCCCGGCCGAACTGCTAGCCTGGCTCGAACTCGATCCCGCCCTGCCTCAGCTCGACCTGCCGCGGCTGCGTGACTTCCCGTTGCGGGTGCCCCGGGGTTTCGCGGCCCGCATGAAGAAGGGCGACCCGCTCGACCCGCTGTTCCTGCAGGTCTGGCCGTCGGCGCGCGAGGCGGAGTCGGTGCCCGGTTTCCAGGCCGACGCGGTCGGCGACCTCCACGCCGCCAAGGGCGATGGCGTGCTGCACAAGTACCAGGGGCGGGCGCTGCTGATCACCACCGGTGCCTGCGCCGTGCACTGTCGCTACTGCTTTCGCCGGCACTTCCCGTACTCGGACAGCCTGGCGGCCCGCGGACACTGGAAGCCGGCACTGGACCGCCTGGCTGCCGACACGACGATCCATGAGGCCATCCTGTCGGGTGGGGATCCGTTCTCGCTGTCGGACGAACGCCTGGCGGAGCTTTTCGAGGGCCTGGCGCGTATCCCCCACCTGCGGCGCGTCCGCGTCCACACGCGCCAGCCGATCGTGCTGCCGGAGAGAATCGACGCCGGCCTGCTCAAGATCCTGCGCGCCCTGCCGCTGGACAAGGTCATGGTCGTACACGCCAATCACGCGCAGGAGCTGGATGCGACGGTCGAGCGCGCCTGCGCGGACGTGCGGGCCAGCGGCTGGCTGCTGCTGAACCAGTCCGTCCTGCTGCGCGGCGTGAACGACACGACCAGCGCCCTTCAGGCATTGCACGAACGATTGTTCGCCTTGGGGATTCTCCCCTACTATCTGCACATGCTTGACCGCGTGGAAGGCGCGGCCCACTTCGAGGTTCCAGAGCCGGGGGCGCGACAGCTGATGCGAGACTTGTCCGGCATCTCTCCCGGGTACCTGGTTCCCAGACTGGCTCGCGAAGTGGCGGGCGATCCGGCCAAGGCCTGGCTTTCATGGTGAACAATCCTCCTCCTTTCAGCAGTGCTGCCACGCCGTCCGCAACGACGGCGCTGCTGCTCGTGGTCGCGCCGTTCGAGGAGAACGCCAAGCGCGTCGAGAGCCACCTGCGCAACGCGGGCCACAAGGTTCGTGCGATCTGGACCTCGAAGCTCGGGGACCTGGATCACCACCTGCAGAAGAGCCAGCCCGACCTGCTGATGGCGGCCGACCGGGCCGCCGATATCCCAATCAAGGGAGTGCTCGACAGCTGCCGCCGCTTCGCGCCCAACCTGCCGATCCTGGCGCTGGCTTCGCAGTTGTCCGCCGACGCCACCGCCAGGGCCGTGGCCGTGGGTGCGCGCGACCTGGTCGCGGACGGCGATCCCGAATCCCTGGCCCACCTCGAACGCGTCTACGTTCGCGAGCTGATCGCCTACCGCAACCTGCGCGAGCTCGCGCGCTCGCGATCGCAGCTGGCGGACTACGAGTCGCGCTACTCGCAGCTGATCGCCGGCACCGGCGACGCTGTGGCGCACATCTTCGAGGGGATCGTCTCCAAGGTGAACCCCGCGTTCGCCTCGCTGATCGGCTACGACGACGCCGAGCTGCTCAGCGGCGTGCCGCTGATGGACATCATCGCGCCCGACAACCAGGCCGGCGTTCGCGACCACCTCAAACAGCTCAACAACGGCCGTGCCGACGGCAAGCCGCTTGAGTGCGCCCTGCTCTCCCGCGCCGGCGACAAGATCTCTGTACGCGCCCAACTTACGCGGGGGGAGACCGAGGGCGAGAGTTTCGTCGAGATGCTGATCCGCGCCGAGGTCGCGCAGATCGCGGTGGTCAGCGCAGTGGCCGCCTCGGGCCGCATCGAATTCTTCAAGGCGCTCGAAGCGCCCGCCGCCGGCGACGAACCGCGAGCGGCGATCTTTGCCTTGGTCGACAACTTCACCGCGCTCGAGGAGCGCGTGGGCTATCTCGACGCCGAACAGGTGGTCCTGCAGGTCGGCGCCAAGATCGCCTTCGCGATCGGCGCCAACGCGGGCGTGTTCCGCTTCTCGACCCACGAGTTCGCGATCCTGGTTTCGCGTCCCGACGCGCAGCAGTTCGAGAGCATCGCCGAATCGCTCGCGCGCGACGTCTCCGCCATGGTCTTCAGCTCGGCCGACCACGAATCCCAGGCCACGCTCTCGGTGACGATCTACCCACTCGGCGGCGCCGACACTGCCAACCAGGTGGCCGCCGACCTCGTGCGCGAAGCACGCAACCTTTCGGCCAAGGGCGGCAACCGGTCACAGGTCCTGGGACCCACCGCGCGCGCCAGCGCGGTCGAACGCGAGGATCAGCGCAAGGCGGACATCATCCGCAAGGCGATCGATGAAAACCGCTTCAAACTCGCCTACCAGACCATCGCGAGCCTGGAAGGCGACACGCGCCAGCACTTCGACGTGCTGGTGCGCATGATCAACGAGGAAGGCGTGGAGCTGCACGCCAGTGACTTCATCCGCGCCGCCGAGAAGGCGGGCCTGATGCGCTCCATCGACCGCTGGGTGATCGGGCGCGCGATCAAGGTCATCGCCGGTCGGGAACAGCGCAAGGACGCCTCGATGCTCTTCCTCAAGCTCAGCGAGGATTCGCTGCGCGACGCGGAGAGCTTCCTGGCCTGGTTCCAGGACACGCTGAAGGGCCGCCGCTTCCGCGAGGACGAAGTCTGCATCGAGGTGCAGGAGATCGTGCTGCAGAACCACATCCGCAAGGCCAAGGTGCTGACCAAGGTCGTGCGCGACACCGGGGCGAGCATGGCCATCGAGCACTTCGGCATCGGCGCCAACTCGGCACAGCTCATCGAACACCTGCCGATCAACTTCCTGAAGTTTCATAGTTCCTACACGCAGAATTTCGCGGACAAGGAAATCCAGAAGAAGATGTCCGAGCTGATGGAGATGGCCAAGCAGCGGCACATCAAGACGATCGTCAGCCACGTCGAGGACGCCAACGTGATGGCGCGCATGTGGCAGATGGGCGTGAACTACATCCAGGGCTACCACATCCAGGAACCCGAGGTGGTGCTGCTGACCTGAGCGGCCCGCCGACGCGACCCGAGCCCCGGCGGAGCGATTCCCCCCCGGCTTTTTTATTGGCGGGGTATGAAACCGGGCGACACACATCGCCGTCCGCCGAGCCGCTCCCAGGAATGGAAAAAGGCCCGGCGAACAGGGTCGCCGGGCCTTTCTTTTTTTCTTCGCGCCGTCAGCCGACGGCGCCTGAAGCCTGCAAGGCCGCGATGCGCTCGTCCAGCGGCGGGTGCGTCATGAACATCTTCTTGACGCCGATGATGCCGAAGGCTTCCACGGTCTGCGGCAGGGAAGAATGCCCGTCGCCCCCCTTCAGGCGCTCGAGCGCGGAGATCATCTTGCGCTTGCCGGCCAGGTTCGCGCCGCCCGCATCGGCGCGGTATTCGCGCTGTCGCGAAAACCAGCACACGATCGCCGTGGCCAGGATGCCGAACACCATCTGCAGCACGAACACCGTGATGTAGTACCCCGGACCGGTGCCGCGCTCGGTCTTGAAGATGGCGCGATCGATCACGTAGCCGACAACGCGCGACAGGAACATCACGAAGGTGTTGAGCACGCCCTGGATCAGCGTGAGCGTGACCATGTCGCCATTGGCGACGTGGGTGATTTCGTGGCCGAGCACCGCCTCGACCTCTTCCTGGCTCATGTTGCGCAGCAGGCCGGTGCTGACCGCCACCAGCGCGCTGTTCTTGTTCATGCCGGTGGCGAAGGCATTGGGCTCGGGCGCGTCGAACACCGCGACCTCGGGCATGCCGATCCCGGCCACGCGCGCCTGACGCTGCACGGTGTCCATCAGCCACTTCTCGGCTGCGTTCTTGGGCTCGGTGATGACCTGCGCGCCGGTCGAACGCTTGGCCATCCACTTCGACATGGCCAGCGACAGGAAGGCGCCACCGAAACCGAAGATCGCGGAGAACGCCAGCAAGGCGCCGAGATTGAGCCCGTTCTGCGTCAGGTAGCGATCGACGCCGAGCACCGAGGCCACGATCGACAACACGATCATGACGGCGACGTTGGTGATGATCAGCAGGAAAACGCGTTTCATGGAGTCCCCTAGGGCGGTGTGGTCCGCAGATGGATGGTCGGGGCTTGGACCAGCGGTTCAAGGGCTGGTTCGGGCGCCCCCAGGAAGCGATCTTCGCCGCGGCACCCTAACGGCAAAAATCCTCAGCGCAAAGGCGCGTTCAATTCGCTCTGCCGGGAGAAGGCCGTGGCGAGCATCGCGTGTGGAAAGGCGATGTCATGCTCACCCGACGCTCATCTTCTCCACCGTCTGGAAGCCGCGCGGCAGGTGCCCGCCGCGGCTCGCCCGCGCGCCGGCGTATGCGTCGAGATCCGAAGGCTTGAAATTCTGCGTGCGCTTGGGCCCATGCAGGATCAGGGTGCTGCCGGCGGACACGACGGCGCTGGCCGTGATGCGATCCTCGCCCTTGAGCGTGACCAACTTGTTGCCCTTGCCCTTCGCGAGTTCCGGCAGTTCGGACAGCGCGAACACGAGCAGACGTCCCTCGGCGGTGGACAGTGCATAGCGGTCACTCGCGGCGTCGGTGACGCGCGAAGGCACCAGCGGCTGGCCTTCGAGCGTGATCACGGCCTTGCCCGCGCGCTTGTTGCCCTGCAACTCGCCCAGGCGCACCACGAAACCATAGCCGTCCTCGGATCCCAGCACGTAGCGGTCATTCTCGTCGCCCAGCAGCAACGCGACGATGCGCGCGCCATCCTGCAGGTCGAGCTTGGTCGTCACTGGCTCGCCCTGCGAACGCGCCGACGGCAGTTCACGCGGGTTGAGCGTGTAGCAGCGGCCCTTGCTGTCGAGCAGGATCAGCAGCTGGTTGGACTTGCCCTGTGCGTGAGCCAGGTACTCGTCGCCGGCCTTGTAGCTGAGCGTGAGGGGATCCAGGTCGTGACCCTTGCCCGCGCGGATCCAGCCAGCCTTGGACAGCACCACCGTGAGCGCTTCCGCCGGCACGATCTCCTCGGCCGACAGCGCCACTGCCGGTGGCTTGGCGTTCACGGGGCAGCGACGATCGTCGCCGTACTTCTTCGCATCTTCCTTCAGTTCGTCGCCGATCAGCTTCTTGAGCTTGTCGTCGTCGCCGAGCAGTTCCTCGAGCTTCGCGCGTTCGGCCGCCAGTTCGTCCTGCTCGCCCTTGATGCGCATCTCCTCGAGCTTCTGCAGGTGGCGCAGCTTGAGGTCGAGGATCCATTCCGCCTGCACGTCGCTGAGCGCGAATGTGCTCATGAGCCTGGCCTTCGGGTCCTCATCGAAGCGGATGATGCGGATGACCTCGTCGATGTTGAGGTAAGCGATCATCAGGCCTTCGAGGATGTGCAGCCGCTCGTTGACCTTGCCCAGGCGGTGGTTGAGTCGCCGCGTCACGGTCTGGAAGCGATACTCCAGCCACTCGGTGAGGATCTCCTTCAGATTCTTCACGCGCGGCCGGCCGTCCAGACCGATCATGTTGAGGTTCACCCGCACGCTCTTCTCGAGATCCGTGGTCGCGAACAGGTGCGCCATCAGCGCCTCGGCATCCACGCGGTTCGAGCGCGGAATGATGACCACGCGCACGGGATTCTCATGATCGGACTCGTCGCGCAGGTCCTCGACCAGCGGCAGCTTCTTGGCCCGCATCTGCTCGGCGATCTGTTCCTGCACCTTGCTCGGCGACACCTGGTGCGGCAGCGCGGTCAGCACGATGTAGCCGGTGTCCTCGTCGCGCTCCCAGCGTGCGCGCGTGCGCACCATGCCGTTGCCGGTCTGGTAGATCTTCAGCAGGTCGTGCGGCTCGGACACGATCTCGCAGCCGGTGGGAAAGTCCGGCGCCGGCACGAACTCGCACAAGGTCTCGACCTGCGCGTTCGGATGCTTGAGCAGGTGCAGGCAGGCACGCACCAGCTCGCGGATGTTGTGCGGCGGGATGTCGGTGGCCATGCCCACGGCGATGCCGGTGGTGCCGTTGACCAGCACGTTGGGCAGGCGCGCCGGCAGGCGCACCGGCTCTTCGAGGGTGCCGTCGAAGTTGGGCTGCCAGTTGACGGTCCCCTGCCCCAGTTCGACGAGCAGCGTCTGCGCATAGACGCCCAGGCGCGACTCGGTGTAACGCATCGCGGCGAAGGACTTGGGGTCGTCGGGTGAACCCCAGTTGCCCTGTCCGTCCACCAGCGGATAGCGGTAGTTGAAGGGCTGCGCCATGGTGACCATGGCCTCGTAGCAGGCGCTGTCGCCGTGCGGGTGGAACTTGCCGATCACGTCGCCGACGGTGCGCGCCGACTTCTTGTGCTTCGAGCCTGCGCCCAGGCTCAGTTCGGACATCGCGTACACGATGCGACGCTGCACCGGCTTCAGGCCGTCGGAGATGTGCGGGAGCGCCCGGTCCAGCACCACGTACATCGAGTAATCGAGGTAGGCCTTCTCGGCGAAGAGCCGGAGCGGCAAGCGTTCGGTGTCGTAGGTCAGCATCGGCGATCAGCAGGAAGAAAAAGACGACTGGCGGGCGCTGCACGCCGGGCCTGGAAGGCCGCGAAAGATACTGGGAAACGGTCCTCGCGTCGCGGGCGCCGGGCCCGCGCGGGACTCAGTTGTCGCGCGCGCGGTACTCGACGGCCGAGATGTCGTCGAGATCGATCACGGCGTCGAAGAATTCCTTGCCACTGAGCTCGCTCAGGGTGAGCGTGTGGGAGCCCACGCTGGTGACCTTGCCCGTGATCTCGGTGCCTGACTTGAGCAGCACCGACACCTTCTTGCCGACGCGATCCTTCAGAGGACCGTTCAGCGCTTCGTCCTTCGCCATGGCGGAAACGGACAGCAGGCACAGGCTCGCCGCAACCACGGGCGCCAGGAACTTGTTCATTGTCAGACTCCCCTCGTCGATTCAGGCCGCGGCCGCGACACGCGGCCGGTTCGCCAGGCCGAAGCCGTGGCCGTGTTCCAGCAGGTACTCGAGCCACTTGCCGAGCATGAGATTCCGGCGCCACTGTCCGCTCAGGAACGCGTCGGCCTTCGGGTCGCCCTCTTCCTGCGCCTGCCAGGGCGGACGATGGCTGCATTCGAGCGCCTCGGCAACGCCGGCGTCACGGTATGCGCGCACCAGGATGTCGGGCTGTCGACGCGTGCCGTCCCCGTCGACGAATTCGTAGGTCAGGCGGATGGTCAGCGTGTAGCGGTCACGATCGACGAGGCCCAGATGCAGCGGGAAGTCGGAACCCGAGTGCGACACCGCCGACTCGAACGGAAGGTCGAGTTCGGGCAGGAGGCGCTGGAGGAGCTTGTAGTTGCGCTCGTACAGATCCATCAGGTGCGCGAGCCTGCGCGGCTTTCCGCAGCAGGGGCAGAGGTGGTTGGCGACGTCAGCGAGCATGGCGCGACTATCCCGAACGCGAACCTCGCGCGCAAGTCTTGATTTTCCTGGCGACGCGGGCGCAAGAATGCGATTCCCTGTTCGAAGCCACGGAGAACGAGATGGCGTTGCGCGAGATCGCTACCAAGCCGTATCCCGATCAGAAAGCCGGCACCGCCGGGCTGCGCAAGAAAGTCGCGGTGTTCCAGCAGCCCCACTACCTCGAGAATTTCCTGCAGTCGATCTTCGATGTCGATCCGCGCCTGAAGGGCAACACCCTGGTGATCGGCGGCGACGGGCGCTACCACAACCGCACCGCGATCCAGACCGCAATCGCGATGGCGGCCGCCAACGGCGTGCAACGCGTCGTCGTCGGACAGGGCGGCATCCTGTCAACGCCCGCGGCCTCCCACCTGATCAGGCTGCGCAAGGCCGGCGGCGGCTTCGTGCTGACGGCCAGCCACAACCCGGCGGGCGAGGACGGCGACTTCGGCATCAAGTACAACGTCGCCGGCGGCGGCCAGGCCACCGAGAGCCTCACCGACAAGATCTACGAGCACAGCCGCCAGATCACGCGCTACAAGACGCTGGAAGGCGTGTACGTGGACCTCGAACGCCGGGGCATGCAGACCGTGGGCGGCATGGAAGTCGAGATCGTCGACTGCGTCGACGACTACGCCGCCTTGATGCAGACCCTGTTCGACTTCGACCGCATCCGGGATTGGTTCAAGCGCGGCCACTCGCTTCGCTTCGACGCGATGCACGCGGTGACCGGTCCCTACGCGCAGCGCCTGTTCGTCGACATGCTCGGCGCGCCGCTGAGTTCGATTCAGAACGCGACCCCGCTCGAAGATTTCGGCGGCGGCCATCCCGACCCGAACCTGATCTACGCCAAGCCGCTGGTCGACCTGATGTACTCGGACACGGCGCCCGACGTGGGCGCCGCGAGCGACGGTGACGGCGACCGCAACATGATCCTCGGCCGAGGCATCTTCATCTCGCCCGGCGATTCGCTGGCGATGCTGTGCGAGCACCTGCACGAACTGCCGGGATACCGGCGCGGCCTTTCCGGCGTGGCCCGCTCGATGCCCACCTGCCGCGCGGTGGATCACGTCGCCAAGGCGCTTGGCATTCCCTGCTACGAAACGCCGACCGGCTGGAAGTTCTTCGCCAACCTGCTCGACGCCGGCCGCATCACGCTGTGTGGCGAGGAGAGCTTCGGCACGTCCAGCGATCACACGCGCGAGAAGGACGGCGTGTGGGCGGTGCTGGCATGGCTCAACGTGCTGGCGACGACCCAGCTGTCGGTACGCGAACTCGCCGAGCGACACTGGAGACGTTTCGGCCGTCACTACTACGTGCGCCACGACTACGAAGAACTGTCGGCAGCCGTGGCCACGCAGGTGATGCAGTCGCTGGCCGGCACGATGGTCGATCTTCCGGGTAAGACCTTCGGCGATTACACCGTGAGCGCCGCCGACGAGTTCAGCTACCAGGATCCCGTCGACGGCAGCATCGCAATCAACCAGGGCCTGCGCATCGTGTTCGGCGAGGCCGCGCGGCTGATCGTGCGGCTGTCCGGCACCGGAACCAAGGGCGCGACCTTGCGCCTTTACCTGGAACGCTACGAGACGCAGGAGGCCAGCCTGGGCTGGAAGACATCCGAAGCACTGGCACCGCTGGTGAACCTCGCCGAAAAGCTCGTGCGCATCTCGGAGATCACCGGGCGGCGAACGCCGAGTGTCATCACCTGATCCTGTCGGCAGGACTACAGCAGGTGAACAGCGTCGTGCCGCGACGCTGATTCGATCATCCTCATCGCCGATGAGGACAGGCACGACGGAAACAACGAAGCCCCGGTCGATTCGACGAGGGCTTCGTCAGGCAAGCGCCTGCAACAAGCGCCCGACCTGACCGGCATCAGCCGCCCAGCACCTCGCACAGCGCCGCCAGAGGAGTCCCGGCCAGCGGGCAGGTACCGCCGCCGCCGCCGATTCCGCCGAGCAGCGGGCCGAGCAGGCTGCTCAGCGGATCGCCGCCGACGCCGCCCGAGAGCACGCCGGTAAGCGTGGCCAGCACGCCGTCCAGCGGCGTCCCCATGAGCACGGGAATCGAACCGCCCGCACCGCCGCCGGCGATCGCCTGCTCGATGGGCCCGAGGATCAGAGGCAGCATGTCGGTGTTCAGCGGGTCAAGCAGCAGCGTCGAGGGATTCTCCAGCGCACTGCCCAGCTCTGCGGACGACAGGTTGCCCAGGCCCCCGCCGAGCACCGCAGTGAGCTCGTCGATCGCGTCCTGGATCGGGCCGCTGACGACACCCGGCTGACCCGAGGTGTTCTCGATCATCGCGATGGGCAGGACCTGCGTGAGCATGCCGTCGAAGACGTTCTGCACGGTGCTGATGACCTGCGAGGACGCGTTGACGGGGTTGCCGGAGCTGGCCGCGGCGACGGTGAACTGCACGTCGGTCAGGCCATGCGAGAGCACGGCGAGAACGCCGCCGACGACCGGCGCGTTCGCGGCACCTGCCGGGATGGCGCCGGTCGCGCCGTTGAAAGCCTGCGTGACCAGTCCCAGCAGGCCGGCGATCTGGCCCAGCGACAAGCTGCCGGGCGCGACGCTCAGTTGGGCTTGCACCTGATCCAGGACCGGCAACAGCTGGTCGCCCATGGACGTCAGCGGCGTGCCCGCCAGCGGATTACCCATCGCAGTGCGCGCCACCGCGTCGGACGTGCAGCCGGCGCCGCCCGCGAGCGAGGCGACGAGCCCCTGCAAGTCTGCGACGAGGTCGGCCGCTTCGGCCTGCACCTGCGTCGCGGTGGCGTTGAGCTGCGCCGCCGGATCGGCCGCACCCGGACGCACGCCGAGCGCGACCGCGTCGGCGATGTCGAGAATGTCGCTGACCACCGACTGGTCGAGACAGTCGACGACGCCCGCGAGCGGCGTGCCGGCGACGGCGCTGTTCAACGGCGCGAGGATCTCGGACGACAGGCCACCCTGCAGGCCGTCGAACGGACCGGTCACGTCGTTGCGAGTCTCGGTCACGGGCGTCGCCGGATCGTCCGAAGCCCCTCCACCGCCGCCGCAGCCCGCCACGAAGGCCGTACCCGCGATGGCCATGGCCATGAATGTTTTTTTCACTGTCAGCATGAGGATCTCCTGGATTTGTTTGCGCGCCACGCCGCTATGCGACAACGCGCGCAGAGCGTGGGGTGCAAGACTCAGGCCTCGAATGACGAGGGTTGAGCGGCCACGCGGGACCCGAAACGAAGCTGAACCGCGCGTCAAGGCGGCAGATCGTGGATCGACGGCACACGCACCGACCGCCGGGGCGATTCAGCGCCCGAGATCCGTCACCCGGGTATTTCCTGGACGGCGGAAGCGCAGCGCTCAGACGCCGCCGGCGACGAGTTTGCCCAGCGCGTCCCAGTCCAGGATCGCGACACCCAGCTTTTCCGCCTTTGCCAGCTTGGAGCCGGCCGCCTCCCCCGCGAGCAGGTAGTCGGTCTTCGCAGAAACCGACCCGCTGAGCTTGCCGCCGTTGGCCTCGATGAAGATCGAAGCGTCCTCGCGCGACACGCCGGGCAAGGTGCCGGTGATGACGAAGGTCTTGCCCGTGAGCGCGCCGCCCGTGGGCGCCGCTTTCGGCGGCTTCCAGTAAATGCCGCACCCGCCCCCGCCGATCGGCGCCACGAGCGAACGGATCACGTCGCGATTTCGCGGCTCGGTGAAGAAGCCGGCCACGTGTGCGGCGACCGTCGGTCCCACGTCCGGCACCTGGCGCAGGATCGGGAAGCGATCCTTTTGCTTGATCATCTCGTCGTGCGCGGTCGGAAGATCCTGCTCGGCGGCTTCGAACAGCGCGTCGATCGTGCCGAAGTGGCGCGCCAGGTCGCGCGCCGTGGTCTCTCCCACCTGCGGGCAGCCGAGCGAGAACAGGAACCGACCGAACTCGGTGCTGCGGCTGTGATCGATCGCGGCCACGACATTGGCCGCGGACTTCTCGCCCATGCGATCGAGGCCCGCCAGCGTCTGCGCATCGATCTTCAGGAAGATGCTCGCCGGCGAATCGACGATGCCCGCCTCGACGAGCTGCGCCAGCAGCTTCTCTCCAAGGCCTTCGATGTCCATCGCCTTGCGGGACACGAAGTGAACCAGCGCGCCGTGCAGTTGCGCGCGGCAGGACAGGCCGTTGGTGCAGCGCGCGACGACCTCGCCTTCGACGCGCTCGACCGCCCCGCCGCAAACCGGGCAGGTGGCCGGCATCTGGACCCGCGCACGCGCGTCATGTTGCTTCTGCGCCTGCTCGTCCTCGATGACCGCGCGCACGACCTCGGGAATCACGTCGCCCGCGCGACGCACCACGACGCGATCGCCGGGCCGGACGTCCTTGCGCGCGACCTCGTCCATGTTGTGAAGCGTTGCGTTGCTCACCGTCGCGCCACCGACGAACACCGGCTGTAGCCGCGCCACCGGCGTCATCGCGCCCGTGCGGCCAACCTGGAACTCGACCTTCTCCAGGATCGTGTCGGCTTCCTCGGCCGCGAACTTGTAGGCACAGGCCCAGCGCGGCTCGCGCGAGACGCTGCCCAGCTCATCGCGGCCTGCGAGATCGTCGAGCTTGAAGACGACTCCGTCGATATCGAAGTCGAGCTGGAGGCGGCGCCTGGCCATCTCGTCGAAGTAGGCCTGCATGCCCTGCTCGCCCGACACGACCTCGATGAGGTCCGACACCGGCAGGCCCCACCCGCGCAGCATCGCGAGCACCTCGGAGTGCCGTGCCGGCGGCGTCCATCCTTCGTGATACCCCACCGAGTAGGCGGTGAAGGACAGAGGGCGCTTCGCTGTGATCGAGGAGTCCAGCTGGCGCAGCGAGCCCGCCGCGGCGTTGCGCGGATTCACCGGCGCTTTCTCGCCCCGCGCCTCGGCCTCCGTCTTCCAGCGACGGAACCCCGCGAGCGGCAGAAAAACTTCGCCGCGCACCTCGAGCAAGGGCGGCCCCGGATGCTTCTTCGAGTCGTGGAGCTTGAGCGGGATGCGTTTGATCGTACGCAGGTTGGCGGTTACGTCCTCGCCGATCTCGCCGTCGCCGCGCGTTGCGCCCTGCACCAGGACGCCGTCGCGATAGGTGAGCGAGACCGCGAGGCCATCGAGCTTGGGTTCCGCGCTGTAGTCCACCGGCTCGCGCGAGAGAGTCTCGCGCACGCGACGGTCGAAGTCGCGGAGTTCGTCGGCGTCGTTGGCCTTGCGCAGCGACTGCATCGGCTGCCGGTGGCGCACCGGCGTGAACTCCGGCAGCGGCGAGCCGCCGACGCGCTGCGTCGGCGAATCGGGTGTCAGGAGTTCGGGATGCTGCGCCTCGAGTTCGAGCAACTCCTGGAACAGTGCGTCGTACTTCGCGTCCGTGATCTTGGGATCATCGAGCACGTAGTAGCGATGATCGTGCTCCGCGATCTGGCTGCGCAGCCTGGCCGCCCGGGAGGCGCCTGCGTCAGCCTTCGGGGTCATCGCATCGGACGGATCAGATGATCTTGGCGGCGCGCGCCCAGTCCTCGACTTCGGCACGCAGTTTCTTGCCGACTTCGTCGGTGACGCGTTCGCGGCGGGCGTCGAAGATCTCGAGCCTGAGCGCGGTGGCAACGGCGCGCGTGGTGGCCAGCATGTCGTCCACCGCCACGACCGGCGTCACCGGGCCCGGCAGGTTGAGCACGACGGTCAGTCCCTTCGTCGAGAAATTCTCGGCCTCTGCCGGGATCAGCTTTCCCGGCTTCAGCAGGCTGGACACGGAATATACGATGCGACCACCGATGTGACGGTGGTAGACCTCGCTCTCGCCGAACTTCAGACCCTGCGCGGTCAAGGCGGCGTGCAGCTGCGGACCCAGGATGTCCGTTTCCTCGGTCGGCGCCACGATCAGCGCCACGAGCTTGCCCTGAGGCGGCGTCGCCGTCGGTGCGGTGGCGGTCATGTCCGGAGCGATGCGCGGGGCGACGTGCGGCTGTCCCGGGAGCGGGTGTAGCAAGGTCGCCATCGAAGGGGCCGAGGGCTCGCGCAGCGAGGCGTCGGGCGCACCGCCTTCCCCTCGCTTGCGCTTGGCGCCAACACCGAATGCGTCGAAGCCCGGCTCGCCGCGCGCGGGATCCAACAGGTCCAGCTGGTTGGCGTTCGCACCTGGTTTACCGGACAGCGCATTTGCGCCGTCGCCCTCGTCCACATCGTTGCGGTTGCGCCGGCTGAAAACATACACGGCCACCACCAGTACGAGGCAGACGATCAGCAGCGCCCACTGCAATTCGCCCATTAATAACTCCGTGTCGCCACAGGCGACGCATGCGTTGCTCGCCCGCGCAGCGGGAGAGAGGGTTGAGGGTCCGCCAGGAGCCGAGGTCGACGACACCGGCGATAGGGTGAGGGCAACCCGGCTGCGCAGAAGTTCATTTCTTAAGTCCGCTCCACTTCAGCCTTGGTTTGCGAAGCACCCGCCAGCTCCACCGCCTGCTGCACGTCCACGCTGACGAGCCGGCTGACGCCCGGCTCCTGCATCGTGACGCCGTGCAGCTGGTTGGCGAGCTCCATCGTGATCTTGTTGTGCGTGATGATAATGAACTGCACGTTCTCGCTCATCTCGCGTACGACCTCGCAGTAGCGTGCCACGTTCGCGTCGTCGAGCGGGGCATCGACTTCGTCCATCAGGCAGAACGGCGCCGGGTTGAGCTGGAACAGGCCCAGCAGCAACGCCACGGCCGTCATCGCCTTCTCGCCGCCCGAGAGCATCTGGATTGACGAATTACGCTTGCCCGGCGGACGCGCCATCACGCGGACTCCGGTGTCGAGCAGATCGTCGCCCGTGAGTTCCAGATAGGCCTCGCCACCGCCGAACAGCTTGGGGAAGCGGTCGCGGAAGATCGCATCGACGCGATCGAATGTGTCCTTGAAGCGCTCCTTGGTCTCGGCGTCGATCTTGCGGATGGCCTCTTCAAGCGTGTCCAGCGCGCCGGTGAGATCGGCCCACTGGTCGCCGAGGTACTTCTCGCGCCCTTCCGCCTCTTCGAGTTCCTGGATCGCCGCGAGGTTGATCGCCCCGAGGCGGTCGATGCGTCGCCCGAGGCTTGCGATCTTCTCGTCCCAGGCCTCCGCGGTGGCGTCGTCGGTCAAGCCCGCGAACACGGCTTCGCGCTCCATGCCGCCGTCGCGGCAGGCGTCGGCGAGCTGCTGGGCGTAACCCTCCCGACGTGCACGCAGGTTCTCGAATTCGATGCGGGCCTGGTGCAGTCGGTCCTGCGCCTGGTCCTTGGCGTTCTCGGCCTCGCGGAAGCCCTGCGCGCCCTGCCCGACCGCCAGTTCCGCGGCTTCCAGCGCCAGGCGCGCCACGCGCATGACTTCGCGCGCGGCATCGACCGCGCCGCGCGCCGACTCCGCCTGCGACTGGCGTTCGAGCAGCGGTGCTTCGAGCTCGACCGCGTCTTCCGCGCGACGGGCGCGATCGACGACAAGCTGTTCGCGCGACCCTTCGAGATCGTGCGCGGTCTGGTTGAGCGCGGCGACATGGCTGCGCCGCGACGCAAGCTGGATCTGGACCTGGTTCTCGGTCTGGGCTGCCTGCGACAGCAGCGCGCGGTAGCGCATCACGGCATCGCGCGCGCGGACCAGGGACTGCTGATGCTGGATGCGCTCCTCGCGCAGCCGCTGCGCCACGCCCTCGAGCGTCGTCAGCTTTTCGCGCGAGGCGGCGAGTTCCGCCGCCTGTTGCTCGCGCTGTGCCTTGAGACCCTCGATGTCGCGCACGAGCCCGGCGATGCGCGCCAGTGTCTGTTCGAGGCGCACGGCCTGCGCCTGACGGAAGGCCATGCGTTGCGACTGGCGGCTGCGCGATTGCTCGAAGCGCGTGCTCAGCTCGCGACGCTGCTCCTCGGCCGATTGCTGCTGCGTGCGCACGCCATTGAGCTGGATTTCGCGGGTCGCGATGGCCGCGGCGAGATCCTCGACCTGGCTCCTGAGCTGCTGGATGAGCTGCTCGCGCGCGATGACGCCGGACTTGGCGGCGTCGGTGCGCGGCGCACGTACCCAGTCGCGACCGCGCCAGACCGCATCGGGTGTGACCACCGACTCGCCCGGGGCGAGGTCCTGCGCGCGGGCGATGGCCTCGTCGCGATCCGTCGCGCAGTAGACGGTGCGCAGGAAGTCGCGCACGGCGGCCGGTCCGCGTACCTGAGCGGCCAAGGTGCCGGCCGGGGCTTCGGAATCGTCGACGCGGGAATCGATGAGCACGACGCCGGCGTTGGGCCAGTCCTGCGTGGACAGGCTGGCGACCTGATCGACCAGGGGCGCCTGCAGCAGACCTTCGAGTACATGTTCGACCGCGGCTTCCCAGCCGGCATCGACTTTCAGGTGCTGGCCCAGGCGCGGCCGGCCGGCGAGGTCGCGGCTGCGCAACCAGGCCGCCAGGTCCGCGTCGTCCTGACGCAGGGCCGACTGCTGCAGGGTTTCGAGCGAGGACAGGCGTCCGCGCGCCGACTGCAACATCTGCCGCGACTCGTGCAGGCTGCCGTCGAGCGTGGCGCGTTGCTCGCGCAGGGACGACAGATCCGTGTCGAGCGAGGCGAGTTGCGCCTGGCCGTCGTTCACGTCGGCCTCGAGCTTAGCTAGCTCGGTGTCGGCGTCGAACAGCGAGGACTGGATCGGGCCCGCGTCGAGCCCGCCGCTCTCGGCGGCAAGTCGCTTGTAGCGCTCCTCGAGCTGGAACTGCGCGCGTTCCAGGCTCTGCACGCGCACGCGCTCGCCCTCGGTGTCGAACAGCGGCTGTTCCGACGAGGCGCTGAAATCGTCCCAGCGTGTCTGCTCCGCCTGCGAGGATTCTTCCGAGCGCGCGAGATTGGCCTTGGCCTCGGTGTGATTGCGTTCGGCGCTCTCGGCCTGGCTTTCGAGCTGCCCGACTTCCAGCAGCGCCTGCTGGAGCCGATGCTGATCCTGGTTGCGGCGGCGATCGAGATCGGCCAGCGCACGGTCGAGCTGTTCGAGGTCGCGCTGGCGCATCGCGCGCATCTCGCGGGCATGCGCCAGGTCCTGCTCGAGCCGGCTGGCCGCGCTCTCGGCCTGGTAGACCGCAGTCTGTTCGACGTTGAGCTTTTCCTGCATGCCGCGGCGATGGCCCTCGGCGTCCTCGCGACCCTGCTGCGCGGTGACGACAGCGGCGCGCGCGGCTTCCAGCGCCGCTTCGAGTTCCTCGATGCGGCCTTCGTGGTTCTTCGCGTCGGTTTCCAGGCCGCGCTCGCGCAACGCCAGGATCTCGGCCTTGAGCGTTCGCTCCTGCTGCTTGAACTCCTTGTACTTCTCGGCGTTCGCCGCCTGCTTGCGCAGCACTTCGAGGCGCGACTGGATCTCCACGCGCATGTCGTTCAGACGCGACAGGTTCTCGCGCGTCTGACGGATGCGGCTCTCGGTTTCCTTGCGGCGGTCCTTGTACCGGGAGATGCCCGCTGCTTCCTCGAGCCAGGTGCGGAGTTCTTCCGGCTTGGCCTCGATCATGCGCGAAACCATGCCCTGCTCGATGATCGCGTACTGGTTCTTGCCACCCAGGCCCGTCCCGAGGAACAGGTCGGTGACGTCGCGCTTCAGGCACTTGCGCCCGTTGAGGTAGTACTGCGAGTTGCCATCGCGCGTGAGCTCACGGCGCACGGCGATGTCGGTGTACGCGGCATACGCGCCGCCGATCTGGCCGTCGCTGTTGTCGAACTGCAGTTCGACGCTGGCACGCCCGACCGGCTTGCGCGTCTTGGAGCCGTTGAAGATGACGTCGTCGGAGTCCTGCGTGCGCAGCTGCTTCTGCGAGGCCTCGCCCAGCACCCAGCGCACCGCGTCGATGATGTTCGACTTGCCACAGCCGTTCGGTCCGACGATGGACGTGAGGTTCGACGGCAGGGGTAGCTGGGTCGGGTCGACAAACGACTTGAAGCCGGCGAGCTTGAGTCCGGAAAGGCGCATTCGGTCTGGATGACGGGCGCTTTGAGCGCATTCTGTTTGGCGGCCGCCGGACGAAGCCGGCGGGCGGATGGGCTAGTGTAAATTACGGATGCGCTTTTGCCCCGCCTGCCTCCTCGCATGACCGCCTCCCCGAGCAAGTCGCTCGAAACCTTCCCGAACCCCAACCCGGAACGCGATTTCGTGATCCGGATGCGCATGCCGGAATTCACCTGCCTGTGTCCCAAGACCGGTCAGCCCGACTTCGGCACGCTCTATCTCGAGTACATCCCCGAGAAACACTGCGTGGAGCTCAAGTCCCTGAAGCTCTACGTCTGGAGCTTTCGCGACGAGGGCGCCTTCCACGAGGCGGTAACCAACCGGATCCTGGACGACCTGGTCCGCGCCACGGCGCCACGGTTCATGCGCCTGACCGGAGACTTCGGTGTGCGCGGCGGCATCTTCACCCACGTGGTCGCGGAGCACCGCGCGCTGGGATGGCAGCCGGCCCCGGCGGTGACGCTGCCGCCGGGCGAGTGGATCAGGCAGTAGAGCGGGCGCCCACCGGTGCCGTATGAAGGCAAAAACGGAGAGACAACCGATGAACATGGGCAAGTGGGTGCTGGCTTTCGCGCTTGGGACTGTCGCCTTCACGTCGCAGGCGGCCAAGGACTGCTCCGGACTGAAGTCTGAAATCGAGGCGAAGTTCCAGGCCAAGGGCGTCAAGGGCGCCTCGCTGGAGATCGTGGACAAAGCCGACGTCGGGTCGGGCAAGGTCGTGGGCAACTGCGAGGGCGGAGCCAAGCGCATCGTGTACACGCGCGGCGCGGCGGCCCCTGCCCCCACCTCGTCTTCGAAGAGCGGTTCGCGCGTCGCGGCCACGGCATCCGCGCGGGCTGCGCACAAGGTCGCCGGAACCTCGAAGCCTGCCAAACCGGCGGCGGCGAAGAAGACCGCGGCACCCCCGCCGCTCGGCAACTACTGATCGGCCTCGACGCTCGTGCCGGAACTCGCCACCTGTCTCGTTCTGCCGCGCCGCCCCAGTCCATGAACTGGTTGGAACCGGTCGACCTCTACTGCGAGCGCTTCGGGCCGGGACTGTTCGCCGAGCCGCTCAACGCGCTTTCGAACCTGGCGTTCGTGGCGGCCAGCCTCTGGTTGCTGGCCGCGCTGCCCCGGGAATTCGTGGCGCCCCGCAAGCCGCCGGTGGTGCTCGAGGTGCTGGCGGGACTCGTGCTGCTGATCGGCGTCTGCTCCGCCGCTTTCCACGTGTTCGCGACACGTTGGGCGCAGGCCCTTGATGTGGGCTCGATCGGGCTCTTCATCTACTTCTTCGTCATCTGCTACGCGCACTACGTGCTGGATGTGCGCTGGCCGCTGGCCTGGATCGCGGCGCCGGCGTTCTGGGCGTTCGGGATGTTCGTGCAGGGGCCGTTCGACCCAGGCGACTTCAACGGCTCGGTGGTCTACTTTCCGGCGCTGGCCGGCATCGCGCTGATGGGCGCGGGGCTGGCCTGGCGGCGGCGCCGCGGCGCCGCCGAGTTCGGACTCGCATCGGTCGTGTTCACGATCTCGATCGGCCTGCGTAGCGTGGACCTTGCCTGGTGTTCGGGCTGGGTCTGGGGCACGCACTGGACCTGGCACCTGCTCAACGGCGTGACGCTCGCGCTCGCGACACTGGGGTTGGCGCGGGCGTGTCCACCGCCGCATCAGGACGCCCGCGCCACGCCCAGATCATCCCAGGAGGCATCCAGGACCTAGCTAGGGATTCAGGTCGGCGAGCAGCGCCTGCCGCGTCTCGGGAGAGACCAGTTGCTCGAATCCAGCCCTCGGGTGCGAGGTGCCGAAGCGCAGTTCCAATCCTTCGCGCAGCAGCCGGATCGCTTCCGGCGTCAGTTCGAACCGAAGGAAATGCACGGCCGACGTCTTTTCCTCGTTCTG
>JBKJPX010000011.1:0-3981 GCA_046594215.1 Panacagrimonas sp.
CGCGGCCCCGCCTCGTGCCGCAACTGCGTGACCAACTCGTGGATCTGCGCCAGTCCCGTCGCACCGATCGGATGCCCCTTCGACTCGAGGCCACCCGACGGGTTCACCGGCAGCCGCCCACCGAGCTTCGTCGCTCCCGACTCCGCGAGCGGACCACCCGCCCCAAGTTCGCAGAACATGAGGTTCTCCGTCTGCAGCACTTCCGCGAACGCGGACGCGTCATGCACCTCGGCTACCGAGATGTCCTTTGGGCCGATACCCGCCATCTCGTACGCGAGCTTCGCCGCCTTGTGGCAGACGTGGTCGGCGAATTGGTCGAGGGAGCGCATGCGGCCGGCTGCGATCACGCTGGCCATGAGCGTCACTGCGCGCTTCGCGTCGAAGCGCTTCAACGCGCTCTTGGTGCACAGCACCGCTGCGGCCGCGCCGTCGCTCACGGGCGAACACATCGGCAGGGTCAAGGGCCATGCGACCGGTCGTCCCGCCAGCACCTCGTCCACGCTCATGTCCTGGCGGTACTGCGAGAGCGGATTCAGCGTGGAGTGGTAGTGATTCTTCGCGGCCACGTGCGCGATCTGCCGTTGCGTCGTGCCGAAGCGTTTCATGTGGTCGCGCGCGAGGCCTGCATAGATGTCCATGAAGACCGAGCGCGCCGACTTCGCCTCGAGCCTTGCGGTCTCGGGCGGCACGAGTTCTTCCGCCACGTGCTTGAGCCCGGCGAGCGTGGCTTCCGCATTCGCGACATCCCAGCAGCCTTCGAAGAGCGAGAAGATCTTCTGCTTGTCCTCGACGCACATCTTCTCGCAGCCGACCGCGAGCACGACTTCACCCAGGCCAGCCTGCAGGTAGACGGCGGCCTGCGACAGCGCGGTGCTGGCGCTTGCACAAGCGTTCTCGACGTTGATCACGGGAATGCCTTCGATGCCCGCCGCGGCCAGCGCAATCTGCCCGCGTATCGCCTGCTGGTTTTCAAGGGCGCCCTGGCCCACGTTGCCGAACCACGCCGCCTCGATGTCGGCCGTCGTGCAGCGCGCGTCTGCGAGCGCGAGCCTCACGGCCTCGGCGGCCAACTGTCGAAAGGATTGGTTCGGCTGCTTGCCGAAGGGCGTCATGCCGACGCCGACGATGTAGATCTCCTCGCGCATGACCCTCTCTCTCCTTCGGTTCGCGCTGACGAGGCGACCGAAAGGCCCCTCGTCTCAACGCTGCTTGAACAGGGCCGCGAGTTGTTCCGCGGTCTGGGCCACGCATACGCTCCACGGCAGCCCGACGATCGGGCGCCCTGTCACGGAATCCTGGAAGGGCATCTCTTCGCCGTCGCCGATCACGTAGCGGTAGTCCATCGTAACTTCCGTGCCGGCCTCGAGATCAGAGAGGGCAAACACGAAACCCAGGTGCCACAGCGCGGTCGGGGTGTACGAGTGGTTCACGTAGCATTCGTCGCTCCACTCCGGCGTCAGCGAGAACCGGTCCTCGAACCAGCGCACGCTCGAATGCACCTCGACCGAATCGTCGGGACAGAGGCGCAGCTTCGCTTCGGGCCAAACCGTGTGGATGTTGTCCGGCGCCAGGATCACGCGGCCGCGCGCGAGGTCCTCCTCCAGGAACAGGCCTCTGCCCGCGAGAGGGATCAGCGAATCGCCGACGCGGTAGCGCGGAAGGATCACGCGGCCATCGCTCTCAGTGCCGGGTGCCGGATGGCTCGCCGGCCGCGGCAATGAACAGTTCCGCGGACTCGGCTGCCGAGAACGCGTACTCGCGCGAGCAGAACTCGCACGTCACGCTGACCTTGCCCTGCTCGGCGATGATCGAATCCACTTCTTCTCGGCCCAGCGAGATCAGCAGGCGCGAAATGCCCGCGCGATTGCAGTTGCAATCCACCTGGACGGCGCGCGGTTCGAAGCGACGCAGCGGCGGCGCATCGGCGAACAGGCGCATCAGCAGCGTATCGGCGTCCGTGTCCAGCAGCTCGTCGTTCGTCAGCGTGGCGGCGAGGATGCGCAGGTGCTCCCAGTCGTCGTCGCTGCCCTTTGCCGATTCGATGGGCATTCGCTGCAGCATGAAGCCGGCGAGTTCTTCGCCGCGCACGGCAAGACGGATGAGCGTGGGCAGCTGCTCCGAGCGATCGAAATAGGCTTCCAGCGCGTCTTGCAGCCCCTCGCCTTCGATCAGCACCAAGGCCTGCGTGGCCGTGCGTGTGCCAGCCGTGGGTTCCACCATCAGGGCCAGCACGCCGCCTTCGAGCAGCTCGCGGAAGTTGCCGGTGGCGTCGGGCTCCGCCTTCGCCATCGCGCGCACGCGAAGCTGGTTGTCGACCTGCGCGACGAGCAGCTGCGTCTTCGACCTGGCGATCGTCCGCGTCTCGGGCAGGCCCTGGAACTGCAGGTTGATGCGGCCCTCGAAGTTCAGGTGCGTGGCCAGCAGGGGCATCGCGGCCATCGCCTCGCCCAGGAGGCGGCGGATGTCGGGGGAGTAGACGCGATGATCCAGCAGGTCGTGCACGCCGGTCTTGAGGCGCACGATCGCACCATGTGCAACGTGGTTTTCGAAAGCGAATGTCGTGAGCTGGTTCATGGACGCAGGTCGGAGCGGTTACGAGCCCGCCCAGGCGCTCGCGCCTACCCGTGATCAGGGCGCGAGCTTCTCTTTCAACAGCCGGTTCACGGCGTCCGGATTCGCCTTGCCCTGGGTCGCCTTCATGACCTGGCCGACGAAGAAGCCGAACAGCTTGTCCTTGCCGCTGCGGTAGTCCGCGAGCTGGCCCGGACTGCCGGCCATGACCTTGTCGATGGCCGCGATGATCGAGCTGTCGTCCGTGATCTGAACAAGGCCCTTGGCATTGATGATCGCGTCGGCGTCGCCCTCGCCGTTGAGCATCGCCTCGAACACGTCCTTGGCGATCTTGCCCGAGATGGTCTTGTCGACGATGCGCTGGAGCATGCCCGAGAGCTGCTGCGCGCTGATCGGCGATGTCGTGATCTCTTTGCCGATCTTGTTCAACGCGCCGAGCAGGTCGGTGGTGACCCAGTTCGAACAGGTCTTGGCGTCCGCACCGCTGGAGGCAACGACGACCTCGTAGTAGTCGGCCAGCGCGGACTCGCCCGTGAGCACGGCCGCGTCGTACTTGGGCAGACCGTACTGGGTGACGAAGCGCGTGCGCTTGGCCTCCGGAAGCTCCGGCAAAGTGGCGCGGATCGCTTCTAGCTGGCTGGCCTCGACCACGACCGGCAGCAAGTCGGGGTCAGGGAAATAGCGGTAGTCGTTCGCGTTTTCCTTGCTGCGCATCGCGCGCGTCTCGCCCGTGTCCGGGTTGAACAGGCGCGTCTCCTGGATGATCTTCCCGCCGCCCTCGATGACTTCGATCTGGCGTTCGATCTCGTACTCGATGGCCTTCTCGACATAACGGAAGGAGTTGACGTTCTTGGTCTCGGTGCGCGTACCGAACTTCTCCTCGCCCCTGCGGCGGACGGAGACATTGGCGTCGCAGCGGAACGAGCCTTCCTGCATGTTGCCGTCGCAGATGCCGATGTAGACAACGAGCTGGTGCAGCTTCTTGAGGTAGGCGACGGCCTCGGCGGCCGAGCGGATGTCCGGCTCGGAGACGATCTCGATCAGCGGGGTGCCGGCACGGTTGAGGTCGATGCCGGTGAAGCCCGGGAAGGCGTCGTGCAGGCTCTTGCCCGCGTCCTCTTCCATGTGGGCCCGCGTGATGCCGATGCGCTTCACGACCGGCTCACCGCCCTTCTCGCCAGGCAGTTCGATGTCGAGGTGCCCTTTCCCCACGATCGGCAGCTCGTACTGCGAAATCTGGTAACCCTTGGGCAGGTCGGGATAGAAGTAGTGCTTGCGCGCGAACACGCTGCGCTCCGCCACCTCGGCGTTCACCGCCAGGCCGAACTTCACGGCCATCTGCAGCGCGTCGTGGTTCAGCACCGGCAGCACGCCGGGCATCCCGAGCGTGACCGGGTCGGCCTGCGTGTT
>JBKJPX010000089.1:0-43371 GCA_046594215.1 Panacagrimonas sp.
GGATCGCCGTCAAAATTCGGGTCGGCGAAGTGGTTGGTCGCTTTGCGGAAGTCCACCAGCGTGAAGTAGAACTTCCTGGTGTCCTCATGCACCCGCGTGCCGCGGCCGACGATCTGCTTGAACTCCGTCATCGAGCCGACCGGGCGGTCCAGCACGATCAGGCGGCAGGTCTGTGCGTCCACGCCGGTGGAGAGCAGGCGAGAGGTGGTGACGATGACCGGGTACGGTGCTTCCGGATCGATGAAGTTGCCGAGCTGGGCGGTGCCGGCCGGATCGTCGCCGGTGATGCGCATGACGTAGCGCTCGTTCTTCAGCACCAGATCCTGGTTCTCGACGATCAGGGCCTGGCGCATCTGCGCGGCGTGCTCAGTGTCCACGCAGAAGATGATGGTCTTCTGCATGCGGTCGCCGCTCTGCTTGAGATAGTCCGACACCCACTTGGCCACGCGGCGCGTGCGGGTGTCGACGACGATGTTGCGGTCGAAGTCCTTGACGTTGTAGATGCGGTCGTCGATGAGCTGGCCGTGCTTGTCGGTTTCGCCCTTCTGCGGGCGATAGCCCTCCACGTCGATATCGAGGTGGACCTTGATGACCTTGTAGGGCGCGAGAAAGCCGTCACTGATGCCCTGCTTGAGCGAGTAGCTGTAGACCGGCGCGCCGAAGTACTCGATGTTGGAGGCGTATTCGGTTTCCTTGGGCGTGGCGGTGAGGCCGATCTGCGCGGCGGAATGGAAGTATTCGAGGATCTCGCGCCAGGCGGAGTCCTCGGCCGCGCTGCCGCGATGGCATTCGTCGATGACGATCAGGTCGAAGAAGTCCGGCGAGAACTCGCGGAACAGCTTCTGGCGATCTTCGGGGCCGGTCAATGCTTGGTAAAGGCCGAGGTAGATCTCGTAGGACGTATCGATGCGGCGTCTGGCGTCGACCGCCGTGTTCAGCTCGATTCTGGTGCCGTCGTCCCGCTCGATGGTGTTCGAGCCGGTGGAGAGCTTGGCCATGGTCTGCCCGAATGGGCGGAAGTCATTGACCATGGTCTGGTCGACCAGCACGTTGCGGTCGGCCAGGAACAGCACACGCTTCTGCTTGCCGATGCGCCAGTCCGACTTCCACAGCCGCCAGATGATCTGGAAGGCGGTGTAGGTTTTGCCGGTGCCGGTGGCCATCACCAACAGCACGCGGTCCTGCCCGCGAGCGATGGCCTCGACGGTGGCGTTGATGGCATTGCGCTGGTAGTAGCGCGGCTCCTTGCCGCTACCGTCGTCGTAATAGGGCTGCAGGATGATCTTCTCCTGCGCCGGGGTCAGGCCTTTCCACCGCTGGTACTTGGCCCACAGCTGGGGCGGGCTGGGGAACTCGTCCAGACCCAGCGCGATTTCCAGCGCCTCGCTCCGGCCGGTCTTGTCGTGGAAGACAAAGCCCAGGCCGTTGCTGGCGAACACGAACGGCACGCCCAAGGTGGCGGCGTAGTCCAGCGCCTGCTGCATGCCGTGGCCGGCGTCGACGTCGGCCTTCTTGGCCTCGATCAGTGCTATGGCGATGTGCTGGTGGTACAGCACGAAGTCGGCGCGTTTGGGCTTGCCGCGGGCGACGAGCTTGCCGCGGACGATGATTCGGCCCTTGGTGAAGGAAACCTGGCGACGAATTTGCGTGTCCTCATCCCAGCCAGCCCTGTGCAAGGCCGGGGTGATGAACTTCACGCTGATGTCGTCCTCGCTCAACCCATTAGCGTTATTCATGTTCTACGTTGATCCCATTCCCCAGGGAGCGAATTCCAGTTTCGCACCGTGGCTGATAGCTCACTGTGCCGGCTTTGAGTCCCCAAACTAAGCCGCTGAGAAGTCGTCCGTTATTGCATGAGCGCTCAGGCTCACGACAACTGCCGAAGAGTACCCCGAGTTGGACAGAGCGGGCGACCGACTCGTTGCGAAACCCAAGAGCGCTTGTTGATGTTTGTGCGTTAACGAGGCCACGGACAATCAGCCCCGCGCCGATCGACTGTAGGATTGATCAGGTGACGCGGGGCCGCGGCTTCGAAGCCCTGTCGCCCGATCTTCTTCTTCCGAGAGGTCCACAACGGAGTGCACCCATGAGTGACATCTCGACTGCACTCGGCCAGATCCACGGAGCGCCGGTGCACATCGCGCCCTTGCTGTTGGAGATCGCGGCGCAGGCGGCGCAGGCCGACAGGACGCGATCCCTGTCGCCCGACCTGGTCGCCAGGATCAAGACGAACGACATCATGCGGCTGTCGGCGAGCAGAGAGATCGGGGGGCTCGACGGCGGCATCGTGAAGATCGGCAACGAGCTTCGCGCGATCTCGCCGCACTGCGGGGCGACCGCGTGGTGCCTCTGGAATCACCTGGTCACGTTCCATCATTTCGTGGGGCTGCTGGGCCCTTCGCACACCGAGTTCCTGCGCGGGACGGTTGCGAAGCATCAGTGGTTCTGCTTCCCGGCGGGCGCGGCCTCGGAAGTGGTGGGCATCGAGGGCGACCGCTCGATCACGCTCGAGGGCAGGGCCGCGTTCGGCTCCGGTGGACGCTACGCCGACTGGGCAGGGGTCGTGTTCGCCACGCCCGGGCAGGAGACGTTCCGGTTCACCTTGGCGGACCTGCACCAGCCGCAGGTCCGTATCAAGGAGACGTGGGACGGCATGAGCCTTCGTGCGTCGGCGACCGACGATCTCTACTACGAAGAGCTGCCCGTGCCGCGCACGATGGTCGCGCCCTGGCCGCTGCGGCATCGCGAACACCTGCGCGACCCGAACTACCCCGTCGTCGGCGCGCGCTACCGCGAGGATTGGGTCGGCCTGACCGTGATGTGGCTCGGGGCGATGGCCACCGGCATCGTGGAAGCGTCACTACGTGAAACCGCGTCGAACATCCGCGACCGCATCGCGATCTTCGGCACGAAGATGGCGGATCGCCCCACCATCCATGTGAATCTCGGTCGGGCGCGCGCCTTGGTGAACGCGGCGACCGACACCGCCTACGCCGCGATGGTGGAGACCGACGCGCGCATCAAGGCCGGTGTGCCGCCGACGGAAGCCGATTACTTCCGGCAGACGGGCGCCGGCATGCAGGCCGTCACGCTCTGCGAGGAGGCCATGAAACTGATCCTTCGCGTCCTGGGGGGCAACGGGCTGCGCGAAGGCACCGTGTTCGAGCGTCGCTACCGGGATTTCCAGGCGATGCCCCTGCACATCCTCGGTCACGTCGATCGCGTGACGGAGCAGGCGGGGCGCATCGCGCTGGGGCTGGAATCGCAGAACCCGCTCTGACCGAACAGGCTTTCCAGGATGGGCCTTTGTCCGCGCCATCCGGAACGATACGGGCAGGGACCTTGGGTCCTGCCGCTTTAGGGGCGTCGGAATCCGTCGCCAATGCGGGGCTCGGAAGTGATGAGGCTCCGTAGCACTTCTTTACACATCGAGCGCGCCGGTCCCGGCGGTCCGCCCCGTACCATAAGAGTCCAGGTCGTCACCGTCGGATCTCCGCGCCCAACAGATGAATGAACCCATCAACCGCAATGTTTCCGTACAGCGAGGCAGGACCGGAATCCGCAGCGTCGTCGTCGTCGCGCTGATCATCGTCGCGCTGGCGACCCTCGCGTGGTTCCTCACCCAGCGCAGCAAGACACAAACGACGCCGGGTGCGATGGGCGGCGGTGGGCCCGGCGCGGGGGCGCCGGGTGCGGGCGGCGCCGGAGGACGCCGCGGCGGCATGGCGACGACCGTCGGCACCGCCAAGGTCGAAAAGCAGGACATTCCCGTGATCCTCGAGGCGCTGGGCACGGTGACGCCGATGGAGACCGTGACGGTGCGGCCGCAGGTGGCGGGCGTGATCACGGACATCCGTTTCGAAGAAGGCCAGATGGTGACCCAGGGGCAGGTGCTGGCGGTGATCGACCCGCGGCGGTTCCGGGTGGCGCTCGACCAGGCGCGCGGCCAGGTGCAGCGCGACGAGGCGGAACTGCAGAACGCCCAGGTGCAGCTCGACCGGTTCCGCACGCTCGGCACGCAGGATTCGATCGCGCAGCAGGACATCGACACGCAGGCCGCCAGCGTCAAGCAGCTGGGGGGAACGGTGGCATCCGACCGCGCCTCGGTCGCCGCCGCGCAGCTCGACCTCGACTACAGCGAGGTGAAGTCGCCGATCGCGGGACGCGTGGGCCTGCGCGTGGTGGACGCCGGCAACTACATCGGCGCCGGCGATGCCGGCGGCATCGCGGTGGTGACGCGCGTGTCGCCGACCGACGTCATCTTCACCGTGCCGCAGGACCGAGTCGGCGAGATCCAGAAACGCGTCGCCGCGAAGGACGGTGCGAAGGTGCCGGCGATCGCGCTCGATCGCAGCCGGCAGGTGACGCTCGGCGAAGGCGAGTTCTCGACGCTCGATAACATCGTGAGCACCGACACCGGCACGGTGCGCGCCAAGGCGCGTTTCCCCAACGCCGACGGCGCGCTGTTCCCGAGCCAGTTCGTGAACCTGCGACTCACCTTGCGCGTGATCCAGGGCGCCAGCGTGGTGCCGGTGTCGGCGGTGCGCAACGGTGCCGACGGCGACTTCGTGTGGTTGCTGCAGGACGACGGCACCGTGTCCGCGCGCAAGGTGGAACGGGGCACGTCCTCGGGCGATCGCGTGCAGATCCTCAAGGGGCTCGACGTCGGCCAGGCTGTCATCACCGAAGGCGGCGACCGTCTCAAGGAAGGCGGAAAAGTCACACTGCCGGGTGATGCGCCCGCCGAGGCCGGGCGCCCCCCTGCAGCCGGTGCGCCGGATCCGGGCAAGCGCGACCCGTCGAAGTGGAAGGGCAACGGCGAGCATCGACAGCGGCATCCGCCGCAGGACGGCGCGGTCGCTCCCACGCCGCCGCCTACGCAGTAGCGGCAAGCATGAACCCGTCCCGTCCCTTCATCGAGCGCCCGGTCGCGACGGCGCTGCTGATGGTCGCGATCGTGCTGAGCGGGATCGTGGGCTTCCGCTTCATGCCGCTGTCGGCGCTGCCCGAAGTCGACTACCCCACCATCCAGGTGTCGACGCTGTACCCGGGCGCCAGCCCGGAGGTCATGAGCCAGACCGTGACGGCGCCGCTCGAGCGCCAGCTCGGCCAGATGACGGGCCTGGAGCGCATGAGCTCGGTGAGCACGGCCGGCGCCTCGATCGTCACCTTGCAGTTCGGCCTGAGCTCGGCGCTCGACACGGCCGAGCAGGAAGTGCAGGCCGCGATCAACGGCGCCAATTCCCTGCTGCCCGCGGACCTGCCGGCGCCGCCGGTCTACGCGAAGATCAACCCGGCCGACGCGCCGGTGCTGACCCTGGCGCTGACGTCCGACACGCTGCCGCTCACCGAGATCCGCAATCTCGCCGACACGCGCCTGTCGCTGAAGATCAGCCAGGTGTCGGGCGTCGGCCTGGTGACGCTGTCCGGCGGCCAGCGCCCGGCGATCCGCATCCAGGCCGATACGCAGCAGCTCGCCTCGTTCGGCATCACCCTGCAGACGCTGCAGAGCGCGATCGACGCGTCCAACGCCAACAGCGCCAAGGGCAGCTTCGACGGACCGAGCCGCGCCTACGCGATCAATGCCAACGACCAGCTGCTCACGGTGGAGGACTACAGACGCGTCATCGTCTCCTACAGCAATGGCGCGCCGGTGCGCTTGGGCGATGTCGCGCAGGTCGTGCAGGCGGCGGAGAACGTGCAGCTCGGAGCCTGGGCTGGAAAGACACCGGCGATCATCCTCGACGTGAAGCGCCAGCCGGGCGCGAACGTGATCAAGACCGTCGATGCCATCAAGGCGCGGCTGGTGGATCTGCAGGGCGCGCTCCCGGCGACGGTGAACGTCGCCGTGCTGGCCGACCGCACCACCGGCATCCGCGCGTCGGTTCACCACGTGCAGATCGAGCTGCTGCTGTCGGTGGTGCTGGTGGTGCTCGTGATCTTCTTCTTCCTGCACAGTCCGCAGGCGACCTTGATCGCGAGCCTGTCGGTGCCGATCTCGCTGATCGGCGCGTGCGGCACGATGTACCTGCTCGGCTTTTCGCTGAACAACCTGTCGTTGATGGCGCTCACGATCGCCACCGGCTTCGTCGTCGACGACGCGATCGTCGTCATCGAGAACATCGCGCGGCACCTGGAAAAAGGCGAGAAGCCTTTTGCGGCGGCGCTGAAGGGCGCGAGCGAGATCGGGTTCACGATCATCTCGCTCACGGTCTCGCTGATCGCCGTGCTGATTCCCCTGCTGTTCATGGGCGACGTCGTCGGCCGCCTGTTCCGCGAGTTCGCCATCTCGCTGGCGATCACCATCCTGATCTCCGCAGTCGTCTCGCTCACACTGGTGCCGATGCTCGCCGCACGCTGGCTCACGGCGGAGTCCATGCGCCCGTCAAAGGGCATCGGCGCGCGCGTGCAGAAAGGGTTCGATCGCGTTGTGCAGCGTTACGACGGCTGGCTGTCCTGGGTGCTGGAACACCAGCGCCTGACCCTGCTGGTCGCGCTCGCGACCCTGGCCGTCACGGTGCTCCTTTACATCGCAATTCCCAAGGGCCTGTTCCCGACGCAGGACACCGGGCAGTTGCAGGCGCGGGTGCAGGCGACGGAAGGCATTTCGTACGTGAAGATGGCCGAGCTGCAGCAGGCTGTGGCGCGCACCCTGCTCGCCGACCCGGCCGTGAGCAATCTCAGCTCGTTCGTCGGCGTCGATGGCGCCAACAATTCGATGCTCCACACGGGGCGCATCCTCATCAACCTGGGCGTCGATCGCGGCGGATCGCAGGCCGAGGTCATGGCCCGGCTGACCGACGCGGTCGAGCGCAAGGTCGCCGGCGTGCGGCTGTTCCTGCAGCCGACACAGGACCTGACGATCGACGCCGAGACGGGGCCGACGCAATACCGGGCTTCGCTCGAAGGCGCTGACACCGCGCTGGTCGCGGACTGGGCGACGCGGCTCACGCGCGCTCTGGAATCCGAATCGGCGGTGCGCAACCCCGTGACCGACGCCGGCGCGACGGCCTGGGCGGCGCTGGTGGATGTGGACCGCGACACGGCTTCGCGCCTGTCGATCAGTGCTTCCGACGTCGACAACGCGCTGTACAGCGCTTTCGGCCAGCGCATCATCTCGACGATTTTCACCGAGACGAACCAGTACCGCGTCATTCTCGAGGCGCGGCCTGACCTGGTCGACGACCCGGATTCGCTTGGCCTGCTGCACCTGCAGTCGGGTAATGGGCCGACACCGCTGTCCGCATTCGCAACGATCCGCCAGCAGCGCTCGCCCTTGCAGGTGACGCACGTCGCGCAGTATCCGGCCACGACGATCAACTTCGACACCGCGCCGGGGGTGGCGCTGGGCCGCGCGGTGGACGCGATCCGGGCCAGGGCCGCGGCCATCGGCCTGCCGGCCGGTGTGAGCCTCACGTTCCTGGGCGCTGCCAGCGCCTACGAAAGCGCGCTGTCGAGCCAGCTCTGGCTGATCCTTGCCGCGATCATCTGCGTCTACATCGTGCTGGGCGTTCTCTACGAGAGCTACGTCCACCCGCTGACGATCCTGTCCACCCTGCCGTCGGCCGGCGTCGGCGCGCTGCTGATGCTGATCGTCACCGGCAGCGACCTGGGCGTGATCGGGATCATCGGCATCATCCTGCTGATCGGCATCGTCAAGAAGAACGCGATCATGATGATCGACTTCGCGATCGTGGCCGAACGCGAAGAAGGCATGGCGCCGCGCGCGGCGATCCACCAGGCGGCGCTCTTGCGCTTGCGTCCCATCCTGATGACGACGCTCGCTGCGCTGTTCGCCGCGGTGCCGCTGATGCTGGGCTTCGGTGAAGGCTCGGAGCTGCGACGGCCGCTGGGCGTCGCGATCTTCGGCGGTCTGGTCGTGAGCCAGGCGCTCACCCTGTTCACCACCCCTGTGATCTACCTGGCGTTCGACCGGCTCGGACGGCGCTTGGGCGGCACGCGCCCGCGCTCGCCCGCAACGCAAAGCGGGGCAGGGCCCGAAGGCGCATGAACCTCTCCGCGCCCTTCGTCCGCCGCCCGATCGCCACCGTGCTCCTCACCGCGGGCGTGGCGATCGCGGGCATCGGCGCCTTCTTCGCCTTGCCCGTCGCACCGCTGCCGCAGGTCGACTACCCGACCATCTCCGTGAACGCGTCGCTGTCCGGCGCGAGTCCCGCCACCATGGCAACCAGCGTCGCCACGCCGCTCGAGCGACGGCTGGGCGCGATCTCCGACGTCAACGAGATCACCTCGCAGAGTTCGAGCGGCAACACGCGCATCAGCCTGCAGTTCGCGCTGTCGCGCAACATCGACAGCGCCGCGCGCGAGGTGCAGGCCGCGATCAACGCGGCGCGCGTGGACCTGCCCGCTACCCTGCGCAGCAACCCGACGTACAACAAGTCAAACCCTTCGGCGGCGCCCGTGATGGTGCTGGCGCTGACCTCGGACACGATGCCCACGGGCAAGATGTACGAGGTCGTCACCAACATCCTGCAGCAGAAGCTCGCGCAGGTGCAGGGCGTGGGCGAGGTCGAGATCGGCGGGGGCTCGCTGCCCGGCGTGCGCATCGACGTCATCCCGTTCTCGCTCAACCGCTACGGCCTGTCGCTCGAGGACGTGCGGGCCGCGCTCGAGTCGGCCAACGCCAACCGGCCCAAGGGTGCGGTGGCCGGCGCAGAACGCCGCTGGCAGCTCTACACCAACGTGCTGGGCCGCAACGCGAACGACTACCGCCGGCTGATCGTCTCCTGGAAGAACGGCGCGCCGATCCGCCTGGGCGACGTGGCCGAGATCCGCGACGGACCCGCCGACGAGAAGAACATCGGCCTGTTCAACGGCGTGCCGGCAGTCGTCGTGCTGATCCGCACGCAGCCCGGCGCCAACGTGATCGAAACCGTCGACCAGGTGCGCGCGATCCTGCCCCAGCTGCAGGCGCAGCTTCCGTCCGAGATCCGGCTGCAGATCGCGTCCGATCGCACGCGCTCGATCCGCACGTCCTTGCACGATGTCGAGTTCACGCTGGTGCTGTCGATCGTGCTCGTGGTGCTGGTGGTCAGCGCTTTTCTGCGCAACCTGCGCGCCACGTTGGTTCCGGCGGTGGCCACGATCGTGTCGCTGCTGGGTACGTTCGGCGTGATGCAGCTTCTGGGCTTTTCGCTGAACAACCTGTCGCTGATGGCGCTCACGGTCGCCACCGGCTTCGTAGTGGACGACGCCATCGTCGTGCTCGAGAACACCACGCGTCACCTGCAGGCGGGAATGGGCCGCGTGCAGGCGGCGTTGCAGGGGGCCAAGGAAGTCGGCTTCACCGTCCTGTCGATGAGCCTGTCGCTGGTCGCGGTGTTCATCCCGCTGCTGTTCATGGCCGGGCAGCAGGGGCGCCTGTTCCTCGAATTCGCGCTGACCTTGTCGGCGGCGGTGATGATCTCCCTCGTCGTCTCGCTGACGACCACGCCGATGATGTGCTCGCTGATCCTGCGCCGCGAACAGGCCGACGGCCCCCGGCCGGGCCGCGTGGCGCGCTTCTTCGAGGCCGGCTACGACGCCCTGCAGCGCTTCTACGAGAAGAGCCTGGACTGGGCGCTCGGCGCGCGCGGGCTGGTCATGCTGCTGCTGGCGTTCGTGGTGGCGCTCAACGCCTACCTCCTGATCAACATCCCCAAGGGTTTCTTTCCGCAGCAGGACACCGGTTCGTTGATGGCGGGATTTCGCACCGACCAGAGCGTTTCATTCCAGGCCCTGTCCGTGAAACTGCAGGCGATCGTGGACATCGTGCGCGCCGACCCGGCGGTCTCCACCGTCGTGGGCTTCGCGGGCGGGTCGCGTGCGGGCGGCTTCATGTTCGTGGAACTCAAACCCCTGGCGCAACGCAAGGAACCGGGCAGCGCCGCGATCGCGCGGCTGCGGCCCAAGCTGGCGCAGATCTCGGGTGTGAGCGTGTTCCTGAGCCCGGTGCAGGACCTGCGCATGGGGGGGCGCGCGGGCAACGCGGCCTACCAGTACACCCTCAAGGGAGACGATGCCGGCCTGCTCCGGCAGTGGGCGGACAAGCTCTCCGCCCGGCTCGAGCAGGAGACGCGACTCACCGACGTCAGCACCGACCAGCAGGAGAACGGCGTGGAGACGTTCGTGACCATCGACCGCGACACCGCGTCGCGCTTCGGCATCACGCCGCGCGTCGTCGACAACGCGCTCTACAACGCGTTCGGGCAGCGCACGGCGTCGACCATCTACGAGGACATCAACCAGTACAGCGTGGTGCTCGCGGTGGCGCAACGCTTCCGCCAAGGACCGGAGGCGCTCGCCGACGTCTACGTGCCCGCGGGCACCGCGTCGAGTGGCAGCGGCACGGCCGTGAGCGGAGATGCCGCGACGCGTACGGACTCGGCCGGAAGGCCGGCGAGCGTCGCCAATCCCGCGTTGCGCGATCCCTCGACCGGCAGCGCGCTGGCGACCAGCACGCGCAGCATGGTTCCGCTGGCGGCGCTGACGACGATCTCCGAGCGCGCCACGGCGACGTCGATCAGTCACCAGGACGCGACCCTGGCCACCACGGTCTCGTTCAACCTGGCCACGGGCGTCGCGCTGTCCGACGCCCGGATCATCGTGGGCCAGGCCGAGGCCGACATCGGCATGCCCACGTCGATCTCGGGCAGCTTCCAGGGCCTCGCCAAGTCGTTCGAGGAATCGCAGAAACAGCAGCCGCTGCTGATCCTCGCGGCAATCGCCGTCATCTACATCCTGCTGGGCGTGCTGTACGAGAGCTACGCGCACCCCGTGACGGTCCTGTCCACCTTGCCGTCAGCCGGCGTGGGTGCGGTGCTCGCGCTGATGGTCCTCAAGATGGAGTTCTCGCTGATCGCGCTGATCGGCCTGTTCCTGCTGATCGGCATCGTCAAGAAGAACGCGATCCTCATCATCGATTTCGCACTCGATGCCGAACGCGCGCGCGGCATTTCGGCGATCGAGGCGGTGCGCGAGGCCAGCCTGCTGCGCTTCCGGCCCATCCTGATGACCACGCTCGCCGCCGGCCTGGGCGCGCTGCCGCTGGCGGTCGGCTTCGGCGAGGGATCGGAACTGCGCCGGCCGCTGGGCGTGGCGATCATCGGGGGGCTCGTCGCCTCCCAGCTGCTCACGCTGCTCACCACGCCGGTCGTCTACGTCTACATGGACAAGCTACGACGCAAGCGCCCCGACGAGCGCCACCTGGCCCGCGACGCGCAGGTCACCACCGCATGAAAAGCCCATCGTTCGCGAAGTACGCGCCGTCGTTCCTCGTGGCCCTGCTCGCCGCCGGCTGCGCCGTGGGTCCGGACTACCGCCGGCCGGAAATCGCCGCTGCCGGGCAGTTCAAGGAAGCGCCGGAGGGCTGGGTTGCCGCGACGCCTGCCGACGCGATCGATCGCGGTCGCTGGTGGAAACTGTTCGAGGATCCGCAGCTCGACGCGCTGGCCGCGCAGGTTCTCGTGAACAATCAGAACGTGGCCGCCGCGCAGGCGGCGTACGAACAGTCGCGTGCGCTCGTGCGCGAGCAGCGGGCCGCGCTGTTCCCGGTGGTCTCGCTCGACCTCGGCGCCTCGCGCTCGCGCAGCGGCAATTCCAACAACGCCGTGAACCGGGGCGCGCGCAACAATTTCCAGGCGAGCATCGGCGCGGACTGGGAACCCGATGTCTGGGGGCGCCTGCGTCGCACGACGACGGCCGCGAGCGCGTCCGCGCAGGCGAGCGCCGCGGACCTCGCGAACGCCCAGCTTTCGGCGCAAGGCGAACTGGTGATCGACTACCTGTCGCTGCGCGAGACCGACGAGGAGATCGGGCTTCTGGAACGCACTCTCGAGGGATACGAGCGTTCGCTCCAGATCGCGAACAACCGCTACAAGGTCGGTATCGCGCCGCGCAGTGACATGCTCAGCGCGCAGACGCAGGTCTACAACGCGACCGCCGATCTCGAAGGCCTGATGCTGCAACGCGACCAGCTCGAGCATGCGATCGCGGTGCTGGTAGGCATCGCGCCCGCCGACTTCGACCTGCAGCCGGCCGGCTGGAACGCGGTGGTCCCTGCGGTTCCGGGCGTGATGCCGTCCACGCTGCTGATGCGTCGACCCGACATCGCATCGGCGGAGCGTCGCGTGGCGGCCGCCAACGAGCAGATCGGCATCCAGACGTCGGCGTACTTCCCGAGTTTCGGACTGAGCGCGAGCTATGGAACGACCACGTCGAAGCTCAGCGACCTGTTCAACGCTTCGTCGATGCTGTGGTCGATCGGCGTATCGGCGACGCAGACGCTGTTCGACGCCGGCGCCACCGGCGCGCGCGTGGCGCAGGCGCGCGGCGCGTACGACGAGGTGGTGGCGAACTATCGCCAGACGGTGCTGACCGCGTTCCAGAACGTGGAGGACCAGTTGAGCGCGCAGCGGGTGCTGGGGCGGCAACACGAACTGCGCGAGCAGGCGTCGGCGACGGCCGACCAGAACGAGCAGGTGGTGCTGAACCAGTACAAGGCCGGCCAGGTGAGCTTCAGCGAGGTGGTCGTCGCCCAGGCTTCGGCGCTGTCTGCGCGACGCTCGCTGGTCCAGGCTGCCCTCGACCGGCAGACCACGGCGGTGGCGCTGATCCAGGCGCTGGGCGGTGGCTGGGATGAAAGCGGCGAGCCCTGAATAGCGGGCCCCGGATTCAGCCTGACGTCACCGCGAACCGTCCCGCCAGCTCACCCGCATCGTCGTGCCAGATCGGATCACGACGAAGGTCGACCTGCGCCGACCGCTCCAGCGCCACGTCCCAGCGCACCGGGCTCGGCAGCAGGCAGAACGTCAGGACGTAACGCGGTCCGAGCGTCGGCGTGATACCCCGATGCAGGACGCGCGAGGGCTGGAACAACACCGCGTCGCCGGCCTGCGGAAGGTGCTCGTAGGCCGCGAGCGGCCGGGCGGCGAGCGTCGAGAGTTCTTCCAGCGATCCGGTGCGGCGCCGTCCGCGCGCAAATACATAGCCGCTGCGGGCAACGGCTTCGCTGCCCGCGAGATCGAGATACGAGGTTCCGCCGCCGTGTTCGCTGTGATCGTTGAGATAGACGAGCAGCTTCAGGTGCCGGCTCGGCCCGCGGTCGCAATGCCACATGAAGGAGACTGACGGGCGGCCTTCGGGTCCTTCGACGGGCGCAGTTCGTGACAGCGTGTACCAGTAGATGAAGTACTCGCTCCGGAAGAACTCCAGGCAGTGCGCATCGACTTGCGGGGTCAACGCGCTCGCCGCGAGCCGACGTAGGAGGGCGGCGTCGTCGAGATCGTATCCCTCGAGCTTGGCCGAATCGCGCTTCAGCATGCCGGGTTGCTGGCCGGCGCTGGCTGCGGCGAGGAGCGAGGCGGCCGTCTCGCGCGGCATCGCCTGTTCCACCGCGAAGCCGTCCTTCACCACCGGACCGGGTGCATCGCGTATGGGAAGCGGCCTTGCAAGGACGGTCTTGCAGTGGGTGTGCCAGGCCGCGTAGCCGCGACGATCATCGAACTCCGCGAAGACCTTCGTGACGCGCGCCGCATCGAGATCGGGCTCGAACCAGCGCTTGAACTTGCGCACCAGGATGGCGGGGCCATGACGATTGAGCGGAATCACGGGCGGTCCATTCTCCTTGCTGCGGTCGAGCGCTAGCGGGCCGACGCGGTGACCGTGGCCCGGATCAGGTCGCTGATCTCGCGCACGGCCCCGGCGCCGCCGGCCGCATTGCAGACATAGTGGACCGCGTCGCGCACTTCCGGCACGGCATCCGACGGGCAGCACGAGAGGCCGACGGCCCTCAGGCACGCCAGGTCGTTGAGGTCGTCGCCGATATAGGCGGTCTGCGCGGCGGCGATCTGCCAGCGCGCACCGTGCTCGGCGAGCCAGGCGGGCTTGTCCGCGACGCCGGGAAAGTAGTCCGTGATGCCCAGCTTGCGCATGCGCGCGTGCACGACGGCGCTGTTCTCGGCAGTGACCACGCAGATGCGCACGCCCGCGTCACGCAGCATCAGCAGTCCCTTGGCGTCACGCGTGTTGAATTTCTTGAGCGCTTCACCGTTGCCGTCGTAATACATGCCGCCGTCCGTGAGGGTCCCGTCGACGTCGACGACCAGCATGCGGATGTCGCTGGCAAGGCGAAGCCGCACGCGCAGCAGGCCTTCGATGACGGGCCAGTCGGCCGGTTCGTCGAGCTCCGCCGCGCATTCCTCGTGCATGCGGTGCACGCCGATGCGGCCGCCGAGCCGCGACCGCGTCTGCTCCAGCAGTGCGCTGCGCGTGAAGTAGAACGCGCCGTTCTCCATCAGCGTGCCGGCGAAGTCCTGGCGACGAGGGCGACGGGCCGGGTCGTAATTGAGTGGCTGGCCTTCATGCGACCAGAAAAATCGTTTGAGTTCGACACCGGTCAGCAGCGAATCGAGGCGCTCGCGCTCGAACTGTGCGCGGGCGGCGCGGAAATCCTCGGCGCCGGTCAGCGGTGACGTGGCCTGGACCAGCGAAAGCACGTCGAATGCCGGGATCCTGGACGCGACCTCCAGCATGACCGACTCGCTGCTGGCCACGTCCGTCGCGTTCTCGGGCGCGCGATCGATCACCTCCACGCGCGAACCAAAGCGCGCGCGCGCATCGTCGCGGATGTCGGCCGAATCCGACGCGACATAGATGGCGTCGAAGCAGCCCGAATCCAGCGCGGCGCCCAGGCTCCACGCGTACAGCGGTCGTCCCGCGATCAGGCGCAGGTTCTTGCCGCGGATCGACTTCGATCCGCCGCGCAGGGGCAGCAACGCGACCCAGCGCGTCGTCATCGTCAAGCCAGGTGCACGCCGGGCAGACGCTTGAGCTTGGCTCGCGTGGGCACTTCGATCTCGGTGATGTCACTGGCCTTGTAGGAGAGCGCGGTCGAGACGGCGCGCACGTCGCGCACGAGCTTGCGCAGGCCGTCGGGTTCCAGCGAGGCGGCGTGATCGGTGCCCTTCCACGTGCGGTCGAGCGTGAAATGACGCTCGATCCAGGTGGCGCCCAGGGCCACCGCCGCCGAGTCGGCCGCGATCCCCAGGTGATGACCCGAGAAGCCGATCTCCTTGACGCGGGAACCGTAGCGTTCGCGCAGGCGGGAGATCTCGAGCAGGCACACCTGGTCGAAGGGCACCGGGTAACCCGAGGTGCAGGCGTACAGCACCACGCGGTCCTGCACGCGCAGGCGTTCGAACAGCGACACGATCTGGTCCTGCTCGTCCCGCGTGGTCATGCCCAGCGAGAGGTGGATCTCTCCGTCGTACTCGTGCGCCAGGTATTCGAGCAGTTCGAAGTGCAGGTTGCAGGCGGACGGCACCTTGAGCATGTGCGGGCGCAGCTTCGCCATCTCCCGCGCCGAGGTCATGTCCCAGACCGACGTGGAATAGCCGATGCCGAACTCCGCGCACCACGACATGAGCTCACGGTGCTGGTCCGCGTCGAACTCCAGGAATTCGCGGTGCGCACCGTAGGTCTCGCCGAAGCTGTTGGCCGGATTCGGATGAGGCGCCGCGTATTCTTCCGGCGTGAGCAGTTCGCGGTTGCAGCGCTTCTGGAACTTGACGAAATCCGCCTTCGCGAAGCGCGCGGCGTTTTCGATCATCTCGCGGGCGATGGCCATGTCGCCCTTGTGATTGCAGCCGATCTCGGCCACCACCCGGGGAGGATGCGTTTGTGCGTTCATGGTCTGACTCCTTCCTGTTCGATCTGCGTCGAGAATGCCACTTTGTTCCCCTGTCTCATCGCGGCACGCCGCATGGCCTGGGGATCCTGGATACGAAAGACGTGGGCCGAGCGGGCTTCGGCCCGCACCCCGCTGAAACGCCCGAGCAGGGCGCCGAACCGCGCGATGCGCTCGTTCAACTCGGCCGCGGTGACGCCCGGAAACCGGTGCGCATGATAGGCGGCGCTGTTGCGGTGGCCTGGACGGAAGCTGTTTTTGCGCTTCTTCCAGGTCCGACGCTGGGCGGCGATATAGGCCTTGAGCCAGGCCGATATCGGCGGCCGCTTCGGCGAGCGGTCTGCATACCCGCTGGCCACGAACACGTCGAGCACGCGATCGCAGGCCAGCGGCCCCTGCGTCGCCGCCAGGTGGCGCTCGAACAGAGGCTCGCGCACCGCGGGGTCGACCATGCCCAGGCGCCCGGCCAGGACGGCGTCCAGCAACGCGCGCACGTCCGCGGGCGTGCGCGCCTGGTGACTGAGCCCGTTCGGCAGGTGGTAGTCGTAGACCTCGGACGTCACGGGCATGTAACTCACGGCCGGCGTTTCCAGCACGCTGGCTTCCACCGCGGTCGTGCAGCCGTTGTGCAGCAGCACCCGGGCCGCCATCAGCCAGGGCACCACGTTGCCCTCATGCGCGACGACGACATCGGGGCAGCCGGCAAGGATCTGCCGCCACACGGCGTGATTCTCGGAAGGATGCGGGCGCAGCACGATGCGATGCCTCGGAAACCAGGCCGCCAGCTGCGGCAGGAGTTCGCGAAAGTGGTCGTAGATCGCTTGCTGGTGGGCCGCCATGCCGGTGGCGAACGGCAGGCTCATGCCCCGGCCGGTCCGGCTGACGCCAGCCTGTCCGGACGCATCGTGTTCGATGAGATTCAGGGACGCAACGAAGTTGTTCACGAACGAGAAGTTCGTGTTGACGAGGATGAAATCGCCGTAACGGGATCTCAGAGCCTCGACTTCGGGTGCGAAATAGCCGCGCACTTCGGGCCGCAGCTGGTCGATGCGGGGATTGCCGGTCACGTGCACCGGCACGCCGGTGTAGCCGTGGTAGCCGGCGAAGAAGGCCGCATCGTCCTGCCCCCAGGCGAATAACTGGTCGATGTGCTTGAACGTGTCCTCGGAGTATCGCCACGCGTAGTACTCGGGCGAGGTGTAGCGGACCAGACTTTCCTCGTCCCAGGCCACGATCTCGTGGCCCAGCCCGCGGATGATGCCCAGGCTGCGCTTGCTGATGGAACGCATGCTCTTGGCCAGGAAGAGTCCGCGCGGCAGGTAGGGCATCGCGAAGTTGATGTACGTCCGCGAGCCCAGCACCACCGGCATCCCACGCTCTGCCGCGACGCAAGCCAGCAGCAACTTGGCGTCCAGCTCGCGAACCTGGTTCTCGACCGGGACGATGAGCGTGGATATTCGATCCGTCATGGCGTCGATTTTGGCACGAGGTTAGCCCTCACCCTCAACCTGTCAGAGCGCTTACGCCGGGGGGAGCGGGCTGACGGTAGGGGGACGGTGATCGTCGGCTTGCGTTCCCGCTCAGGATTGGCGCCTTGCCTGTCGGATGAACGCCAGCACTTCGGTGTTCGACCGGCCCGCCGTCTGCGCGGGCCGTTCCGACTTGCATCGCGAGCAGCGGCACAGGAACTGGAAGTCATGCTGCAGCCGCGCATTCCGCTCGACCCAGTCCAACGCCAGGAAAGACGTCTCGGAGTAGTAGCTCCAGCAAATGGCCGCGCCTTTGGGTATGGCGCGCGTCGCCAGCAGCAGCTCCTCCAGCGGCCTTTCTTTTGCCGCACGCAACTGCGCGTTCGGATCGCAGGAATGGTTCGACCGGCTGAGGGTGGGCCAGATGCCGTAGCCGGTCACGCCCGCCTGGGTGTATCGAATGTTGTTCGCCGCGATCCGGTGGTAGAGCTGCACGAGTTTCTTCGCATTGCGCTTGTATCGCCGTGCAAGGTCCTGGAGCGTCTCCTCGTCATCGGACGTGATCGGCCACTTCGTCATCTTCAGGTCCTGCGCAGCCACGCGTTCGAACATTTCCTGGCACGAGAGGACGCACTCGAGCAGCAGCCAGGGCCCCACCTCGTCCTCTTCCGGGCGGGTCTCCACGAATGCGACGGGATACTCGCCCACGAGCAGGACGCCGGGCTCGATATCGGCGGTCGCCACGAGCTGCGCTTCGCTGCCCCAGCCGGCGACCGTGACGAGCGGAGCGTGGGAGCGCGCAGGCGTCATTCGGGGATCCCTTCATCGGCTACCTGCATCTTTGGAACCCCTCGTCGACGGATGCTCGCCGCTGAGAAGTCTATCTTCCGGCGCGATCGGCGGGGCACCCGTGTGCGACGCCGCTTTCGCCTCGCTTATCCTCGCCGCCTCAAATCCGGACAAGGATCTCCGCCCATGCCGATTCGGGGAATCGACCTGGCTCGCATGCTGGTGCGGAAGCTCCCGGTTACGAGCCCTGCGCTGTTCAACCCCTGGCGCTCGCGCTGCCAGCACGACCTGTGGCCGGACGCACCTGCGCGGCGACTCGAGCGCCTGGGTGCGCACCTTGAATGTTCGCCGCGGTTCATCCTCGTGGGAGAGGCTTCGGGCTACCAGGGCTGTCGCTACTCGGGGATCGCGTTCACTTCGGAAAAGGGAATCGGGAGCGGCGCCATTCCGCGGATCTCGCCGCCAGGTCGGATCACCTCTCGGGCGCTGCCGTTCAGCGAGCCTTCCGCGACGATCGTCTGGCGTCAGCTCGATGTCCTCCAGGTCGAAGCGGAGACGGTGCTCTGGAACGCACTGCCCACGCATCCGCACCTCGCGGGCCAGCCCTGGACAAACCGCACGCCGACGTCGACGGAGTTCGAGAGCGGGCAGGCTGCGTTGACGGCGCTGCTGGATGCCTTTCCGCGTGCTCGCCTGGTCGCGGTGGGTCGACATGCCGGCATGCGCCTGCGGGCGGTGACGAGCCGATCGATTCACGAAGTGCGGCATCCCGCACGCGGAGGGGCGACCCTGTTCGCCCGCGGTCTGTCCGAGCTGATGGGCTGATCAGAACCGGCGCAAGCAGCGCGGCTTTCCGGGTCAGCGACGTCCGCGCGCCAGCACGCCATCGCCGACGACTTCGGTCGTGAATCCCGCCCGCTTGAGCCGAGTGCTCACCTCGCGCGGAACGTCGCGCCCGGAGGTGAGCTTGTTCGGCGAGCCCGTGTAGTGAAAGAGCCGACCCCGTGGCCGGAGCACGCGCGCGAGCTGGTCGTAGAACGTCTGTGCATACAGCTCGCCCGCGATACCGAAGCGCGGCGGGTCATGCAGGATCGCGTCGACGGACGCGCTTTCGATGTCCGCGATGTGCTTCGACACGTCGCCGAGCGTCACGCTCAGGCGCGCGTCTTCCGGGTTCGGCGACCAGGGATTGAGACTTCGTAGCCAGAGCACGTCCGGATTTTTCTCGTACGACATCACGCGCCGCGCGCCGCCTTCCAGGCACCAATGCGCGAAGTAACCCAGCCCCGCGCAGGTATCGAGCACCGTCTTGCCGGCGGGTTCGATCAGGGCCACCTTGCGGGCGGCATCGTCGTAAGGCGAGCACTGCGCCGTCGGGAGCATCTTGATGCCATCGATCTCGAACGTGGGCGCGCCCCAGTCCGTGGGAACCAGCTTGAGCAGCGAGTCTCCGAAACGCGAGGCCGGCGCGAAGGCTTCGCCGTCCCAGTAATAGATCGTGCGTTCCTTGGACCGCTCGGGATAGGGATACGCCTGCTCGTCCAGCACCCATCGTTCCGCCTCAATGCGGACGCGCCCAATCGTTCGTCCCAGGTCCACGGAGCAGTCGAGGTACGGCCGGCCCTCGGCGCGGGCCGACAGCAAGGCCTGGTGCAGGGGCAAGGTCAGCAGCGGCCGCATACGAGAGACAGGAGGGCGAACAGAGCGGCGGATGCCGGAAGCGCGAAGTCTAACGGGCCCAAGCCGGTCGGCCCGGCAGCCTTTCCCCCGCCGAGGGACTGCGGCGTCAGTCCGCGAGCACCCGGCGACGGGCTTTTTTCCGGGACTTTCGTGGCCGCAGCGAGGGGTTCAGTATCACCGGCGTGCCGTCGCTCTTCCGCGCGGATCGGAGCCCGAGAACAAATGTCCTCATCGTCTTCCTCACCGTCATCCTCATCGATTCGCATCGAGCGCCGCGGCGCCGTCGAAATCCTCTCGCTGGACCGGCAGGACAAGATGAACGCGGTCGACATGGAGATGGCGCACGCACTGCACGACTATTTCGTCGGCCTCGCATCGCGGCTCGAGGTGCGCATCGTGATCCTGCGCGCGGAAGGCAAGGTGTTCTGCGCCGGGGCGGACCTCGATTCGCAGGCATTCGCGTCGACCGGGCCGGGAAAGCCGCAGCGGCAGTACGCATCGCAGCGGCTGTACTCGGGCATCGTTCGTCAGATGCGCGCCTGCCCGCAGCCGATCATCGCGCTGGTCCAGGGCGCCGCCTGCGGCGCGGGCTTTTCGCTGGCGCTGGCGTCGGATGTCCGCTATGCCTCGCCGCAGGCCAGGATGAACGCCGCCTACCTGCGCGTCGGACTCGGCGGCTGCGACATGGGCGCCGGGTACCTGCTGCCGCGGCTGGTCGGCTTGTCGGCGGCGTCGGAATTCCTGATGTCGGGCCGCTTCATCAGCGCCGAGCGCGCGCTGGCGATGGGGCTGGTCAGCGAAGTGGTGTCGGCCGACGCGCTGCTGTCCACTGGCATGGCGCTGGCCGAGGACATGCTGAAGGCCGCCCCGATGGGCTTGCGCATGACCAAGGAGACGCTGAACGCCTCGATCGATGTGGGCAGCCTGGACGCCGGGTTGATGCTCGAGGACCGGCAGCAGTTGGTCCTGCTGGAGACGGCGGATCACCGCGAGGCAGTGGCCGCGTTCAAGGAGAAGCGGCCTCCGAAGTACGTGGACCAGTGACTGAAAAGCTTGGGAGCCGGCGGAGGAGCAGACGCCGAACTTCGCCTGGGCCCCCGAATTCGAAACATTCTCCCGTTCACCCCGAGTGGCCGGCGGAGGCTCGAGAAACGCGTGCTTCCTTTGCAATTCGTGCCGGCCTCGCGCCATGGTCCGCATGCGCGGGAAGGGCGAACGGCTTTATCGGTTGCCCGCGCGGTACGGTTACGGGCGTGCGGACAGGTGAAGCCTGGCCACCCTTGAACAACGAATCGCGGCTCTCTGCATCTGGAGATGCCGCCCGAGTGAGAAGGAGGAGCACAGAGATGAGCGCTTTCGCGAACCTCGCGGGTTTTCTTCTGGCCGTGTCTTTCCTGCCCGTGACGACGCGCGCGGCGGCCGGGCAGGGCGGCGGATGACCCGGACAAGACGAGCCGGCCCCTCGGGGCCGCGTCGGATCACGGCGCAGGAAGCGGCCGCCCTCGTACGCTCCGACACCTGGATCGATTACGGCGGTTCGCTGTGCCAGCCCGAGATATTCGACGCCGCACTGGCCCTGCGGGCGAAGGAACTCCATGGCGTGCGGATCCGTGCCGGCATGACGGTGCGTCCGCCTGCGGTGCTCGAGGCGGATCCACACGGCGAGCACTTCTGCTGGAACAGCATGCATTTCTCGGCTTACGACCGGCGCAAGCACGAGGCCGGCATCGCCCACTACATACCGATCAACCTGGGCGAGGTCGAGGATTACTACCGGCGATTTCTGCCGCAGGCCGACATCGCGATCGTGAAGATGCGCCCGATGGATGCCCAGGGTTGCTTCAACTTCGGCCCCACCGCGGCGTGGATGCGGGCGATCGTGGACACCGCTAAAACCGTGATCGTCGAGGAGTCGTCGGCGCTGCCGCACGCGGTCGGCGATCCGGAGCAGACCAGCGTCCATCTGGGCGAGGTCGACTACATCATCCAGGGAACCGAGGCGCCCATCCCTGAGCTTCCCAACCCGCCGCCTTCGGACGTGGACCGGGCGGTCGGCCGCCTGATCGCGGGCGAGGTCGAGGACGGCGCCTGTCTGCAGATCGGCATCGGCGGAATGCCGAACGCCGTGTGCAGCGTGCTGCGCGAGAGCAGCGTGCGGAACCTGGGCATCCACACCGAGATGCTCACGGACGGGATCGTGGATCTCTACAAGGCCGGTCGCGTCACCGGCGCGTACAAGCAGCTCGATCCGGGAAAGATCGTCTACACCTTCGCGCTGGGTTCGCGTTACCTGTACGAAGCGCTCGACCGCAACGCCGACTTCCTGCTGTGCCCGGGCGAGTACACCAACGTGCCGCACATCATCATGCGCAACGAGCGCATGGTGTCGATCAACAACACCACGCAGATCGACCTGCAGGGCCAGGCCGCCTCCGAGTCCGACGGTCATCGCCACGTCAGCGGCACCGGCGGGCAGTTGCAGTTCGTTCGCGGCGCCTACGCGTCGAAGCGCGGCAAATCCTTCATCTGCCTGTCCTCCACCTACGAGAAGCGCGGTGCTCGACGCAGCCGCATCGTGCTCGCGCTCACCCCCGGGAATATCGTCACGACACCGCGCTCCGACGTGATGTATGTGGTCACCGAGTACGGCATGGTGAATCTCAAGGGCAGGTCGGTTCCCGAGCGCGCGAAGGCGCTGATCGACATCGCGCACCCGGATTTTCGCGAGGGTCTCGAGCGCGAGGCGCGGGAACACGGGCTGATCCCGCGCGGATTCTTCTAGGCTCGTGTTCTGTTTCTCCATCCCGTAACGAGCGCCGCCCGATGAGCGACATCAAAGTCCTGGCCTTCGACGTGTTCGGAACCGTGGTCGACTGGCATTCCTCCATCGCCCGCGAGATCGAGCAGCTCTGCAAGGGAGTAGACGGAAGCGCGTTCGCGCTCGCCTGGCGGGACGGCTACCGGCCCGCGATGCAGCGCGTGAATTCGGGCGAACTCGGCTGGACCCTGATCGACGACCTGCATCGCCTGATCCTCGACGGCGTTCTGGAGCAGTTCAGCATCACGGCGCTCTCGGAGGGACAGGTGCGTCATCTGAACAAGGCCTGGCATCGCCTCCATCCCTGGCCGGACGCCGTCGAAGGCCTTGCGCGCCTGAAGCGCGCGTTCACGATCTGCACGCTCTCCAATGGCAACCTCGGTTTGCTGAGCAACATGGCCAAGCATGCGGGCCTGCCATGGGATTGCATCCTGTCGGCCGAGATCTTCCACAGGTACAAGCCCGACCCGACGACATACCTGGGCGTGGCGCGGATATTCGACGTGCAGCCGTACGAGGTGCTGATGGTCGCCGCGCACGAGGACGATCTCGAGGCTGCGCGGGCCTGCGGGCTGCGGACGGCTTATGTCGAGCGTCCGCTCGAGTTCGGCCCCGCGCGGGTCAAGGACGTCTCCGACAAGGGTCTGAACAGCTTCCACGCGAAAGACCTCGTCGCGCTGGCCGCCGCACTGGGCGCGTAGTCCTGCCGGGACACGCTATTTCGCGTCGCCGTAGGCCTTCAAGAGCCGGTAAGTGAATTCCTGCCCTTCGAGCGGAGAATGCACGCGGATGTATTCCTCGAGGCCGCGGATGTGTCCGAAGTCCGGACCCAGAAACAGGCCGAGATTCCGTAGGCGGGAATGCCGGCGGCGGTCAGGAAACGCCCGCCGGTGGCGCCGGATCACAGGCACCTCTTTTCGCGAAATTCCGTGCCCCCGCATCGGAGCACCTTTTGCGCGCCAACCTGGCGTGCACGCACCGCGCACGCGAAGCCGGTCCGTCAGCCCGTGAAGCGCGAGACCATCGGCTTGTCCTGCGGCACCGCCGGCGAGAACTCGCGCGCGTCGGCAAAGCCGCTGGCGAACGCGGGTCGCTTGGATATGCCGGAGAGGTAACGCTTGAACAGCGGGTCCTGGCACAGCCCGTAGCCGCGTCCCCAGATGATGGAGTGGCCGACCACGCAATCGGCCGCCGTGAAGTTTTCGCCGCAGATGTAGGGCGCGGCCTGCAGACGTCGCAGAAGTTGCGGCTCTACCTCGTCGATGAACTTCTTGCGGTAGCGCGCGACCGTGCGCGCGTCGCGCTCGGTCAAGGTCAGCACGTGTTCGTGGATGCGCACCTGCCACAGCATCATGTCCATCCACGTGGACCCGAAGTGCAGCATCTGCAGGTAGTCCGCGCGCTCAGCCGACGGACCCGGCGCAGGCGCGAGCCCCTTTTCGGGGTAGGCGTCCGCGAGGAAGGCCACCATCGCGCCGCTCTCGAGCAGGCGCTGCACGCGGCCGTCATCCCAGGTGATCTCCAGCACCGGCACGCAGTGATTCGGGTTGATCTGCAGGAATTCGGGGCTGTACTGCGCGCCGTCGTAGAGCGCGAGGCGCACGACCTCGAAGGCATCGCCGACGACCTCGTGCAGCATCCACTTCACGCGGGCGCTGCGGGAGGCGGGGTAGTGATAGAGCTTCAGATGCTGGATGGGCATGGCAGTCCGGGGCCGCAAGGTGGCGTTCCGGTCCTGGATCGGCGCGGGCCCCGCCGCCGGACGATGCCAGGGGCTGCGGCGAAACGGAAGCGGGCGGAGCGCTCGTGGTCGTGCTGGCGCGATGCGCGAGGTGAGCTGCCTCAATGGGTTCAGCGCGCCAGCGAGTGCACGCGGGCCAGTTTCGCAAAGGGTTGCGTCGCCGCGCTGTTCGCCCGCGCGCCGAGCGATCCGGCGTGCTTTTGCCGATTCGTCGTGGTCCGGTGCGGATCCCGAATCAGGAAATACGGGTCGCCTCGATCACGTTCTGCGCCGTTGCCGCCTCGCGCACGCGCACCAGTTCCTTGCGATGGGCCAGCGCCACGCGATTGCGGCCCTGGCCCTTGGCGCGGTACATCGCGTCATCCGCAAACTTGACGAGCTCCAGGGCCTCCATGCGGCGCACGACGGTGCCGGGAATGCTCGCCACGCCGACGCTTACCGTTACCCTGCCGAGCGGGCTCCCCACATGCGCGAGGTCCAGGGCCTCGACGCCGGCTCGGACGGATTCCGCGGCCTTCATGGCGCCTGCCTCGTCGGTCTGCGGCAGGCAGGCGAAAAATTCCTCGCCGCCGAAGCGCGCAACCAGGTCGGCGGGACGCTTCACGCAACGCGTGAGCACGCCCGCCACGGCCTTGAGCGCGGCATCGCCGGCGAGGTGGCCGTACTGATCGTTGTAGGCCTTGAAGTGGTCTATATCGAGCAGAAGCACGCTCATCGGCACCTGCTCGCGCGCGCCGCGGCGCCATTCGGCGGCCAGCGATTGGTCCAGGGAGCGCCGGTTGCGCAGGCCGGTGAGATGGTCGTGCGAGGCCTGTTCGCGCAGGTCCAGATCCCGCCGGATCAGCGCCACAGTCGCGAACAAGGCTTCGCGCGTTCGCGGATAGGCCGACTCGATGTCGGCGACGCGGACCAGGACCACGCCCAGCGGCTCACCCCGCGCGTTTCGCACCGGCAGGCCCATGCAGATATCTTCGCTGCCGGCTACGCGTTCGCCGCGCTCGATATCCTCGGCGTCCAGGTCCAGCGGCGCGGTGAACACGTCGTCCTGCAGCAGGGTGCGATACGCCAGCAACAGGAGCAGGTCCTTTTCCAGGCGGCGTGGTCCTGCACGTTGCACAACGGCCAGCCGCCCGCTCTCCCAATTGCAGAACGCGGTCATCGAGGCATTGGCCGCGAGGCTCAGCAGTTGAAGGATCGCCTCGAAGGACGCAGGGGCGGTCGCGCCGCGCGGCGCGGCGTAGGCCGGCTCGACCGGATCGGGAGGGCGGGCGCTCTTGAGCGAGGCAGCCGCGCTCGTCTTGACCAGCACGGGACCGCGGCTGGGGCCGTGGATCACGGCGCGATCCTTCTGCACCGGCAGGGGGCGTGGATTCGGGCAGGCAAGGGGTAGGTCATCTCGGGAGTCGTCCGTCCGGGAGGCGCAGGTCAAGCAGGCGTTCGAGCACATGCCGTGCCCGACGCGACTGCCGGAGGGGCCCGACGCGGTCGCGGCCATCGCATGTGTCCTCCTTTGCGGCGAGAATGCGCGCCTTCGTCGCGCCGTCTTGCCAGCGACTACAACCCCAGCCGACAGCAGCCCTCGACCCATGAAGATCGACGACGCCATCCACCGCTCGTTCTGCGAGGCCTACACCGAGGCCGTGCTGCTCTACGTGAAGGAGGGGGTGAACGGCGACGTGGTTTTTGATGCCGGGACGAATCTCTTCGTCGCCAGGACCGTCGCCGCCGGCGTGGACCCGATGGCCTGCGATTGGTGGGTGGGCGAGGACTGGCCCTCCTTCGTCGGGCCGCTGACCTGCCGCATCGATGCGAGCAGCCCGAAGTTCTCCGAGAAGGATCTGCGCAACGAGGTCATGTTCGCGCTGGCGAAGTCGGCCACCGGCAAGCGCATGAGCCGCATTCTGGCCGGGCTCGACTGAACGCTGCACAGCCCTGGGAGAGACGCATGGACGAATCGGAGGAGGAGGCCGCGCTGCAGGCGATGGTCGACGACTTCCAGCCCGGCCTCTACCAGCACTACAAGGGCCGGCAGTACCTCGCCCTCTGCCTGGCGCGCGAGGACGAGACCGACGCGATCGTGGTGGTCTACACGCGCCTGTATGCGCGGGCGGGCCTGCCGACCAGCACGCGCCGGTTGCAGGTCTGGAACGAGGAGGTCGAGGTCGACGGCGGATGGGTGCCGCGCTTCGCCTACTGCGGCCACGTCACGGACGAGTTGGACGCTGGCGGCAAGCCGCAGCAGGAGCACGGGCGGCGGGGATTGCTGCGGTGGGTGAAGGACACCTTCTGATCTGAAGTTCCTCTCCCCGTGTACTTTGGCGCGGAGAAGGGGCTCGTTGGACCGGTCGTCCCACAATCGAATCGGCCTCGGCATTTCAAGTGCAGGCAGCCGTGGCGCGCGATCGCCGGTTCGCCTCGCAAATTTCAATTCTCTGAGCCCTTCTTTTCCATGTCCCTGCGCGCCGAACCGGTCACCGCCTCCACCCTCCCATGGGGCACCGTGACCCTTCTCGCCATGGGCGCCTTCGCCTCCAGCGGGATGATGCGCACCCTGGACCCGATGCTGCCGCGCCTGGGGCTGGAGTTCGGCATTCCCATCGGCCACGCGGCCTGGGCCATCACCGCGTTCGCGATCGCTTACGGCGTACTGCAGATCTTCTTCGGTCCGCTCGGCGATCGCCTCGGCAAGCTGCGCGTGATCGCCTGGGCCGGGGCGTTCGCATCGCTCGCCAGCATTGGCTGCGCGCTGGCCGCCGGATCGTTCACTTGGCTCGTGGCCGCCCGCGCTCTGGCGGGCGCCTGCTGCGCCGCCACGATCCCGCTGTCGATGGCCTGGATCGGCGACGCGGTGCCCTACGACCTGCGCCAGCCCGTGCTCGCGCGCTTCATGATCGGCCAGATGATGGGCATGGCGTTCGGCCAGGTGCTGGGCGGATTCGCGGCGGAGCAGCCGTACTGGCAGTGGCCCTTCCTGTTCTTCGCGGCGGTGTTCGCACTGGCGGCCGGGCTGCTGTTGAAGACCTACTCGAAGCGTGCCGCGGCCATCGCGACGACAGCGCCGGCCATGGGACATATGGGCGAGGCGCTCCTGGATGTGCTCGGCCGGCCGTGGGCGCGACTGATCCTGTACGTGACCCTGGCCGAAGGCACGTTCTTCCTCGGCTCGTTCGCATTCATCGCCACGCACCTGCATCACGTCGGCGGCCTGTCGCTCAAAATGGCAGGCGCGATCCTGATGGCGTTCTCGGTCGGTGGCGTGGTCTTCGCGCTGCTGGCACGCCGGGGCGTCGCAGCGCTGGGTGAATTGCGGACCGCGCTGATCGGCGGCGCGCTGACCGTGGTGTCGCTGGCGCTGCTGGCCCTGATCAGCACGCCGGCGCTGGCGGTGCTCGCGACCTTCGCGTCGGGCGTGGGCTTCTACATGTTGCACAACACGCTGCAGACGCATGCCACGCAGATGGCGCCTGAGCGCCGCGGCGCCGCCGTGGCCCTGTTCGCCACCTGCTTCTTCGTGGGCCAGTCGATCGGCGTGTCGATGTTCGGCGCCATCGGTGATCGCTGGGGCACGCAGGTGCTGCTGCTGGTCGGCGCCTGCACGATGGTGCCCGTGGTCGCGGTGCTCGCCTGCGGCTTGGGCCGTCGCGCGCGCCGGGCTGTAGGGGTCGTTGCGTAGGGTCGTCCGGTTTCATCTGCCCACGCGCCGTAGCCGGAGCGCGTGGCAGACGGAAAATACGTCTGCCCACCCTGCGATCGGGCGGCGCACCCTGTCGATCGATCCTCCAATCGGGACCGGGTCGGTAGAATGTCCGCCGATGTCCGATCTTACTTCCGGCACCCTGCTCGACCCCCCGTTGCGCCGCCTCGTCGCCGGTATCGACGAAGTCGGCCGCGGCTGCCTCGCGGGCCCGGTCTACGCCGCCGCGGTGATCCTGCCGCCGCGCTGCCGCATCCGGGATCTCGACGACTCCAAGAAGCTGAGCCCGGAGCGGCGCGTCGACGTGGCCCATCGCGTGCGCGACAAGGCACTGGCCTGGTCCGTCGGGCGCGCCGAGGTCGAGGAGATCGATAGCATCAACATCCTGCGCGCCACGTTCCTGGCGATGCGGCGCGCGCTGGAGCAGCTCGCCCAGCCGGCCACCGAGTGCTGGGTCGACGGCAACCAGGATCCGAAGCTCGGCCTGCCGGTGCGACTCATCATCGGCGGCGACGGCCTGGAGGCCTGCATCATGGCCGCCTCCGTGATCGCCAAGGTGGCGCGCGACCAGGAGATGGTGAGGCTGTGTGAGGCGCATCCCGGCTACGGTTTTTCGCAGCACAAGGGCTACGGCACGCCGTTCCATCTCGAGGCGCTCAGGCGCCTGGGCCCCAGCCCGATCCATCGCCGCAGTTTCGCGCCCTGCGCGAGAAGCAGTGCTCAGTGGTTGGTGTCAGTTGTCGGCGAACGACAGTCCGCGCCGGTCGCGACCCTGGCGACTGAAACTGACTACTGACACTGCCGTGTTCGTTCACCTGCGGCTGCACACCGAGTTCTCGCTCACCGACGGCCTGATCCGCGTCGAACCGCCCAAGCGCAAGGGCGTGGAAGGCGCGACGCTCGCTTCGCACGTGGCCAAGCTCGGCATGCCGGCGGTCGCGCTGACCGATCGCATGAACGTGTTCGCGATGGTCAAGTTCTACAAGTCCTGCGAGAACGCGGGCGTCAAGCCCATCGTCGGCTGCGACCTGTGGCTCGCCGAACGCGAAAAGGGCGACGCGCCGGAGCGCCTGACCCTGCTGGTGCAGAACGAGCTTGGCTACCGCAACCTCACGCGTCTGATCTCGCGCGGCTACACCGACGGGCAGGCCAAGGGCGCTCCGCTGATCGAGCGCGAATGGCTGCGCGAACTCTGCGAAGGCCTGATCGCGATCAGCGGTCGCGACAGCGCGGCGTTCCGCGCGGCGGCGCAGCAGAACGTGAAGCTGGCGTTCGCGGCGGTGGAGGAGCTGTCGGCAATGTTCCCCAAGCGCCTGTACCTCGAGGTTTCGCGCTGCAAGCGACCCGGCGACGAGGACTGGGTCGATGCGGCGGCCGCGCTCGGCTTGCGCTGCGGCGTGCCGCTGGTGGCGACCAACGATGTGCGCTTCCTGGAACGCAAGGAGTTCGAGGCGCACGAGGGCCGCGTCTGCATCGCGCAGGGCCGCGTGCTGGGCGACGAGAAGCGACCGCGCGAATACACCGAGGAGCAGTACCTGAAGTCAGCGCAGGAGATGTGCGCGCTGTTCAAGGACCTGCCCGAGGCGATCGAGAACACGCTCGAAGTCGCCCGACGCTGCACCTTGTCGCTGAAGTTCGGCACCTACCACCTGCCGAACTACCCGGTGCCGGAAGGCCACACGACGGACACCTGGCTGCGCGAGGAGGCGCACCGGGGCCTGACCGAGCGCGCGATACATGTCCAGCTCTGTCAGCCGGAGACTGTGTACCGCGAGCGGCTCGACTACGAGCTCGCGATCATCGGGGAGATGGGCTTCGCCGGCTACTTCCTGGTCGTGTCGGATTTCATCCGCTGGGCCAAGTCCAACGGCTGCCCGGTGGGACCGGGTCGCGGATCGGGCGCCGGCTCGCTGGTGGCGTACTCGATCGGCATCACCGACCTGGACCCGCTGCCGTACAACCTGCTGTTCGAGCGCTTCCTGAACCCCGAGCGCGTGTCCATGCCCGACTTCGATGTCGACTTCTGCATGGACAACCGCGATCGCGTGATCGAGTACGTGTCGCAGAAATACGGCCGCGATCGCGTGGGCCAGATCATCACGTACTCGACGATGGCGGCGAAGGGCGTGGTGCGCGACGTGTGCCGGATCATGGGGCACGGCTGGGGTTTCGGCGACCGCATCGCCAAGCTGATTCCGAACACGCCCGGCGCGACGCTCGCCGAGTCGGTTGAAGAAGTCCCCGAGCTCAAGAAGGCCTACGCGGAGGAAGAAGACACGCGCGCGGTGCTGGATCTAGCGCTCGAACTCGAAGGCCTGACGCGCGGAGTCGGCGTGCATGCGGGCGGCGTAGTCATCGCACCGCAGCCGCTCACCGAGTACGCGCCGCTGATCTGCGAACCCGGCGGCGCAGGCCTGCGCAGCCAGTTCGACATGAAGGACATCGAGAGCATCGGGCTCGTGAAGTTCGACTTCCTGGGCCTCAAGACGCTCACGATCATCGAGACCGCGGTGCAGACCATCGCGCGCTCGCGCGGCGAACATGTGGACGTGCTCGCGCTGCCGCTGACCGATGCGAAGACCTACAGCCTGTACGCCAGCGGCGACACCAGTGCGGTGTTCCAGATGGAATCGCCGGGCATGCAGCGCGCCTCGCGCGACCTGAAGCCCGACACTTTCGAGGACATCATCGCGCTCGTGTCCTTGTACCGGCCGGGCCCGATGGAGCTGATCCCCGAGTACTGCGCCCGCAAGCGCGGCGACTCGCCGGTGACCTACCTGCACCCGGACATGGAGACCGTGCTGTCGCCGACCTACGGCATCTTCGTGTACCAGGAGCAGGTCATGCAGATGTCGCAGGGACTGGCCGGCTATACGCTGGGTGGCGCGGACCTGCTGCGTCGCGCGATGGGCAAGAAGAACGCCCGTGAGATGGCTCAGCAACGCGAGGTCTTCACGAAAGGATCGGAAAGCAAGGGCATCGCGCCGGACACCGCGACCGCCGTGTTCGACCTGATGGAGAAGTTCGCCAACTACGGCTTCAACAAGTCGCACGCCGCAGCGTACGCGCTGGTGAGCTACCAGACCGCGTGGCTCAAGACCCACTACCCGGCCGAGTTCATGGCCGCGGTGATGACCTGCGACATGGACCACACCGAGACCGTGGTCGCGATGCTGTCCGAATGCCGGCGCATGAAGCTGACGGTGCATCCGCCCGACATCAACCGCAGCCACTTCCAGTTCACGGTGCCCGGGCCCGGTGAAGTCGCCTACGGCCTGGGCGCCATCAAGGGCGTGGGCGAGGCGGCGCTCGCGGGCATCGTCGCCGACCGCACCGAGAAGGGCCCGTTCCGGGACCTGTTCGATTTCTGCCTGCGCACCGACCTCAAGAAGGTCAACAAGCGCGTGCTCGAGGCGCTGATCTATTCGGGCGCGATGGACGGTTTCGGCCTCAACCGCGCCTCGTTGCTGCGCAATCTTCCGAAGGCCCTGGCCATGGCCGAGGCAGCGTCGCATAGCGCGAGCACCGGGCAGGAAGACATGTTCGGCATGAGCAGCTCGGGTCCCGCGGCGAGCACGCAGGTGGACGCGGAGATCGTGCCCGAGTTGCCGCAGCGCGAGCGTCTCGAATTCGAACGCCAGACTCTGGGCTTCTATCTCTCCGGCCACCCGATCGAGGCCTACGCGCCCGTGATCGACGCGGTGTGCTCGGGCCGCCTGCGGGACCTGATCGCCTCGCAGTCCGCGCATGCCCCGGCGGCGTCCGCCGCCGACGGCAAGCCCGTCTGGCAGCCGCGCACCAAGGCGATGTTCGCGGCCTGGGTCACCGACGTTCGCTTCTTCAAGGGGCGGGCCGACGGCGAGGGGCGCGCCTCTCGCGCCAGCTACAAGGTGACACTCGACGATCGCGGCGCGCTGATCTCGACCTGGGTCGACGTGGACGTGTTCCAGCGCGTGCAGGACCTGCTAAAGCCTGACCGGCTGGTGTTCGTGATCGCCGAGATCGGCCTGTCGTCCGGCCGCGAGGGTCGCGAGACCGAGCCGCGCCTCTATGTGCCCGAATTCATGGGACTGGACGCCGTCTACGGTCAGTACCTGGTGCGCGCGGACCTGCAATGGAAGGGCGGGCCCGCCGAAGTGACCCGGCTGCGCAAGCTCTTCGAGCCCTTGCGCAGCGGAAGCGCCAGCAGCGTCGCGGTGGCGGTGGACCTGCCCGCCGGCCGCGCCCTGCTGGATTTCGCGCCCGACTGGCGCGTGAAGTTCACCGAGGCCGCCGTGCAGCAATTGCGGCAGATGCTCGGGCCGGACGCGATAAAATTCGACTTCCGGCGTTATATGCCGCCGCACAACGAAAGGCGCGGCTCGCGGTCGTTCAGCTCCCAGTTCGACGACGAGTGAGCGTCCGGGGTCGGAAGCGGCGACCCGCTGCGTTAACCTGTCTTTCGACTCATCCGTAACCGAGTTCCGAGCTCCGCCAACCTCATGAACCTGAACTTCCTCGACTTCGAACAGCCCATCGCCGACCTGCAGCAGAAGATCGAGGAGTTGCGCTACGCCACGGCGGGCAGCGAGGTGAACCTTACCGAGGAGATCACGCGGCTCGAGGTCAAGAGCCAGGAGCTGACGCGCCAGATCTTCAACAACCTGTCGGCCTGGCAGGTGGCGCAGCTGGCGCGCCATCCGCAGCGCCCGTACGCGATGGATTACATCAAGGCGATCTTCACCGAGTTCGACGAGCTGCATGGGGACCGCCACTTCAAGGACGACCCTTCGATCATCGGCGGCATGGCCCGCCTTGACGGGCGCGCGGTGATGATCATCGGCCAGCAGAAGGGCCGCGATGCCAAGGAGCGCGTGTACCGCAACTTCGGCATGCCGATGCCCGAGGGCTATCGCAAGGCGCTGCGCCTGATGAAGATGGCCGAACGCTTCAATCTGCCGGTGGTGACCTTCATCGACACGCCGGGCGCGTATCCCGGCATCGGCGCCGAGGAGCGCAACCAGTCCGAGGCCATCGCGCGAAACCTGTTCGAGCTGGCGCGCCTGCGCACGCCGGTGCTGGCCACCGTGATCGGTGAGGGCGGCTCGGGCGGGGCGCTGGCCATCGGCGTGGCGGATCATCTGATGATCGCGCAGTACGGCATCTACTCGGTGATCACGCCGGAGGGTTGCGCCTCGATCCTCTTCAAGTCTGCCGCGCGCGCGCAGGAGGCCGCCGAGGCGATGAAGCTCACGTCCAAGGATCTCTACGAGCACAAGCTCGTCGACGAAATCATTCCCGAGCCGCTGGGTGGCGCGCATCGCGACGTGCCCAACATGATGGCCGCCGTGAAGGGCCGTCTGATCGCCAATCTCGAGCGCCTCAGGCGAACCCCGGTGGCCCAGCTGTTGTCCACCCGCTACGAGCGTCTGATGAGCTATGGCGTGTTCGAGACCAAGCACTGACACGGCCGGCTGTGCGCTCGCGGTGATTTGCTTCGACAAGGCATCGGGGCGGCCGGCACCGAGGTAGATTGCAGCGCGCGACCGGCGCCAGCGTGAACGGTCGACAAAATAAAACAAGAGAGAGGAGGTTTCATGCGCACCACGACACTGGCTGTCACCACGGGCTTGGCATTGGCCGTCTGCGGGGCGCTTGCGGGAGCCGCGCCGCCTGCGGACACGCAGTGGCCCAGCTACAACCTCACCGCGGACGGACAGCGCTATGCCGCGCTCGACCAGATCAACGTCCAGAACGTCTCGCGCCTGGGCGAGGTGTGCCGCATCAAGGCCGAGGAGGCCGGCACTTTCCAGACCAGCCTGATCCAGGTCGGCGGGCTGATCTACTTCGCGTCGCCGCTCGACACGCTCGCGGTCGACGCCACGGACTGCTCGGTGCGCTGGCGTCATCACTACACGCCGGAGGAAGAGCCGGTCTGGCTCATCAACCGCGGCGTCGCGTATTCCAACGGCACGATCTTTCGCGGAACGCCGGATGCCCGCCTGCTGGCCATCGACGCGCTCACGGGCAAGACGAAGTGGCAGCACCAGGTCGGTGACCCCGCGCAGGGCGAATTCTTCAGCGCCGCGCCGCAGGTGTTCCAGGGCCTGCTGATCATGGCGGCGGCCGGCGGCGACTGGGGCATCCGCGGTCGAGTGATGGCCTTCGACCAGGAGAGCGGTCGCGAGGTGTGGCGGTTCAACACCGTGCCGCGCGGCAAGGAGCCGGGTGCGGAGACCTGGAAGAACGTGGGCAGCGCACGCTACGGCGGTGGTGGAAGCTGGACCACCTTCACGCTCGACATGGCGGCTGGCGAAGTATTCGTGCCGGTGGGCAACCCCACACCCGACTTCATCCCGACGCATCGGCCCGGCGAGAACCTCTACGCCGACAGCATGCTGGTGCTCGATGCGCGCACGGGCGCATTGAAGTGGTTCTACCAGCTCGTCTCGAACGACGGTCACGACCTCGACCTGGGTGCGGCGCCGATGCTGTACTTCGACGGCAAGGCGGAGCCGATGGTGACCTTCGGGGGCAAGGACGGCCACGTGTACGGCATCCAGCGCGAGACGCACAAGCTGAAGTTCCGCACGCCCGTCACCACGATCAAGAATGAGCACGTGGTGCCCACGCCGGAGGGCGTGCTGGCCTGCCCGGGTCCGCTCGGCGGCGTGGAGTGGAACGGCCCGGCGATGGACAAGCTCAACAAGGGAATCATCGTGGGCGCCGTGGACTGGTGCGCGATCCTCAAGTCCGAGAAGAACTACGTGTACAAGCCGGGCGGGTTCAACCTGGGCGGCAGCTGGGAATTCCAGGACCACGGCAAGGGCTGGGTCGTGGCGCTGGATCCCGACACGGGTGCGGTGCGCTGGAAGTACGCAACGCCGGGACCGCAGGTGGCGGGCATCACGCCCACCGCGGGCGGCGTCACCTTCTCTGGCGACATGGCGGGCAATTTCTTCGCGCTCGAGAGCGCCACCGGCAAGGAGCTGTTCAAGTCTGCGACCGGCGGTGCGCTGGCCGGCGGCGTGATCACCTACATGCGGGGCGGCAAGCAGTACGTGGCCTTCGCCTCGGGCAACGTGTCGCGCCTGTTCAACGAGTCCGGCAGCTCCGGCAGCCCCTCGGTGGTGATCTACGCGCTCGACGGCAAGAATGCGCCTCCGGCCGCGCCGGCCCTCTCGTCCGCGCCTGCTGCAGGCGTGCCCGATGTTGCGAAGGGCGAGAAGACCTTCGCCTCGGTCTGCGCCGCCTGCCACGGTGGCAAGGCCGAAGGCGGCATCGGTCCGAAACTGGTCGGCATCCGCAACAAGCTCGATTTCGACATGACCGTGAAGTGGATCAAGAACCCGTCCGCGAAGATGCCCAAGCTCTACCCGGCCCCTCTCGACGACCAGGCGGTTGCCGACGTCGCCGCGTACGTGCAGGGCCTCTGAGCACACGCATGGCCGGATGGCGACTGTTCGCCTGATCCCCGACATCGCGTTGCCCGGCAGCGGGCGCGTGGTGGCGGCTTTCAGCGGCGGGCTGGACTCGACTGTGCTGCTGCACGCGCTGGCCCAGGGGCGCGTGAAGAAGAATCTCGCCGCGGTCCACGTCCACCATGGCCTGCAGGCTGGCGCGGATGAGTGGGCCAGGCATTGCGAGAGGATCTGCGCGGCGCTGGGCGTGGAACTGCGCGTCTCGCGGGTGCACGTGCAGGACTCCGGGCAGGGCGTCGAGGCCGCGGCGCGCGAGGTGCGCTACGCCGCGCTGCACGGTGCCATGCAGGCGGGCGACGTGTTGGCCACCGCGCATCACCGCGACGACCAGGCCGAGACCGTGCTGCTGCGCCTGTTGCGCGGCACCGGTCCTGCGGGCCTCGCAGCGATCCGCCCGCTGACGGCCTTCGCGCCGGGCTGGTTGTGGCGCCCGCTGCTCGATGCGCCGCGCACGCGCCTGGAGGCCTACGCCAGGCGTCACGCGCTCGAATGGATCGAGGATCCCAGCAACCAGAGCTCGCGCTACTCGCGCAGTTTCCTGCGCGCCGAGATCCTGCCGCGCCTGCAGGCACGGTGGCCGGCGGCGTCCGGCAACCTCGCGCGTGCGGCGGAGCTCGCGGCCGAGACGTCGGACCTGCTGCGCGAACTGGCGGTAACCGACCTTGGCGAGCTGGCCGAACCCAGTGGCCCGCTGCCGATCGGGCCGCTGCAGGAATTGTCGGCGTCGCGCCGTCGCAACCTCGTGCGCCACTGGGTCGAGAGCCAGGGACTGCCGCTGCCTTTCCACGACACGTTGCTGCATCTGGACCGCGAAGTCTTGGATGCGGCGGAAGATGCCGACCCGGTGCTGGGCTGGCCGGGCGGCGAGTTCCGACGTCACCGCGATCGACTGTTCGTGATGCCGGTGCTTGCGCCGGTGAGCGCAAAGTACCGCGCCGACTGGGATGGGCGCGGCGACATCATGCTGCCTGCCGGCTGCGGGCGCCTCCACGCGCCGACCGGGAATCGTCGCGCCACGCCCTGCGCCGTGCGCCTCGCGCGGCCCAGCGATCGTTTCCGGCCGTTCGGCTCCGCGCAGACACGCACGCTCAAGAACCTGTTCCAGGAGCGCGGCGTACCGACGTGGGTGCGCCAGCGCACGCCGCTGGTGGCACGTGAGGACCACATCGTGTGGGTGGGCGGTATCGGCTGGGCGGCGGACCGAGACTGGGTGGCGCTGCGCAGCGAGATCGAATGGCTGGACCGGCCGCCCGGATCGCGTCCCGGCTGAACCTGGACCTTGACCTGGCGCCGCCGGGTCTCGGATATCGGGCCGACTTGCTTGCGGTGTCGTGCAGGGTTCTTGGTCTGTCCCGCACGCTCCGCTATCGTCGGACCTCGCAGACCTGAAAACTCGAGGAGAACCCGAATCGTGCTCGGCCAGATGATGGACATTCCGCTGCTGCTCGCGTCCCTGATCGTCCACGCCGATCGCTATCACGGGGACACCGAAATCGTGTCGCGCACGGTCGAGGGCGTGAGCGCCGACAACGGCCGCAACGTGGTTCGCGGCATTCATCGCTACACCTACGCCGACGCCCACGGGCGCTCGAAGAAGCTGGCCAACGTGCTGCAGGAGCGCGGCATCGTCCTCGGCGATCGCGTGGCGACCCTGGCCTGGAACGGCTACCGGCACTTCGAGCTGTACTACGGCATCTCGGGCACCGGCGCCGTGATGCACACGATTAACCCGCGCCTGCATCCTGAGCAGGTGGCGTGGATCGTCAATCACGCCGAGGACAAGCTGCTGTTCTTCGATCTCACGTTCGCGCCCCTTGTCGAGAAGATCGCGGCCCTGTGCCCGACGGTGAAGGCCTGGGTGGCGATGACGGATCGCCAGCACATGCCGGCGCTGAAGGTCGAAAAGCTGCTGTGCTACGAAGACCTGATCGCGCCGGCGTCGGATGCGTTCCAGTGGCCCGTGTTCGAGGAGCGTTCCGCGGCTTGCCTCTGCTACACCTCGGGCACCACGGGCAATCCCAAGGGCGTCCTGTATTCGCACCGCTCGACCCTGTTGCATGCGATGGCGAGCATCCAGCCCGACGTGTTCGGTCTGTCGGGTCGCGAGACCGTGCTGCCGGTGGTGCCGATGTTCCACGTCAACGCCTGGGGCGTCGCTTACTCGGCGCCGATGGTCGGCGCCAAGCTGGTGTTCCCGGGACCGGGCCTCGATGGTCCAAGCCTGTGCGAGCTGTTCGAGCAGGAGAAGGTGACGTTCTCCGCCGGCGTTCCGACGGTCTGGCTCGGCGTGCTGCAATACCTGCAGGCGAGCAAAAAGAAGTTGTCGACGGTGAAGAAGATGGTCTGCGGTGGATCCGCCGTGCCACCGGCGCTGATCAAAGCTTTCGAGCAGGACTACGGGGTCAAGATCCACCAGGCCTGGGGCATGACCGAGATGTCGCCGCTGGGCACCTACGCCTCGTTGAAGAAGAAGCACGACGAGCTGAGCAAGGAAGAGCAGTTCGCCATCGAGGTCAAGCAGGGCCGCGGCATCTACGGCGTGGACCTTAAGATCGTCGACGGCGAGGGCAAGGAGCTGCCGCGCGACGGCAAGACGTCCGGCGACCTATTGGTGCGAGGATCTTGGATCATCGATCACTATTACCGGATCGAGGAGAGCCCGCTCGTGGACGGATGGTTCCCCACCGGCGACGTCGGCACCCTGGACCCTGATGGCTACCTGCAGATCACCGACCGCAGCAAGGATGTGATCAAGTCCGGCGGCGAGTGGATCAGTTCGATCGATCTCGAGAATCTTGCAATGGCGCATCCCGCCGTGGCGATGGCCGCGGTGATCGGCGTGGTGCACCCTAAGTGGGACGAGCGGCCGCTGCTGGTCGTGGTCAGGAAGCCGGGCGCGGAACTCGGCGCCGCCGAGATGATCAAGTTCTACGACGGCAAGATCGCCAAGTGGTGGACGCCCGACGACGTGCAGTTCGTCGACGCGCTGCCGCTGGGCGCGACCGGCAAGGTTCAGAAGAACAAGCTGCGCGAGCACTTCAAGGATTACCGGCTGCCGGGCGCGTAGGGTGGGTCGCGACGCGACTCGTCCGCTGAGGTGAGGTAGCGCCTGCGATCCTTCTTCATAGTTCCTGCGAACAAACGGAACGAGGGACGATGAGCGACATGACCGGCAAGACAGCGGCGCTCGGTTTGATCGCGTGGGCCTACGCGGTGTGCATCGCCGTCGGTGCGCTCGTGCTCGTGATGTGCAAGCTGCCGGCTCCCTGGAACGTGTTCGCGGCGGACGTGGCGGCGACGTTCGTGATCTTCGCTTTCAGCTGGCGCTACCGGAACTCCAGCTTCTACGACGCGTACTGGAGCGTGATCCCGCCCTTGATCGCGGCGTACTGGTATTTCGTCAACGAAGCCGCCGACGTGGATACGACGCGCGCGTTGCTCGTGATCGGCCTCGTGTGCTTCTGGGCGATCCGCCTGACGGCGAACTGGGCGACATACTGGGGCGGCCTGCACCACGAGGATTGGCGCTACGCGCTCGTGCGCGAGCGAGCCGGCAAGTCAGCCGCCATCTGGGTCGACCTGTTCGGCATCCACCTCTTCCCCACCGTGCAGGTCTTCCTGGGGTGCCTGCCGGTTTATGCGGTCATGACGCGAGGACAGGCGCCCTTGGGCTGGTTCGATGGCCTGGCCTTTGTCATCACGCTGGGCGCGATCGGGGTCGAGACGATCGCCGATCTGCAGCTTCACGCCTTCATCGCGAAACGGCGGGAAGGCGAATTCATTCGCGGCGGCCTGTGGAGCTGGTCGCGCCATCCGAACTACTTCGGCGAACTCGGCTTCTGGTGGGGGCTGATGCTGTTCGGCTTGGCCTGCGCCCCGGAGCAATGGTGGTGGATCGTGCCGGGCGCCATCGCGATGAGCGCGATGTTCTGGTTCGCGAGCATTCCGCTCATGGATCGCCGTAGCGTCGAGCGGCGGCCGGCCTACGCGGACTACATGCGCGAGGTGCCGGCCTTGGTGCCCTTGCCGCCGCGGGGCCGGCGTCGCGACGCCTGATCGGTCGATCGATCGCGCGCGGGCTGCAACGTCTGTCATTCTGGGGTTTGTCGGTCGCCCGCTTCGCCGGGCAGCACCGTTGCGAGACAAATCCCTAGGAGATCAGACATGAGCATGCAGTCGAAGTCGGTGTGCGCCATCGTGGGCGCGGGCGAGGGGCTCGGCGCTTCGCTCGCGAGGGTTTTTGCCGCGGACGGTTGCGACGTGGCCCTTTTGTCGCGCACCGCCGCCGGGTCGGCGCATGCCAGGGCTGCGGCGCAGGCGGCGAATCCGGCGAGCCGCGTGCTCTGCGTGCAGGCTGACGCGGGCAAGCCGGAATCGCTCGAAGCCGCCCTCCAGAAAGTGGCGGCGGACTTGGGCGCGGTGGATATCTTGATCTACAACGTGCGCGGGTCGGTCGCGTTCAAGGCGCCGCTCGCGGTCGAGTGCGAGGAGCTTCGCGAAATTCTCGGCGTTGAAGTGGTCGGCGCTTTTGCTGCGGCACGCGCGGTGCTGCCGTCGATGATCGAACGCGGGCGCGGCACCATTCTGTACTCGAGCGCGACCGCCGCGTTGCGTGGATCGGCCAGCGGTCTGCTCTACGCGACGGCGAAGTTCGGATTGCGCGGCATGGCGCAGTCGGTGGCCAAGGCCTATTCGTCCGAGGGCGTCCACGTGGCGCACCTGCGGCTGGACTGCGATCTCGACGTGCCGATCATCCGCGAGATGCGAGGCGCGTCGTTCAGGCCGGACCACGTGGCGCAACCGGATGACGTGGCGCAGACCTATCTGTGGGTGCACAAGCAGCCGCGTTCAGCCTGGAGCAACGAAGTTGAGCTGCGGCCTTTCACCGAGACCTGGACGATCTGAGCGGGGCTTCGGCAAGCGTTTTTTTTTGGAAACGTGTCAACCGATACCGCGGTGGTGCGTTGTAAGGGGGTAGTTCAAACAAACCCCTGACGGAGAAATGCCCAATGAATCGCACTCAACTCCCCCTGCTGGCCGCGCTGCTGCTGACCGCCGTCGTGAGCTCCCCCGCCGCCTGGTCGGAGGATCGTGGCGAGCGCGTCAACGACCGTCTCGACGCTCGTGGCGAGCGCATCGATGATCGATTGGACAACAAGGGCGAACGTATCAACGATCGCCTCGACGACAGAGGCGAGCGCGTCAACGACCGGCTCGACAACAAGGGCGCGCGTATCAACGATCGGCTGGATCGCCAGGCGGAGCGCGCGGAAGCCAATGGCGACGAGCACCGTGCCGCGGTGCTGGATCGTCGCGGTAATCGTGTCGAGAATCGTCTCGACAAGAAGGGCGACCGTGTCGAGACCCGGCTCGACAAGCGCGGCGACCGCGTCGAGAGGCGCCTCGACAAGCGGGGCGACCGCGCGGAGAACCGTCTGGACAAGCGCGGCGACCGCGCGGAGAACCGTCTGGACAAGCGCGGCGACCGTGTCGAGCGCCGGTATGACCGCAAGCACTAAGTCATTCGCGTTCATCGGTCGCGCCTAGACTGGCGCCATGCCGGATGTCGCAGAAGATGCCTCGCTCGATACTTTCCTCGCATCGGTGGAGCACCGCGCCTTCCGCATGGCGCAGGTCGCCACGCAAGACCGGGATGCCGCGCTCGACTTGGTGCAGGACGCCATGTTCCAACTGGTGCGTCGTTACGCGAAGCGACCGCCAGGGGAGTGGCGGCCGCTCTTCTTTCGCTGCCTGCAGAATCGTGTGCGGGATTGGCAGCGGCGGCAGTGGCTGCGACGGCGTCTCTTCCTGCAAGCGGAGGGGCCGTCGCACAACCACGAGGATGACGAGGTCCGTCCGTCCGTCCAGGATATCGTCGATCCGGCTGCGCTTGATGGAGCGGCCGAGGCGCAGCGGGCCCAGGCGATGAGGACGCTGGAGGAGGGGCTGCGGGACCTGCCTGCACGGCAGCGCGAGGCTTTCGAACTGCGGGTTTGGGAGGGGTTGGACGTACGGGACACGGCGATCGCGATGGAGTGCGCGGAAGGGTCGGTCAAGACCCACCTGTCGCGAGCGCTCGCGAGTCTGCGTACGAAGCTGGAGGGCGTGTGGCCATGATCGACGATCAGGAAAAGCGGGAACCCGAGGACGACGACAAAGCCCTGGCGCGTGAATTGCGCGCGCGGCTGCGTGCGTCGTCAGACATGCCGGACGCGGTCGTCCGCGCCCGGCTGTCCGCGGTCCGCGCGCGCGCGATTGCGTCGCGGGTACGATCGCCAGCGTGGAATTGGGCGGCCGCGGGCGCTGCCGTCGCGGCAAGCCTCGTCGCGGCCGTGATCGCACTGCAGCCGGATGCCGGCTTTCCGCCGCGGCAACCGGCAGCAGGAGGAGATGACGTCGTCGCGCAGAGCGGCCTGCTGGAGCTCCTGACCGACGACGACGGAGAAGGTGACGATCCGGCGATGGAGGTCGAGCTCTACGACGATCTCGACGTCCTGACCTGGCTGGCCGGGGGCGAGAAGAATGCTTGAATGGCTGATCTGCGCGGCCAGCGTCGCGACCCAAGCACCTTCCGACGCCGGTCTCGCGTCGCAGGAGTCGAATCAGGCCGACTTCTTCGAATTCCTCGCGGACTGGGATGAGGACGATGCGGCGCCGCTGGACACCGATGCCGATGGTGGCGAAGAGGGTGCGATTGTCGGCAATGAGCGGGGCAAGGATGGGGCAAGAGTAGAGCCGTCTCCCATGCCTGCGCCCGGACGAGAGGAAGAGATCCGATGAGAACGACCTCCTTCAGAGCTGCGTTGTCAGCCTTTTTTGTGGTCCTGCTGTCATTCGCCGGTCCGGCAATGGCCGCGCCCACATGGAACGAACTGTCCCCGGATCAGCGCCAGCTGCTGCAGAAGCTCGAGCCAAAATGGGACCAACTTCCCGAACAGCGTCGCGACAAGCTGGCCCGAGGCGCGGCACGATGGAATTCCATGACGCCGGAACAACGGTCTCGCGCGAAGACCCGGTTCCAACGCTGGAGGGATCTGAGCCCGGAGCAGAGGGAACGCCTGCGTATACGACGGGACGAGTTCCGAAAGCTTCCACCAGAGGCGCAGGAGCGCGTGCGTCAGCGAATGCACGAATGGCGAGCCCTACCGCCGGAGGAGCGGCAGCGAATCCGAAAGCGTTTTCGTGAACTTCGATCGGATCCCGCGGCGTTCGAGCACGACTGTCCCGCGAAGGATGTGGCGGGGCGGATGGAATGTCTTGGCCCTCCTCGCGCCCATCCCCCTGGGCAAAAATAGGGAGCTTTCGAAAGCGACGCAAAAAGCGCCGGCGAAGTCCGTGCCGCAATTGCCGATCGTCAGCCAAAAAGGCCAGGCGGGCAACACGGCAGCGGACGGTCAAGCCTGCGTGTGGTGGAGCTGTCTTCGCCCCAGCGCGTTGAGATGGAACTCGAGCGGTGGGGGTGGCGGAGGAGCCAGCGCGGACGCGTCGATCTGGCGTGTAGCAAGAGCGCGAACGATCGCTTGTTCGCGACACGTGACCCCGAGGCGCAGGCAGGCTCGTCGAAGACCGTCGTCGATCGTCCTCGCGTGCAAACCGAGCTTGCGCGCGATCGCCTTGACGCCCAGCCCCTGCATCAGCAGGAAAAGGATCTGTCGCTGCTTCTCGGTGAGGAGCATGGACGGCGGGCCCGGAAGGCTCAGCAGCAGCGGCCGAAGGCTGGCGAAAGCCGTCCACTGGAATCGGTAGGTGGCCGCATACATCGCCCAGCGCTCCTCGGCATCGGTCACCAGTTTGGACCCAGCAAGCGTCAAGTGGGCCGACTCTCCATTTGAGCAGTGGAGCGGAACAGTGAAGCCATCAACGAGGCCGTGGAACGCAGCGTCTTCCTGATATAGGCGCACATCGTCATCCCGGCAATCGATCTCTTCCCAGGCGAACGGCGCGACCGCATGAGCCGACATTTTGAGTATGGGATCGACCTTGGCATAGGCCGAGCGCCGGTAACGGTCCAGCCACATCCGGGGGAGGTTGGAGA
>JBKJPX010000003.1:0-76160 GCA_046594215.1 Panacagrimonas sp.
GCGGATGAGGTCGGTGATTTCCTCGTGGCCCAGGTCCGACAGGATCTGGCTGTTGAAATCGTTTTCCATGACCGTCATGCGTTTGATCAACGTCTGTGCCGGCTTGGTCAGGTACACGCGCTTGGCGCGCTTGTCGGCCGGATCGGGGCGACGCTGTACCCAGCCGCCGCTCTCGAGACTCTCGATGACGTCGCCGAGGCTGGCCTTGCCTACCTCCAGTACGTCGGCGAGCTGCGTCTGCATCATGCCGTCGTGACGCGACAGGTGGGCGAGCACCCACCACTGCGCGCGCGTGATGCCCAGCGGCTTCATGAACTGGTCGTAGGCGCTGCGGCGCATGCGCGACACGTCGTGGATCAGGAAGCCCAGGCGAATGCCGTCGCGCGAGGTGTCGCTGGCCGTCGGCGACAGCGCGCTGTCGTCGGCGCCCGCACCGTTTGTCTTGGGCCCACCCATTGGAAGGAAATCCGGATTGCGCGAGGTGGTGATCGCCTTCGTGACCTTCGCCACGTCGGCGGACTTGGTGCGTCGCTTTGCCATTTCGCTCCTTGATGGGATCGGCTCTGTCCGCGCCCTTGGTTACGGCGTATCAAAGTAGTCGGATGCCGACCATTCTAGCCGGCAGCACCGGTGCCGCCTTCACCCTTACGGGTAGTCCATTTCGTCGACGGGATTACTGCAGAAAGGCTTCTCCCGACACGCAGGGCGTGGGTAGGGTTCCGCCTGAAAGAACTATGGTACCGTACCAGTCTGGCGCTGAAGCGGCGGCCAGGAACGCATCGATCGGCGCGCGGCGATTCAAGCGCTTCCGGCACAGACGCCACAGTGCGTACGGAGAAAAAGACTTATGCGGGGCATCGACAAGGATCGGCCGTCGCCCGAGTGGATCGCGCAGCTGCGCCAGCGGTTTCCCACCGAGCGCGAGATTGATCGCATCCTCACGCGCAAGATGCAGCGACGCGCCGGGCCAGGCTATGCGCCCATGCCCTTGAGCGCCCTGGTCGAGGGCACCGAGTCGCTGATCCGATCGCAATTCGGCGGAAAGTTCGAGATCGCGGACGCGCGCTGGCTGTCGGGCGGCGCGTCCAAGCTGCAGATGGCATTCACGCTCGACTGGGATCGCCCTGGCCGCGGACGCGAGAAGACCCGAATGGTCCTGCGCATGGAGCCGGCAGAGTCCGTGGTCGAGACCAGCCGGCTGCGCGAGTTCCAGCTCATCAAGGCCTTCGAAGGCAGCCTGCCGGTGCCGCCGGTGTTCTGGTGCGACACCGACGGCGCGCACCTGCCCTATCCGGCGCTGGTCTACGGATTTGCCGATGGCGTGACCAAGCCCTCCGCCGCGCACAGCGGCGTCTCCGGCCTGGGCACGCACCTGCCGCCCGAGTTGCGTGTCAAGCTGTCGCCCCAGTTCGTGGACAGCCTCGCGAAGATCCATACCTTCGACTTCGGCAAGTCGCAGCTGGATGCCTTCGACGTGCCCGAGGCAAACAGCACCCAGTGCGCGGAATGGGGCATCAACTGGTGGGAGCGCGTGTGGGAAGAGGACGCCGACGAGGACGTGCCGCTGATGCGCCTCGCCGCGGCCTGGTTGCGCCGCAACATGCCCGCACTCGACAGGCCCGGCATCGTTCACGCGGATTTTCGCGTCGGCAATTTCCTGTTCACCGAGCACGACGCGCGCATCACCGCTTGGCTGGACTGGGAACTCGGGCGCATCGGCGACCGCCACCAGGACCTCGCGTGGACCACGAGCCGCGCGTTTGGCCACATGGCGGAGGATGGCAAGACCTTCCTTACCTGCGGCCTGTTGCCGGAGAATGAGTTTCTCGAACGCTACGAGAAGGCATCGGGGCTGACGGTCAACAAGAAGGCCGTGCATTGGTACAAGGTCTACAACGATTACATGATGGGGACGCTGACCCTCGCCACCGGCTATCGCTGCGCCCGCGGTGGCAAGACTCACCAGGACGTGCTGCTCGCCTGGCTCATGGGCATTGGCAACATGCTTTGCGAGGAAATGCGCGTGCTCATCGAGGAGGCACCCTGACATGCAGTCGCGTCCCGACATCCACATCAAGAGCATCCTGAAGGCCATGACGGACGTGATCCTTCCGGCCGTCGATCCGCAGAACAAGCTGGCGCAGGAGCAGGCCCGCCTCTGCATGGGCCTGCTCGGCATGATGGCGAAGCAACTGCCGCTGCAGTACCGCTTCGACTGCGACGAACTCGCGCGCCTGAGCGCCTACGCCGCCGAGCTGCAGCGGATCGCCAAGGGCGGATCGCAGACCCGTGCCGCGCTGTCGGCGCTCGATCAGCAGAGCGGCGGCGCGAAGGCCCTGCTCGAGAACGCGAAAGTTTCGCCGCAGGACATCCTTGTCGCCGTGCGCGCGTTGCGCGAGGCGACCGGCACACTGATCTCCAGCGTCTACCGCGATGGCGACGAGGCTTCGCAGGAACGAGTGCAGCGCGCGACGCTGGCCATGTCGAAGGAGCAGTTGCTGCGTGACCGCTCCTGGGTGCTCGCACAGGGATGGGAGCCGGATCCGAAGGCGGTGCCGCCGATCGAGCAGTTGCTGGGGATTGCGGACGCCTGAGACGGGTGTCTGCTCACCGTAGGCCCGACGAAGCCCGCGGCTTTTCGCAATCCGCCGAGCGTCATCCCGGCGCTTTGGCTTCGCGAAATTCAAGGTCGCGGGCACAGGTTTGCGCCTGCCTCGCACCTACCCCCCGAATGAGTCGAGGCATCCCCCGGTTCGCGTGATACCGGCAAGCGGCGCCGGGCTCGATGCTGCTCCTCGCCGACAAGCCGTCGGCGGAAGAGTGCACGCTGGCGGCAATCCGTCCAACGAGCATTACGGCTTGGTCCGCAAATCCACGGGGAAGGTATGAGCAGGGATTTCGAAGGCAAGACCGTCCTGGTCACCGGCGCCGCGGCAGGCATCGGGCGCGAGATCGCGCTGGCCGCAGGACGCGAGGGCGCCCGGGTGATCCTGGGCGACATCAGCGAAAGCGGCCTGGTGGAGGCCGCGGCGGAGCTCAAGAAGTTCGGTGCCGAGTCGGTCTGGGCGATCTGCGACATCCGCAAGCAGTCCGACCTCGATGCGCTGTTCGCCAAGGGCGCAAAGAGCTTCGGGCATCCGGACGCCGTGTTCGCCAACGCCGGCATCCTCGGCCAACCCGTGGATGTCTGGGCGCAGTCGGAGGAGGACTTCACCCGCCACATCGACGTGAATCTCACGGGCACCTGGCGCACCTTCAAGGCCGCGTTGCCGAAGATGATCGAGCGCAAGTCCGGCACGATCGTCGCCACCGCCTCGGTTGCAGGCCTCGTCGGCGCCGCCGGCCTCGCGGCCTACGTATCGAGCAAGCACGGGATGCTTGGGCTCGTGAAGTCGACGGCGCTGAACGTTGCGCCGCACGGCATCCGCGTCAACGCGATCTGCCCGCACATGGTCGACACGCCGATGCTGGATCGCCTCTTCGGCGGCGACACCGCGATCCGGGACACGCTCAACGCGATGAACCCGATGCGCCGCAACGCCACTTGCGAGGAAGTCGCCAACGCGGCGATCTTCCTGGGCTCCACGCGTTCGGGCTACGTCACCGGCACGCACCTCGCCATCGACGGCGGGCATATCGCCCAGTAGCCGTCCGACTCACACATCAGGGGAACGATATGACCGACACCAAGGAATCCAGCGAGAAACTGGTCCGCGACTTTCTCGGATCCTGGGGAGGCCGCAATCTCGAGACGATCTGCAGCGCGTTCGCCGAGGGCGCCGTGTATCACAACGTCCCGGTGAAGCCGATCGAAGGCATGGCCGGGATCCGCGCGATCTTCCAGGCCTTCCTCGACGGCTTCACGGAAGCCAGGCTGGAGATCATCACGCTGGCCTCAGGGCCGGGCCTCGTGATCGCCGAGCGCGTCGACTACTTCACGATGAACAACGGCGGCAAGATCGTGTTGCCGGTGACCGGCGTGTTCGTGGTCAAGAACAACAAGATCACGCGCTTCAGCGACTACTTCGACCTGGCCGACTTCGAGCGGCAGAGCGGAATGAAGTTGTAGCCGTGCGGCGACCGGACGACGTCCGGCGCCTTCCTTTTCAACCGGAGGCTCCCGGACCTTTCGCTCGACTAAGCGTTAACAGGCCCTAGGGCGAGCCCTGCGCGTCATGACCAAGAGTCCCCCCACGACCCGCGCTATCCTCGCCAAACACCCGCGGTCCTGGTGGTTTCCGATGTCGAGTGGATGGTCCCTGTCGTCGTCCGAGTCCCTGCCGCTCGACCAGGAGCCGCTCTGGTTCGAGGCCGCGCAGGACGAAGCGCGGCTGCGCCGTGCCGAGAAGGACATCCGCTGGCTGCGCTTCTCCGGCCTGATCGGCTGGTTCATCGTGCTGCAGGGACACGGCTACCCGCTGGGGCTGACGCCGGTATGGGCGATCTACACCGCGGGCTGCGTGTACGCGGCCTTTGCGCACCTGCAGGCTGGGCGTACCACCAACATCCGGCGCGCGGCCGTGTTCACGACCTTCGGCGACCCGGTGCTCGCGGCGATGATCTGCCTGGTGACGGGCGGCATCGACTCGGTGCTCTACCCGTTCTTCTTCTTCACGCAGATGTCGGTGGCGATCCGCTTCGGCGTCTGGGAGTCGATCGGCATCGCCTTCTTCAACTGCGCGGTCACGATCCTGATCTTCTTCGTCGAGCCCTGGTACGTGCAGGCGGCGCATCCCTCCACTTCGCTGATGCTGGCCACCAAGCTGTTCCTGCTCGGCTTCGCGGGATTTCTCGGCGCGATCCTCGCGGAGTGGGCGCGTGCGCACGCCAAGCTGATTCTTGAGCATGCGCGGACGCTGCAGGAGTCGGGCGACCGCTACCAGGCCGTGCTGCGTCGCTTCGCGCAGGTACAGGAAGAGGAGCGGCGCAACATTGCAGGCGAGCTGCACGACCGCATGAGCGGACATCTCTTCGCCCTGCGCCAGGGGCTGGAGCAGTGCGTGGCGGGGTTGGACGATCGCCCGGCCCTGCGCCAGCGACTCGACGAGCTCGAATCGACCGTGCGGGCCTGCACGCACGACGTGCGCTCGATCATGAACGAGCTGCGTCCGACGGTGCTCGACGAGCTCGGCTTCTACGAGGCGGCGAGCGAATACCTGGCGCGGCAGTCCGAGCTGTTGCCGTTCCGGCTCGTGCGCCGCATCGATCCGAGCCTGCGGGACTGGCGCTCGCGCCAGGACGCGATGCTGTTCCGCCTGCTGCAGGAGGCGGTCCTCAACATCCAGAAGCACGCGCAGGCGACGACGGTGGAAGTGCAGCTCGAGGCGCGGGGCGGCGAAGTCGTGCTCAGCATCTCGGACGACGGCCAGGGCTTCGACCCCGACAACGTTCCGCTCGGGCACTACGGCCTGATGACGATGCGCGAGCGTGCCGAGGCCGCGGGCGGCGTGCTGCACGTCGACGCCGGTGGCGGGCGGCGCGGCACGCGCGTCGAGGTCCGGCTGCCGAGAAGCTAGTGTCCTGTCCCACAAATAATGATGCGAATTCGCCGGTTGTTTTTGCGACGGGCCGCGGGTTTCCTCCTTGCCATAGGTCCACCATGTCCCGTCGTCGCGCCTTGCCGGCCGCGAAAATCCCTCGGCAGATTCGTCAGCGTACTTGCGGCACAGGACACTAGATGGCCCATCCAACGCGCGTCTTCCTGATCGATGATCACCACGTCCTGCGCCAGGCGATCGCGCGCATGCTCGACCAGGAGACCGACATCACCGTGGTTGGCCAGGCCGGCGACGCGCGCAGCGGCATCCGCGCGATGGAGGCGCTGCAGCCTTATCCCGAGATCGTGATCGTGGATCTCAAGATGCCGGGCCAGAGCGGCATGAGCGCGATCGTCGAAATCATGCAATCGCATCCCGAGACCCGGATCATCGTGTTCACGATGTACGACAACCCGGGCTACGTCTGGAGCACGATGAACGCGGGTGCGCGCGGCTACATCCTCAAGAGCGCGTCGGGCAGCGACCTGCTGCGCGCGGTGCGCTCGGTGGCCAACGGCGGCGCCTACCTGCAGGCCGAGATCACGATGCCGCTGCTCAAACGCCTGGTGCAGGACGCGCGCGCGGCCGACGATCGCGGGACCTTGTCGGTACGCGAGATGCACATCCTCGAGGCGCTGGCCGAGGGGCTGAGCAACAAGATGATCGCCAAGTCGCTGTCGATCACGGAGGAGACGGTGAAGTCCCACCTCAAGAAGATCTACGAGAAGCTCGGCGCGTCGGACCGCGCGCACGCGGTGGCCATCGCCCTGCGGCAGCAGCTGATCGGCTGATAGCGGCTGGCCAGGGCCTGCGGCCGAATCGCCGAAAGAGTCGGTACCGCGCCTGATCGCGTGTTTTCCCTGCGCTCCCGCGGGTCCTGCAATCGCATGACCCCGGCCTTCAACAACGATTCGAATATCCAGCGAGGCTTTTCCGCATGCGTATCGAAGACAAGTCCTACAACACCATCAAGTTCTCGCGGCAGGGCAAGGTGCTCACGGCCACGCTGTCGCGGCCGGCGGCGATGAACGCGGTCAACGCGGCGATGCACGAGGAACTGTCGCGCCTCTTCTATGACCTCCAGGACGACAGCGAGTCCGACATCCTGGTGCTGACGGGCGAGGGCAGGGCCTTCTGCGCGGGCGGCGACCTGATCTGGCTGCAGGAGGCCATCGACGATCCCGAGCTCTTCATCCGCATGGGCGGCGAGGCCAAGCGCATCATCTTCGGCCAGCTCGAGATGGAGAAGCCGCTGATCTGCCGACTCAACGGCGCGGCGACGGGCCTGGGCGCCTCGTTGGCCTTGGGATGCGACATCACCATCGCCAGCGGCAACGCCGTGATCGGCGATCCGCATGTCTCGGTGGGGCTGGTCGCCGGCGACGGCGGCGCGATCCTGTGGTCGCAACTCGTCGGCTATGCCCGTGCCCGCGAGTACCTGTTCACCGGCAAGCTGGCCAAGGCCGAGGAGGCGGAGCGCATCGGGCTGATCAACCGCGTGGTGCCGATCGAGCAGCTCGACGAGGCCGTCTACGGCCTGGCGCAGGAGCTGGCCAACGGCGCGACCAAGGCGATCCGCTGGACCAAGGTAGTGACCAATACCCCGCTCAAGGCCCTGGCGCACCAGTTGTTCGACATGGGTCTGGCCTACGAGAGCATGTCCAACGTCAGCGCCGACCACCAGGAAGCCGTGAGCGCGTTCCGCGAGCGGCGCAAGCCGAAGTTCACCGGGAAGTAAGTTCGCCCACGGCCGTGTAGGGCCCGGGGTCAGATTTCCAAGGCGATGGGAAACCCGTGGCTTGGCTGCCGTTCATGCCGCCTATCGAGGGACACCCCGTCAAGCCCGCCCGATCCCCTTATCGGGTGATAGTCCGAAGGCTTGCATCGGCCGATCCTGCGGACAGATTTTCCAGTGGTGGAGGCGGCGGCATGGAACACGTAGTGACCGTGCGATATCTGGGCGGGGCCGAGCGCAGCATGCGCGTGGCCACGGGCCAGACCGTGCTCGAAGCCGCCGAGGCCAGTGGCGTCCCGATCGTCAGCGAATGCGAAAGCGGCGTCTGCGGCACCTGCGTGGCCGGTTGCTCCAAGGGTCGCTACGAGATGGGACGCACCGAGGGCCTGAGCGAAGTCGAACGCGACAACCGCAAGATCCTCACCTGCCAGACCACCGTCGAATCCGACTGCACGATCGAGCTGCAATACCCGCTCGACGACAACGCGGCGCGGCTGGTGCAGGGCGAGGGCGTGGTCACGCGCGTCGATCTCGTCTCGTCCACCACCGCGATCCTGCACGTTGACGCCTCGGGTCTGGGTCAGGCGCTCGAGTATCGCCCCGGCCAGTTCGCGCAGCTGATGGTGCCCGGCACCCCGGAATGGCGCAGCTATTCCTATGCGAATCTGCCGAACGCCGGAAACGCGCTCGAGTTCATCGTGCGCCTTTTACCGAAGGGCGCGATGTCGGACTACCTGCGCAACAGCGCCAAGCCCGGCGATCGCATCGCGATGCGTTGCAGCAAGGGCGACTTCCATCTGCGCCCGATCTCCCGGCCGCTGGTCCTGATCGCCGGCGGCACCGGCCTGTCGGCCATCCTGGCCATGGCGCAGAGTCTGCGCGGCACCGCGCTCGCGCAGCGCGTGACGCTGCTGTACGGCGTCACGCGCTTCGAAGACCTGTGCAAGCTCGAGGAACTCGATGCGCTGGCGCAGCAGCTGCCGCTGCTGGCGGTGCGCCGCATCGTGGCGAACGCGGACCCGCGCTGGACCGGTCCGGTCGGCATGGTCACGGACCTGCTCGACGCCGAGATGCTCCACCAGGGCAACGCCGACGTCTACCTCTGCGGTCCTGCCGCGATGGTGGATGCAACGCGCGCCTGGCTGGAGAAGGCCGGCATGCAGAAGGCGGGCATGTACTTCGAAAGATTCGTGCAGACAGGCGCGCGCCTTCGTTCGCGCGTGCCGCCGCAGCTCGATGTGAAGACCGTGGACCTCGCCGCGATCGCGCGCGAAGGGCGCGGCACCGCGGTGGTCGTCGGTGGCAGCATCGCCGGCATCGCGACCGCCAAGATCCTCACGGCACATTTCGAGAAGGTCATCGTGCTGGAGATGGACCCCCAGCATCGGCGCATGGAGGGCCGGCCCGGTGCGGCGCAGGGATGGCACCTGCATCACCTGCTGACAGCGGGCCAGCAGGAACTGGAGAAGCTGTTCCCCGGCATCATCGATGACATGGTTCGCGAAGGCGCGTTCAAGGTCGACATGGCCGACCAGTACCACCTGCGCCTGGCCGGGTCGTGGAAGAAGCGCTGCAAGAGCGACATCCAGATCGTCTGCGCGGGCCGGCCGCTGCTCGAGTGGTGCGTACGCCGTCGGCTCGATGCCGAGCCGCGCGTGGAGTATCGCTACGACTCCGAGATGCAGGACCTCGTGTTCGATTCATCGACCAACACCGTGATCGGCGTGGCCGTGAACGGCGACGACGGACTCAAGGTGATCCCGGCCGAATTCGTCGTGGATGCGTCGGGCAAGAACACGCGTCTGCCCGAATTCCTGGAGCGCATGGGCGCGGGCAAGCCCGAGCTCGAGCAGGACATCCTCAACTGCTTCTACTCGAGCATGTGGTTCCACGTGCCGCCCGAGCGGCAGTGGAAGGACAAGGTCATGGAGATCTGCTACGCCTACCGGCCCAACGAGAACACCTACGCGGCGCAGTACTACGTCGACAGCAGCCGCACGATCATGTGCAGCTCGCTGATTGAATACAACTGCTACTCGCCACCGCGCAACGTCCAGGAATTCCGCGAGTTCGCCAAGCGCATGCAGTCGCCGGTCGTCGCGCAGAACATCGAAGGGCTGGAACCCGCGTCCTCGGTGTACAACTTCCGCAGCCCGCGCATGCAGCGCTACCACTACGAGAAGCTCGAGCGGCTGCCGAACGGGTTGGTCGCGGTGGGCGATTCGTACACCAGCACCGATCCCGTGGCGGGCCTGGGCATGACGATCACGCTGCAGGAAGTGGCGCAACTGCGGGAACTGATGGATCGCTACGCGCCGACCAGTCCGCAGCTGCCGAAGCGCTACTACCGCGCGGCCGGCAAGATCGCCGACGGCGCGTGGTTCGTGATCCGCGAACAGACGCTGCGTTTCGCATGGATCAAGGACGTGGAGAAGAAGCGGCCGTTCTATTTCCGCGGACTCAACTGGTACATGGATCGCGTGACCGAGCTGGTCCACGACGACATCGATACCTACCGCACCTTCCTGGCGGTGATCCACATGGTGAAGCCGCCGTTCGCGCTGCTCACCCCTGTGATGATGGCGCGCGTGCTCGGCAAATGGGCCTGGACGAAGCTGCGGGGACGCAAGACGCTCATCGAACGCAATTACGGTCCGACGCCGGAACTGGCATCGTCCGCCGTGCCGGTGACGCCGCGCGCGTAGCGCGGCCACCCCCACGACTAGAACGAAAACGCACGGAGAGCGGAATGCAGAAGCGGAAGCACCGGATGATCAACGCCAGGGGCGTTCGGATCCACGCCGTCGAAGAAGGCGAGGGGCCGCTGGTCGTCCTGATCCACGGATTCCCGGAGTCCTGGTACTCCTGGCGCCACCAGCTCACGGCGCTGGCCAACGCGGGCTACAAGGCCGTTGCCATCGACCAGCGCGGCTACGGCAGTTCGTCGAAGTTCCGTGTGCAGGAGGCCTATCGCATCCACCCGCTGGTCGAGGACATCGTCGGCGTCATCGATGCCTACGGCGTCGAGAAGGCCATCGTGGTCGGACACGACTGGGGCGCGCCGGTAGCGTGGACCTTCGCCTGGCTGCATCCGGAGCGCTGCCAGGGTGTGGTCGGCGTGAGCGTGCCGTTCGCGGACCGCGCTTTGATCGGCCTGCCCGGCAACACCTTCGGCGAGAAGCGTCCGCGCGATCACCACGTTGAACTGGCCGGTCCCGGCAAGGTTTTCTACCAGGACTATTTCTCCGAGCAGGACGGGATCCTCAAGGAGATCGAGCAGGACCTGCGCCAGTGGCTCAAGGGTCTGATCTACACGGTGTCGGGCGAGGCCGTCGGTGCTGCAGTGCGATCGCTCGGGGGCGCGGTGATCGATCCCGTGGATGCGATCCGCCACGGGCCGCTGTGCATGCCGTTGGGCGCAAGGCTTATGGATGCGTTCGCGTACCCCGAGAAAATGCCGGCGTGGATGACCGACTCGGACCTCGATTTCTTCGCCGGCGAGTTCGAGCGTTCCGGCTTCAGTGGGCCGCTGAGCTTCTATCACAACATCGACAACGACTGGCACGACCTCGAGTCGCAGGCCGGCAAACCGCTGACGCCCCCGGCGCTCTTCATCGGCGGCGAGTTCGACGTGGGCACGATCTGGGGCGCCAAGGCCATGGAGGCCGCCCCCAGCCGCATCCGCGACTATCGCGGCACGCACATCGTGGCCGGCAGCGGACACTGGATCCAGCAGGAATATCCCGAGCAAACCAACCGCTTGCTGCTGGGTTTCCTCGATGACCTCAAGCGGGGGAAGAAGTGAGTGAAGGCAAATGCCCGACTTAGGACGGGGGCGAGAACCTCGGGAAATTCATATTGATACGGAACCGTACTGTCGCTGCGGGATCATCGACAAAGAAACAGCTTCGTCAGCTACACGAAGTTGAGGCATGCTGCTGCGGTGAAGAGGGCGTCGGGCTGGTTTATCGGGCTCGCGCACTACTCGAAGGAGCCATCAAAAAAGGCTCCGCAGATCGGTAAGGAGGAGACGATCGATGGGACGAAAGTCGAACACGTGCATGCCTGCGTGCGAGTTCCGGGGAAACGCCGCTGGCGCGTTCCTCGGCGTATCACGACGCCTGGCCTATTTTGCGCTGCACTGCAGCAAACGCGCGGTGTTCGTCCCTTCCTCGACTGAATCCGTCGATGCGCTGCACGCGATGCCGTTGCGTCCGCGGCACGTACCGGCACGCGCTTCGCAGCGAGTCGATGCAAGACGGACATCCGGCGCGAGGCAGGACGATGGCGTGTCCGGATACGGGTCCCTCGCTGCAGCGTACGAGCCGCGAGCGCCTTTTTGCTTCGCGGATGCAAGCCGCCCAGCCGGAATGTGGCGAGGTGTTGCGCTTTTATTTTAATATGGTACCGTACTGTCGTCGCCGCTCTAACTCGGGCAATCAGCATCGAGAAGCTCGGTCGCAACAAGCAGGATTAGAGGATTCAGCGGCGCACTCCGCGGTATCCAGTGCGAATTGAAGGCCGGACATACGGCTTGCGGGAGGAGACTCAGGTGCAGACACAGCTGCGTTCGCCCAAGCGTCAGATCTCTTGCGGGGTCATGCGCCCGACGAATGCTCGCGGCTGCCTGTCACCTTCGTCGTCAACCGCGTATCCGCGCGTGCGGCCCACCGCCGTTCCATCGGTCGCTGCGTCTGCAAATTCGTCTGGAAACGTACGTTCTGCGTGGGGCACGAACGTGTCCGAAGCCCCCCGCAACGTCGCAGGACCTGTTGGCTGAAATGCTTGTTATCGATCGCGGCTAGTTGAGTCTCAAACGAAGAGGTCTGCGGCGACCTTAATGCAGTATTCACTGGAGGTTTGATCAATGCGCATCAGAAAGTACGATTTCGATTACTCGCGACGGCAGTTTGCCGAGAAGGTGGCCTACGGCCTCGGTGCCGGCCTGCTGGCCCCGACCTGGAAGACGATCGCCGCCACGGGTGAAATCACCAAGGCCTATCCGGACGAAGTGACCTCGATCGAGCTGCAGTCCAAGGGCAAGGTCAAGCCGGGCGACATCGTCGACAAGAGCAACGTCGAATTCGTCTCGCACCTGCTCGATCCCATCATGGTTCAGCAGATCTCGACGATGGGTCGTCGGCTGAAGATCCGTGCTCCCAACAAGGACATCACGCAGTTCTTCCCGCACGCCTACCTCGAAGCGACGCTGAAGAACGCCGGCAAGGCGAGCTTCGACGAGACCGGCAACGTGGTGGAGACCGCGACCAAGGGTCCTTGGATCGGCGGCAACCCGTTCGTCGACGTCAAGACCGGCAACGAAGGCATCGCGAACCTGACCCTGAGCTGGGGTCGTCACGACATGTCGCAGTACGCCGTGCGCTCCTACTCGCTCAACCCCGACGGCTCGCCCGCCTACACCTACGATCTGTACTGGACCGAGCTGAACACGACGGCCCGTACGGAAGGCGTCCCGGTGTTCCAGGGCAAGAAGGACATGTTGCGCTTCCAGTCGGTGTTCTTCACCGCACCGCAGGAGCAGGCAGGCGCTTCGTTCCTGGTTCCCTGGTACTACGACCAGCGCAAGTTCCCGGACATCTACGGCTACCTGCCGCAGTTCCGTCGCGTGCGCCAGTTCCCGGCCAACCAGCGCTTCGAGCCGATCGTTCCGGGTCTGTCGTTCTTCCTGTCCGACGCCTGGGGCGCGGGCGACCCGATGCTCACCTGGGGCAACACGAAGATCGTCGGTCGTGGCCCGCATCTCGTGGCCGGCGCCGGCAACTTCCGCGGCAAGTCGCACCCGAACTGGGAGAACCACTCCTGGCACGGCGGCCCCAAGGGCAAGAGCTTCATGGAATACGAAATGGAACTCGCGCCCGAGTGCATCCAGATCGAATCCGAGCCCACGGGTTACCCGCGTGCGCCGGTCGGCAAGAAGAAGGTCTGGGTCGATGCCCGCAACGGCATGCTCGTGGCCTACATCACCTTCGACCGTCGTGGCCAGCTGTGGAAACAGGTGGACGCTGCGTTCGGCCCGCAGATCGAAGGCGACTTCGTGAACAAGGATCGTACCGGTCATCCGCACTGGTCCTGGACCAACGTGCATTTCCACGACCTGCAGTCGGGTCGTCTGGATCTGTTCAACCACTGCAAGCAGATCGCAGGCGGTTACAACAGCCAGTACGAAGCGCCCGGCGGCAATGAGCAGGCGATCTACGACAAGTTCTGCACGCAGGCCGCCATCGCGCGCCTTGGTGCCGTCTAAGTCGAAGTTGTAGAGCGCAAGTTCACCCTCCGGTCGGCACCGCGCCGGCCGGAGGGTTTGTCTGCAATAACGCGGTCAAAATTCTGGGGGGAGCTGTGAAGATTCGAAGCGCTATCGGCGGGATCCTCGCGGTCGTCTTGTTGTCGGGTGCAAGTCAGGCTGACTCGCCTGAGCCCGCAAAGGCAGCGAGCAAAGGGATCCTCCGGACCATCGTTGAAGACATTCCCCATTCAGCCCTGTTTGGTCTTTCATTCGACCAGGGCAAGGGCGTTGCGGTCGGTGCTGGCGGCGACATCATGACCAGCGAAGACGGCGGCGCGACCTGGAAGCACAACGCCGAAGCGCCCACGCCCCTGGCGCTGCTCTCGGTGTCCAAGCGCGGTTCGCACCTCGTTGCCGTGGGCCAGGCGGGCGTCGTGGCCGTGATGGACAGTGGCAAGTGGAAGACCGCCACCAGCGGCGTGACGGCACGCCTGCTCTCGGTCGAAGTGAACTCCTCGGGCCTCGCGCTCGCCGGCGGCGAGTTCGGCACGCTTCTCAAGTCCACCGACGGTGGCAATACCTGGGCTTCGACCGCGCCGGACTGGGCGGGTATGGCTTCGGAAGAACACTTCGGTACCGGCGAACCCATGGTTTACGCGGTCTCCGTGACGGAGTCCGGCGTGATGACCGTGGCCGGCGAATTCGGTGTGATGCTCCGCTCGGAAGACCAGGGCGCCACCTGGCGCGTGCTGCGGCCGGTGAATCCGGAAGAGGCCACGATCCACGCGCTGTCGCTGGTCGAGAAAGGCCAGGGCAACAGCTACGCGGTAGGCCAGACGGGCGAACTGTTGTTGTCGGCGGACGGCGGCGAGACCTGGATGAAGTGCGACACCGGCACCGATCTGAATTTCCTGGGTGTCGCGGCGTCGCAGAGTGGGCAGGTGGTGCTCACGGGGATGCGCGTGATGTATCGGAGCGAAAACTTCGGCATGACGTGGAGCAAGATCGAAGAGGGCGACACCATCACCGACTGGTACCAGTCGGTGAAGACGGAGGCAGGTTCTGGGCGGATTCTGGCGGTCGGCCATGCCGGGAAGATCATTCAGATCGGTAGCTGACCGGCAGGAATAGGTAGCGGTTCCGCGGAGCTTTCGAATCGCGGCGCCAGGGGCATAACGAAATCAAATCAGGAGGGAAGTCCATGAGTGTGATTCGGAAGCGGATTGGGGCGGTGGCGTTGGCGGCGGCCACGGTGACAACGGGCGCAGCCTTCGCGCAGGGCGAAATGGCAGGCGCGGTCGATCGCAAGCTGTTCGGCGGCGACTTCTCGTTCAACGGCCAGTTCAGGCTGGAATCGGCGTTCAGCACCACGGGGCGCGCCTCGCCTGCCAACCAGCGCGGCCTGCTGACCAACGGCCTGGCGGTCAAGCGCAACGCGGGCAATCCGCTCGACGGCTATAACTCGACGATCGTCCCGGAAGGTGCTGCAGTTCTCGGGGCTGACTCGCTCGCGACATTGACCGCGTTCGGGATTCTTCCGTCGATCGGTGGCGGGCTTCCGCCCGCCCGTGGCATCAGCAACCAGGGGCTCGGCGGGGTCAACGACACCTTCACGCGCTACGTGCCTGACGCGGAACAGATCGTCAACTACCACCTCCTTCGCTTCGAGGCAACGCCCAGCATCAGCTGGGGAAATCTCTCGCTGCAGACGCGCATCCGTGCGACGTACGACCCGGGCAAGCTGGGTTACGAAGAATTCGACTTCAACGATTACAACGACACCAACCGCGGGTTCGAGACCGGCAGCCGCGACGCCGGTCGCCAGTACAACGGCAGGCCCGACTACCTGGGTTACCAGGTCGACCACAAGAAGAACCCGCTTCTGTTCGAGCGCTCGGGCAAGAACTACGGAGTCGATCTGCCCGCGTTCTTCGTGGAATACACCAACGGCGATTACACGGTGCGCCTGGGCAACCAGTCGGTTGCCTGGGGCCAGCTGTTGTTCTTCCGCATCATGGATCAGGCCAACGGCCTCGATCTGCGACGCCACCTGTTCATCGACCGCGCCATCGAGGAGTTCGCCGACGAGCGCCAGTCCGCCCCCGGTCTTCGTTTCACCTGGCAGGCCACCGACAAGATCCTGGTCGACTCGTTCGCGCTCCAATTCATCCCGACGATCGTTCCGAACTCGAACACGACGTACAACATCGTGGATTCGCGCTTCATCCTGCACGACAACTATTTCGATAACGGCGACAACAAGAAATTCAACTTCGGCGTCCGCGTCAAGGGCGAATTCGGCAACTTCAACCTGCAGGCGATGGCCACCAGCAAGCTCAATCAGCTGGGCGCCATTCGCTGGACCAAGTCCAACATCAACAAGGCGCTGCCCGACACCAATGCCCTGGGTCTGGCGTTCAACCAGTACTGCCAAGGCGTGCTCGGATCGCCGCTCGGCCAGGGTTGCGGACCGCAGCTCGCGCAGACGCCGTTCGAGTCGGGACCGGCCGGCCTGTTCGTTGCCGAAGAGTGGTTCGATCGTGCGGCCTACACCAAGCTCGATCCGCTGCTCGGCCTGGCCAACATCGTGAACGAGTTCCAGCCTACGACCGGGGCGCTGCTCACCGCGGTGCCGACGTCGGCCAATCAGGCGTACAACGAGCTCAACGCGTTCTTCATCGCCCTGGAAGGCGCGCATGGCCACGTCGAGCGCAATTATTACCGCGAAGAGGTCTATGGTCTCGGCGGCGGTTACGTCACGGAAGGTGAGCCGGGCTCACTGCTCGACCAGCTGATCATCAACCTCGAAGCGACCTACACCCCCAAGCGCGCGTTCACGGATATCGGGCTCGCACAAGCCCCGGATCGGCGCAGCGAGGTCCAGGTCGGACTGGTGATGGAGAAGTACCAGCGCTTCTCGCAGAGCTTCCCCGCCACCTACATGGTGTTCCAGTACCTGTGGCAGAAGGAGAGCAGCCTCGAGGGCCTGCTGCTCGACGGCTACGGCAGCAAGACGTATTCGGACAGCTCATTGCAGGGGCACAAGATCCAGTTGACGAACAACGTGCCGGTTACGGATGACCGGACCGCCCATACCGGGAAGCAGTTCACCCCCGGCATCAGCGAGGGCGCGAACTACGTCGTTCTTGCGGCCCTCCAGCCGACGCCCGCCTACATCTTCGAGTACAGCGTCGCGGCGCTGATCGATGTGCAGGGCGGTGTCCTCGTCCAGCCGGCGGTGCAGTGGAAGCCGCGCGGCAACATGACGGTGAACGTGTTCTACAACTTCATCGATGCGAGCGTCTGGGGCGGCAACGCGAACAGGTCGTTCCTGAGCTTCATCGACTTCGCCGACGAGCTCTGCCTGCGCCTGGGCTACCAGTTCTGATCCGATGCACGTTTGACGACTCCTCAGCGCTAACCCTTTCTAGCGCTTTTGCCTCCGGCGGTCGGTCCTTCCCCGACCGCCGGAACTTTTTTCAGGAAGAAGGAAGGCAGCGGAACAGGACATGAGACTTCTCAAGTACGACCATCAGTACAGCCGGCGGCATTTTCTGAAGCAGCTCGCCGCGGGCGGCGCATCGGCGGGCGTACTGATGCCGACCTGGGAAGCGATCGCAGCGACGGGAGAGGTGAGCAAGGCCTACCCGGACGAACTGCTGTCGATCGAGGCCTACACCAAGGGCAAGATCAAGACCGGCGACGAGATCAACGCGTCCAACGTCGAAGTCGTGAAGGACCTGCTGGAACCGATCCGGTACGAGCAGATTCTCAAGAACGGCCGCAAGCTGCGGATCGTCAAGACAACCACGGACGTGATGAGGCTTTCCCCGTGGGAGTACATCGAGGCCACGCTCAAGAACGCGGGCAAGGCCAAGTTCAACGAACAGGGAAACGTGGTGAACGCCGCGGATGGCCAGCCCTGGATTGGCGGCAACCCTTTTCCGGATCCGAAGACCGGCATCGAACTGCTGGCGGCGCAGACCCTGAGCTGGGGCCGTCACGACGCCTCGTTCTATGCCATCAAGATCAATGACGTCGCTGTCGACGGCGAAACCCGCTTCCGCTACGCCGGCGGCTGGGCCGAGCTGAACACGGTTGCACGCGTGAGCATGGACCCGAAGCCGTACTGGAACGAGCAGAAGGACAAGCTTCGATTCCAGACCGTTTTCTTCACGGCGCCGCAGCAGTTTCGCGGCACTTCGTTCATGAACGTCTGGGACTACGACCAGCGCAAGTTCCCCGCGCTGTACGGCTACGTGGCGGACTTCCGTCGCATCCGCCAGTTCCCGGCCGACCAGCGCTTCGAGCCGCTGCTGCCGGGCACCACCCTGTACCTGTCGGATGCCTGGGCCGCCGGCGATCCGCTGCTGACCTGGGGCGAGTTCAAGATCACCGGCCGCGGGCCGTTTCTCGGCGGGCTTTCGCAGTCCTGGAACTCCGACAACGAGAACTGGGAGCACAAGACGCATGGCGGGCCCAAGGGCACCACGTTCTGGGACACCAACGTCGAGTTGATCCCCGAGACGATCCGCGTTGAGGCCGTGCCCACCGGATATCCGCGCGCGCCGATCTCGAAGAAGGAAGTTTGGTTCGACGCGCGCAACCAGGTGGTCGTCGGCATGGTGACGTACGACCGTCGCAACCAACCCTATCGTTCGTTCGACGGCGCCTACTCGGTTTACGACAACGGCGACAAGAAGTTCATGGACGGCGCCCATCCGTACTGGAGCTGGTGCCACGTGACCTGCTCCGACATCCAGACCGGCCGCGTCACGCGGCTCGAGCAGGTTCGCTCCATCGAGGGTCACAACAGCGGCGCCAACGACCCGAAGATGTACGAGAAATACCTGACGCAGTCGGCGCTCATGCGCCTCGGCGCGAACTAGAAAGAAATCCTGCAACCGAATTCATCTCAGAAGAACGGCCCACACGATCATGGACAACCTTCCGTTTCGCTTCCGCCTCGCCAAGTGGGTCATGGACCGGCGCTTCTCGGTATCCGTCGCCTTCGCGATCGTGACGCTCGCCTTCATGGCAGGCTTCCCGCGTGTGGAAGTGCGGACGATCTTCAAGGACCTACTGCCAAAGGACGATCCGTTCGTGCAGGTCTATTACGACCACCCGAACTTCGGCAACCCGCTGACCATGTACATCATGGTCAAGCGCAAGCAGGGCGACATCTACCACCAGGACACGCTGCAGAAGGTCTGGGACATGACGCGCGCAGTCGACCTGACGCCCGGCATCGACCACGTCCAGCTGATCTCCATCTCGACCGAAAAACTGCGCTACGTCGAAGCCACACCCGCTGGCGTGGACGTGCGCCCCCTGATGGGCGATCGCGTGCCGACCAGCGACGAGGAAGTGCAGGACTTCCGCCGTCGCGTGCAGCAGTCGCCCAACGCGCGCACCTTCTTCGTCTCACGTGACGAGAACGCAACCCTGATCCAGGCCACGTTCCTGGATTCGGTGGACTACGGCGTCGCGTTCGACACCGTTCGCGCGATGATCGACAAGTACAGGGACGACAAGCACGACATCTACCTCGCCGGCCAGCCCACGCTGATCGGCTGGGTGTACAAACTGCAGAAGCAGACCTACAGCATCTTCGCAATGACCATCGGCCTTCTGACGATCGCGCTGGTGCTGTACATGCGCAACATCGCCGGCGTGGTCACGCCTATCGTGTGCGCACTGGTCGCCGCGCTGTGGGGTGTGGGCTTCATCGGCTGGCTGGGACGTCCGATCGAGCCGCTGCTGACGATCGTACCGCTGCTGCTGGTAGCTCGAACGTTCTCACACTGCATCCAGTACACCGAGCGCTACTACGAAATCCTGGCGCACTTGAAGGACAAGAAAAAAGCGGCCGAGGTGTGCATGGGCGTGATGATGACGCCGTCGGTGCTCGGCATCATGACCGACGTGTTCGGCATCATCTTCATCGCGATCGCGCCGATCGTGACGATGTACAACCACGCACTTTTCTGCGGCGCCTGGGCGCTGTGGATCATCCCGACCGGCGTGTTCCTCGCGTCGATCGTCCTCTCCTACATGCCGCTACCGAACAATTTTGAGCAGATCTCCGGCGGTGAAGGCAAGGAATCGGGCATCCATCTCCTGCAGAAGAACCTGCTCAAGCGCATCGCGGGCTGGACCTATGGCAAGCCTGCCAAGGTCACCGCCGCGATCATGGTGGTCCTGACGATCTGGTCGATATACGAGACCACGCAGATCAAGATCGGCAACCCGACGGAGGGAAGCAACCTGCTCTGGTACGACTCCGAATTCAACACCGCGGTACGCGCGATCAACGCGCACTTTCCTGGCATGAACACGCTGGAACTGGTCATCGAGGCCAAGAACGCCGAGGACGGCACCAACCGTGTGGCGCTGCTGCCCGAGGCCATGACCGTACGCGCCCAGCTGCAGGACCTGATGGAGAGGGACAAGGAGTTGCCGCCGCGCGCGACGCTGTCGTTCACCGACTACATGATGGAAGGCAACCGCCTCTTCGCGGGCGGCAACCCGCAGTGGCTGCCGGTCGATCCGAACAAGCGCGCCGCCTACAGCGCCGGCCAGGCCGTGCTGTTCGGCTCGACACCGCTGAACTTCGGTCACGTGATGGACTTCAACGCGCAGCACTCCACGGTGTCGGTGTGGTTTGCCGACAACAAGCAGGAGACCGTCGACGCCGCGCTTCGCAGCGCGCGTCGCGCGGTGGACATCGTCGGCGAGGACCACGAGAAGTTCCGCGTCCGCATGGCGACCGGCTTCATCGCGCTGCAGCAGGCCATGAACATCGTGGTCGAGCGCTACCACTGGCTGATCTTTGGCCTGGTGAACCTCGCCATCGCGGTGATCGCGGCGTTTGCCTACAAGTCGATCATGGCTTCGGTGCTGCTGCTGATCCCGGTGAACATGTCGAACTTCCTGCAGATCGCCGCGATGCACCAGCTCGGCATCGGCCTGGACATCAACGCGACCATCGTGGCGGTGATGGGTGTGGGTGTCGGTATCGATTACGGCATCTATTTGTTGTCGCGCATGTGCGAGGAGTACCACGTGCACGAGGGCGACCTCGGCGCGGCAATCACCACCTCGCTGACCACGACCGGCAAGGCGATCATGTTCACCGCCTCGATCATGCTCATCGGCATCATCCCCTGGTACTTCCTGTCAGACCTCAAGTTCATGGCGGACATGGGCCTGCTGCTGATGGCGATCATGCTGATCAACATGGTGCTGTCGCTGGTCGCGCTGCCGCTGACGGTCTGGTACACCAACCCGGGCTTCCTGCGTCGCACCGACCTCGCGGTCGGCGAGAACATCGACCTCAGCCAGTTCATGACGCCGGATCCGGCGGCCGTGAAGTAAGGCAAGGGCAGACATCGCGTTTCGAGAGGCCCGGCTGCGCAGGCAGCCGGGCCTTCTTGTTTCCGGTGCCGGGGCTTTCCAAACGAGCCGGCGCAGGAGAAATTCGGAGGCCGGCCCCGCAATGGCGCGAAGTACGCGCGCGGGGCAGCTGCTAGCCGAGCAGCTTCGCCGACCGCAGCGCGCGACGCAGGTGCGAGTAGTCGCTCGACTGGGGCAGGACCGGCGGATTCAGACCTTCGGCAATGCGGCCCATCTCCACCAGCGCCCACTTGACCGGGACGGAGTTCGCGTCGGCGAGCAGCGCCTCGTAGAGCGGATGGAGGCGCGAGTCGAGCGCCTCACTGCCGGCGCGATCCCCCATCAGCGCGGCGGCGTGCAGTTCGCGGATCGGCGACGGGGCGACGTTGGCCGTCACCGACAGCGCGCCGTGAAAGCCCAGCAGGATCGCGTGCCGCGCCGCGATGTCGTGCCCCGAGTAAAGCGCAAAATCGGCTGGCAGGCCGAGCGCCAGCAGCGCGCGCACGCGGTTGGAGTCGGCCGAGCATTCGACGAAGCCGACGACGCCTGGGATGCGCGCCAGCGAGGCGACGGCGTGCGGCATCAGGCCGGCGTCGCGGCCGGGCATGTTGCGCACGATCAGCGGAAGGCCGGACACCTGGCGCGCGACGATGCGAACGTGATCCAGCAGCTCGTCCTGCGAAGGATGACCGTCCGGCATGTCGAGGAGCGCCGCATCGGCCCCGGCGTCACGCGCCGCCTGCGCAAATTCCACGACTTGTCGCACCGACTCGCCGCCATCGATGCCGGCGATGATCCGGATGCGACCGTCGGATTGCCAGATCGCGCGACGCAGCAGCTCTGTGCGATTTTCGAAGTCCGCCGAAGGCATCGGCGAACGACCGGTGAAGGCACCGACGACCAGCGCGGCACTGCCTTCCTCGACGTGCCAGTCGACGAGCCCTTCCACGGCCTCGAAGTCCGGCGTGCCGTCTTGATGAAACGGTGTAACGAGGTCGACCAGACTGCCTTTGATCATGCGCGCTCCGGATCGCCGCGGCGGGGACGAAGAAGAGTATAGCGGCGCGACGCACGCCTCCCAGCGCAGCGCGTCGACCCCCGGCCGTGACGCGGGCGAGGGTAGTTCCCATGCGTATTCCCGGATGCGCGGATGCCGCGCCGCATGCCGATCCACTGCGCCTGCCCTGCGGGAACTGCGATCATGGGGACGCTCTTGAGGGGTCGCGTTGACCCATCGGATTTCGACCCACGCCGGGTCGAACTTCGACGGCAATGGTCGTCCTGCTCGATCGTCGGCGGATCGTATTTTGCTACGGGTCGCCGCGCTTTCCCAAGCTCGAAATCCCCGGACCGCTCGCCGCTCCTTCCTCATGACCGCAGCCTCGACAAGCGATTCTCCTCCCGAACATCTGAAAGCCCGGGCCGCCTTGACCCTCTCGGCCCTGGGCGTCGTGTTCGGCGACATCGGCACGAGCCCGCTCTACACGATGAAGGCCATGCTGGGGCAGGGACCGGCGCGCGTGACGGATCTCCCCGACCCGCTGGGTGCCGCCTCGGCGATCTTCTGGCTCCTGTTTCTCGTGGTCACGCTCAAGTACGTGGTGCTGGTCCTGCGCGCCGACTATCGCGGCGAGGGCGGGATCCTGGCGCTGGCGGCGCTCGCCAGTCGCGCCGTCATCGGGAGGCCGGGTTGGCGGCCGATCGTGCTGATGATCGGCGTGGTCGGCGCCGCGTTGTTCTACGGCGACAGCATCATCACGCCGGCTATCTCCGTCCTCGGCGCCATCGAAGGTGTGGAGGTGGTCGCGCCGGGCTTCGAGCGCTGGCTGGTGCCGCTGTCGATCGCGGTCGTGGCCGTGCTGTTCTGGGTGCAGCGCGTGGGAACGGGCGCGGTCGGCCGCGCGTTCGGTCCCTTGATGCTCGTGTGGTTCGGCACGCTGGCCGTGTCCGGCATCGCGCAGATCGTGCAGACGCCCGCGGTGCTGCTGGCTCTGAACCCGCTGCGCGGCGTGCACTTCCTCACCGGGCCCGACGGGCTGCGAATGCTGCTGCTCGGCTCGGTGGTGCTCGCGGTGACGGGTGCCGAGGCGCTCTACGTCGACATGGGTCACTTCGGGCGCAGCGCGATCCGGCGTGCCTGGCTGTGGCTGGTCTTCCCGGCGCTCGCGCTCAACTACCTCGGACAGGGCGCGTTGCTCATGCGCGACCCCGACGCGATCGTGAACCCGTTCTTCCATCTCTTCCCGGACGCCTTGCAGCTGCCGGCGATCGTGCTGGCCACGGTGGCTTCGGTGATCGCTTCGCAGGCGGTGATCTCGGGTGCGTTCTCGCTGACGCAGCAGGCCATCCAGCTGGGCCTGGTCCCGCGCCTGCGCATCCTGCACACCTCTGCCAGCGCCTCGGGGCAGATCTACATCCCGGCGGTCAACGTGCTGTTGTTCATAGCGGTGGTTCTGGCCATCGTCGGGTTCCGCGGTTCCTCGGCGCTTGCCGGGGCCTATGGCATCGCGGTGTCGGGCACGATGTTGTGCACCACGATGCTCATCGTGGTCGTCGCGCAGCGCATGTGGCGACTGTCGCTGCCCCTGCTGGCGCTGTGCGTGCTGCCCTTCCTGCTGCTGGACGGAACGCTGGTGGCTGCCTGCGCGCTCAAGTTCTTCGACGGGGGCTGGTTCCCGATGGCTGTCGGCGCCGTGCTGCTCCTGGGCATGACCACGTGGCGACGCGGGCGCCAGCTGATGCGTAGCGCCGGACCTGCGACGCCGCTGCTGCAGCCGCAGCTCACGCGGCTGGAAATCGACAAGACACTGCATCGCCCCGACAGAACCGCGGTGTTCCTGACGGCGGACCCCGCGAACACCCCGCGCGCCCTGCTGCACAACATGGCGCACAACCAGGTGCTGCACCGGTCCAACATCCTGCTTAGCGTTCTCTACGAAGACGAGCCGCGCGTGCCCGCGGAGAAACGCATCAGCTGCACGCGCGTGAGCGAGAGCTTCTGGCAGGTGTCCTTCCGCTGCGGGTTCATGGAACAGCCGAACGTTCCCGCAATCCTCTGGGAATGCGTGGCGCGTGGTATCGAGATGTCGCCAGCGGAGGTGTCCTACTTCCTGAGCCGCGAGATCGTCGTGCCCACGCCGGGCATCGGCATGGCGCTGTGGCGCGAGCACCTGTTCGCCTGGCTGTCGCGCAACGCCGAGAGCAATGTCGGCTACTTCCAGCTCCCCGACGAGCAGGTCATCGTGCTGTCGGCGCGGATCCCGATCTAGTGGAGCTCCTGCAGTTCCCTCTCTTTCCCGTCGGTTTCCTCGATCGGGAGGGCAGGGGTGAGGGGCCGGCTTTTGGAATCGCGCTCGCCCTGCAAATCGAGAATCTCCTCCAGCTCCCCAGAAGTTCCTGCCGCATCGGGTAGTTCCGGAAACGCGGGACGCGATGGCCCTGTGGTTCAATACCGGGCGATTCGAGAAATCGAATCGCTGCATAAAAAAGCAAGGAGAGAAAAATGGGCGACCCTCAGGCGATCGTGCCCGCCGGGATTCCGGATCACCTCGTCGTGGACTTCGACGTCTACAACCCCACGTCCGATGCGGAAGGTTTTCACCGCGCTTTCGTCGATTTCCAGCGCACCACGCCGCACCCGCTGGTGTGGACGCCGCACCACGGGGGTCACTGGATCCCGGTGCGCGGCCAGGACGTCTACGACCTCTACGCGGACCACACGCGTTTCAGCTCGCGGCATTACTTCGTTCCTGCAGCGCCGGGACAGGTGCCGATGGGCGCGTTCACGCTCGATCCGCCGGAACACCAGCCCTTCCGCGCGTTCCTCAACACCGGCCTGTCTCCGAAGATCGCGGCGGGCAAGACGCCCTTCGTCCGCCAGCTCGCGATCGACCTCTCGGAAGGTCTTGCGCCACGCCGCGCCTGCAACTTCATCGCGGAGTTTGCGGACGTGCTGCCGCTCACCGTTTTCCTCGATCTCGTGGCGCTGCCGTTCACCGATCGCGACAGGCTCAACCAGCTCGCGGAGATCGCCACGCGCGCGCCGGACCCGGCGCATCGTGTGGAGGCGCTGGGCGGACTCGCCGCCTACCTGCAGCCCTTCCTGCGCGAACGCCGCGAACATCCCGGCGACGACCTGCTGAGCCGCGCCGTGAACGCGGACATCTCCGGACGACCCATCACGGACGTCGAGGCGCTCGGCGCGTCGATCCACATCATGGGTGCGGGACTGGACACGGTCTCCTCGCTTTTCAGCTTCGTGATGCTGTTCCTGGCGAAGCACCCGCAGCACCGCCGCGCGCTGGTCGAGAACCCGGACCTGATACCGGGCGCCGCGCTCGAATTGATCCGTCGCTTCCCGGTCGTGACCATGGTGCGGCAGGTACGCGAGGATATGGACTACCTCGGCGTGCGCCTGCGCAAGGGCGAGATGGTCGCGCTTCCCTCTGCGCTGTTCAATCTCGACGAGACGATCTACGAGCGGCCGCTGGAGGTCGACTGGAACCGGCGCGTCGACAAGGTGCTGACCTTCGGCAACGGGCCGCACCGATGTCCCGGCGCCGTGCTCGGCCGCAACGAGCTGGCGATCGGGCTGCAGGAATGGCTCAAGCGCATCCCGCATTTTTCCGTTGCGCCCGGCGCCACGATCCCGGTATCGGGCGGGACGGTCGCGAAGATCCTGGACCTGCCGCTGGTCTGGTAGCGCCCGCGCTTTTCAGCGCGGGCTTCGGGCAGCAGCGGCCGCGCGCCGGGGTCGGCGGATGGCCCGGACCTTGCCGCTGTTTCCGCCGCCGCAGAAGAAGCGGTCGCCGCCATCGGACTCGAGTCCCGACACGCCGACGCCTGGCGGCATCTCGAGCCGCTCCAGGACCTCCCCAGTCGCCGGATCGATTCGCCTGACGTCGCTCTGATCGCCTTCCCACGTGCCATGCCAGAGATCGCCGTCTACCCAGGTGACGCCGGTGACGAAGCGGTTTGATTCGATGGTGCGAAGGACCGCGCCGGTATCCGGATCGACCTGGTGGATCTTCCGTTCCCGGTACTGGCCCACCCAGAGCGATCCTTCGGCCCAGGCCAGGCCCGAGTCTGCGCCGCCGCCGGGCGCCGGGATCGAAGCGAGCACGCGACCGTTGGCGGGATCGATCTTCTGGATGCGGGCCTCGGCAATCTGGAACAGGTGCTGGCCATCGAAGGCCGTTCCCGCATGCGCCGTGGCATCGATCGAGCGCACCGTCTCGCCGCTCGCGGGATCGAGCGCGTTCAACCTGTCGCCCGAAGCGAACCAGACGCGCTCGCCGTCGTAGGTGACGCCATGCACGCCCTCGACGCCCGGAAAGGGCCCGTACTCGCGAAGAATCTCGGCAGCAGATGCACTTTTCATGTGAAGGTCCTCGTGTCCGTCGTGCAGATGCTCCCGCGAATTCGCCGGATCGGCGAGTTCATCAGCGCAGCTGCGGGACAGAGCATCAATCGCTTGGCAGCGGAGTCGTGAGTAACAAGCTTGTCGGGAATCCCGGCACGGCGGGCGTGATCCAGCGGCGGGCCCGGCCGCGGCCGAAGGAGCGAACCTTGTCCGCGGCCGCGAGCGCGTCGAGAGCGCGCTGGACGGAGCGCTGGCTCGCATCCAGCGCGAGCGCCAGGGCGGAACTGGACCAGGACTCGCCGTCCGCGAGCAGAGCGAGCACCTCGGCGTGCGCCTCGTCCTGCGGAGGAGCGAGCACGACGATCTCTTTCGCGCGGCGCGGCATCAGTGCGAATCCTTCCTGTGTCGCCGTCACCTCCGCCATGCTGAGCAGCAGCTTGCGAAGCCGTCCCATCTCGACCCGAAGGCGCGCGCGATACGATTCATCGGCCGACTTCGCGCGGAAAGCGCGCGTCACGAGCGCGTCCCGGGACACGTCGCCGGGCCAGGCCTCGCCCAGCGCGCGGGCGAGCGTGAACAGGACGGGCCGGCTTTCGAGCGAGACCACGGTGCCGGCGTCGCGCACGACGTGGCGACAGGCGTCCACGACCAGCGACTTCGAGGCGAGCAGGGCTTCGACGTCTTCCAGCCGCAGCAGTCGCACCCCCCGACCCGTGATCAGTCGCGCGGCAGGCGTGTCGAAGACCCGCGCGGCACTCTCGACCTCCGCGAGCAGCGCGGGAATGCCGGCGCGCCGGGCTTCGAGTGCGGCCCGCTCGAGCGCGATGCGCGCCGCGTTCGTCTGCAGGCGCCGGATGGCGATGCCCGCGACGACCAGCTCATAGGCGGCTCGCGACGCGGGCGGGAAGGGCGCCGGGTCGAGACCCGCGAGCGTGCGGTCGGCCTCGTCGAGCTGGCCGATCAGAAGCAGGCGTCGCCCTTCCAGGAAACCGGCGTGCGCGGCGTTCAAGTGATCGTCATGCGCTTCGAGCACGGCCCGCGCCGCCCCCAGCGACTTCGCAGGCCAGCCGAGGTCGCGCGAGACGAGCGCGATCTCGGCCTCGGCGACGACGCAGCGTGCCCGCGCCACGGCTTCCCGGGGCCCGAAGGCGCGCGCCGCGCTCTTGAGCAGGGCCTTGGCGCGGACAAAATCGCCGAGCTGCGCCATGGCGATGCCGCGCAGCGCCAAGGCCGGCGCGTCGTCGCGCAAGGCGATGCGGTTCAGGGCGCCGAGCGGATCACCGGCCGCAAGCGCACGCGCCGCGGCCGTGATCAGGGAGTCCATTCGAATCCCGCCAAACTTGTCACTCCCACCCTTCGGTATCGACTCCTAATCTATCTCACGACCAGCCACCAGAAACTCGTACGCAACATCCAACGGAGAAGAACATGACCCAACACATCACCGGAACGCGCCAGGAGTGGCTGTCGGCGCGACTCGATCTGCTCGAGGCGGAGAAGGAACTGACGCGGCGCAGCGACGCGCTCGCCAAGCAGCGCCAGGCGCTGCCCTGGGTGCGCATCGACAAGGCCTACAAGTTCGAGACGGAAAAGGGCAGCGCCTCGCTCGTTGACCTGTTCGGCGGACGCTCGCAGCTGATCGTCTACCACTTCATGTTCGGCCCGGACTGGAAGGCGGGGTGCCCCTCGTGCTCGGCCATCGCCGACGGATACAACGGCATCGCGGTCCACCTCGAGAATCACGATGTCGCGCTGGTGGCGGTGTCGCGTGCACCGATCGCCAAGCTTCTGGCCTACAGGCAGCGCCTGGGCTGGACGGTTCCCTGGGCGTCCTCGTCCGGCAGCGACTTCAACGGCGACTTCCACGTCTCCTTCACCGAGCAGCAGCAGCGGGACAAAACGCTCGTCGAGTACAACTTCCGGAATGCACCGGCCTGGGGCGGCGGAGCGGTGCCGGCGCCGGTCACCCAGTTCGCGGACAACTGTGGAACCGACGCGCCCTCGTACACGCGCGACCGGCCCGGCATGAGCACGTTCGTGCTCGAGGACGGCGTCGTCTACCACGCCTACTCGGCCTATTCGCGCGGCCTGGACGGTCTCTGGAACATGTACCAGTGGCTCGATCGCGCGCCGCGGGGTCGTAACGAGACGGGGCCGTGGTGGCGACGCCACGACGAGTACCGCGGGCGCTGAGCACGCCGGGCCATGGTCATCGTCGAAACCATGCGTATCGCGCCTGCAGTCGGCGGACGCGCGAGGAACTCCGGGCGCACCGCCTTCCTCGGCGTCTCGGTACTGCTCTTCGCCGCCACCGCGGCGGTGACCATCGCATGGTGCGCGTCGATGTCGACGATGGCTGGAATGCCGATGCCCGGCGGCTGGACGATGTCGATGACGTGGATACGCATGTGCGGGCAAGGCTGGTCCGACCTGGCGGCCTCGTTCCTCGGCATGTGGACCGTGATGACCGTCGCCATGATGCTGCCGTCCCTGGTGCCGATGCTCTGGCGTTACCGCGAGGCGGTCGGCCCGGAAGCGCACCTGGGTCGGCTCACCGCGCTGGCCGGCGGGGGCTACTTCCTCGTGTGGACCTTGTTCGGCGGGGCCGCGTTCGCCCTGGGTCTTGCGCTCACCACGCTGGAACTACGCCTGCCGGCCGTGGCGCGCGCCGTTCCGCTCGCGGTGGGCGTGGTCGTGCTCGCGGCCGGCGCGCTGCAGTTCACCGCGTGGAAGTCGCGTCAGCTCGCCTGCTGCCGTGAGGCGCCAGGACGCGGCCACCGCTTGGCGTCGGACGTCGGCACCGCCTGGCGCCATGGCCTGCGGCTCGGACTGCGTTGCAGCGGCTGCTGCGCAGGCCTCACCGTGATCCTGCTCGTCGTCGGCGTCATGGACGTGTGGGCGATGGCGGCCGTGATGGCAGCGCTCACGCTGGAACGCTTCGCGGCGAACGCCGAGCGCGTCGCGCGCGGCATCGGCGTCGTCGTGATCGGCGCCGGCGCGATGATGGTGGCCCGCGCCGGAGGCCTGGCCTGATCGGCGACGCTGCCCTTGAGGATCAGCCGTAGTCCTTCCACTCGACGAGGCGCCCCTGCGCATCGAAGCGCAGCACGCTGCAGATCGTGATGGCGACCTTCTCGCCGGCCTTTGTTTTCTTCCGCGCGCGATAGGAACTCCGCTTGAGGGGAGTGCTAGGTCGCGTGCTGCGGCGTCGCGGCGCTCGACGTGAAGCGGGAATCCGCCCAGGAAAAAGCCCTATTCCCTGAGATTTTTCAGGGGTAGGCGGGCGAGGTCTCGAACGGCGCAGCGTCGCCGGCCGGTGCCGGGCTGGACGCGGCCGGAGCATTGCCGCCGCAGGCCTCGCTCACCAGCGACGCCAGTGGCGCGTCGCCGGCGTATCCGCAGTGCTGTTCGTCGCGCACGCACTGCAGGATCTTCTTGGCGCCGCTATCGCACTTCACCGAGTAGACGATCGCTCCGTGCTTGTCGGCCTCGCCCAGCGGCGTGATCTGTGGGGCGGCCCACGCCACTTGGGTGCCGAGGACCGCGATGGGGATGAGCGCGAGGCGGATCAGACGGATGTTCATGGTCAGACTCAGGACGCGGCGACGGGGGTCGTCATGATCTTAGCCCGCCCTCGAGCGCCGATTCGCCCGGCTCGACGAAGGGGGCCGATGCCATTCGGAAATCACGGCTGATGTGGGCCCGATCGCGGTCCGGCGCACGTCGACGCCGGTCAGGCCTTGGTGTTCAACGCCCTGCCCGCATCCGTGACTTCCCATGCCGACACGCCGAGCTTCGTCACCAGCCCCATGGTCTCGAGTGCCGCCATCGTCGAAAGGGTTCCGACGGGCTTCCCATTGATTTCGACCCGCGTGCCACCGGCCGAATACGCCTTCCAGCCGCGACTCATCCAGGTCATCACCGCGATCTGCGTGCTGCTGAGCTTCTTTGCCATGCGCGTATCTTGCCCTCATCTGATGCTTTCCGTGATGCCTCGGCATCCGTTGCGCCGAGTAGCTCTAGCTTGTCGTTCATGGCTCTGAGCGCTTCGGGGGCGCCATCAATCTCTGCGGAACGTCACCACCATCACGTCCCGATACGCGGCCTGCCCGGGATCGAGCGCCCTCACCGGCGTCACGCCGTGCAGGATCCGGGCATCGTCGAGCAACACGGCGTCGAAGGGATGCAGCAAGGTGAAGCTCCCGAGATCCTGGCCGTCCACCGTGTGCAGCGTCGTCGTGCCGCTCGCGATGTTCTGCCGCCGCACCATGAGCACGAGCACGTAATCCACGCCGTCATGATGCCGGCCTTCGGGCGTGGGATTGCCGGCCGACGCGCCGACCGCCTCGATGCGGAACTGGTGCACTTCGACATGCCACCGCGCGACTTCGGGCGGGGCCAGCGCGCCGAACACCTGCGCGCAGCAATGCAGTACCGCGGTCATCGTCGGGCCGGCGCCCACGCTCTGCTCGATCGGCTCGAACCAGCGAACCACGCCGCCGTTGAGCGGGTTGTAGTCGCGACTCTGGTAGTGCGGCTGGTGTGGCCTTCGTTCAATGTCTCCGGCCCGCGAGACGGCGAACGTGGCGTGGCGTCGCCGGCGGTAGCGTCCACCGTCTGCCATGTACCCGTCCTGGGGCAGGTCATTCCAGCTTGCGCAGAAAGCTTCCCAATCGGCCAGGCTGCCGCAGGCCTCGATCCATGCGCGAGCCTCGGAAGGCTGGACGTGTGCGAAGCCGGTTCGCGCGATGGATTCGACGTGTGTCACCCGTCGAGTATGAAGCAGGGCCTGGCCGCGGCGGGAGGTGCCCGTCCGGCGCCGGAACGCCGTCCCGCTCTCAGTTGCAGGGCGTGAAGCTCACGCGCCCGTCCGCGCAACGGTACACGGGGTCGCTCTTGGGCTTGCCCTGGACGCTGGCAGCGGGTTTCGCCGCGGCGTGCGCCGAGGCACTGGACGACCAATGTGCCGCGCCGAGCGCACCCATCACCGCGAAGCCGACAGCGAGGCTGATCCAGAGCGTGGTGTCGGACTTCTCCCCGAAAGGTCGGTCCATGGTGTTCTGCTGCGCGGCCTGCTCCTGCGACATGACTCGCCTCCGGCGAATGGGGTGTTCAAGGATGCTGCACGCCGTTCGGGCCGATTGCTTCCGGCTACCGACGCGAGGTCGATCGCGGCAGCCGAACGTACGGTGGGGCCTCGGCGCCCCCCAACGCACCTGGAATCCGGGTTACCAATGCCCGCCCTTGAACACGTTTGCGAACACCACCTGTTCGGTCGAGGGCTTGTTGCCTTCCTTCCTGCTCTTCGCCGCTGCGCTCGATGGGAACAGCGCGAATCCCTTCGACAGCACGACATCGTTGAGCTTGGGCCACAGCGCGTAGCTCAGCGCCGCCGCAGTGCCGAACGCCGTCGCGATGCTCTTGGGCCGGTCGACGATTGCGCGCACGACGGTGTTCGCGGCCTTCTCGGGGCTCCAGGTCGGCACGTAGTCGTACAGTTTCGTCGGCGCGATCATCGGCGTGCGCACAAGCGGCATGTAGATCGCGGTCAGCTCGATGCCACGCGACTTCACCTCGGCCGAGAGGCAACGGCTGAAGGCGTCGAGCGCGGCCTTGCTGGCGACGTACGCCGAGAAGCGCGGCATGTTCGACAGGACGCCGATCGAACTGATGTTGATGATGTGTCCGCTCTTGCGCGCCGCCATCGACGGCAGCAGTTTGAGGATCAGGCGCACGGCGCCGAAGTAGTTGAGCTGCATCGTGCGTTCGAAATCATGGAAGCGGTCGAGCGACTCGAACACGGCGCGCCGGATCGAGCGGCCGGCGTTGTTGATCAGCACGTCGACGCCGCCGAAATCGCGCAGAACGGCCTCGGCCATCGCGTCGATCGCCTCCAGGCTGTTGAGGTCGCAGGGATACACCCAGGCCTCGCCACCGCCCTTCTGGATGATGCGCTGTGCCTCTTCGAGCTTCTCCTTGGTACGCGCAACCAGGATCACCTTCGCGCCTGCTGCGGCAAGCTTCTTGGCAGTCACGAAGCCGATGCCCGAGGACGCACCCGTGACCAGCACGACCTTGCCGGTCAGCTTTCGCAGCAGCTTGGGCGATACATCGCCCTCCGCATCGAGGTGCAGCTCCCAGTACTGCCACAGCTTGTCGGCGTAGTCGCTCAGGTTCGGGCAGCTCACACCGGTGCCCTCGAGCGCGGCGCGCGCGTTCGAATCATCGAAAGTCGCGCGGTTGAAGGTCTGGCCGATGATCGACACCGGGATGCCCGTCGCCTTGTAGACCTGCTGCTTGACCGATTCGGGCAGGCGCTTCTCGATTCGCTGCGTGATGTTGTTGGCGATCTTCGAGAAGCGCGGCAATTCGAGCCGCCTGGCGAACTCGGGGCCATGCGCCGCCTGCATCAGCGTCGACAGCAGCTCGCCCACCGAAGGCTGCGGCGTCTGCACCAGGAAGAACGCCTGGCCATCGAGCCCAGGCTTGTGCGCGATCGCGTCCATCGCCGCGGCCACGTAGTCGACCGGAACCACCGGCACCCCGCCGCCCTCGATCGACAGCAGCGGCAACCACTTGGGGATCTTGTGCGACAGCTTCTGCAGCGTCTTGAAGAAGTAGTACGGCCCGTCGATCTTGTCCATCTCGCCCGTGCGCGAATCGCCGACGACGGCACCCGGCCGATAGATGCGGAACGGAACCCTGGACTCCTCGCGGACGATCTTTTCGGACTGGAACTTGGTGCGGTAGTACGGGTGATGGGTGTCCTGGCCCTCATCGAACATGTCCTCGCGGAATTCGCCGTGCCAGTCCTGGCCGGCGACGGCAACGCTGGAAACGTGGTGCAGCGTGACCTTGCCGCCCAGCGCATTGGCGAAGTTCACGACGTTGCGCGTGCCCTCGTTGTTGATGCGATCGCCGGTCGCATCGTCCATGTTCATGTCGTAGACGGCGGCGAGATGGAAGACATGGTCGATCTTCCCTTCGAGGCTGGCGAAATCCGGTGGCGAGACCAGCCCGGGCTCGATCACGTCTCCGCGCACGACGTGGATGCGTGAGCGCTGCTCGCCGTAGCGCTCGGCCATCGCCTCGAACTTCTCCACCGAGCCGGGTCGCACCAGGACGTGGATGTTCGCGCCGGGGCGGGCGAGCAGGCGTTCCAGCAGGAACTTGCCGATGAACCCGGAGGCGCCGGTGACGAAGTAGCCGCTCGCGGCGGGTTGGCTGTTCAACTTCATGGAAACGCTCCTCGGATGGTTTGTCGTGATGCGGCATCTTGCTCGCGATGCCGACCGGTCGCGATGGAAAGCCGGGACAAAATATTGATAATGGAGGACAGAACCGTCGGGCTGAGCGGAGGCGCGTGATCAAGCCTCGAGTGCCCCGGGTAGCCGCAATGACCGGAGCCGGTAGATCGGTGAAGCGCAGCGCCGCAAGCGTGCAGATCATGGCGGGGCTCGGCGCCGAACTCGGCATGAGCGTGCGGGAGTGCCTCGCACAGACCGGACTCAAGGCCGCGGACCTGAGGGACCCGGCGACGCGGGTGACCCTGGACCAGGAATTCGTCGTCATCCGCAATGTCCTGCGCCACGCGGGCGACCCGCCGGGCCTGGGGCTGAAGGCCGGCAGCCGCTATCACTTCACCTCGCTGGGGCCGGTGGGTTTCGCCGTGGTCAGCAGTCCGAATCTGCGCGCTGCGCTGGATGTCGCGCTGCGCTACGGCGAGCTCGCCTCCTTCCTGTCGCGGATGTCGTTCGAGGAAGCGGAGGGTACCGGCTGCGTCGTCCTCGATCTCGGCGATGTTCCTGCCGACCTGCGCCGCTTTGCCCTTGAGCGAGCCGGCGCCCAGATGGTGACGATCTCGCGCGACCTGTTCGGATCGCCGATCAGACCGCGCGCCGTGCGACTGGCCTTCCCCCGGCCGGCACACGTCGAGATGTATCGCAGCTTCTTCGGCGTGACGCCGATCTTCGGCTCACCGCGCAACGAGGTGCACCTGGCGCACGCCGATCTGGAACGACCGCTGACGCATGCCAATCCCGTGGCGCTGAAGATGGCCGAAGACCAATGCCGGCAGCTGTTGTCGGTGCGAAACGAGCGCAGCGGCTTCGCGGGAAGCGTGCGCGACCGCATCGTCGGAGTGCCCGGCCATATTCCCGGCATGGACGGCATGGCCGAGGCCTTGCACCTGACGCCCCGCACGCTGCGCCGCCGCCTGCGCGAAGAGGGCACCACCTACGCAGCGCTGTGTGACGAGGTACGCCAGGTGCTGGCCGAAGAGATGCTGTCCACACCTCGTCTGCCGATCGGGACGATCGCCGAACGCCTGGGGTATGCGGACGCTTCGAGCTTCATCCACGCGTTCAAGCGATGGAAGGGCGGTCAGACACCTCACCAGTTCCGGTCCCGGGCCGAATGAGCGAGGTGCGCCGATGCAATCGATCGTGATGGCGCTGTGCTGGGCCGAAATCGCAGCGCTCGTCGTCGGTGTGGTGACGGCCATCGCGTCCGGTGGGCGCGGCGATGCGGCTGGCCGTGCGCTCGGAACCGGCTACCTGGTGATCGGCGTGACCGTACTACTGCTTTTCTTCGTTCTGCCTGCGATGCTGCTGGCTGCGACGGGCCACGTGTCATGGCTCGCCATGATCTTGTCGGGTGTCGCGGTGCCGCCGGCGATCGTCCTCGGATTCGGGGGCGTCATCGGCCTGGCGGAAATCACCTGGAAGAAGCTCAGGCGTCGCTGAGCTGCCGGTAGTTCGCGAGGGTGGTTTTAGCGTGAGCCGACGATGCTGCATCTAGCCCGTCGAGAAGCATCGCATCCCGCGACACAGCCAGCCTTCGCGGCGCTCGCGCTCTTCCCAGAGCAGCTGGCGCTCGTCGTGGCCGAGGGATGCGCGCGGCGACTCGTTGCTTTCCTCCAGTTCGCCTTCGGCGGCGACCATCCGGGCGAGCCGCGTGAGATGGCGATCGAAGTCGGCGTGCAGCAGCGCCGCGGTGCGCGGGTAGTGCTCATAAGTCCATCCGCTGCGACCTGCCCTGCTGTTGGTGGCCAGCGGCATGAACGTGCCCGCGACCCAGTCCCGGCGCAGGTGCCGGATCCGGATCGTCGATTCGGCGATGTTCTCGATCACCGCGGCCAGTCGGATCAGCCGAAGGTTCTCCGCGACCAGGGCGAAGCTCGAGTTGTATTCGTCGGTCTGCATGCCGGGGTTGCCCAGGCCATCGAGCATGCGTTCGACACGCGCGCCGAAGCGCTCGCGCATCGAGTCCGGCGTGACCGTGGTGTCCAGGTACAAATCCCTTCCCTGCGCCGCAACGAGCATGTCGTCCCGCACCGGGGCGGCAACTTCGCCGGCATCCTCCAGCGCCCATTGCAGGCGCAGCCGCGCCTGGGTTGCATGGGCGGTGAACACCTGGCGGCGCGGGTCGCACTTGCCGTAGTGCTCGATCGTCAGCGCGTGCATCACCGGCATACGGGGATCGCGCATGACGCGGCCGGACCTATTCGACGATCGACCAGTGGGGCGAGTCGAAGACGGCCTGCAATCCGGACGCGCCGGCGCTGACGGCGCCATCCGGACCGACGGTGGCATCGGGGATCAGCCTGCGTGCAACGAGGATGCCGGACACGTCCACCCGCCGGCCCACGATGCCCGGCGGCCAGGTTCCCAGTCCCTCGAGATAGATCACTTCGTCGGCATCCGACTGCAGCGCAGCGCCGGCCTTGGCGTTGACGGCCTTGCCGATGCGCCGGTCGGCTTGCACGCCCGCGCGCGGAGACGGCTCGCTGACCACGGGGCCGACCTTCCGCAGGTCGAGCTGCGTGCCCGACCAGTAGCCCTCGAGCCAGAGCTGGCATCCGGCGTTTTCGCCACAGGCGGTGCGTACGCGGTCCGCCAGCGCGACGCCCAGCGCCGCGTCGCTCACGCCGATCACGACCGATCCGACCCGGCCTTCCTGTTGTCCACCGCCTGCGCCCGGCAGCCGTACGGGAAGCCGCAGCTGGCGCGCAGCGCCCTCGTGCGTGCGCAGCCAGCTCCGCAGCGAGGATTCCTCGGCGACGGCCGGGCCGTCGACGAAGCGGAGTTCTGCATCGCGGCTCGGCTTGTGGCGCATGGCGGGGCCCTCGTCGGAATGCGCGGCGCCGGCCAGCAGGCTGGCCGCAATCAGGATGACGGATGCATTACCGAGCATGGCCGGACGATACGCGGTCGCGGCGACGGGAGCATTCAAGTCTGATCAATCGGCGGCAAAGATCGCATTGCCGCAGACGTGCGCGAACAGGTCGATCAGCGATTTGAGCTGACGTCCTTCGTAGCGCGAGATGAAACGCGCGCAGAACAGTTCCAGGCTCCAGGTCAGCAGGTCCGCCAGATCCTGCCCTGCGGCCTTGGTGCCGCGACCGTCGCGCCGCACCTGCGAGATCGCCTTGCGGCTGAGCTTGCAGAGCTCGTCCATCATCTGTGCGTGCGCCTCGGCCACCGCGGGGTCGAAAGGCGCCGTGTCGGCGACCGCGGCGAGCACAGCCTGGTGCTTCTTGAAGGTCGCCACGATGCCGTGAAGCGCGAACTGCAGACTGCGTCGATCCACGTCGCCTCCGCCGCGGAACCATCCGCCGGCGCTGTCGACGACCTCGGTCGTCAGCCGGCGCATCAACCGGTGCACGAGTTCGCCCTTGTCGCGGAAGTGCAGGTAGAACGTGGCGCGGCCGATGCCGGCCTCCTTCGCCAGCTGTTCCACCGTCAGCGCGCCGAACTTGTGGCCGCCTTCGAGCAGGCGCTCGATGCCCGCCAGCAATCTTTCCTCGATGCCGCATCGTGTCGGCCTCAAGTCCGTCTGGGTGATGGTGCTGGCGGTCTGGTTGACGTGGGCCATGGCGCTATCCGAGGTCGCCAACGCCTGGTGGGGTACAACCCAGATGTTGGCCATTGCCGCGGGGCAGGCAGGTGCCACGGGCGGGACGCCCTGGCAAGAAGTGCTCCTCAAGCTGACTCACATCGGTGCTGGATTGGCACTGATCTGCGCCTGGTCCTTGCTCATCGTCGGCTTTCTGAAACAGCGCCCCGTTACGGCCTCGAACTGAGGCGTCAGCCAAGCGCCCGACTTGCTCGGGCGCGGGCTGGACGAGGGTAAGTGCGTCGCTGCAGGACGCGACCGCCTCAGGACCCATCCGACGTCGGCGTCGTGGCGGCAGGCACCCGATCCCGGGGCGACGAGACGGCATCGCCATTGACCGTGACCTTGCCGTCCGGGCCGATCACGATCTCGATCTCGTAGGGCGACGTACCCGGCAGGCCGGCGTCCATGGTCCAGGTGACGCGTCGGGCGCCGTCCGGAAGTGTGATCTCGCGCTGTCCTCCCATGTACCTCACCCTGCGGTCCGGTCCGTGGACGACAGAACGCCTTCGTCCCCGCGCAGGATAATGCGCAACGCGTAGCCGCAGGATCGATAACCGGAATGGAAGAAAACACGCCATGCAGTCGCTCGCCCAGTTGACCCAGGCCTTCGCCATCGACACCAAGGCCGCGTTCGAACAGGACGCGGGCGGGATGATCCGCCTGCATCTCGCGGCGCGCGATTCGGAGGCCACGATCTACCTGCAGGGCGCCCACGTGACGCATTGGGCACCGCGCGGTGCGGCGCCCGTTCTCTACCTTTCGCCCGCGGCGGTTTTCGGGCCGGGCAAGGCCATTCGCGGCGGGGTTCCGCTGCTGTTTCCGTGGTTCGGACCGCGCTGGAACGGACCCGCCTTCGATGCCGCGAATGCGACGACCTCGCCCGCGCACGGCTTCGCGCGTACCACGGCCTGGACCGTCGAGGCGGTGCGGGAAGAAGCGGACGGCGCGCTGGTCGCGGTGTTCTCCCTTGAAGCGGATGCCCGCGCTCGCTCGCTGGGCTACGGGGATTTCAGGCTCGGGCTCGAGTGCCGCGTGGGCCGCGACCTGGACATCGCGCTGCACGTCAGCAACCTCGGCGCGTCGGCGATTGAGTACGAGGAAGGCCTGCATGCCTACTTCGCGGTGGCCGACATCGAGCCCGCCCGACTCCTGGGCCTGCGCGGAAGCACCTACCTGGACATGCGCGACGGCGCGCAGCGGAAGACGCAGTTCGAGAACGACTTTGCGTTCACGCGCGACGTCGACCGCACGCACCTGAACACGGGAGCGCCGCTCGTGCTCAAGGACCCGGCCGGCGGGCGCGCGATTCACATCGCGAAACGCGGATCGCAGACCACGGTGGTGTGGAATCCCTGGACGGTGCTGACGCCGGGATTCGCCGACCTTGCCGAAGACAGCTGGCGCCGGTTCGCTTGCGTCGAGACCGTGAACGCGGGCGAGAACCGCCAGCGGCTGGATCCGGGCGCGACGCACACGCTGGGGATGACGGTGCGAGTCGAGGCGCTGTGACGGTGGCCGGTCGCCGCAGGCGCTGCTAACCGGTGCGCAGCGTCCAGGCCGTGGTGAAGCCCAGCTCCTTCACGAGTCGCCGCGTGGCGCTCGTCGCCTGCTCTTCGCTGGCGAGTCCCGCCACGACGACACGGTAGGAGGTCCTTGCGCGCACGATCTCCTCGCGGATGGTGGCGACGAAGCCGGCGTCCTTGAGTTTCGAAACGGCGCGCTCGGCCAGCGCGTGATCCGGGAAGGAGGCCACGTTCACGATCCACGTCGGGTGCGCGGGTTCTGTCTCCGGCGGCGCGATGTCCGGTGACGGCGCGATCTGCGGGTCGGGGTTGGTCAGTGGCTCGCTCTGGTCTCGCGAGGCCACGATTTCCGGCGAGATGGCAGGCAAGGGTTCGGCAGCAACGAGCGGCGGCGCCGGAATCGCGGGCTCGGAACGGACCGCAGCCAAGCCGCCGCTGGACGCCTGGGTCGTCGCCGAAGAGTCCTGTGTCGAAGGATCGTGCCGGGGCGTTGTGGTCGGCGCCGCGGTGGTCGGCACCGCGCGCGGGGCAGTCGCGGCGACATCGGCATCGTGCGTGGGAGCGGCGTCACGCGCCGCGCCGCTGATCGGCGGCGCCATCACGCTGCCACTGGTCAGCGTGCGCGCGAGGTAGGCGAGCTGTTCGGGATTCGCAGCGAAGGAGCCGCTGCCCTTCGGTCCGTTTCGCTCGAGCTGACGGCAGCGCGTGGTGCCGCCGCCCAGCACCATGTCGGTGTCCACCGCGTCGCCGTCGTAGGCCAGGGTTCCCAGCACCGTGCAGCCGGTGACGGACGCATCCGCACTGTCGACGAGGTATTCACCGGGCCCGGCCTGCAGTCGATGAGATCCCGCTGCAATGGCGAAGCGGGATGTCGTCGCGGCCTTGCGCGAGTCCAGCCGCATGGCGCCCCGATCCAGGCGGATCTGCAATGGGGAGGCAGGCGCATCACCCGCGGGTCTTTTTTCCACCGCGAACTGCGAGAGCGGTCCGAGTTCCAGGCGTTCGCCCGTGTCGGCGACCAGCCTCACGCGTGCGCCGACACCGAGCTCGACGGCTTCGTCGACGGCCAGGTGTTGGCCTGGACGCAGCGGCGTCGATCGCCCCGCGCCTTCGACCCACGCGGAACCGGCCACGGATCGCACGGTGAGCACCGGGCTGGGCTGGGATTCCGCATGGGCGGCCGCGCAAAGAAAGGACAAGGTCAGAAGCGGTGCAAGAACGGCGGTCGAGAATCCGCGGCAATCGGAGCGAAAGCCGGCGTCGTGATCAGGCATGGTCACCTTCCGGGATGCGACCGCACGGATACGCAAGCGGCGTGCCCAATCAGCTGCCGCAGGCGGGCAAGGGCAAGCTTGTTCCGCGTGCCCGCCCTCCAGCGGCCGCGCGACACCGGGCACAGTAGGCGAACCTGCTTGCCATGAAAATTATCGGCCTGCGATGGAGGGTCTGCGTCGCCGCGAGGCCTTCGATGAAGAGCGTCCTCAGCCCAGCTCCGCCTTTCCAAGATGCTGCATCAACTGGTCCGTGGTCAGCGGATGGAACGGCCCGCTGCGCGCATCGCGGTAGAGCTTCTCGAGCACGTGCCCGCGACGGAACGAACCGCCGCCGACCAGGCGCATGCCGATGTCGACCACGCGGATGGCATTCTCGGTCGCCACGACCTTGGGAATCTCGAGCCAGCCCAGGCGACGCGACGGCTCCTCGGGCAGGTCGCGGCCTTCGTTGAGGCGCGTCGCCGTCACCTCGATGGTATTGGCCGCTGTCTCGACGAGCAGGCACATCTCGCCGATGCCGACCTGCACGAGCTGCTGCTCGCTCACCTTGACGTCGGCGGCCTCGGACACGGCGCCGAGCTGCTTCCTTCGAATGGCGGTCAGTGTCTCGTCGTACGCGCGGCGCGCCAGGCCCAGATAGATCGAGGCGAAGCTCAGCGTCTGCCACTCGAGATTGGCGAACAGTCCCGGCCTGAAGGCGGACGAGACGAGATCGGCCTGCGGCACGAACACATCCTCGAACACGACGGTCTCGGTGCCCGAGGCGCGCATGCCCAGGGCATCCCAGGTCTTCTCGATACGCACGCCCTTGGCCGTGGCCGGACACACGAGCATGACTTCCCGCGCAGCGCGTTCTGCGTGGTCGGTCGGCAGCTCGCCGTCGGCATTCGTGATCGTGGCGTTGAAGGTGTGGAAGTCGGCCGCCAGCGACAGCGTGCCCCAGCTCTTGCGCCCGCTCACGCGGAAGCCGCCGCTGACCGGAACCGCGCGCGTGTCGGCCAGCCCCATGACGCCGGCGCGCGTCTCGCTGTAGACGCCGTCGAACAAATGCCCTTCACGAGCCACGCCGGGAAAGAAGCGCGCCTGGTGTTCTTCGCTCCACATGCCGCGGAAGAATCCCACGACGCCCCAGTGCATGTTGAAGCCCAGCGCGATCGCGGGATCGCCGTAGGCCAGCAGCTCGACGCAGCGCGCCGTGGTGGCAATGTCGCCGCCCCAGCCGCCGAAGCGCTTGGGAATGTTGAGGGCCGGCAGGCCGAGTTCACGAACCCGCGCGGCCATCTCCTGTGGGAACGAGTTGTCGGCGTCGTGGCGGGGTCCGACCTTGCGAAACTCCTCCGCGAGTTCGCGGCAGACCCTGAACGCCTGCTCGCGTTCGCTCGCATTCATCTCGATGACATGCACTGATGTGGCCATGCAGGTTCTCCTCGCGGGGGTTGGCGTGATCGCGCCAGGCGCGATCGGTGCCGATTCTCTTGAGGCCGAATAAACCAGACCGCAAGCTGGCGCCGCAAGTAGCAGCGTCCCGCGGAGCGACACAGGGCGACGCCCTGCTTGTTGGTCCGCAGGCGCTCCCGCATCATCGGATTCGCACGAAGGATCCGCACACACGATGCCTTCCGCAGCGACGCATGCACTCCTTCGCAGCAGGAGTCGACGACATGGGCAGGATGAGCGACAAGGTGGTCATCGTCACCGGCGCGGGCTCCGGTGTGGGCGAAGCGACGATGGTTCTGTTCGCGAAGGAAGGCGCCCGGGTTCTGGGTGTGTCGCGCACGCAGGTCAACCTCGAACGGACCCTGGAACAGGTGCGGCGCGCGGGTGGCACGGGTTCCATCCTCGCGGCGGACCTGTCCGACGACGCGGCCTGCCAGGAGGTCGTGCGTGCCACGCTCGAGCGCTACGGTCGCGTCGACAGCCTCGTGCACGCCGCCGGCGTGGGATACAGCTGGGCCGAGAAGAGTCCCGGCACGATGGGCGACGTGCTCAACACCTCGCCCGAGGCCTGGCGCGAGGTCATCGGCATCAATCTCGATGCCTGTTTCTACATGTGCCGCCACGTGATCCCCGAATTCCTGAAGCAGGGACAGGGCACGATCGTGAACGTGTCCAGCATCTCGGGTTACCAGGGCCTCGCGGGCGCGCACACCTACACGGCCGCCAAGGCAGGCATCATCAACCTCACGCGCTCGCTGTGCGTCTCCTACGCGGCGCAGGGCATTCGCGCCAACTGCGTCGCACCCGGATTCATCGACACGCCAATGGTGGCCTCGGTGGTGAACCTGTTCGATGACCCGGTGATGGCCGATCGCATCGCGCCGATGAAGCGACCCGGCACCGCGCTGGAGATGGCCTACGGCTGCCTGTACCTGGCCAGCGACGAATCGTCGTACTGCAACGGCACGGTGCTCACGATCGACGGCGGTACCACGGCACGCCAGTAGCAGTGCGCTTGCGCGAGCCGACGCCGGCGCGGGCGTGGCCCTGGAAGACGAAGGACAAGAAATCTCGATGAGTGAAAGCGCCGCTGGAATTTCTGCCGGTGCCCTGGCGGGCCTCAAGGTCATCGACCTGTCGCGCGTCCTGGCGGGGCCCCACTGCACGCAGATCCTGTCCGACCACGGCGCGGCCGTGATCAAGGTGGAGCCGCCCGGCGGCGACGAGACGCGCACCTGGGGTCCGCCCTTCGTCGGCGACACGGCCTCGTACTTCATCGGCATCAACCGCAACAAGCGCGACATCGCGCTGGATCTCGCCCGGTCCGAAGGACGCGAGGTCCTCATGCGCCTGCTGGCCGACGCCGACGTGCTGGTCGAGAACTTCAAGACCGGCACGATGGAGAAGTGGGGGCTCGGATTCGAAGAGGTGCTGCACGCGCGTTTTCCGCGCCTGATCCACTGTCGCATCTCGGGCTTCGGAAGCGACGGCCCGCTCGGCGGCGCGCCGGGCTACGACGCGGTGGTGCAGGCCATGAGCGGAATCCTGAGCATCAACGGCCCGCCGGGAAGCGGCGGCACGCGCGTGGGCATTGCGCTCGTGGACCTCGCCACGGGGCTCAACTCCGTCATCGGCATCCTGCTCGCGCTCGCCGAGCGGCAGCGCTCGGGCCTCGGGCAGTTCGTGGACACGACGCTCCACGACACCGCACTGAGCCTGCTGCATCCGCACGCGGCCAACTGGTTCGTCGACGGGCAGGAGCCTCGGCTCGTGGGCAACGGCCATCTCAACGTGGTGCCCTACGACAAGTTCGAGACACGCAGCGGCGCGGTCTTCATCGGCGTGGGCAACAACGGCCAGTTCCGCCAGTTCTGCAAGCAGATCGGGCACGCGGAACTCGCCGACGATCCGCGCTTTCGCACGAACGCGGAGCGCATCCGCAATCGCGACGCGCTGCGCTCGCTCATCGAGGCCACGCTCTCGGAGTGCGACGGTCGCGCGATGTGTGAAGACCTGCTGCGCGCGGGCGTGCCGGCCGGCCCCGTGCGCAGCGTGTCGGAAGCCTTCGAGCATCCGCACGCCGCGCACCGACAGATGACGGCGGAACTTGGCAACGGGCAAAGGGGGACCGGTGTTCCCGTGAAGCTGTCACGCACGCCGGGGAGGGCGCGCAGTCCCGCACCTTCGCTGGGGCAGCACGCGCGCGAGATCCTCGATGAGCTCGGGTATTCGGCCGACGAGGCCACCGTGCTGATCGACGGGGGCGTGGTCAAGACAACGCCGTAGACGCGGCGCGCGGACGAAACGCTGCGCGTACGTCGTCCGCGAAAATCCGCGTCGTCGGTGAACAGGCAGCGCGGCACCTTGCGCACGGTCCGCTGGAAGGAGGACGCGGATTGTTCGGCCTCTTCCAGGTGTCCGGGCCCGGTGGCCACGTACAGGAAGCCACGGCCGGGTCGCAGCAGACTGGACCGCGCCGGCGTCAGCCGACGTTCGGCAGGTGCTTCAACGACGCCTTGATCGCCTCGACCGGGTAGTCGTAATCCTCGAGCTGGCCCGACAGGTAGCGATCGAACGAGGCCATGTCGAAATGACCGTGGCCCGTGAGGTTGAAGAGGATCGTCTTCGGCTCGCCGGTGATCTTGCAGTGCAGGGCCTCGTCGATCGCGGCACGGATCGCGTGGCACGACTCCGGCGCGGGGATGATGCCCTCGGCGCGCGCGAACTCCACGCCGGCGGCGAAGGTCGCGACCTGCGGTACGGCCATCGCCTCGAGCATCTTTTCGTGCAGCAGCTTGGACACCAGCGGCGAGTCGCCGTGGTAGCGCAGTCCGCCGGCGTGAATGCCCGGCGGCATGAAGTCGTGGCCGAGCGTGTACATCTTCATGATCGGCGTGTAGCCCGACACGTCGCCGTAGTCGTAGGCGTACGCGCCCTTCGTCAGCGTGGGGCACGACGTCGGTTCCACCGCCACGCATCGCAGGTTCGCCGCACGCTTCTCGCCAGCCATCTTGTCGGCCAGGAAGGGAAAGGCGATGCCGCCGAAGCTCGAACCGCCGCCGCAGGGACCGAAGATCACGTCCGGGTACAGGCCGATCTTGTCGAACTGCTTCTTCGCCTCGAGCCCGATCACCGTCTGGTGCAACAGCACGTGGTTGAGCACTGAACCCAGCGTGTAGCACACGCCCGGATCGGCGGCCGCTTCTTCCACCGCCTCGGAAATCGCGAGGCCCAGCGAGCCTGGCGAATCCGGATCGGCGGCCAGCGCGGTGCGCCCCGCCTGCGTGCGGTCGGTGGGGCTGGCGAACACCTCCGCGCCCCAGGTCTGCATCATCGAACGACGGAACGGCTTCTGCTGGTAGCTGATCTTGACCATGTAGACGCGCACCGGCAGGCCGAACATCTGACCGGCATACGCGATCGACGAGCCCCACTGGCCGGCGCCGGTTTCGGTGGTCAGCCGCTTGGTGCCCGCGAGCTTGTTGTAGAAGGCCTGCGGCACAGCGGAGTTCGGCTTGTGCGAACCCGCCGGCGACACGCCCTCGTACTTGTAGAAGATCTTCGCGGGGGTGCCCAGGGCCTGTTCGAGCCGCAACGCGCGACACAGCGGCGAGGGGCGCCATTGCGCGTAGATCTGCCGCACTTCCTCCGGGATCGCGATCCAGCGCTGCGATGACATCTCCTGTTCGAGGATCGGCCCGGGAAAGATCGCCGACATCGCTTCGGGCGACACCGGCTTGCCGTCCCGTCCCAGCGGTGGCAGCGGCGGCGTGGCCATGTCCGCGACGACGTTGTACCAATGCGTCGGGATGTCATCGACTTCGAGATTGATGCGGAGCGGCGTCATTGCTGTTGTTCTCCTCACTTCTTATTTTTTGCGACGACAGCGAGCGGGAGTCTATCGAGAAGGTCCGGTTTCCGACGGGCCTGGCGCTGGTGGGTTCGAAAGAGAAACCGGGACGACACCGGGTCCTGCGCTTCTGTCAGGGCTCCATGTCGACTTCCGCCGCCGCCTTGCGCCGCGCGCGATGCGACTTCACGCCCACCGCGACGCCGCAGGCGGCCACGACGCCCATCCCCGCTACGCTGGCGCCATCCGGCACGTGCCCGAACACGAGCCATCCCAGAACGCCCGCCCACAGGAGCTGCACGTACATCAGGGGGGCCAGCACGGAAGCCGGGGCCTGGCGATAGGCGGCGGTGAACAGGAAGTGCCCCAGTCCACCCGAGGCGCCGACGACCAGGAACAGCAGCAGGTGGGCGAGCGGGGGTGTCGGACCCTTCCAGTACCACGGCAAGCTGAGGCCGAAGACGACGGAGCCGAACAGCGCGGTGTAGAACAGCATCGCGAGCGTCTGCTCCGTGGACGCCAGCACGCGCGACAGCAGCTGGTAGGCGGTCATTACGCCCACCGCGCTCAATGCCCACGCGATGCCGACGGGGTCCAGCGCGCCGCCAGGCCGCGCGATGAGAACGATGCCGAGGAACCCGACGAGCGCCCCGGTCCAGTCCCCGAGGCCCACCTTCTCGCCCAGCAGAGGCCCCGCCACCAGCACCACCAACAGCGGTGACAGGAAGACGATCGCCGTGGTCTCGGCCACCGGCATGCGCTGCAGCGCGAGTCCCATGCACAGCGTGGCGCCGGCGAGGCAGGCCGCGCGAACCAGGACCCAGCCGGTCCTCCGGGTCTGCAGCAGCTTCATGCCCTGCGCGGGCGCGAGCAGGATCACCATCAGCAGCGCCTGCACGACGTAGCGAAGCGCCGCGATCACGGGGACGGGGTAGAACGCCGTGAGGTACTTCACCGTGGTGTCCATGCAGGCGAACAGGAACAGCCCGCAGACGAAGAGCAGGACGCCACCGATGGGATGTTGCGTCGTCACGAGGTCCTTTGGTGCCGCCTGCGCACGACGCCTCTAACGCGTCGCCGCGCGATGCTCGCGGGGCCGTGGATGGGTTTGCCGATGACCCGACCGGATTCCGATCGGGGCGCGCATGGTAGCGGGCGAGGAGAGGCGCTACAGCTGGAATGGAATTCCGTCGTCGAGCCGGGGAGTGCGTTTTCTCACGCTGCTCCCGATGAACACCGTCGTACAAGCCCGGACGAAGTCCGCGGCGTTTGCTCCAACGTTCAAGCGGGAACCCGGACTTCGCCGGTTGCCCGCGCCGTCCGGGCGCCGGGCAGACCGCTTGCGCCTACCGCCGGGCCCACAGCTGCACCTCGAAAGCCTCGGCCGGCTCCCGGAGATGGAGCCATCCGGACGCCGTCAGGCGCCCCCGACCTTGGTCCCCTTCGGAATCGCCGGCGACAACCCGGACGGATCGATGAGCTGGTCGAAGACCTTCAGGTTATGGGTGTGGGCGAGTTGGTGAAGGTGGAAAGCGTTCTGCATCGCGATCTTGCGGCCCTGCGCGTCGAGCGACCCGTTGATCGCCTTCTTCGCGAGCTTGACCGCGAAGGCCGGCTTGCGTGCGATCTTCACCGCCATGTCGAGCGCGGCCTGCGCCAGTCCATCGCGCGGCACGACCTTGCTCACCATGCCCCACTCGTGGGCCTGCTGGGCCGTGAACTCGTCGCTCGTGAACAGGATCTCCTTGGCGCGGCGCGCGCCGATTTCCCACACGTGCGTGAAGTACTCGATGCCACCGACGCCGATCGTGACGGTCATGTCGCTGAACATGGCGTCCTCGCTGGCGATGATGATGTCGCAGGGCCACACCAGCATGAGGCCGCCGGCGATGCACTTCCCCTGCACCGCCGCGATCGTCGGCTTCGGCAGGTTTCGCCATCGTTCGGAGAAGCCGAGGTAGAGCTCTTCCTCGCGCGCCATCTGCGCCTCGGCACCGGCGCAGCCGAAGCCGCACACCGGGTGGACGGTGCGGAATTCCCGCATGTTCTCGGCGTAGTTCTTTTCCAGCAGATCGTGACCGGCGGAAAAATGCTTGCCGTTCGCCGCCAGAATGATCACGTGGATGTCGTCGTCGTGAGATGCGCGATCGAACGCATCGTTGAGCTGGTACAGCAGCCGCGTGTCCTGCGAGTTGGCCTGCGCCGTCCGGTTGAGCGTGATGCGGGCGACATGGTCGGCGGGCGTGTCGTAGAGGATGTGGCTCGGCGAGTCCGACATGAAAGCTCCTGGAAAAGTGAGGGTGCGCGCTCGACGATGACGAGCCCGCCGCGCGACGCCCAGCGACTCTAAGGCACGGCCCGGGCTTGATGTAGCGGGGGCGAAACCTCGTTCGAGGGATGCAGCGAGGGCTTCTCAGGCCCTGCCCTCATGTTCCCGCAGCACGGCGTCGAAGCGGCGCGCGAAGCTGTGGACATCACCCGGCCAGCGCGCGGACACGTAGTTGCCGTCGCGCACCACCCAGGCGGCCTTGTCGTTGCTCAGGCTGTCCCGCAGCAGACCGCTGGTCTTGGCGAAGTGATGGGGGTCGGACTTCGGAACGTCCAGGAAATCTTCGGCGGACGCCAGCGCCCGCGTCACTTCCTGCTGCACGCCCATGTAGCCCGGCGGCTGTTCGGCGGTCTCGCCATAGGTGCGGTAGTAGCCCGGATCCCAGAAGCGGGCGAAGTACTTCGACAGGTTCCACGCCGACTTCTCGAGCGTCCAGGTGAGCGCCGTGGTCCTGCGGCCGTGCAGCACCGACTTCCCCGTGACGCTCGACGTGCTGCGCGCCGCGAGCACGACGCCGTGGCACACGGCGGCGACCGGCTTGCCGCTGTCGAAGAACGCGGCGACGAACGCCTGGAGCACGGCATTCTCGAGGTAGTCGCGCATGCGCTGGGCGTGCCCGCCCGGGAGCAAAAGTCCCTGGAAATCGTCCGTCTTCAGTTCGGCGTAGCGATGGGGCTGAAGGAACGGCGGGTGCTGCTCGAGCTCCCGGTAGGCGCGACGTGCGGCGCCATTGGCCCGGAGCGACAGGCCGATCACGCGGACCTTGCGCAACAGCGGGATGAAGCCCCAGGGGTCCAGACCCTCACCCGTGATCATCAGCGCGTCGGCGTGACCGCGCTTGCCGTCTGCCGTCGCGAAGTGAAGCTCGTGGCCGGCATCCCGCAGCACCTTCCAGCTGACGGCGACTTCGGTCGGGTCGAAGTCATGGCTGGGAATCGGAATGAGGATTTTCATCGGGGTCGTGCCGGAGTCGGTTGGCAGTCTCGTGTGGATCACGATAATCCAGTCCCAGCGGATTCGACTTCGCGACGGGTCGCAGCAAGCTCGCGGTGCCGCTCTCGGAAACCTCGCCGGCGTTGCCGCCGTGCAGCCTCGACTGGACCCGTCGGACAGGACTGCCCCGTTCGCGACCCGCGCCGCGCACGCGACGGGTGGACGGTCGCGATTCCGTCGCGTGCGCGCCCGCGGTCATTGGCCTGTGTTCCAATATCCGCGCCGGGACAGTAACTCCCGGCGGATCGGCACAAGCGGCGGTTCCTCCCGTCAGCGCGAGGTCGGGCACTGGTCTTGCGTTGTAGTTGCCTCAGGAGCGGCAATGGCGAGGTCCTCACATGCTTGAACACGCGCTACACCGCACCGCGATGGTGTTCGTCGCCCTGTTGGTGGTGGGCCCGGTCTTGGGCAAGGGTGTCGTCAAGGACAAGGAAAAGGCTGACCCCGCGGCTGGGGCGCAGGCCCAGGCGCTGACCTATCTCTATCAGGCGCAAGCCGACGCGATGGCTGCCAGCCCCTTCGGACGGCCCTTGCTCCTCGATTCGTCGGACAAGGATGAGCGGCTTCACGGCGACGTCCTGGGCGTGCTGCCCACCGAGTTCAAGCGTGTGCGCGTGGCGCTCGAGGACCCGCGTCGATGGTGTGAAATCCTGCTGCTGACGCCGTCGGTGTCGGGCTGCTCCGTGACAGCGGGTGCGGGTACGGATGCCGTGCTGACGGTCCAGCTTTCCCGTCGCTTCGATCAACCGCCCGAGAAGGCGTACAGCACACACTTCACGTATCGCCAGCTCAAGGCCAACGAGCGCTACACGGCGATGCGCCTCGTAGCGGCGGACGGTCCGATGGGAACGAGCGACTATCGCTTCGACGTGGAAGCCCTCGGCCTCGATGACGGTCGCAGCGTGCTGCATATGACGTACACCTATCGCTACGGCTTCCGGGCCATGGTGGCGATGAAGGTCTACCTCGCGTCGAAGGGGGGAGGCAAGGTCGGCTTCAGTTCCACCGCCGACGAGCAGGGCCTCAAAACCTACATCGGTGGCATGCGCGGGTCGGTCGAGCGCAACGTCATGCGCTACTACCTGGCCATCGAGGCGGATACCGCCCCACCGACCGTCACCGCAGCGCGGGCCCGGTTCGAGGCCAGCCTGGATCGCTGGCTGGCCAGCATCACCGAGTACCCCACACAGCTGCCTGAACCCGCCCCGGCGGCGTACCGCGCAGCCAAGCTCACGCAGTTCGGCACGGGACCTCGATAAGCGCGCGTCGCCCCCGTCGGGAGCGACTGCCGCATGTCTACCCGGGAGTCCTCTGCGACGGCTGCCGCAGCAGCGAGGACGTTGCGTCGTCCACTCGCCCTCGTCATCTCCGTGCCTGTCGGCTGAGGGCGAGCCGCAAATCGGATGTGGGAAGCGTGCGAAATACCGTCTGTGCGCTGCTGCGTCACGCCAATTGCGCTGCCGATGGCCGCGACCGTCCCAATCGTTCGGGCATGAAAGTAGCGGTGCGTTGACGAGCGACGAGGCGACTCGAGGCGACATCCCCTTCGCCGTCGTCCGCTTTTTTCTCAACCGAATAAATCAGGAGTTCCAATCATGACCACTGTCCACGATCGCCAAGACGACGGCGCTTCGGCCTCCCCGATCGCCGGCGTCCTCGGCAGCGTCGTCGCCCCGTTCACCTGGGAAGAGGCGGCTCGTTACCTGCGCATGATGGCCGACGTCGCATCGAGCCTGGCAGACCGCGTCAACGCGCTCGTTCGCCGCCATCCGACTGCGACCGGTGGAGTGCTGCTGGGCGCCACCATCGCGGGTGTCGCGGCATGGCGCCGGGGTCGCAATGCGAAGCCCGCGGCGCGTTCGCCCCGCGCGGCGGCCGCACCTGCTTCTGCCGCTACTCCCTCGCGAACGGCCAAGCGGCGCTCGACGACCGCTGCCCCGCGGGCGCGGTCGAAGGCAGCGAAGGCAGCCAAGGCAGCAACGTCCGGTACCGCGGCACGCTGACCGCCGGAGGCTGCGCTCGGTATTGCGCCTCGCCTGATTCCAGAGACGAGTCAGGCCGGCCTGGAGGTGATTCCAGACCGGCCTGCGTGTTGCTGGTGAGCCGACAAGTCGTCGGAAGACGACTAGCTTCGCAGTTCGAAGCGGCCCAGGTTCATCACCTTGCTCCAGGCTGAGACGAAGGCGGTCACGAAGGCCTTGTTCGCGTCGTTGCAGGCATAGACCTCCGCAATGGCGCGAAGCTGCGAGTTCGAACCGAACACCAGATCGGCGCGTGTCGCTGTCCATTTCACCGCGCCGCTGGCGCGATCACGACCCTCGAATACACCGTCGACCGACGACGGCTGCCACGCCGTCTTCATGTCGAGCAGGTTGACGAAGAAATCGTTCGTCAAGGTTCCTGCGCGTTGCGTCAGAACGCCGTGCTTCGACTGACCGTCATTCGCGTTCAGGACACGCAGACCACCCACGAGGGCCGTCAATTCGGGAGCCGTGACCGTTAGCAGCTGCGCGCGATCCACGAGGCGCTCTTCCACTGACCTTGGATCGCCACTTTTTCTGAAGTAATTGCGGAAGCCGTCTGCCGTCGGCTCGAGCACCGCGAAGGAGTCCACGTCCGTCTGCGCGTCCGAGGCATCCGTGCGGCCCGGCGAAAAGGGAACCTTCACGCTCTCTCCCCCCTTCTTCGCCGCATCTTCGACCGCCGCGCAACCACCCAGCACGATCAGATCGGCCAGCGAGACTTTCTTTCCTCCGGACTTCGCCGCGCTGTTGAAGTCCTTCTGGATCGCCTCCAGCACCTGCAGCGTCTTTGCCAGCTCCGCGGGCTGGTTCACTTCCCAGTCTTTCTGCGGCGCAAGGCGAATGCGCGCGCCGTTGGCGCCGCCGCGCTTGTCGGAATGACGGAACGTGGACGCCGAGCCCCAGGCCGCTGCGACCAGTTGAGACGTGGACAGGCCGGACGCGAGGATCTTCGCCTTGAGTGCCGCGATGTCCTTGTCGTCGATCAGCGCATGATCGACGGCCGGAACCGGGTCCTGCCAGATCATCGGCTCGCTGGGCACCAGCGGACCGAGGTAACGCGCGATCGGTCCCATGTCGCGGTGCGTGAGCTTGAACCAGGCGCGCGCGAATGCATCCGCCAGGGCCTGCGGATCCTTGAGGAAACGCCGCGAGATCTTCTCGTAGGCAGGATCCATCCTCAGCGCGAGGTCCGCCGTGGTCATCATTGGCGCGTGGCGCTTCGATGCGTCGTGCGCGTCGGGCACCGTGCCCGCGCCGGCCTCGCCCCTGGGTTTCCATTGGTGCGCGCCAGCCGGGCTCTTGGTCAGTTCCCAGTCGTACTTGAACAGGATCTCGAGATAGTCGTTGTCCCACTTCGTGGGATTCGTGGTCCACGCGCCCTCTATGCCGCTGGTGATGGCGTGCGCGCCCTTGCCGCTGCCCAGCGCGTTCTTCCAGCCCAGGCCCTGCTCCGCGATGTCCGCGCCCTCGGGTTCGGCCCCCACGTTCTTGGCATCCCCCGCACCGTGGCATTTGCCGAACGTGTGGCCGCCGGCAACCAGTGCGACGGTTTCCTCGTCATCCATCGCCATGCGGGCGAAGGTGTCGCGGATGTCGCGGGCGGAGCCCAGGGGATCGGGATTCGCACCCGGGCCTTCGGGGTTCACGTAGATCAGGCCCATCTGCACGGCGCCCAGGGGGCTGTCGAGCTGACGGTCGCCGGTGTAGCGCTTGTCGCCCAGCCATTCACCCTCGGTACCCCAGCTGATGTCTTCGCCGGGCTCCCACACGTCCGCGCGGCCGCCGCCGAAACCGAAAGTCTTGAAGCCCATCGAGTCGAGCGCCACGTTGCCCGCCAGGATCATGAGGTCGGCCCAGGAGATCTTGCGGCCGTACTTCTGCTTGATCGGCCAGAGCAGGCGTCGCGCCTTGTCGAGGTTTCCGTTGTCGGGCCAGCTGTTCAGCGGCGCGAAGCGTTGCGTGCCGTAACCGGCGCCGCCGCGGCCGTCGGCGATGCGATAGGTGCCGGCGCTGTGCCAGGCCATGCGGATGAAGAGGGGCCCGTAGTGGCCAAAGTCAGCGGGCCACCATTCCTGCGAATCGGTCATCAGGGCATGCAGGTCCTTGACGACTGCGTGCAGGTCCAGCGACTTGAACTCGACCGCGTAGTCGAATTCGCCGCCCATCGGATCGGACGGCGAGGAATGCTGGTGCAGGATCCTGAGATTGAGCTGGTTCGGCCACCAGTCACTGTTGGTACGGGGCTGTGCATGGCCCATGGGGCACTTCGTTTCGGCTGTCATTTTTCCTCCGTTGTTTAGTCACGTCGTATACGGGCGCGACGTGCGTCCAAAGTATCTTTCGCCGATCGGTTAGTACAACTGATCTGTTGGATCGTCCGAATAGGCGTCTTCTATCGCGCGCGGACGGGCGCAGCGGGGGATCATTCTCGACTCGCAAGAGTCCCGTCTGTTCGGCAAGGCGCCTACCGCGAAAGACACGGCGCGCTCGGCCGTGCATCCGACACCGCAAACGCCATCAGGGCCCGCCCAGGCTCAGCCCGAAATCGAACTTCGCGAGAATCAGCACGCCGAAGATGGCGAACAGGCCGGCCGCGACGAACCGCATCTTGCTCAGCGGGAAGCGCTTCGCGAGTTGCTCGCCCAGCAGCACGGCGGGAACGTTCGCCAGCATCATCCCAAGTGTCGTACCGGCGGCGACCGCCGCGAGGTTGGCGTACCGGGCTCCGAGCGCCACGGTGGCGAGCTGGGTCTTGTCGCCCATCTCGGCGAGGAAGAACAGGAACAGCGTCGTGAGGAACGCGCCGTAGCGCGACTCCCGGTGTTGGCTCTCGTCGAGGGTGTCAGGAATGAGCGCCCATGCGCCGAACGCGAGGAACGACACGCCGAGCACCCACCGCATGACGTCGGGATTGGCGTGCGACCCCACCCAGTCGCCGACCGAGGCCGCGACGAGGTGATTCGCGATCGTGGCAACGAAGATGGCGCCGATCACGGCACCGTGCCGGCCTCTGAAACGAGCTGCCATCACGAACGAGAGCAGCTGGGTCTTGTCGCCCATTTCTGCTACGGCGACCATGCCCAGGGAGGCTAGAAAGGCTTCCATTGTTGAATTCCATGGGTTGGCGAAGGGTCGCGACGACCCCGTCATCCATCGCCCGCCGGGCCGTGGACAACGAGGTCAAAGGCTTCGCTATGCGGGGCGCTGCCGACGCCACGGCCATGGGCGAGGTGGGCCGCGACATCTTTCGCAGGAGACCGATCCCGGTCGTCCACGTCAGTGCTCAATGGCTCGACGTGAGCGGGTGCGCACACCAAGGCTGGCCCATCTCCTACCCATCCGCAGAAACATCTACTCGTCGAAGTCGAACTTTTCCTTCGGCGGATTCCCATCGTGGATCTTGTTGAAACGGTTCTGGAGGTAGGCGGTGCGCAGGAAGACGTAAGGGTCGAGCTGCTCGTTCAGAAGCCTGTCGACGCGGAGCAGGCCCGCGCGCGTGTCGATGGCGTCCAGCGCGGTCAGCGAATAGTTCACCGTGGCCGGCACGTGGTAGTTCGTGACGGTGTACGCATCGGCGAGGTCGGCGATCGGCGTCGGGCCGGTGAACGAATCACCGACCTTGCCCAGGAGGTCGCGGCTGTCGCTGGGACCGAACAAGGGCAGCATCAGATACCACCCCTCGGGCACCCCCCACCTGCCCAGCGTTTGCCCGAGGTCCTCGTCGTTGCGCTGAAGGCCCAGGGGCGTGGCCACGTCCATCACGCCTGCGATGCCGGCGGTGCTGTTGACGACGAAGCGTCCCAGGTCCTTGCCGCTCTGCACGAACTTGCCCTGCAGAGCAGAGTTCACGATCGTGGTCGGATAGAAAAGATTGTCGAGGAAGTTGTTCACGCCCGACTGGAACGGGCGCGGGGTGTACCGCTTGTAGGTCTTCGCAACCGGGCGCAGCACGTACCTGTCGGCGACGCGATTGAACTTGTAGACGCCGCGATTGATCGGCTCGAGCGGGTCGGAGGGATCATCGGGCGCCATGTGGGCGCAGCCGCTCGAAAACGAGACGACAGTGGCAATCATCAGGATCGGGACAGCACGCACGTCACTCACTCCCTTTTGTTCTTCAGCCGGCGACGCCGCGCGTCGCCTCTCGACTAGGCGAGCTTGAGGACATCGTCTATTTGCAGGAACTCTAGCAGTCCGCGCAATGGCTGACTCGCGTTGACGAACTCGAGCTGCGCGCCGGATTTCTGTGCGCGGCGCGTGAGCTCCAGCAGAAAGGCCGCTCCGGCGCTGTCCACCTTGCCGACACGCGCCAGATCCACCCGACCACTGCCGACGAGTTCGTCGGCGCGATCGAGCCAGCCCCGTACGCTCGCGAAGGTGAGTTCGCCCTCGATCATCAGGACGTGCCGGCGACCGGCGGGTTCTTCTTGAGGTAGGTGTTGTCCTCGAACTTCTTGATCGTCGCGTCCAGGCCGTTGGCCTTGATCTCGGTGTTCAGCTGGCTGCGGAAGTTCGTGATCAGCGAGATGTTCTCCACCGAGATGTCGTAGATCTTCCAGGCGTCGCCCACGGCGTGAACCGAGAATGCGAGCGGAATCGGCGGCGCATTCGTGCGATTGAGCTTGACGTTGACGTTGACGTCGGTGGCGCCGGCTTCCGCACGCAGCGGCGCCCACTCGGCACTCACGCTGTCGTGGTAGTCGAGCATCGCGCGCGCGTACGTGCGGATCAGCGAGTCCTTGAATGCGGACTCGAAGCGGGTCTTCTGGTCGGCCGTGGCGGTTTTCCAATTGCGACCGAGGACGAGCTGCGAAATACCCTTGGTATCGAAGTAGGGCACCACCTTTTCGTCCACGACCTTGTAGAAGCCCGGGAGGTCGGCGCGGTACTTCTCGTGGTTGGCCTTGATCAGGTCCTGGAAATCGGTCGTGGCCTTCTTGATGACCTGGTCGGCGGGCTCGGACGGCGCCGCGTGCGCCGCGAAGCTGAAGCCCAGGGTTGCGAGCAGGACGAGGAGAAAGCGTGAGGGCGTGAGGGTCATTGCGGTCTTCATGGGGTGGCTCCGTTGCCGGGTGCAGCGGGTGCAGCGGGTGTCGACTCTTCGACAGCAGGCTTCTTGTTGCTGCTGCTGCCGAGCGAGTCGGCCAGCTTGCCGAGCGCGTCGGCCAGCTGCGTGTTGCTCTTGTCATCGCTCTTGGACGACAGGAACTGGCCGATCAGATTTTCCAGCACCAGCGCGCTCTGCGTGAGCTGGAGCTTGCTGCCGTCCTTGAGCGGCTCGTCGGCGCCGCCGACCTCCAGGCCGATGTACTGCTCGCCGAGCAATCCGGCTGTGAGGATCTTGGCGCTGGAATCCTCGGGGATGTTGTTATAGCTGTCAGACAGTTCCAGTGTGACGTTGGCCTCGAAGGTGCTCGGGTCGATCACGATGCCGCGCACGCGGCCAACCTTCACGCCCGCCAAGGTCACTGCCGAACCCTGCTTAAGGCCGCCAATGTTCGCGAACGAGGCCGTCACCTTGTACGTGCTACCGGAGCCACCCACCGTATCGAGGCTGGCGACGCGGAAAGTCAGCACGAACACCGCCGCCACGCCCAGGCAGACGAACAGGCCAACCAACATCTCGAGAGCGCGCGATTGCATGGCGTGATGAACCTAGGCTAAGTGGCTTAACTTCATTTGAACATGAAGGCCGTGAGCATGAAGTCGAGCGCAAGGACCGACAGCGAGGAGATCACGACCGTGGACGTCGTGGCGCGCGAGACGCCTTCCGAGGTCGGTTCCGCGTGGAAGCCCTGGTAGACGGCGATCCAGGTGATGGCGGTGCCGAACACGGTGGCTTTCACCAGGCCGTCGCGGATGTCGCCCATGTCCACGCTGCCGCGGATCTGCGACCAGTAGCTGCCGGCGTCGACGCCCAGCAGCTCTACGCCGATGGCGTGGCCGCCGGCGATGCCGATGGCCATCACCGCGAAGACCGACGCGAGCAGTGGCATGGCGATGACGCCCGCCACGAAGCGCGGCGCGACTACGCGACGGATCGGGTCGACCGCCATCATTTCCATCGCCGACAGCTGGTCGGTGGCGCGCATCAGGCCCAGTTCCGCGGCCAGTGCCGAACCGGCGCGACCGGCGAACAGCAGCGCGGTCACCACGGGCCCGAGTTCACGCACGATCACCAGCGCCACGAAGACACCGAGCGATTCCTCCGCGCCGAAGCGGATCAGCGTGCGGTAACCCTGGAGCGCCAGCACCATGCCCACGAAGGACCCTGCCAGCACGATGATCACCATCGAGAGCTGCCCGACGTAGTAGAGCTGCTGCACGATCAGTCGCGGGCGCAGAAGCAGCGCCGGGATGCTCGCGAGGACCTGCATCAGGAAGAACTGCGCACGGCCCAGACCGGACAGGAAGTCCTGGACGACGCCGACCGCGTCCTTCATCGGGCGCCCGCCTTGTTGTCGCCGAGCAGTTCGGACTTGAAGTCCGGCGCCTTGTAGTGGAAGGCGACGGGACCGTCGGGCAGCCCGCGCAGGAACTGCTGCACCCAGGGATGCTGCGATTCGCGGATCACGTCGGCGGTGCCCTGGGCCTGCACCTTGCCGTCCGCGATGAGATAACCGTAGTCGGCGATCGACAGCACCTCCTGAAGGTCGTGCGACACCACCACGGAGGTCAGCCCGAGCGCGTCGTTCAACATGCGGATCAGGCGCATCAGCACGCCCATCGAGATGGGATCCTGGCCGGCGAAGGGTTCGTCGTACATCACCAGGTCCGGGTCGAGCGCGATGGCACGCGCCAGCGCCACGCGGCGCGCCATGCCCCCCGAGAGCTGCTGCGGGTAGAGATGATGGGCCCCGCGCAGGCCCACGGCCTGCAGCTTCATCAGCACCAGGTCGCGAATCATCGATTCCGGCAGCTTGGTCTGTTCCCGCATCGGGAATGCGACGTTTTCGAAGACCGAGAGGTCGGTGAGCAGGGCGCCGTTCTGGAACAGCATGCCCATACGCTTGCGCAGTTCGTACAGGGGTCCGCGGCCCAGCTTGTGCACGTCGATGCCGTCGAACTCGATGGTGCCGGTGTTGGGCCGCCATTGGCCGCCGATCAGGCGCAGCAGCGTGGTCTTGCCGCTGCCCGAAGGCCCCATGATGGCGACGACTTTGCCGCGCGGGATGTCGATGTCGACACCGTCGTAGATCACCCGGAGGCCATGCGAGAAGTGCACGCCGCGCGCGCGCACGAGAACCGCATCGTTTGCGTTCATTCGCGGTTCACTAAATGCCGTGGAAGAGGCAGTCTGTGGAGCATGGACATGAGCCTATCTTATGGTGTCGGCTGCCGCTTCGGCATCGTGGGGCGCCCGACTGTCAGCCTCGCGAGAGGAACGACTCGCCAACGAATATGCGACGACTTGAACGGAGGATAGACCCGTGGCCGTGCAGGATCTGACTGGAAACGGAGTTGCGCGACAGTTCGTGCTGTCCCTGCTCCTGCTGCTCCCCGCGTCGATGGCGGCATTCGCGGACGGCCCGGTGGTGCGGCTCGGCCCGGCGGTCCGCAGCAGCGCGCCCGCCGTGCCCGGTCCCGGCGCGGACGATGTCTTCATCTACCCCGCCGGCTGTTACGACACGGCCGGTCGCCCCGTGAACCCGGATCCCGCCAACCCCTCACGCTCGGCCAGCCGTGCTTGCCAGCCGCCGTCCGGAGGAGTCGTGCAGGGGCATCGGACAGCGCCCGTTGCCGGCGAGCCCTCGGTGGATCGGGGATCGATCAACGCGCCGCCCCTGCCGGTCCCGGTTCCGGATATCGGCGTGATGCGCTGAGCGCGCGGGGAAGTCTTTCTAGCCCGCTGCGGCCAGCCCGCAGCGCAGAGCTCTTTCGAGGTCTTTGGCCACGGCCTCGACCTGGTCCGGTCCGCCGAGCGCCGAGAGCTGCGTCATCCGCAGCCCTGCGTAGCCGCAGGGGTTGATGCGCGAGAAGGGCTCCAGGTCCATCGCGACGTTCAGCGACAGGCCGTGGTAGCTGCAGCCCCGGCTCACGCGGAGCCCGATGGAGCCCAGCTTGCGGGTTTCGCGACCATCGCCTTCGAAGTCGCCGTCGACATAGATTCCCGGCGCTTCCTTGCGCGCAAATGCCGCGATGCCGTAACAGGCAGCCGTCGCGATCATCGCGTCCTCCAACAGCGTCACGAGTTCGCGGATGCCGAGCCCGCGTCGATGCAGGTCGAGCAGCGGGTACATCACCAGCTGTCCTGGCCCATGGTACGTAACCTGCCCGCCGCGATTGCTCGCCACCACGGGGATGTCGCCAGGCGCGAGCACGTGTTCGGCCTTGCCGGCCTGGCCCTGCGTGAAGACGGGCGGATGCTCGAGGAACCAGAGCTCGTCGGCGGTCTGCGGGGTACGCGACTCCGTGAAGTCGCGCATCGCCGCATAGGTGGGCGCGTACTCGACGCGCCCGGGAAAGCGAACGATCAGTTCGCGATCCACATCCTCACCTGGTCCGACAGGCGCTGGAACAGGCTGCCTGCAGGGATTTCCTTGAGCGCGACCAGGGGCAGCTTGCGGAAGGGCTTTCCGTCCATGGAGATCTCGATGGTGCCCAGCTGCTGGTTGAGCGCGACCGGCGCCATCACGGGTTCGTCGACCTGCGTCTTGATCTGCAACTGGTCCTTGCCGCCGCGCGGCAGCAGCAGGCTCAGCGCCTGCCCGCCGACGGCGAGCTGCGACTCGGCGCCCTTCCACACGCGCACCGTGGCCAGCGGGTTGGCCGGCCCGAACAGGTTCGCGGTCTCGAAGAAGCGGAAGCCCCAGTTCAGCAGCTCCAGGCTGGCCTGTGCGCGGTACTTCATGCTCGGCGTGCCCATTACCGCGCCGATCAGCCGGCGGTCCTCGCGCTTGATCGAGGACAGCAGGCAGTAGCCGGCGCTGCTGGTGTGGCCCGTCTTGATGCCGTCGGCACCGCGGTCCATGTCGAGCATGATGTTGCGGTTGCCCTGCTTGATGCCGTTGTAGATGAACTCGCGCTGCGAATAGACCTTGTAGTCCTCCGGAAAGTCGCGGATCAGCGCGCGGCCGAGAAGGGCGAGGTCATGCGCCGTGGAGTAGTGGTCCGGGTCGGGCAGGCCGGGCGCATTGGTGAAGTGCGAGTTCTTCATGCCCAGCTTCTGCGCGTACTGGTTCATGAGTTCGGCGAAGGCGTCCTCGCTGCCGGCGAGGTGTTCGGATACCGCAACGCTGGCATCGTTGCCCGACTGGATGACGATGCCGTGCACGAGGTCTTCGAGCTTCACCTTCGAGCCGACGTTGAGGAACATGCGCGACTCGCTCGAATCGAGGCCCTGCTTCCAGGCTTTCTCGCTGATCAGGACCTCGTCGGTCCACTTGATGCGGCCCTTCTTGATCTCGTCATAGACGATGTAGGTCAGCAGCACCTTGGTGATGCTCGCCGGCTCGGCGCGCGCATCGCTGTTCTTCTCGGCCAGTATCTCGCCCGAGGCGTAGTCCATCAGCACCCAGGAGCGCGCTTCGATCGCCGGCGGATCGGGAATCTTGCTCGACGTCACGGCGGCGGCCGCGGGGCCGGACGAGAGGAGCAGCGCAAACAGCGAGGCGAGCAGGGAGGGGAGTTTCATCAGGAGGCAAGGGAGCGGGTCAAAGGGCCGAAGGTCAAGCGGTGATTATCGCAACGCCTCCCTTGAACCGCGAGCGGAGTTTTCCAAAAAACCGAACTCGCCCCTTCGCCTACTCGGTGATCGGAATGGCCTCGAAACCGGCCCCGCGGATGCGGATCCGGGTCTCGTCCATGAGCTTGCGCTCGTCGAAGGGCCCCACCGTGACGCGGTGGACGGTGTCGCCGTTGTTGAGCATGCCCACGCGCACCTGCACCTGCGCAATGCCCAGGCGCCCAAGTTCCTCGCGCATCGCCACCGCGTTGATCGGGTCGGAATAGGCCGCGACCTGGAGTAGCCGGGCCTGCGGCCGGTTCTTGCTGATCGCGAGCTGCGTTTCGCTCCTGAGCTTGGGCGGCGGCGGCAGGTCGTGCCCGGGCGTGATGGCCTCGAGTTCGACGGTGGCGATCTTGCCCACCGTGTCGAGCTTCACCGCGGCCGCGTAGGACAGGTCGATGATGCGGGCCGAATGGAAGGGGCCGCGATCGTTCACGCGCACGATCACGCTCTTGCCGTTGCTCAGGTTGGTGACGCGCACGTAGCTGGGCAGCGGCAGGCTGCGATGAGCCGCGCTCAGCGCGAACATGTCGTACTTCTCGCCGTTCGAGGTCTTGTGCCCGTGGAATTTCTTGCCGTACCACGACGCCAGCCCCGTCTCGCGATAGCCCTCCGAGGACGTGAGCACGTGGTATTTCTTGCCGAACACCTCGTAGCTGCGCATGTTGCCGCCGGCGCTCTGCGGCTCGTACTGCGGCACGGGCTCGACGAGGTTGGCCAGGTCCGGCGGAATCTCGTCGTCCTGGGGCGGGCCATCCTTCTCCCACGGCGGCGCGGGTCCAGGATCGGACTGCGCCTGTGCAGGCTGCTGCTGCTGCGGGGGCCGCTCCGCCGGCGGAATGACACTGACACTGGGCGGCGGAATGCGAACCTGGCGCGGCGGATCGCTGCGACGGGGCGGGGCGGTGGTGCAGGCGCTCAGAAGAAGCGCCACTGCGGCGAGCCAGGCGGCCGGGACGCGCATGCTCATTTAGCGAGGTTGCGCTCGGCATCCATCCGCGCCATTTCCTGCGCAAGCAGACTCACGGTCATCGCGTAGTAGACGCGCGGGTTGTAGCTCATCACCGAGTAGAAGTTGTTGAGCCCCAGCCAATACTCGCGACCCTGGTCGAGCTGGAGTTCGATGAGCCCCACCCGCGTACCGGGCGGCAGGTCGACCGTCGCGCGGATGCCCATCGCGGCCAGCTCGGCAACGGTGTGCGTCGTGCGGGCGACGTTGACCGTGAAGCCGGCGGGCAGCGGTTTTTCGAGGACGGCCGGCACCGCCAGCGGCTCGCCACGATGCCAGCTGCGATTGCCGTCGTAGTCGACGAAGTAGCGCGCGATGCTGCCGATGGCGTCTGGCGCGCTCCACAGGTCGCGCGTGCCGTCGCCGTCGAAGTCCAAGGCGAGCCGGCGGTAGTTGCTGGGCATGAACTGCGCCCATCCCATCGCGCCCGCGTACGAGCCCAGCGCCTCGGTCGGGTCGCGCTTCGTGTCGCGGCAGAGCACGAAGAATTCGCGCAGCTCCTTGAAGAAGAACGCCGAGCGCGTGGGGTGCTCGAAGCCCTGCGTGGCGAGCGCGTCGAGCACGCGGGCCGAGCCGGTGAAGCGGCCGAAATTGGTTTCCAGCCCGATCACGCCTGCGATGATCGCGGGAGGAACGCCGTACTGGGCCTCCGCACGCGCCAGCCACACGCGGTTCTCGTCGATGAAGTCGGCGCCGTTCTCGATGCGCGCCGGATCGACACGCTTGGTCGCGTACGTGGTCCAGGTCTCGGTGCGCTCGGCGGACTTCTGCTCGGCTTCGACAAGCTTTGGAATGCGCTCGGCCTGCGCCAGTGCCATGCGCACCGTGGCGAGTTCCTCGGGGCTGAAGCGTTCTTCCTGTGCCAGCTGCGCCAGGAGTTCCTGCGCTTTCGGATGGCCGCTGTAATCAGCGGCCGCCGGCAGGGCGAGGAACAGGAACAGGCAGGGCAGCAGGCGTCGGAGAACCGGCATCAGTGGGCAACAAGGAAGACAGTATTCGGCCGCACCATAACGGCAGACCCGGCATACGCCAACCCGGCGAGTCGCTCAGGTCGGGACGATCAGCGGTCTGCAGCCGGTACGAAGCGAGCAGCTTGCGATGCATAAGGATGGGCTTCGACGCGCCGAAGCGTGCGAGCGGGCTCACATTCGAGATGTCTTCTTACCTCGTCAGCGGCAGCGACATGCCGACCACGGGGAACAGGCCGATGAACAGTTCCGCAAGATTGATGAATGATGAACGCGTGGAGGAAGAACGCGGGCGTCGGCCTACGAGGCAAGCAGCTTGCGATGCGTGTGGATGGACATCAGGAGGCCGAAGCCCGCGAGCAGGCTGACCATCGAGGTGCCGCCGTAGCTCATCAGCGGCAGCGGCACGCCCACCACCGGGAGCAGGCCGATGACCATTCCCATGTTGATGAACACGTAGACGAAGAACGTCATCGCCAGGCTTCCCGCGAGCAGGCGCTGGAAACTGTCCTGCGCGCGGGCCGCGATGTAGAGGCCTCGCCCGACGATGCCCAGATACAAGGTCAGCAACACGCAGACGCCGATCAGCCCGAGTTCCTCGGCGAACACCGCGAAGATGAAGTCGGTGTGCGACTCGGGCAGGAAGTCGAGCTTGGCCTGCGTTCCCTCGAGCCAGCCCTTTCCGAACACGCCGCCGGATCCGATCGCGATCTTCGACTGCGCGATGTGGTATCCCGCGCCGAGCGGATCCGACTCCGGATCGAGCAGGGTCAGGATGCGCTGCTTCTGGTAGTCGAGCAGGCGCGCCCACATGATCGGCGCCGCCGCGCCGATCGCCGCCAGTGCGCCGAAGATGTACTGCCAGCGCAGGCCGCCGAGATACAGCGCGAATCCGCCCGCGGCGACGATCAGGAGCGAGGTGCCCAGGTCCGGCTGGATCATCACCACCGCGGTTGGCAGCGCGATCAGCATCAGGGTGAGCACCACGGCGTGCCAGCGCGGCGGCAGCGTGAACAGGTGCAGGAAGGCCGCGATCATGATCGGCATCGCCAGCTTCATGAGTTCGGAAGGCTGGAAGCGCAGCACACCCAGGTCCAGCCAGCGCTGCGCGCCCTTGGCGTGATCGCCCAGGATCAGCGTCATCACGCACAGGAGCAGCGCGAAGCCGTAGAACCACGGCGCCGCGCTGCGATAGATCTCGGGTGGCGCCTGCGCCGCCGCGGTCATCACGACCAGTCCGATCAGCAGGCGCTCGGCCTGGTTGATGACCATCGCCATCGAGTGTCCGGACGCCGAGTACAGCACCGTCAGGCCCATCGCGCAGACCGCCATCAGAAGCGCGAGCAGGATCGGGTCGATGTGGAGCACGTCGAACAGGCGACGCACGCTGGTCTCGTCGTTGCCGCTGTGGTGGAAGGCACTCATCTATTCATTCCTCTTCGACCGTTCCCGCGGGAACAGGTGCGTCGATCATTCCAGGAGGCGGCGCTTCGATGACCTCGATCTGCGCCTGCGGCGCCTGCTGCACCGCGGGCGGACGCGGCCCGCCCGGGCCCGGATCCGCGGGCAGGTTGTAGAGGACCTGGCCGAGCAGGTACTGGTCCATCACCTGGCGCGCCACCGGCGCGGCGGCCGATCCGCCGTGGCCCGCGTGCTCGGCGATCACCGCGACCGCGATCTTCGGATCCTCGGCCGGCGCGAAGGCGATGAACAGCGCGTGGTCGCGCAGGTGGAAAGGCGTTTCGTCGAGTTTCTTGGCCTTGAGTTCGTCCTGCGACATGCCCGCGACCTGCGCGGTGCCGGTCTTGGCGGCCACGCGATACGGCGCGTCCTTGAACACGCGGTAGGCGGTGCCGCGCTGCGAAGCCGTGACTTCCACCATCGCGCTGATCACGTTCTCCCAGTCCTGCGCGTGACGATGCGGGATCGGCGGCAGTGGTTCGGACGGCACCAGGGTGGTGGCGCCGGTCAGCGTGTCCTGCGTGGCGTGGACGATGCGCGGCCTGAAGCCCTTGCCGCGCATCGCCATGCGCGCGGTGATCTGCGCGAGCTGCATCGGCGTCGTGGTCAGATAACCTTGCCCGATGCCAACGTTGAGGGTCTCGCCGGGGAACCAAGCCTCCTTGCGCGTGCGCCTCTTCCACTCCTGCGAGGGCAGCAAGCCGCTCTTCTCCAGCGGCAGGTCCACGTCGGTGGTGCGCCCCAGGCCGAACAGCCCCAGAAAGGCGTGGATGCGATCGATGCCCAGCGCCTGCGCTACCTGGTAGAAATAGATGTCGCAGGATTGGATCACGCCGCCGGCCATGTCCAGCCAGCCGTGACCGGTGCGCTTCCAGCAGCGGTACTTTCGGGTCGAGTGCGGCAGGCTCATCGTGCCGTTGCAGAACTCGCCGTGGCCGGATTGCAGCGTTTCGTACTCCAGGCCGGCGAGCGCCATGAACGGCTTCACGGTGGAGCCCGGCGGATACGCGCCCTGCAGCGCCCGGTTGTAGAGCGGGCGCTTGCGGTCTTCGAGCAGGGCCTTGTACGTGGTGCGGTCGACGCCGGCGACGAAGGGCTGCGGATCGAAGCCGGGCTTGGACACAAGCGCGATGACTTCGCCGTTGCGCGGGTCGATGGCCACGACTGCGCCGTCCAGATCGCCGAGCGCCGACTCCGCCACGAGCTGCACCTTCGCGTCGAGGCTCAGCACCAGGTTCTTGCCCGGCGCGCCCTGGCGATAATCGAGCTCGCGCAGCGGACGACCGTAGGCGTTGGCCTCCACGATCTTGGCGCCCGGCGTGCCGCGCAGGTCGTTCTCGTGCGATTTCTCCACGCCGACCTTGCCGATCTGCGTCAGGCCCTGGTATTCGGCCGCGACTATCTTCTTGAACTCGTCCTCGTTGATTCCGCCGACGTAGCCCACCACGTGGGCCGCCGCCGCGCCCAGCGGATAGCTGCGCGTGAGCGTGGCGGTGACGTCGGCGCCCTCGAAGTCGAAGCGGTTGAGCTGGAAGCGCGCCACCTGCTCCATCGTCAGGTTTCCGCGCAGCGGAACGGCGCGGTAGCGTGGCGTCTTGGCGACGCGTTCCTTGAAACGCGCGATCTCGATGTCGTCGAGGTTCACCAGCGGGCGCAGCGCGGCGAGCAGCGCCTTCATGTCCTGGACCTGCTCGGGCACGACCTCGAGCACAAAGGCCGGCGTGTTCTGCGCGAGCAGCACGCCGTTGCGGTCGGTCACCAGTCCGCGAACCGGCGGTACCGCCGACAGGCGCATGCGGTTCTCCTCGGCGCGCGTCGCGTAGTAGGCGCGCTCGACCACTTGCAGGCCGACGAGGCGGTAGAGCAGCAGCGAGGTCATGACCAGGCACGCGAGCACGGCGACGCCGATGCGCGTCATGTACATGTGCTTTTCGCGGACGAGGTTCTTGAGGTTGTCCATGAAAGATCAGCGGCGCGTCAGCGCGGACCCGCGTCCCTCTTGCGCGCCGTCGGCGGGAGAGGGGTTGAGGTTCCGGCAGGAGCCGAGGGTACGCGGAGCGGACGGTGGGGCGAGGGCGGAAGTGAGCGGCAATCGTCTCACTCCTGCGAGTGCCGCCGCGTCGCGCTCTCGAGCACGGTGTAGACCAGCGGCCAGAACAGCGTCGTGGACAGCGCCGGCAGCCAGCGCAGCCAGACGTCGGCGCGATGGCGAGAGATGTCGTCGATCATGGTCATCAGCAGGCAGTACGCGGCCCAGGCGGGAACGAGCGCAACCGTGGACTGCCACAGCGGGAACAGAACGAACACGCCGCGCAGGCGCGCCATGAAGAACACCAGCAGCACGAAGCCCATGGCGTGCTGGCCGAGGATGGTGTTGTAGAGGACGTCGAGCGCGATACCGAGGAAAAAGCCCACGATCAGCGAGGGCACGCGCGGTTCGGCCAGCGCCCAGTACACCAGCATCAGCGGAATCCAGAGGGGGCGTGCGGCCGCCAGGACATCGGGTAGCGCGACCAGTTGCAGGAACAGGGCAAGCAGCAGGCTCAGCCAGAATCGACGAAAGGGAACCCGACTCATGTGCCCGGCGCGGTCGGCGCCGGGCGCGCGGGTTCCACCGCTTCGGGGGAGGCAGGCGCGGGAGTGGCGGGGGCCGCCGCGTCCGGCTTCTTTGGCGCAGGGGCTGCCGGTCTGGGCGCAGCAGGTGGTGCGTTCGCCGCGGCCCTGGGAATGGCCGATGCGGGCGCCGTCGCACCCGGGGCGGTCGTCGCGGGTTTTGCGGCAGATGGGGCGGCAGTCGAGGGTTTCAACGACGCCGCGGCGATGGGCCTGGCCTGCTGGGCCTCGGCCGCTTCGGCTTCGCCGGCCTGCACCGGGTCGATCGCCGGGTGTTCGCTCCACACCAGCAGCGCCTGGCGTCCCTGTCCGACGCGCGCCGCGGGAATCACCAGCGCCTCCTTGAAATGACCGCCCGGCGTGTGCTGCACCGATTCGACCCGACCCACCGGGAACCCGGCCGGGAAGCGGCCGCCCAGCGAGGACGACACGATCAGGTCGCCCTTCATCACTTCTGCGTTCGCCGGCAGGAACGACAGGCGCAATCGCTGGCCAGCGCCCTGGCCCAGCGCGATGGCCTGCAGGCCGTTGCGATTGATCTCGACCGGGATGCCGTGGTCCGGATCGGTCAGCAGCAGGCCGACCGAGGTGGTCGGAAGCACCTGCACGATCTGGCCGAGGATGCCGCTGGCATCGACGATCGCCTGGCCGCGGTATACGCCGTCGCGCTCGCCCTTGTTGAGCGTGATCTGCTGGCGGTAGGGGTCCTGGTTGGCGGCGATGATGTCGGCCACCGCAACCTGGTCGGTCAGCTTGGCGGACGCATCGAGCAGTTCGCGGATGCGGCGATTCTCGGCGTCGAGCGCCGCATAGCGCTGCAACTGCGCCTCGAGCGTGAGCTGACGGTTCTTGAGGTTGATGTTCTCGTCGAGCAGGCGCTGGCGAGAGTCGAGATGCTCGATCGCAAGGCCCATGCGATCCGGCAGTTCCGCCATCCAGACGACCGGGCGAAGGGCAACGGCGAGCCATTCGCGCGGCGCTTTGATGCGTTCGCCGTCCATCTCCGCCGCCATCAGCCCGCCGCATACCATCAGGAGCGCGAGCGTCTTGAGCCCCAGCCCCGGTCCTCGCGGAAACAGGGGTTTGTGGGAGCTCGCGCTGAGGGAATTCAAGCTCGCGCCTTCTCGGAGAGACGGTGACCGTTGACCGCACGCAGATTAGACCCGTGATCGAGCCACCGCAATGCCGGGGCGCAAATTTTTTGCAGACGGGTCAGGTGCTTAAGGGAGACTTCGAAACTCGGCCGCAAGGCGGGAGCTTTGTGACGAAAGATCGAACTTCCTTGGGAAGACCGATCGATCGGCGCGTCATTCCATCGAGTAGAAGTCGCCCTGCCGGTCGAGCATGTCCAGCACCATGCCGCCGCCGCGCGCCACGCAGGTCAGCGGGTCGTCCGCGATGATCACCGGAAGGCCGGTTTCCTCGGAGATCAGCTTGTCGAGATCGCGCAGCAAGGCGCCGCCGCCGGTGAGCACGATGCCGCGTTCGGCGACGTCGGAACCGAGTTCCGGCGGGGTGCGTTCCAGCGCCTGCTTCACGGCCTTGACGATGCCCGCGAGCGGTTCCTGCAGCGCATCGAGAATCTCGTTGGAGTTCATCGTGAAGTTGCGTGGCACGCCGGCGGCCAGATGGCGGCCGACGACGTCGATCTCCTGCACTTCGTGGCCCGGAAAGGCAGTGCCGATTTCCTGCTTGATGCGCTCGGCCGTGGCTTCGCCGATCAGCATGTTGTACTGGCGGCGCACGTAGGAAACGATCGCTTCGTCGAACTTGTCGCCGCCGATGCGCACGCTTTCGGCGTAGACGATGCCGTTGAGCGAGATCACCGCGACCTCGCTGGTGCCGCCGCCGATGTCGACGACCATCGAGCCGCGGGCATCTCCGATCGGGATACCGGCGCCCATCGCCGCGGCGATCGGCTCCTCGATGACCCAGACCTTTCGCGCGCCGGCGTTTTCCACGGATTCGCGAATTGCGCGACGTTCAACCTGCGTGGAACCGTAGGGAACGCATACGACCACACGCGTGATCGGACGCATCATCCGACCCTTCTGCACCTTGCGGATGAAGTGCTGAAGCATCTTCTCCGTCACGGTGTAGTCGGCGATGACGCCATCGCGCAGCGGACGGATCGTGGAGATGTTGGTCGGCGTGCGGCCGAGCATCTTCTTGGCCTCGATGCCCACCGCTTCCACTTTCTTGCCGCCGCGCGCATCGATGCGGATGGCGACGACGGAGGGCTCGTTCAGGACGATGCCCTCGTCGCGTACGTAGATGAGAGTGTTGGCGGTGCCGAGGTCGATGGAGAGATCGTTGACGAACAGGCGGCGGACGGCGTCGAGCATCGGGGGATGGTCTCGCGGAATTCGGGTGAAAAAGGCTTCGGAATGAGTCTGCCCGGGAGACAGACTTCAGGGCACAGCAGGCCGTGGAGCGGGTACTATTGTGCGGCGCACATGTTAATCGAAAAAGGTCGCCAGCAAGATGAGTCTTTCAGCGGATCAGGTCCGACAGGTTGCCCACCTCGCGCGGCTTGAAATCAAGCCGGAGCAGGTCGAACACTACGCTGGGCAGCTCTCCCGCATCCTCGACGTGGTTTCACAACTTTCGCAGGTGAACACCGAGGGCGTCACGCCGATGGCGCATCCGCTGGCGATGACGCAGCGCCTGCGCCCCGATGTCGTGACCGAACCGGACCGTCGCGCGGACTACCAGGCGCACGCGCCCCTGGTGCAGGACGGCCTGTTCCTGGTGCCCAGGGTCATCGAGTGAAGCAGTGGTCAGTGTCGGTGGTCAGTGCTAGTCAAAAGCTCGCGCTGCCACGACACCCGCTGACAATCACACCAGACTGACACCGACTACTGACTACCGACACTGACCACTGCTTCATGCACAAACTCTCTCTGAAGCAACTCGCCGACGGACTCCGCAGCAAGCAGTTCTCCAGTCGCGAACTCACGCAGCACTACCTCAAGCGCATCGAGTCGTTCGACGCGCAGCTCAATAGCTTCATCACCGTGACGCCGGAGATCGCGCTGGCGCAGGCCGACGCTGCGGACCAGCGCATCCACGCCGGCAATGCCGGTCCGCTGACGGGTATCCCGCTCGCTCAGAAAGACATCTTCTGCACGCAGGGCGTCCGTACGAGCTGCGCCAGCCGCATGCTCGACAAGTTCATCGCGCCCTACGACGCCACCGTCGTCACCAAGCTGCACCGCGAGGGCGGCGCCGTGATGCTGGGCAAGTGCAACATGGACGAGTTCGCGATGGGCTCTTCGAACGAGACGAGCTGGTACGGTCCCGTGAAGAATCCCTGGGATCTCACGCGCGTTCCGGGCGGCTCCAGCGGCGGCTCGGTGGCAGCGGTCGCGGCCATGCTCGCGCCGGCCGCCACGGCTACGGACACCGGCGGATCGATCCGCCAGCCCGCGGCGCTGACCAACCTCACCGGCATCAAGCCGACCTACGGGCGCGTGTCGCGCTTCGGCATGATCGCGTTCGCGTCTAGCCTGGACCAGGGCGGTGTGGTGGCCCGGAGCGCCGAGGACGCAGCCGTGGTGCTGCAGGCGATGTCGGGTTTCGACCCGCGCGATTCGACCAGCGTGCAGCGCGAAGTCGACGACTACCTGGGCCAAATCGACGGGCCGATCGCCGGCCTGCGCATCGGGCTGCCGAAGGAATATTTCGCCGAAGGCCTCGCGCCCGCGGTGCGGGCCTGTGTCGAGCAGGCCGTGAAGCAGTTCGAGCAGCTGGGCGCGAAGATCGTGGAGGTCTCGCTGCCGCATGCGCCACTGTCGGTGCCGACGTACTACGTGGTGGCGCCTGCCGAGGCTTCGAGCAATCTCGCGCGCTTCGACGGTGTGCGCTACGGCCATCGCACCGAGTCATCGCGCAACCTCGAGGAGCTATACAAGAAGAGCCGCGGCGAAGGCTTCGGTCCCGAGGTGCAGCGCCGCATCATGATCGGCACCTACGTGCTGAGCCACGGCTACTACGATGCGTACTATCTGCAGGCGCAGAAGGTGCGCAAGCTCATCTACGAAGACTTCCGCAAGGTCTTCGAGCGGTGCGACCTTGTCCTCGGGCCCACCACGACGGACGTGGCCTTCGAGCTCAATTCGAAGATGGACGACCCGGTCGCGATGTACCTGAATGACATCTACACGATCGCCGCCAATCTCGCGGGCATCCCGGCCATGAGCCTGCCCTGCGGTTTCGTCGAGGGACTTCCGGTCGGCATGCAGCTGATGGGCAACTTTTTCGACGAGGCGCGGCTGCTAAACGTCGCGCACAAGTACCAGCAGGCGGAAGACTGGCATCGCCGTTCGCCCAAAGGCTTCGAGTGAAAGTCCGGCGGCTCCATACGCCGCCGCAGCGTGTGTTTCCGAGCCTAACGTCGCGCTGACACGCAATTAGCGTTTGCCCCTATGCGGGGTTCTTGACCACTTGGGTAGCATTCTTTCCCCAGCAAGGGCCCGATGGCCCCAGCTGGGGAGGAAAGAGGGTGCGAGCGACGGATACACGCAACCCCGACTATTTTCATAAGGTCGTCGATTGCCAGTGGGCATGCCCGGCACACACGCCGGTTCCCGAGTACATCCGGCTGATCGCAGCGGGCCAGTACGCGGATGCGTACATGGTCAACTGGAAGAGCAACGTCTTCCCCGGAATTCTCGGTCGCACCTGCGACCGCCCCTGCGAGCCCGCGTGTCGACGCGGTCGCGTGGAGGAGAACAACGGCGAGAAGCCGGAGCCGGTGGCGATCTGCCGGCTCAAGCGCGTCGCCGCCGATCTCAAGGGCGATATCACGGCGCGGCTCCCCAACCGTGCCATCAAGCGCAACGGCAAGCGCATCGCCTGCGTCGGCGGCGGGCCTTCGTCGCTGACGGTGGCGCGTGACCTCTCACCGCTCGGCTACGAGGTCACGGTGTTCGAGTCCGATCCCAAGGGCGGCGGCTTCATGCGCACGCAGGTGCCGCGCTTCCGCCTGCCGGAAGCCGTGATCGACGAGGAGGTCGGTTATATCCTCGACCTGGGCGTGGAATTCCGCGGCGGTACGCGCATCGATTCGATGAAGGCGCTGCTTGCGCAGAAGTGGGACGCGGTCTTCGTCGGCAGCGGCGCGCCGCGCGGTCGCGATCTGGAGATTCCCGGCCGCACCGAAGCGGCCGCGCACATCCGCATCGGCATCGACTGGCTCGCCTCGGTCTACTTCGGACACGTCACCAAGGTCGGCAGGCGCGTGATCGTGCTCGGCGGCGGCAACACCGCCATGGACTGCTGCCGTTCCTCGCGCCGCCTCGGCGGTGACGAGGTCAAGGTCATCGTGCGTTCCGGCTTCGACGAGATGAAGGCGAGCCCGTGGGAGAAGGAGGACGCGATGCACGAAGGCATCCCGATCCTCGACTACCGCGTGCCCAAGGCCTTCATCCACGAGAACGGCCAGCTCACCGGCATGACCTTCGAGAAGGTGCGCGCCGAGTACGACGCCAAGGGCCGCCGCAAGCTGGTGCCCACCGGCGAGGAAGACGAGTTCCACGCCTGCGACGAGGTGCTGCTCGCGGTCGGACAGGAAAACGCGTTCCCCTGGATCGAGCGCGACTGCGGCATCGACTTCGACGAGTGGGGCATGCCGGTCGTCGACAAGATCACGTTCCAGGCTTCTCGCCCCGACGTGCTGTTCGGCGGCGATGCGGCCTTCGGACCGAAGAACATCATCTGGGCCGTCGCGCACGGCCATGAAGCCGCGGTCACGATCGACAAGATGCTCAGCGGCGAAGACGCACGGAACCGGCCGATGCCGGCGGTCGCGGTGATGTCGCAGAAGATGGGCATCCACGAGTGGAGCTACGACAACGAGGTCTCGCTCGACGTGCGACGCAAGGTGCCCCTGGCGCCCAAGGAGCGCGCGCTCAAGGACATCAAGCTCGAGGTCGAACTCGGCTTCGATGTGGCGCTGGCGCTCAAGGAAACGCAACGCTGCCTGAACTGCGACGTGCAGACCGTGTTCGCGCCCAAACTCTGCATCGAGTGCGACGCCTGTATCGACATCTGCCCGGTCGACAGCCTCACGCTCGCGCCGAACCTGGATGAAGCGCAGCTACGCACGCATCTGACGGCGCCCGCCGTGAACCTCACGCAGGCGCTCTACGTCTCCGATGCGCTGCCGACTGCGCGCGTGATGGTGAAGGACGAGGACGTCTGCCTGCATTGCGGCCTGTGTGCCGAGCGTTGCCCGACGGGCGCTTGGGACATGCAGAAGGTGCTGATTGAAATCACGAGCGCCGGGCCGGCCTGTCGCACCCGCGCACCGGCTCCCGAGGAGGTTGTTGCATGAGCGCTGCGTCGCTGTCTGCCGTCAACGATTTCGTAATCAAGTTCGCCAACGTCAACGGGTCAGGGTCCGCCTCCGCCAACGAGCTCTTCGCCAAGAGCATTTTGCGCATGGGCGTCCCGGTGAGCCCGCGCAACATCTTCCCTTCGAACATCCAGGGCCTGCCGACCTGGTACGAGGTGCGCGTTTGCCAGAGGGGCTGGCTCGGCCGCCGCGGCGGCGTCGACCTGCTGGTGCAGATGAATCCACAGACCTGGGCCGACGACCTCGTCGAACTCGCCCCCGGCGGCTACCTGTTCTACGACAACTCCAAGCCGCTTCCGCTGTCGCGCTTTCGCGCCGACGTGAACCTCATCGGAATGCCGCTCACGGAGATCTGCAATCGCACCTACTCCGATCCGCGCCAGCGCCAGCTCTTCAAGAACATCCTGTACGTCGGCGCGCTGACCGCGCTGCTGGGCATGGACCTCGCCGTCATCGAGAAGCTGATCGGCGAGCAGTACAAGTCCAAGGAGAAGCTGCTCTCGGCGAACATCAAGGCGCTGCACCTGGGTCACGGGTGGGCGCAGTCGAACCTCGCGCCGATCGGCCTGCAGGTGCGCGGCGCGGATGCGGTCGGCGATCGCATCTTCGTCGACGGCAACACGGCCGCGGCCCTGGGCTGCGTCTACGGCGGCGCGTCGGTCTGCGCCTGGTACCCGATCACGCCGTCCTCGTCGCTGGCCGAGGCCTTCGAGAAGTACTGCCAGAAGCTGCGCGTCGATCCCGAGACCGGGCGCAACCGCTATGCCGTCGTGCAGGCCGAAGACGAGATCGCGTCCATCGGCATTTGCCTGGGCGCGGGATGGAACGGCGCACGCGCCTTCACCGCCACGTCCGGGCCCGGCGTGTCGCTCATGAACGAGTTCATCGGCCTCGCGTACTTCGCCGAGATCCCCGTGACGATCATCGACGTGCAGCGCGGGGGACCGTCCACGGGCATGCCCACGCGAACGCAGCAGGCCGACCTGATCGGCGCGGCCTACGCCTCTCACGGCGACACCAAGCACGTGATGCTGCTGCCGCAGGATCCGACCGAGTGCTTCGAATTCGCGGCCGCCGCGCTCGACCTCGCCGACCGGCTGCAGACGCCGGTGTTCGTGATGACCGACCTCGACATCGGCATGAACCAGCGCCTGTGCGCCCCGATGCAATGGGACGACACGCGCACGCTCGACCGCGGCAAGGTCATGACCGCCGAGGAGCTCGAGAGCGGGCGCGACTTCGGCCGATACCTCGACGTCGACGGCGACGGCATCCCGTACCGCACCTACCCGGGCACGCATCCCAGCAAGGGCGCGTTCTTCACGCGTGGCACCACGCGCGACGCGTACGCCCGCTACTCCGAGAAGGGCCCGGACTACGTCTACAACGTGCAGCGGCTGCTGCGGAAGTTCGAGACGGCGAAGTCCCTGGTCCCCGCGCCCGTGCTGAAGCAGGCGGCCAACGCCACGCCTTTCGGCGCCATCTACTACGGCTCGACGAGCCCGGCGATGGACGAGGCCGTGGACGCGCTCGAATCGTCGGGAAAGCCCTTGGACACCTTGCGCGTGCGGGCTTTTCCATTCCCGGCGAGCGTGCGCGAGTTCGTGCTCGGGCACGAGCAGGTCTTCGTCGTCGAGCAGAACCGCGACGCGCAGGTTCGCAGCCTTCTGATCAACGAGTTCGATCTCGATCCGGCGCGCCTCGTGCCGGTGCTGCATTACGACGGTACGCCGATCACCGCGCGCTTCATCGTCGAGGCGATCGAGCAGCGGCTGCAGCCGCTGCGCGTCGTGCCGCTGAAGGGGCGCGCGGCATGAGCGGCGACTTTCTTCGTACTCCCTCTCCCCATGCAGCTTCACCGCATGGGGAGAGGGAGAAATGATGTCGCGGTGAGCGGGAATTTGATCCGATGACCTACCTTGCGAAGCCAAAGCTTCACCATCCGTCCTTGACGCGCAACGCCGTCGGCTACACGCGCCGCGACTACGAGGGAAAGGTCTCGACGCTCTGCGCCGGTTGCGGTCACGATTCGATCTCTGCCGCCATCGTCCAGGCCTGCTGGGAACTGGACGTCGAGCCGCACCGCGTGGCCAAGCTTTCGGGCATCGGCTGCAGCTCCAAGACGCCGGACTATTTTCTCGGCCAGTCGCACGGCTTCAACACGGTGCATGGCCGAATGCCCTCGGTGCTCACAGGCGCCAATCTCGCGAACCGCGATCTCCTCTACCTGGGCGTCTCGGGTGACGGCGACTCCGCCTCCATCGGCATCGGCCAGCTCGTCCACGTGATCCGGCGCGGCGTGGCCATGGTCTACATCGTCGAGAACAACGGCGTGTACGGCCTCACGAAGGGCCAGTTCTCCGCGACGGCCGACCAGGGCTCCATGTCCAAGAAGGGCGTGAAGAACGCCGACAGCCCGATCAATCTCGCGGCGCTGGCCCTGCAGCTCGGTGCGACCTACGTGGGGCGCGGATTCTCCGGCGACAAGCACCAGCTCGTCCCGCTGATCAAGGGCGCGATCCGCCATGGCGGCGCCGCGTTCATCGACGTCATTTCGCCCTGCGTCGCGTTCAACAACCACGCCGGCAGCACCAAGAGCTACGAGTACGTGCGCGAGCACAACGAGGCCGTCAACTTTCTCGACGTGATCCCCTGCAAGAGCGAGATCACGGTGGATTACCCGGAAGGCACGCTGGTGGAAGTCGAGCAGCACGACGGCAGCGTGCTGCGGCTGCGAAAGATCGCGGCCGACTACGACCCGACCGACCGTATCGCCTCGCTCAACCATGTGCTGGCGCACGAAGCGCGCGGCGAGGTGGCCACGGGCCTGCTGTTCGTCGACCCCCAGGCCGAGGACCTGCACGCGCACCTGAACACGGTGGAGACCCCGTTCAACAAGCTGGGGGTGGGTGAACTCTGCCCGGGCAGGGCGACGCTCGATCGGATCAACGCGTCGCTGCGCTAAAAGGCGCCGACGCGCGGCCCGCACGAAGTCCGGGAGCTTTCCCCGATCGGATGGAAGAAACCCTGGACTTCGTCCGGGCGGCGCGTTGTCTTTTGACCTCCGCGCCGCCCCAGGGCTACCGGCCCCCGCCGGATTCGTGAGACATTTGCGCGCTCGTCTCGGCACCGTCCGGGCCCTCCGCTTTTAACCTTGGAACTCCGTTTGCGTTTCTCGCAAACGGAGCTGAAATGCAATGAACGCCAACTGGGAAGCCGTCATCGGACTGGAAGTGCACTGCCAGCTCCGAACCAAGTCCAAGATCTTCACCGGCGCGGCCACCGAATACGGGGCCGAGCCCAACACGCAGGCCGACCCGGTCACGCTCGGGATGCCCGGCGTGCTGCCGGTGCTGAACCACGACGCGCTGCAGATGGCCGTGAAGTTCGGCCTGGCGGTGAACGCCGAGGTGGCGGAG
>JBKJPX010000009.1:0-151402 GCA_046594215.1 Panacagrimonas sp.
AAAGGGGCCAGGCTCGAATATTTCACAAATCGAAAACATCCCGTCCGTCCGCCGCCTCCTCATCGGCAGCTATTTTCAAACGCGGTCTACCCCGCGGACGGGACTTCCGCCGGATACCGGTCGCTGTTTCAATCATTTGGAGGAAGCGGTCGTTGCCAACCGGCTGGCATTGGTTGATAGCCAGCCGCAGATCGTCGACTGCCTCGCTATCGAGCTCCGGCCTGAACAACGCCCTGTAGCGGGATTCTCTCTCTTCTCTATCCCGGCCCAGCGCCAAGTAGAGATCGTGGGGCGTGAGCCGGGGATCCGTCTGCCCGAGCGCGTTGGCGCGATAGCTGCTCCATCGGTAGTGCGCCGGGTCCACCACCATTCCGGCCCGCACGGGGTTCAACTCGATGTAGCGCTGGCACAGCAGCAGGTAAGACTCCGACTGCACCGCCGATGACTTGTAACGGCTATCCCACAATGTTCCCGTGCGCCGATACGCCCTGTTGATGTACTGCACATAACGCCGACCCAGGGAGATCAGCAAGCCCGGCACCAGCGCAGCCTCACAAGGCGTGAGCAATAGATGCACGTGGTTGGTCATCAGCACGTAGGCGTGCAAGGTGCAGCCACTTTCAACAAGCGCCTTCTCCAGCCAATAGAGGTAGCTGGCGTAGTCGTCCTCGCCAAAGAAACACGGCTCGCGGTTGTGCCCTCTCTGCACGAGGTGCAGAGAAATTCCATCCAGATGAATTCGCGTCCGTCGCGGCACCACATCAACGTAGCCGAACGACTTGCAACGCAACATCGTTCATTCGCACGTGGCGGCGAACAGCTTCGAGGGGATTCCTGCGTCGGCCTCGCTGTGAAATCAATTCGAGCCTGGCCCCCTTTAGGCGCCTTTTAGGCGGTTCAGCCCGCCTCGGCCATGTTTGGGATCAGCATGAGCAGGTCGGTGACGCCCACGTCCTGCCCCGCCTGCGTCAACAGGGTGGTCGTCTGTCCCCGATGGTGCGTCTGGTGATTGAACAGGTGCAGCACCAGGCTGCCGGTCTCGCGTCGCGCGAGCACGCCCTTCATGTTGCGATACTCCAGCGGGGTCTCGAGATCGGAGTCCTTCATCGCGCAGACCCAGGCCTGGAATAGCCTATCGAGCCGGCCACGGCGCTCGCGCAGTTCCACGAAGTCGGGGTACAGGACGTGATCGAGCGAGGCCGGCACCGGCCACTCGCGCAGCGAATCGCGCAGGGAAGGCCAGGCCGGATGCTGGCTGAAGCGGCCCAGCCAGGTCAGGTCCGCCACGACCAAGTGGTTCAGGGTGCCCAGGATCGATCCGAAGAAGGCCCTGCGGTCGACCGCGAGGGCCGCCGCGTCCAGCCGGCCCGCCGCCTCGTAGACCTTGTCATTCATCCAGCGGTTGTAATCCGCCAACAGCCTGAAGCCCGCACATCGGTCCATGCGATCTCCCGGGTGGAAATTGCTCGCGGGGGTACAACTTCTCCCCCTGCGGCGTGGATAATGCCCGCCCCGCGACGCCGCTGCCCCGCAGCCGGCCGTCGAAGCCCAAGCCGGACCCGCGACCGCGTCCTCACCGACGCTCGGAGCCGCACCCGTACCGAGAAGCCATGCAATACGTCTACACGATGCACAAGGTGGGCAAGATCGTCCCACCGAAGAAGGAAATCCTTCGCAATATCTCACTGTCGTTCTTCCCGGGCGCCAAGATCGGCGTGCTCGGCTACAACGGCGCGGGCAAGTCGACCCTGCTCAAGATCATGGCGGGCATTGACCCCGACTTCATCGGCGAGGCACGTCCCGCACCCGGCCTGAAGGTCGGCTATCTGCCGCAGGAACCCAAGCTCGATCCCGCGAAGAACGTGCGCGAGAACGTGATGGAGGCGCTGGCCGACGTCACCGACGTGCAGGCCGAGCTCGACGCCGTGTACGCGGCCTACGCCGAGGAAGGCGCGGACTTCGACAAGCTCGCGGCCAAGCAGGCCGACCTGGAAGCCAAGCTGGCCACGGGCGGCGGCGAGAACATCGACCTCGTGCTCGACAAGGCCGGCGAAGCCCTGAACCTGCCGCCCTGGGACGCGAACGTGGAGCGCCTGTCCGGTGGCGAGCGCCGTCGCGTCGCGCTGTGCCGGCTGCTGCTGAGCAAGCCCGACATGATTCTGCTCGACGAGCCCACCAACCATCTCGACGCCGAGTCGGTGGCCTGGCTGGAAAAATTCCTGAAGGATTTTCCGGGCACGATCATCGCGGTCACGCATGACCGCTACTTCCTCGACAACGTCGCCGGCTGGATCCTCGAACTCGATCGCGGGCACGGCATTCCCTGGCAGGGTAACTATTCGTCATGGCTCGAGCAGAAGGGCAATCGCCTGGAGACCGAGCAGAAGCAGGAAGACGCGCACTCCAAGGCGATGAAAGAGGAGCTGGAGTGGGTGCGCAAGAACGCCAAGGGCCGGCAGAGCAAGTCCAAGGCGCGCCTCAAGGCCTACGAGGAAATGGCCAGCCAGGAATTCCAGAAGCGCTCGGAGACCAACGAGCTGTACATCCCCGCCGGCCCGCGCCTCGGTGACCTGGTGATCGAGGTCGACAAGGTCGGCAAGAAGTACGGCGATCGCTGGCTGTACAAGGGTCTGACCTTCGCGGTTCCGAAGGGCGCCATCGTGGGCATCGTCGGCGCCAACGGCCGCGGCAAGACCACCTTGTTCCGCATGCTGCTGGATCAGGAAAAGCCGGACGAGGGCACGATCCGCATCGGCGAGACCGTGAAGCTCGGCTACGTCGACCAGAGCCGCGACGCGCTCAACGGCGACCTCACCGTGTTCCAGGAGATTTCCGGCGGCAGCGACATCGTGCGGATCGGCAATTTCGAAATGCCCGCGCGCGCGTACATCGGCCGGTTCAACTTCAAGGGCGAGAGCCAGCAGAAGCGCGTGAAGGATCTGTCGGGCGGCGAACGCAATCGCCTGCATCTCGCCAAGATGCTGCTGTCCGGCGGCAACGTGCTGCTGTTCGACGAACCGACCAACGACCTCGACGTGGAAACCCTGCGCGCGCTCGAAGAGGCGCTGCTGGACTTCTCCGGCTGCGCGCTCGTGATCTCGCACGATCGCTGGTTCCTGGATCGCGTGGCGACGCACATCCTCGCCTTCGAGGACTCGGGCGAGATCGTGTATCTGGAAGGCAACTACCGCGAGTACGAGGACGACTTTCGTCGTCGCACGGGCAGCGAGCCGGGCGTGAACCGCAAGGCGCGGCACAAGAAGCTGGCCTGAGCCGGCTTCCACTTCGCGGGTAGCTACCCCCTCTCCCCGCGACAGCTGGGAGAGGGGGAACCCGCGCAAGTAGCCCCGGACCGAGTCCGGGGGCTTCCGCTATCCGAACCCCGTCGCGCCGAGCTTCGCGTACATCGGCGCCAGCGCCGCCACGTCGGTCTCGAACCAGCCTTCGATCCAGCTCCGGTACGCGATCGCACCCTGCGCCGCCTCCCCGCCGCGCAGAAGCATCGCCACTGCGGTGCGACCCGCCATCGTTCCCGACAGCAGCGCCTTGATCACGCCCTTCGAAGAAGTCGGATCGAGATTCGCTGCGGCATCACCGGCGAGCAGCCATCCCGGTCCTGCCGACTCCGAGACGCGCCACGTCGCGTCGGCGCCACGCGTCGCGCCCTGTGGTTGCATGCCCGTGAATTCCGCTGGCAGTTCATCGCGCGAAGCACGGCCTTCCAGGAAATCCAATCGCGCCCACTGGTAGAGGCCATCGCCGACGCGCGCGGTCCAGGTCCAGCCCTCGGCGTCTCCGATCAATGACGGCGCCTCGTTGCGCGCCGCGCAATCGCCGCGCACGTAGCCGTATCGCACGACCTGCCGGGGCGAACGCTCGCGTTGCGGAAGGTGCAGCTTGCGCGCCAGCCAGCGCGCCGGACCGCTCGCATCGATGAGCAGGCGCGAGCGGCATTCCTTGCCGTCTTCGAGGCGCGCGCCGATGACGCGACCCTCCTCGACGATCACTTCGCTCGCGCCCGCGCCGCACCGCAGCTCGGCTCCTGCAGCGCCCGCCCGATCCTGCAGCGCCGTGTCGAGCGTGGCGCGACTCACCTGGTAGCCGAGCCAGGGTCCGCTTCCGTCTTCGCCGAAGGCTTCGAATCGGGGCGGCCCGCCCCAACCGACCCAGACGCCGGCAAAGCGCGCACGCGTCGCACGCTGCAGGCCCTCGACGACACCCAGTTCACCGAGCAGCGGCTCGACACCGGGATGCAGCCCCTCGCCCGGCCTGTCCTTCAGCCGGGTATCGCGTTCGACCAGACAGGTCCGAAGTCCGGCCTGCGCACAGGCGATGGCGGCGGCCGCGCCCGCGGGCCCGCCGCCGACGATCAGGACCTCGGCATCGAAACGTCGCGTTTCCACGTCTGCGTGCCCCGGCGGATCAGCACCTGCGAGGCATCGACGTAGGCGACGGCTTCTTCCCTCATCGTGACGTGCACGCGCTTCAGATCGGTGGGATGTCGCGTCTGCGCCAGTGGACGGTAGAGATGGAAGCGATAGCGCGGACCCGCCGGGACCAGCGTCGCGCGTGCGCCCTTTTGCGCCTCGGCGAGCCCCGGGTCGTCGTCGCGCGCCGCGCGGAACGACAGCACCGCCCAGCCGGCCTTGGCCTTGATCATCTCGGTGATGGCGCGGCGGCCCTTCGGATAGCGCTTCCTGTACTCGGGATCGTGGATGCCCAGCGCCCAGTACACCGAGGCCATCGCCATCACGCGCGACTTGGTTTCCGCAAGGTCGATCTTCGCGAGCTGCGCGATCGTCATCGTTCCCTGCAGGGTGATGTAGTCGACGCGGTCGATGTCGGCGTATTCAACGGCACGCGTGCCGCCCATGTCGACGATCTTCGGTCCCCGCACGCCGTCCCAGGGCTGGAACGTGCCGTCGGCCAGCGGCTCGATGCCGGTCTCGGCATCCGTGAGCGGCACGATCGTCGGCCAGGGGTAGTCGTAGCCGCTCGCGCGCTTCAGCGGCGTAAAGCTGCGGCTGGAGTCGGGCGCGATGGCGGGCCAGTACGAGCCAAGCGCCGCGCACAGCTTCACGTCCTCGACGAAGGGCGTGCCCAGGCCATGATTGGCGAGATAAGCCTGCAGGCCCTCTTCCGGGTTGTTGTACATCAGGCCCTGGCTCGCATCCCAGCCCGGGTCGAACAGGCCGGGCGAGTGATCCGGCAGGCCGGAGTAGCGCGAGGTTGTGGAAGCATCGAACGACCCGGCCCTGGCTCCCGGCACTGGCGGTTGCGCCTGGCCCACGACCGCGCTGGCACCGACGTCATAGATCGAAAAGCCGATCGGCAGGTCGATGTTGGGCGCCATGCGTCGCGACGACAGCGCCAGCGGGGGAATCGCCCACAGCCCGTCGCGCAGCGCGGCGGGAACCTGGTTGCGCCACCAGCTCGTGAGGTCGTGCTGGCTCACGAGCGGGAAGAAGTCGGGCGGCGATATCGGCGCGTACGCCGCCATGTGCGGCAGCGCCTCGGGCAGGCCCTTCACACGGGCCTCCACCCAGCCGTCGCCGGCGAAGTCGATGAAGTGCTGCGCCTTGTAACCGCCCTCGCGGATCAGGCGCGGCATGTCGGGATCGTTGTTGAGATCCTCGAGCGTGCCGTCCTCGCGCAGTCGGTGGCGCAGGCTCACGTATTCCGGCGCGTTGCGGTCGTAGTCCTGCACCGCGCCTTCCAGATACAGGCTTTCGCCGCGAACGTAGGACTCCGCGGAGTCCGCCTCGCCGCCCAGGATCTGGGCGCTGGAGAAGTACACGACGCCCGGCGTGGACACCCACTCGCTCGCCACCTTGAAGCCCAGCCACTCGTCGCGATAGCGCGCGCGGTTCACGAAGGCCGCAGCACGCGGCTCGACAACGCCGGGGCCGTATTCCTTCGGGTTGGCGAATGCGGCGATCTGCTCGTCGCGGATCACGAACGGGAACTGCTCGAGGTCGTCGCCGGCCCACTCGGTCGGATAGCCGTTGACCTGCAGGTAGCGGTGGAAGCGGTGCAGCTTGTCGTTGCGGAAGGCGCAGCCCATCTCGACCGTGAGCTTCTCGCCGGCCACGCACTCCGAGCCGCTGAAAAGCTTGTGCAGCGGCAGCCAGAACTCGGTTTCGGCATCGCTTTTCACGCGATCGAGCACGGCCAGGCGCGGGTCGCTGCCCGAGACCTTGATCGCGATGAAGGGCGCGAAGCGCTGCGGAATCGCCGGGAAGTCGTAGGGCTTCGTAGGATCGGTCGCCGCGAAATTGCGCGCGCGGCCGTCGTAGTGCGGTGCGATCGTGCCCATGCGCGAGATGCCGGTGCGCGAGAACACGAGGTCGGCGTGGCGGCCGTCGATGGTGTCGCGCGCGGGGCGGTACTGCTGCGCGAACATCACGACGCCCAGCGGATGATCTCCAGCGGCCGCCTGCAGATCGGCGAAGGCCGGCGGACGCACGCCGTAGACGTAGTTCTCCAGCGCATCGATCTCCGCCAGCGTCGGATATTCGGTGAGGTGCGCGTCGACCACATCGGACGAAGCAAACGCGTGGTAGAGCAGGCTGCGCGCCGGGCTGCCCGGCTCCACGCCGCACTGTCCCGCCGCGGCGAAATCCGCGAAGCCTGCGACGCTGCGATCCACCGCCACGCGCTTGGCAAGTTCTGCGCGAAGGTCCTTCGCCGCGATGTCGAGCGCACCGCCACTCACATGCATCAGCAGTTCACGCCAGCCGGCGGACGCCAGCCTCTTGCACGCCGCCTGCACCGGATCGATGAGCGGGGCCGGCGACCCGAAGGCCGCGAACGCGCGCACGCCGAAGGCCATCGATGCCCCGCCCGTCCACAAGGCCTGCGTCAGAAATTCACGCCGAGTTCCCATCCCCTGCTCCCCTTGGTTTGTTGTTGTCCGTCTCGTCCTTTGATCTAGGCGTCCCCGGACGCCGTCCCGCTCATGCCTTCATTCGCCCGCGCCGGACGCCTCGGGCGGCGTCGGCGATTCGCGGTAGAAGGTGGCGACCCATTTCCCGTCGCGTCGCGACCAGCCCGCGGTGACATCCGCCTGGTACACGTGCTTCGTGCCGTGGTCGCGCGAACGCGCGCGGTAGGTCACCACCGCAGAATCTTCCGACAGCAGGAACACGTTGAAGCGATCCAGTTCGTGCCATTCGACGTCGGCCTTGGGCACGAAGGCGAGATGGCCTTCGCGGTCCAGCACGGTGCCGTCGCCCTGGACATCCGCGTAGTCGGCCGCCAGCAGCCCCCGGCTGCCGTCGAGGTCGCGGGCGACGTACTTCTTCCACGAGTCGCGTTCGTTCCCGATGAGCTGCGGTGCGACGTCGGCCAGCTTGGTGGCGCTTGGGGCGGCGGTCTTGCCGCAGGCTGTCGTGCCGGCAAGCGCGGCGCCCAGGAACAGCAGGATCACGGCGAGCGATCCGGGCCCGCGGAACCGATGTCGGTTGGACATGAAGCTCCCCACCCTGCTGGTCGTCACCGCGAGAGCGGCGGTCGGAGGAATCTATCCGAATTCGGCGACCGCGTCGGCGCGGCACGTCGACGATCGCGCGAACTGCATCTCAGAAAAAAATCCCGATCGGCGCCAGGGCCGACGAACGCCCGCGGCTCAGCGGGCGAACGTACCGATTTCCGAGCGGGCGATGTCACGCGCCTGCATGTTGCGGCGCAGGGCGGGCGCATTCGAGCGCGCCTGCAGGCTCACGACGCCGTTGTGCGAGTAGGTGTAATCGCCTTCCGCTTCCGTGCCCTGCATGTACAGGAAGGGCAGCACGCCGGCCACGAGCGGGATCATGAACGCGCTCGACACCACGCGGCGTTCCCCCTGGCCGACGACCTGGCGCGCCGAGCGCATCAGCAGATACTGCTCGCCGGCGTTGTCCTTGCTGAAGAACATCGTGGACTGCAGGTGGTCGCCGCGCAGGCTGAAACGATCGAACGTCACGACGCGCAGCACGTTGCCGGCCGAGTCGAGCGTTATGACTTCCGGTGCGAACAGGCTGCCCCCGTTGATCTGGCTGTCGATCTGCAAGGTGTAGTCCTGGCGGTAACGCGGCAGGCGGAACACGGTGTAGGTGGCCGCGCTTCCGTCGGACTCCGCCAGGCAAGGGCTGCCGGCCTCGAAGCGATGCTCGACCGGGCGCACCGCGTCGACCTGGATGTTCTGCGCGTTCGCCGTGTTCCACCGCGTGTCGCAGCTCTTGGCCTGGAGGCGCGTCACCGCCGCCGGGCCTCTGCCCGCGCAGCCGGTGACCAGCAGGGTCACGAGCGCGAGGAGGGAAAGGACCAGGATGCGGGAGTCGAAGCTCATGTCGGCCGTGCTCGTTTGTTCAGCGCAGTTGCCGGGCCAGTTCGTCGCCGGTGGCGCGCATCGCCATCTGCAGACCCTCGATGGCCCGTGCCGGATCGGCGACGAGGTCATCGAACTTCCAATATTCGTAGCCCTTGGCCGCGGTCAGGGTGATCGCGCCGTCGCCGTCGCCAAAGGCGTTGTAGGCGATGCGATCCTGGTACAGAACCTTGTGATCCGTGGCCCGCACGAGGCGTACGTTGAGGTACACGGTCGGGCGATACGGGGTGCCGCCGCCTGCTGCGATGTAGCCGACGAGGTCGGTGTAGAGATCGAGGTAGGCATCGACGCTGCCGTCGGCCTTCGGATACTGGTCGAGGAACTTGTACTCGTGCACCGGGCGCCGCGCATCGACGGTCTTGACCTCGTAGCCGCCGTTGCGCAGGCCGGCGTCGAGTTGCGCCTGGAACGTCTTGCTGCAGATGAAGCCCTTGCCCTGGGCGGCGCGCGTGAAGGCGCCCGTCTTGCCTTCCATGTCGCCCTCGGCGATCAGCATGCCGAACACGCCGAAGCTCTGGCCGGGGTGAACTTCCATGCGCACCGCCACCGTGTCGGAGACCGCCGGGGTGAGCAGGCCGATGCTGTGGATCTTGGTGCGAACCGCCGGATCGTAGGCCCGCATCGTCGGAGCGGCGCAGCCCCCGAGCAGCGATCCCAGCATCAGCGGTGCAAGCATCCGACCCAGCAACACGTTTCATCTCCCCGCTTTGCCAACGATGTGAGGTTTCCGGACTCCGGTGCGCCTTGCCGTCTGCGCGTGTTCCCGATGCCGCGGTACTCACATTGCTCTGACGCGCGAACCACATCGCGCCGCGCCGATATTCGGACGCCGGTGCCGTAGGAACGGAAAACGTGTCGGGCAAACCCCTACACAACTCTACGGAATCCCCCACAAAAAGCGGTCAGGTGGGTGTCATGCGTCAAGAGTCCCGCGCGAAGCCCGAAAATCGCGTCAGGAAATTGGCGGACCCGATCTCTCGTCGGCAAGGCGACCCCAGGGTGTCGTACCGCTGGTTCCGGGACCAGATCAGGGGCTCGCTTCGGGCGCAAGGGAACCTCGTCGACGCCCCGGGTACCAGGCCTCCCCCTGGCCCTTCGTCCCGCGTGTCGGGAGCGCGCGCAGCCAGCCTGGGCGTGCCTCGATCGGGCGCGCACTGCCGCGCGCCACGACTCGGCACGAACGGGCGACCAGGGAACGCGGGATAAGCCGGCGGCCGTTACGTGGGCCCGAGCGATCGCGCGGGATGTGCCGACAGCCTGCGCCAGGCAAGCCGTCAGCCCGTGCCGACTCGGTAGATCAACGCATCAACGCCGGAACATCGAGCAGGGTCATCAGTTCCGCATCCCGCGTGACGATGCCGAGCACGGCCGCGCAAGGATTGCTGCCCGCGCGCGGCGCCAGCTTGATCGCAGGATCAGGGATGCGGCGCACGTGGGTGACGCGATCGACGCGCGCCGCCAGGGTCTCGGTCGCGCCGTCGAACACCACCAGCGGACCGGCCGCACCCGCCCCCGCGCTGGGCAGGCCTAGCCGCAGGCGCAGGTCGATCACCGTGACGATCTGCCCGCGCAGGTTGATCACGCCCAACACCTCGCGCGCGGTACCCGGCACCGGCTCGATCTCGGCTGTGGCGAGGACTTCCTGCACCGCAAGGATCGGCACGCCGTAGAGCTGTCCGGCCAGTTCGAATCCGATCCAGCGGCGCACGACGTCGCCGTCACGGCCGCCGTCGCCACCGCGCGAGACTTCGGCGGATACGGCAGAAGGAAAAACGACGTTGCTCACGGGTGCCTCCTTGGCGCGGAGAAGAATCGAAGCGACGCCGTGAGGCTTTCGCACATCTCGGCCATCCAGCGAAGCGGAACGCTGCCGGGCGGGAATCCCGCATGCGCCGCGCCGCCACCGCCGCCGCCATTGCGGCCTCGATCACCGCATCGACGTGCGCTCATGGTTCTGCGTGCTCCCGTGCGGCGACAACGGTTGAGGCGACCGGCGCGCCCGCGGGTGGCAGCGGCGGCGACAGGGACGGTCCGGGTTCGACCGCGGCCGAAGCCGAGGTCGGGACCAGGAAGGACGGCGGCTTCTCGCCGGGATTGGCCATCACCACGACCACCACGCGGCGATTGCGGTTGCGGCTGGCCGCGTCGACGTTCTCCGCCACCGGCTTGTACTCGCCCAGGCCCTCCACGGTCATGCGCCGCGGCTCCACGCCACAGGCCATGAAGCGATGCACCACGCTGGCGGCGCGCGCGCTCGACAGCTCCCAGTTCGACGGAAACTCGCGCGTGGCGATCGGCACGTCGTCGGTGTGTCCCTCTATACGCAGGCGGTTGTCGAAACTCTTCAGCACGTCGGCGAGCCGATCCAGCACCGCGCCCGCCGCGTTGCCCAGCTGCGCCGAGCCGCTCGCGTAGAGGATGTCGGTCTGGATCGCGATCTCGAGCCATTCCTCGTGGCGGCGCACGATTACCTGCTTGCGCGCGATCAGGTCGCCGAGCGCGTCGTAGACCTTCTCCGACATTTTATCGAGCTGCTGGCGCGCACGCGCGCCGACCGCGGTTTCGCGTCCGCCGTCGCCGCTCGCGCGGAAGCCCAGTCCCAACCCCGGCAGGTCCGGGCGGTGAAGGCTCTGCATCGGGCCGCGGATGCCCTCCGGCGCGGCGGCGCCCGGAAGCACGCGCGGGCGCGGATCGCTGGGCGGGCTGAGCGCCTTGGGCCCGATCTGGATCGGCGTGGGCGAACGCGGCTTGCCGCCAAAGGCCGCATTGAGCGAATCCGAAGCGACTCGGAATTTTCCCTCGTTGATCGCGGACATCGAGTACATCACGACGAACAGGGCCAGCAGCAGGGTCACGAGATCGCCGTAGGGAATGGCCCAGGCCTCGTGATTCGTGTGGTCTTCGTGTTTGTGCTTCTTGGCCACGGCGATCGGATCGCTCAGTTGTGCAGATAGCCGCCGAGCTTGGCCTCGATCACGCGCGGATTCTCACCCTGCGAAATCGCGATCAGCCCCTCGATGATCATTTCGCGCGTGCGCGTCTGGTCGCTCACCACGCTCTTGAGCTTGGCCGCCATCGGCAGGAAGAACAGGTTGGCGCTGGCGATGCCGTAGATCGTCGCCACGAACGCCGCGGAGATGCCGTGGCCGAGCTTCGACGGATCGTTGAGGTTCTGCATCACCGCCATCAAGCCCATGACCGCGCCGATGATGCCGAGCGTCGGCGCATAGATGCCCATGCCCTCGAAGACTTTCGCGCCCGCGTTGTCGAAGTGCTCCTTGGCCTGCACCTCGGTCTCCAGGGTCTGGCGGATCGTCTCCGGCTCGGCGCCATCGACCAGCATCTGCAGGCCCTTCTTGATGAAGCTGTCGGTCTCGGTCGCGATGCTGCCTTCCAGCGCCAGCAGCCCCTGCTTGCGCGCCGCGTTGCTCCACTCGACGATCTTCGCAATCAGTCCCTTGCCGTCCGACTTGGGCGGCATGAATACCCACTTCGACATCTTCATGCCGTGCACGAACACCTGCATCGGCGTGTGCATGGTGATGGCGCCCAGCGTGCCGATGATGACGATGACGAAAGCCGCCGGCCCCCACAGCGCCGCGACGCCGCTGCCCTTGAGGATGGAGCCGAGGATCAAGGCGACCATCGCGAGGATGAAGCCGATGATGCTGAGGATGTCCACGTCAGGGCGCCTTGGCGTGCGTCTGGACCAGCCCGGGCACGTCGACGATCAGCGCGACGCGGCCCTGCGGTGTCACCGTGGCGCCCGCGACTCCGGCGAGTCCGCGCAAGGTCGCGCCGAGTGGCTTGATCACCACCTCCTCGCGACCGCGCACCTGGCGCACGATCAATCCGAATCTTTCTTCGCCGAGCATGACCACCACCACGTGACGTGTCCCCGTGGTATCGGCAGCACCGGCCCAAACTTCAAGGTCGATCAGCCGAAGGTTCTCGCGCTTGAGCGGCGCGACGTTCCAGTGCCCCACCTTGCGCACCACCGAGGGATCCAGCGCGAAGACGTCGGCGACCATCGCCAGCGGCAGCGCGAACTGTCGCTCGCCCGCGTCGATCATCAGCGCCGGCAGGATCGCCAAGGTCAGCGGCACGCGCAGGTGGACCGCGCTGCCCAGGCCCGCCTGAGATTCGATCGTGGCGCTGCCGTTGAGCGACAGGATCCGCTGCTTGACCACGTCCATGCCCACACCGCGGCCGGAGAGATCGGACACCTGGTCCTTGGTCGAGAAACCCGGCAGGAAGATCAGCTGCAGGCATTCCTCGTGCGACAGCCGGGCCGCGGAGGCCGCGTCCATCAACTTCTTTTCGACGACCTTGGTGCGCACGCGCTCGGGGTCGATGCCGCCGCCGTCGTCGCGCACCGTGATGCGGATGTGATCGCCTTCCTGCCTTGCCTCGAGCTTGAGCTGCCCCGCAGCCGGCTTGCCGCGCGCGATGCGCACGTCGGGCATCTCGATGCCGTGGTCCACGCTGTTGCGCACCATGTGGACCAGCGGGTCGGCCAGCGCCTCCACCAGATTCTTGTCGAGGTCGGTGTCCTGCCCGATCAGCGTGACCTCGACCTGCTTGCCCAAGCCGCGCGCGACGTCGCGTGCGAGCTTGGGGAAGCGCGAGAACACCTTGCCGATCGGCTGCATTCGTACCTGCATCACCGCGCCCTGCAGGCCCCGCGTGATGAAGTCGAGCTCGCGCACCGCGCGGCCCACTTCGCTACCGGCCCCGGTCGCCAGCGCCTTGAGGCGATTGCGCACCAGCACCAGTTCGCCGACGAGATTCATCATGCGGTCGAGCTTCTGGGTGTCGACGCGCACGGAGGTTTCGGCAGGCGCCGCCGCAGCCGGCTGCGATGGCGATGGCGATGGCGAAGGCGGCGGCTTCGCCGCAACGGGCACCGGCTTTGCCGATTTCTCCGACTGCGCATCGCTTGCAGTGGGTGCGGTTTTCTTCGCGGCCGCCATCTGGTCCAGCAGGGCGTCGAATTCGTCCTCGGTGATCGCGTCGTCGTGCTTTTTGACGGCAGCAGGCGCGGCCTTCACCGAACGCTTCTTGTCCGCGGCCATCTGGTCGAGCAGCGCATCGAACTCGTCTTCGCTGATCGCGTCCGGATCGACAGGCTCCGCGGGTTCGACCGCCTTCTTGCCGTTCTTTTTCTTCTTGTCGACGACGAGCGCCCCGGGCGTGGGCGCCTCGAGCAAGCCGTGCAGCGCATCGATCAGGGCCGGTGGCGCAGGCTGCGGCTCGGCATTGGCCGCCACGCTCGCCATCATCGCCTGCACCTGGTCGACCGACTGCAGCACCGCGTCCATGAGCATCGCGTCGACCGCCCGCTTGCCGTTGCGCAGCGCGTTGAAGACATCCTCGGTGGCGTGACACAGCTCGACCAGCGGCGTGATCGCGAGGAAACCCGCGCCGCCCTTGACGGTGTGAAAGGCGCGGAAGATCCCGTTAAGCAGTTCGCTGTCGTCGGGCCGCGACTCCAGCTCGACGAGTTGTCCGCCGAGTTTCTCGATCAGGTCGCCGGCCTCCACCAGGAAATCGGCACGAATCTCGTCGTCGACGGCAGGCATGGGAGAGTTCTCAGAATCCGAGGTCGGCGAGCAGCGAGTCGGCGTCGTCCTGGCTCACCGCCGAGGGCGTCACGCCGCTGACGGCGGGGCCGTGCAGGCCGCTGGCCGGTGCATCCGAGGGTCGGGTCGACACCGCGCCTCCCGAGGCGCGCAGCAGGTCGATCAGCGCGCGCTCGACGCTGCGTACCAGCGTGGTCACCTTCTTGATCACCTGCCCGGCGAGGTCCTGATATTCCTGCGCCTGCGCGAGCTTCGACAGCCGGTCGCGCAGGTTCGCGGCGCTGTTGACGATGTGGTCGCGGGTCTCGTCGACGCTGACGACCAGACCCGACAACGAATACGGCGAGTCCGCATAGACGTGCGCGCGGTGGCAGGCGGCCGAGATGTCGTGCGTGGCCAGGACGATGTCCTGGGTCAGCTGCTGGCATTGCTCGACGAGGTCCAGCGTCTTGTGCGCCGCCTCCTCGGTCACGCGCGTCACGTAGTCGAGGCGCGAGCAGGCGTCCGGGATCTCGCGGCCGGCCAGCGACGAGAGCTGCTCGTCGAAGCTCAGGCCCCGCACGGCGTCGTGCAGGTCGCGGGTCAGCCTCGCCACGCTGACGAAAAGGCCCTGGTCGCGCGACTGCAGGAGAGAGGAGAAGCGCGCCTCGAAGCCGACGTCGTCGCCGGCCTCGAGGAGGCTGACAAGCTCGCGCATGCGCGCGAGGTGCTCGGCGCGCGCCGGCAGCGAATTGAAGGGTGCGTTCACCGAAACACTCCGGGTCTTCGCTTACGCGGCTTCGGCGAGTCGCGCGAAGATCTTGTCCAGCTTTTCCTTCAAGGTCACGGCGGTGAAGGGCTTGATGATGTAGCCGTTCACGCCCGCCTTAGCGGCCTCGATGATCTGCTCGCGCTGCGCTTCGGCCGTGACCATGAGCACCGGCAGGCCCACGAGCTTGGGCTCGCCGCGGATCGCCTTGAGCAGGTCGATGCCGGTCATGCCGGGCATGTTCCAGTCGGTGACCACGAACTCGAAGCCGCCCGCCTGCAGCAGCGGCCATGCCGTCTTGCCGTCGTCGGCCTCCTGCGTGTTCGTGTAGCCCAGGTCGGCGAGAAGGTTCTTGACGATGCGCCGCATCGTCGAGAAGTCGTCCACGATGAGAATCTTCAGGTTCTTGTCCATTTCAGTGCCCAGTTGTCAGTTGTCAGTTGTCAGCTCTCGGTCGCTGGTCGGCGGTTGGCGCTGCGCTTGTCCGGCAACTGCCAACTGACCACTGACCACTGCTTCATCCCAGCGCCACGCCTGCCCAGTCGCCCAGCCGCGCGCGCAGCCGCACCAGCGCCTGGCCGTGGATCTGGCAGACGCGGCTTTCGCTCACGTCCAGCACCTTCCCGATCTCCTTGAGATTGAGTTCGCGCTCGTAGTACAGCGACATGACCAGCTTCTCGCGCTCCGGCAAGCCACCGATCGCCTTGATCAGCTCGCGCTGGAACTCGGCGCGACTGAACTGCTCGTCGGGATCGCCGTCCTCTGCCGGCGCATCGAAGCCCTCACCGTCGGCGAAGCCGTCGCTCGACATCACCTGGCAGCGCGCGGAGTCCGCGACCGCCTCGAAGTAGTCGGACAGGCTGATGCCGAGGCGATCGGCCACTTCCGTGTCCTTGGCCTCGCGTCCGGTCTCCTGCTCGATGGCACGCATCGCGGCCGACACGTCGCGTGCGCGGCGATGCAGCGCACGCGGCGCCCAGTCGCCCCGGCGCAGTTCGTCGAGCATGGCGCCCCGGATGCGGATGCCCGCATAGGTCTCGAAGCTCGCGCCGCGATCGCCCTGGTAGTTCCGTGCCGCTTCCAGCAGCCCGATGCTGCCGGCCTGGACCAGGTCGTCGATCTCGACGCTGGATGGCAGGCGCGCGGCAAGGTGGTAGGCAATGCGCTTCACGAGGCCCGCGTGCTGGTTCACGAGGTCGGCGTCCGGCGAGCGCGTGCGCGTGTACTGCGCGACGGCTTCCCTGGGCAGCGCGCTCATGGCCGGCTCCTCACCGCGGGATGCATTGACCCGTCGCATGAGCGCCGTGCCCAGCCGCCACTGCGCGTCGCGCAGGCAACGTGCCGTGGGACTCTCATACCGCCACGCCTGCCAGCTGTGCCGCCCCGCGACCGACCAGTCGCTCGACGAAGAATTCCAGATTGCCGCGCGCGCCCTTGGGCAGGCCCCAGCTTTCCACCTTCTTCGCCAGGCCCGTGAACGCGAGGGCCGCGGCGGAGTTGGGATAGGCCTGCACCACCGGCTGCTGGCGCCGGATCGCGCGCTTGAGCCATTCGTCCTGTGGCACGAAGCCCATGAAGTTGAGTGTCACGTCCAGGAAGCGCTCGGCCACGCGGCGCAGGTTCTCGTGGACTTCCTTGGCCTCGGTGAGGTTCTGGACCATGTTGGCCAGCACCTGCACGCGCTCCACGCCGTGGTCGCGGTTGAGGACCTTGATCAGCGCGTAGGCGTCGGTCAGCGAGGCCGGGTCGTTGCAGATCACGACGATGACTTCTTGCGCGGCCTGCGTGAAGCTGATCACCGAGTCGGCGATGCCGGCTGCGGTGTCCACCACCAGCACGTCGATCGGCCGCGAGAGCTCGCTGAAGGCGCGGATCAGCCCGGCGTTCTCCGCGCGGTTGAGTTCCGCCATGTTCTTCTTGCCGCTCGAGGCCGGGATGACCATCAGGCCGGACGGCCCCATGAGGATCGTGTCTTCGAGCGTGCACTGGCCTTCGAGCACGTTGGCGAGGTTGCAGGTCGGCTGCAGCCCGAGCATCACGTCGACATTGGCGAGGCCCAGGTCGCCGTCGAGCAGCATCACCTGCTTGCCGGCCTGTGCCATCGCGGTGGCGAGGTTCACCGACACGCTGGTCTTGCCCACGCCGCCCTTGCCGCTGGCGACGGCGATGACCTGCACCGGCTTGGCCGGCCGCAGGACGCGCAATCCCGCTGCCTGGTCGTTCTTACCCATGTGCCGCTCCTGCAAACTGGTGAGTGAGTTCTTCGTCGTCCGGCGGCGTGGCGGTCACGCGCGAGGCGGCCATCGCACGCAGGACGAGCTGGTCGGGACGCGCGGGCGACAGGTCTTCTGGCACTCGCTGCCCGTCGGTGACGTAGGCGAGCGGAATGCCCTGGCGCACGATCGCGGAAATCGCCGAGCCCACGCGCGTGGCCTCGTCGAGCTTGGTCAGGATCACCGCGCTCGGATCGGCCGCGGCGAAGCGGCGGTATTGGTCGTCGAGATCCGCGCCCTGGCTCGTGGCCGAGAGCACGAGCGCGGTGCGGTTGGGCACCGGCAGGCCAGACAGCATCGCGAACTGCTTCTGCAGGTTCTGGTCGCGCGGCGACATGCCGGCGGTATCGATGAGGACGAGCTTGCGATCCTTGAGCTTCTCCAGCGCCAGGCACAGTTCGCGCTGGTTGTCGGCCGTAAGAACCGGCACACCGAGCAGGCGACCGTAGGTGAAGAGCTGTTCCTGCGCGCCGATGCGGAAATGGTCCGTGGTGATCAGCGCGACGTCGCGCAGGCCCCAGTGCTGCACGTAACGCGCGGCGAGCTTGGCGATGGTGGTGGTCTTGCCCACGCCCGTGGCGCCGACCAGGGCGATCACCTCGCGGCGGCTGTCGTGTTCCGGCGACATCGTCGCGTCCAGCCACTCGTGCTTGAACGTGGGCACGCGGCGCGCGAGCATCGCCATCGGCAGGAAGCGCGCGCGCTCGGCGTCGGTGCCCTCGGGAATCTCGGTGGCGACCTCACGCGCGAGCTTGAGCTCCAGGCCCAGGCCCAACAGGCGACGCACGACGTCCGCGCGTACCGGGTTGCGCGTCTTGAGGTCGGTCCAGGCCATGCCGGCGACCTGCTGCTCCATGAGCCGGCGCAGAGACTGCATCTCGGTCTTGAGCCCCTCGATGTCGCTGTCGCTGGCGGCGACGGCGCGCGGCAGCGGCGCCGCCATGGGCGCAACAGGTGTGGGCTCGGGCACGCGCACGACGGCGCGAGGCTCCTCGATCAAGGACTCGGTCCGCTGCGCCGCCTGCTGCACCAGCGCCGCGTCGTAGTCGGTCGCGGCGACGACTTCGAAGCCGTGCTCGAGTCGACGGTTCGACAGGATCACTGCATCCGGGCCCTGCTCTTCGCGCACCATGCGCATCGCGTCGCGCATCGAGGGGGCGGTGAAACGCTTGATCTTCATGACGGGACCCTAGGCTCCGACCGCGCCCGCGATTCGCACGCGGCGGGACTCGGGAATTTCGTTGTAGGCAAGCACGCGCAGCGCGGGAATCGTCTGGCGCGTGAAGCGGGAGAGGATCGGGCGCAGCGCCTGCGGCACCAGCAGCACCGGCACGCGGCCGCTCATCTCCTGTTTCTGTGCTTGGGCGGAGAGCGAGGTGTGCATGCGTTCGGCGAGTCCAGGTTCGAGAGCGGCGTTGCCCGTTGCGACGCTGTTCTGCAACACCTGTTCCAGTGGCGCGGCGAGCGTGAGCACCTGCAGCTCCTCGTCGAGACCATTGATTTCCTGCACGATCTGGCGGCTCAGCGCAACGCGCGCAGCGCCTGTGAGCACGACGGGATCCTGGCTGCGCGGCGCGGCTTCCGCCAAGGCTTCGGCGACCACGCGCAGGTTGCGGATGGACACGCGTTCGACCAGCAATCCCTGCAGAACCTTCACGAAGATCGCGAGCGGCATGGCCTTGGGTACGAGGTCCTCGACGAGCTTGGGCGAGGTCTTCGCAAGGCCGTTGAGCAGCTGCTGCGCCTCGTCGAAACCGAACAGTTCGGCAACGTGTTCGCCGACCAGGTGCGACAGGTGCGTGGCGATCACCGTCGCAGCATCGACCACGGTGTAGCCGAGCGACTGCGCGTGCTCGCGGCGCCCACGCTCGATCCAGACGGCTTCCATGCCGAAGGTCGGATCCTTGGTGGCGATGCCTTCGATGGTGCCGAACACGCGCCCGGGGTTGAGCGCGAGCTCGCGGTCGGCGTGGATCTGCCCGTCGGCGAGCGGTACGCCGAGCAGCGTGATGCGGTAGCCGTTGGGCGGAAGCTCGAGGTTGTCGCGGATGTGCACCGGCGGCACGAGGAAGCCGAGCTCCTGCGTCAGCTTGCGGCGCACGCCCTTGATCCGGGGCATCAGCTCGCCGCCCTGGCGCGGGTCGACGAGCGGGATCAGGCGATAGCCGACCTCGAGCCCCAGCGGATCTTCGGCCTGCACGTCGTCCCAGCTCAGTTCGGCTGGCTTGTCGGGCTTCGCGGGCGCCTCGGGTTCCGCGGGCGGACGCGCTGCGCGCCGGGCCAGCAGCCACGCGCCGCCTCCGCAGGCCCCGGCCAGCAGCAGGAACACGAGGTTGGGCATGCCCGGGATCAGTCCCACGAGGCCGAGCACGCCGGCGGCGACGCCCAGCACCTTGGGCTGCGCGAACACCTGTTTTATGACGGTGGCGGCGATGTCCTGCGAGCGCGACATGCGGGTGACGAGCACCGCGACCGCCACCGACATCAGCAGCGAAGGCACCTGGGCGACCAGGCCGTCGCCGATCGTCAACAGCGTGTAGTTGCGCCCGGCGGTGGACAGATCCAGCCCATGTTCCATCGTGCCGATGAACAGGCCGCCGACGATGTTGATGAACAGGATCAGGATGCCGGCCATCGCGTCGCCGCGGATGAACTTCGAGGCGCCGTCCATCGAACCGTAGAAGTCCGCTTCCTCGCGCACTTCGTCGCGGCGCGCCTTGGCCTCGTCGCGCGTCAACAAGCCGGCATTGAGATCTGCGTCGATCGCCATCTGGCGACCGGGCAAGGCATCGAGGATGAAACGCGCGGACACTTCCGACACGCGCTCGGCACCCTTGGTCACCACCATGAAGTTCACGATGGTGAGGATCACGAACACCACGATGCCCACCGCGAAGCTGCCGCCGACGACGAACTCGCCGAAGCTCTCGATGACCTGGCCCGCCGCGTGCGAACCCTGGTGACCGTGCAGCAGGACCACGCGCGCGGAGCCCACGTTGAGCGCGAGGCGCAGCAGGGTGGCCAGCAGCAGCACGGTGGGGAAGGCGCTGAAATCCAGAGGTCGCAGCACATTCACGACCGACAGCAGGATCACGATCGACAACGCAATGTTGAACGTGAACGCAAGGTCCAGCACCACCGGCGAGAGCGGCACCACCATCATCGCCAGGATCGTCAGCAGCAGCAGGGGCGCACCCAGCCCACTGCGGCCGAGTGACTGGAGTTGCTTCAGGAGACCGCCGAATTGCCCGCTCATGCGGGGACCGGAGCAAGTTCCGGGCTAACGCGAATGACGGTTCTGCGGCGCCGATATTCTGCCTCTCCCATGCGATGAAACTGCAGGGGGAGAAGGAGCGCAAAGATCAGCGCGTCACCGCTACCGCTGCTGCAATGACGGGCCCAGGCAGCACCGCGAGATCCGCGCCCGCCACGCGCACCTGGTTGCGTCCATTCCGCTTGCTCACATACAGCGCCGCGTCCGCCTGCTCGAGCACCGACTGCGCGTCATCCCCATCCCGCGGGTAGATGGCCACGCCAATCGACACCGTGAGCGGCGGCAGATCGCGATCCTTGAGCCGCACACGCAGCGCCGTGATGGCCAGCCGCATGCGCTCGGCCGCACCCAGCGCCTCCGAGCTGCTGCTCGTGTCGAGCACCACCGTGAATTCCTCGCCGCCGAAGCGCGCCGCGGCCTCGCCCTCGCGCACGCAATGCGCCAGCACCGCGCCGATCTCCTGCAAGGCGCGATCGCCGGCTTCGTGTCCGTAGACATCGTTGACGGACTTGAAGTGGTCCACGTCGACCATGAGCACTGCGAAGCCTTCACCGCTGCGCGAATGTCTCGCCATGCGCATGCGCAGCGCGTTCTCGAGCCAGCGCCGGTTGTTCAGGCCGGTCAGCGGATCGATCAGGGCCTGGCGGCTGAGCTCCTCGCGCAGGCGCAGATTGCCGAAGGCAAGACCGATCTTCTCCGCCACCGTCTTGATCAGCGGGATCTCCGGCGCCCATCCCTCCGAGGTGCGCCCCCAGGCCAGCTCGATGAGGCCCAACGGCGCGCCCAGCGCGTGCACCGGCACACAGAGGTGAGGATGGCCGCGCGAATCGGCATGCACATGCGCGCAGTGCAAGGCGTCCGGCTCTCCTTCGACGTGGTGCGCCTCGCCGCGGCGCAGCGCCCAGCACTCGTTGCGCTCGAAGGCGGCGGCGCCAGCCTCTGCCGCGCCCCAGGCAGCCTGCCGGTCGAAGCGCTCGTACGTCTTGTCGCTGAGATACAGCGCGCCGTCCGCCAGCGGGAAGATGCGCGGCAGGTAGCGCGTCACCACCTGTCCCGCATCGGCCAGGTCGTTGGCGGCGGTCAGCAGCCGGCCCATCTCGGTGATCAGGGTGAGTTCCTCGTTGCGCCGCTGCCCCACCCGGATGATGTCGCGCAGCTGCGCAGTGCGCTCGGCCACGCGCGACTCGAGGCTCGCGGTGAGCGCACTGATCCGCGCCTCGGCCGCCTTGCGCTCGTCGATGTCTTCGACCACGGACACGAAGCGCGCCGGCGAATCGGCCGTGGCGTCGAGCCGACGCACGAACAGCAACACCCAGATCACGCGCCCGTCCTTGCGCACGTAACGTTTTTCCATCGAGTAGTGGTCGAGGGTGCGGTCCATGACCGCGGTCGACATGTAAAGGTCACGCTCGAGATCGTCGGGATGCGTGATCGACTGGAAATTGATCGTCATCAGCTCGTCCATCGTGTAGCCGGTGATCTCGCAGAGTTTCTGGTTGACATTGAGCCAGCGACCGTCGGCGTCGAGCAGCGCGATGCCCACGGCGGCCTGGTTGAAGATGCTCCGAAAGCGCGCCTCGCTCTCGTTGAGCATGTGCAGCATGTCCTGGCTCTCGGTGACGTCCAGCAGCATCGTCACGAGCGTGCGCACGCGCCCATCGACGTCACGCACGACCGCAGAATGAATCTCGACCCACAGCCTGCGGCCGCCGCGGTGCAGCAGGGAGACGGTGAAGACGGAACGGTCATGCTCGCCACGCAGCATCGCCGCCAGCCGCTGCTGCCGCGACTCGATGTCCTCGGGCGGCACCAGGCGCAATTCCAAGGCGTCGCGACCCAGGGCATCGGCCTCGCTCCAGCCGAACATCTGCTCGGCGCGGCGCGACCAGCGGCGCACGCGCAGGTCAGGCCCCCACTCGATCACGCCCAGCGGCGTGTTGTCGAAATGGAAGTCGCGGATCACGCGCTGCTCGGCCGCCAGGTTCTCCGCGCGGCGGCGCTCACCGACGTGCAACAACGTGGCGACGAGCCCGAGCAGCAGCGCCCCGCATACGACCAGCGTGAGATCCCGGGTCTGCGCGGCCGGTTGGTCGAGCATGAGCCAGGCCGATACCAGCATCAGGCTTCCGATCAGCGGCAGCGCCGTCACGAGCAGGCGCGAACGCGCGCCCAGCCCGGCCTCGACTGGCGCCGTCGACACAACTTCTGTCCTCCTGCCTTGGCTCTTCATGGCCGTCAATTACCGGGCACACCAGGGGTCCCGGTGACGGTCCGTGCAGTTCCTGTTCCTCCAGGTGCACTAGGGCGCATCGATCTCACCGCCTGGCAAATCCCCGACCTCGGGCGGCGCCGGCGGCGGCGTGCCTGCACGCCAGCGTCGCAACTGGTACACGTAGCTCAGCACCTGCGCCACGGCCTGGAACAGCTGGGCCGGAATTTCCTGGTCGAGCGGCACCGAGCGGTACAGCGCACGCGCCAGCGGCGGCGCCGACACGATCGGCACGCGGTGCTCGCGCGCGAGGTCGCGGATTGCCGAGGCGATCAGGTCCGCACCCTTGGCGACCACTTTGGGCGCCCGCATGCGACCCGAGGAGTAACGCAGTGCGACCGCGTAGTGCGTGGGATTGGTGACGATCACGTCAGCCGTGGGCACCGCTTCCATCATCCGGCGCTTCGACATCGCCTGCTGGACCTGCCGGATCTTCGCTTTCACCTCGGGCCTGCCTTCCGACTGCTTGAACTCGTCGCGGATTTCCTGGCGCGTCATGCGCAGGTCGCGGCCGTGGCGGAACCACTGCCAGGGGGCGTCGATCGCCGCGATCGCACACAGCCCCAGCGCGAGCCAGCCGAGCAGGCTCATCACGCAGGAACCCGCCGCCGCCATCGCCGACAGCGGATCCATGCCCGCCAGGCCGGCGAGCTGCGTGCGCTGCGACCACAGCACGCCGCCACCGATGCCGCCGAGCACGCCCACCTTGAGAAGACCGAGCCCGAGGTCGACGAGCGCGCGGCCGGAGAAGATGCGACCCAGCCCGGCCATCGGGTCCAACCGCGAGAACTGGGGCAGCAGGGCCTTGGCGCTGAAGTTCCAGCCACCCAGCAGCAGCGGCCCGACGAGCGCGGACACAAAACCCAGCGCCAGGATCGGCGCCACGATCATCAGGCCGGCGCGCAGGATGCGACCGGGCACGCGCGCAAGATCCGCCGTCGTCGCGAAGTCCGCCGGCACGGCGCTCAGCGCGTCGCGCAGCAGCTGCGCGGCCTGCATCGTCATCTGCGCACCGTGCGAGATCAGCACGGCCGTTCCGCCGGCCACGAGCACCGCGGTGGTGAGTTCGCGCGAACGCGCGACCTGCCCTTTTTCGCGCGCATCGCGTTCGCGCTTGGGTGTGGCGCGTTCGGTGCGGTCCTGGTCCTGGGACATGGCGGCTCAGGCGGCTCCGACCAGGCGGCTCAGCATCGGCCACGCCGCATCTAGCCAGTCCGACAGCAGCCCTGCGAGCGAGGGCAGCAGCCAGCGCAGCATCAAAAGGCCCAGGACCAGGGTCAGCGGGAAACCCACCGCCATGAGGTTGATCGTCGGCGCGGAGCGGCCGAGCACGCCGATTGCGAGGTTCACCGCGAGCATGGCCGCGAGCACCGGCAGGGCCAGCTGCACTCCGCCCGCGAACAGACTTCCCGCCCAGTCCAGCATCAGCCGCAGACTCGCCCAGTCGAGCGCGGTCTGCGCCACCGGGCGATCGCGAAAGCTGTCTGCAAGACCTTCGATCAGCGTCAGGTGCGCGCCGGTAGCGACGAACAGCAGGCTGGCTACGATGATCAGGAACTCACCGACGATCGGCGTGCTCACGCCGCGCACCGGATCGGCAAGCTGCGCGAAGCCCAGTCCCATGCTGTTTGCGATCAGTTCACCGGCGAGCGCGAAGGATTCGAATACCAGGCGCAGGGTCAGGCCCATCGAGATGCCGATCAGCACCTGCTGCGCCATCGCCCAGACCCAGCCGGCGCTGAACATCCTCAACGCTTCGGCCACCGGCACCAGCGGCAGGATCAGGACGGTCAGCGGCAGCACCAGCATCAGACGCACCGTCTGCGGCACGCCGCGTTCGCCGAACACGGGCGCGAGCATCAGCATCGAGGCAATGCGTGCGAGCACGAGTAGCGCGGTTTGCAGCCAGGCCAGGAGTTCGTCGACGGGGAGTTCGAGCATGGCGACGCCGGTGCAAGCCTTGTTCCTTCTGAATACTTTGCCATCGGGATTTTGGCTTGCGGAAAAGCGGCCCCTCACCCTGGCCTCTCCCCGCTGTCGCGGGGAGAGGGGACCCGATCGATGGGGGTTCGCTGCTATCCGACGAGACTGGGAATGCTCTCGATCAGGCGCTTTGTGTAGTCGACCAGCATCCCCAGCATCCACGGCCCTGTCGCGACGAGCACAGCGGCCATCGCGATAACCTTGGGAATGAAGCTCAGGGTCATCTCGTTGATCTGCGTCGCGGCCTGGAACAGGCCGATCACAAGTCCGACAACCAGGGAAGTGAGCAGCAGCGGCGCGCCCAGCATCAGCGCAAGCTTCAGCGCCTCGTTCGCCTGCGTGAGCACGACCTCAGGCGTCATGGATTGAAGCTCCCCGCCAGCGAGGCCATCAGGATCGCCCAGCCGTCCACGAGCACGAACAGCATCAGCTTGAACGGCGCGGAGACCAGCATCGGCGAGAGCATCATCATGCCCATCGACATCAGCACGCTGGAGACGACCAGATCAATGACGATGAAGGGAATGAACAGCAGGAAGCCGATCTGGAAGGCGGTGGTCAGCTCGCTCGTGACGAAGGAGGCGGCGAGCACGGCGAACGGGATCTGCTCCGGCGTCTCGAACGGGCCCTGCTTTGCGATCTTCGCGAAGGTCATGAGCTCGGTCTCGCGCGTTTGCTTGAGCATGAACTCGCGGATCGGCTGCGAGGCCTTCTCCAGCGCGAGCTTGGGTTCGAGCTGGCCGTCGAGATAGGGCGTGACGGCCTCGCCGTAAATCCGGTCGATCACGGGCTGCATCACGAACAGGGTCAGGAACAGCGCAAGGCCGATCAGCACCGGGTTGGACGGCGTCTGGCCGGTGCCGAGCGCCTGCCGCAGCAGACCCAGCACGACGATGATCCGCGTGAACGCCGTCATCATGAGCAGGATCGAGGGCAGCAGCGTGATCAGCGTCATCAGCACCAGCACCTGGATGCTGAGGCTGTAGCTGGAGGCGCCCCCCGCGCCCGGTGTCACCGTCACCGCGGGTAGGCCGCCGATCGCCTGCTGCGCGAATCCGGGCTCGGCGACCAGCAGCAGACCGGCCACGGCGAGAATACGAAACAGGCTCATCGGCCGATCAGCTGTCCGAGCTGGTGCGCGAAGGCCTCGCGGAAGCTGGGGCGGACCCGCGCTGCATCGACGGGCGAAAGAAGTCCGGGTTCGGCCGAGGTCGGCGATTCGTCCGGCACCGCGCCGAGCGCATCGAGGAGCCGCACCTGCCCGGGCGCGACGCCGATCAGGAACTGCCGGCCCGCGGCCTCGATGAGCACAACGCGCTCCTTCATGCCGACGGTGAGCGTTGCCCTCACGCGCAGCTCGCCGTTGCCGCCCGCGCGCAGGCCCTGCAGCCGGCGCGTCATCCAGGCGAGGCCCAGGATGACTGCGACCACGGCCACGAGGCTCAGCACCATCTGCACCACCGAGCTCGCGCCTTCCACGTACTGTTCCTGTCCTGCGAAGAGGGTTCGATCGATCAGCGCAGCTTCTTGATGCGCTCCGCCGGGCTGACCACGTCGGTGAGCCGAACGCCGAATCGATCATTGACCACCACCACTTCGCCGTGCGCGATCAGCGTGCCGTTGGCATAGACGTCGAGCGGCTCGCCGGCGGCGCGCTCGAGTTCCACCACCGATCCCTGGTTGAGCTGCAGCAGGTTGCGAATGGGGATGCGCGCGCGCCCAACTTCCATCGACAGCGTGACCGCAACGTCGAGGATCACGTCGAGGTTGACGTCGTTGGCGCTGGGCGTGGACGCGGCGGCGGCACTGGCGAACTGCTCGAACTGCGCGGGTGCGACGTTGGGCTGGGCTGCTTGGGCGTTCATGCGGTGGCTCCGGAAAGAGTGCGGGTCTTGCTCATCTGGGGGCGACGGATGATTTCGTCGATGCGCACGGCGTTGTGGCCGTTGGCGACGCCGAACTGTCCGCGGTAGACCGGCACGCCCTCGACGCAGATTTCCAGCGCCTTGGGCAGGGTGACGGGGATGATGTCGCCGGCCTTGAGGCGCATCAGGTCGCGCAGCGAGATCGTGGCGTTGGCGAGCTCGGTCTCGAGCTCGACCTCCGCGTGCTGGATCTGCTCACGCAGGCTGATCGGCCAGCGCTCGTCCTTGTCCGTGCGGTCCGACTGCAGGCCGGCGTCGAGCAGGTCGCGGATCGGCTCGAGCATCGAGTACGGGAACGTGATGTGGAGATGACCGCCGCCGCCCTCGAGTTCGATCAGGAACTTCGAGACGCAGACGATCTCGCTGGGCGACACGATGTTCGCGAAGTGCGGGTTCACCTCCGAGTTCAGGAACTCGAACTCCAGCGGCATCACCGGGCCCCAGGCTTCGACGAGATCCTGGAACACCTGGCGAACCATGAGCTGCACGACGCGCAGCTCGGTCGGCGTGAATTCGCGGCCCTCGATCTTGGTCTTGTTCTTGCCGTCGCCGCCGAAGAAATTCTCGACCACCGAGAACACCAGGCGCGGCTCGAAGATGAAAAGCGCCGTGCCGCGCAGCGGCTTCACACGCACGAGGTTCAGGCTGGTGGGCACGAACAGCGAGTGGGTGTACTCGCCGAACTTGATCATCTCGATGCCGACAACGGTCAGCTCGGGCTGGCGGCGCAGCATGTTGAAAAGGCCGATGCGGAACAGGCGCGCGAAGCGCTCGTTGACCATCTCGAGCGTCGGCATGCGACCGCGCACGATGCGGTCCTGCGTGGCGAAGTCGAAGTTGCGCGCCTCGCCGGGTGCGCAGGGCGGCGGCTCCACGTCTACCTTTCCGGAATCCACGCCGTGCAGCAGCGCGTCGATTTCGTCCTGCGAGAGAAGTTCGGTGGCGCTCATGACACGGTGCCGCCAACGAATTGAACGGAGGTGCGGGAATCAGCACCGGGCCCGGACACCGCGGCCGCTTGCAGCAAGGAAGATCTTTTCGGAAGGGCACTCATGGGAGTAGGCGGGCTTTGGCTTCGGGAAGGCTCACTGCATGACGAAACTGGTGAAGTACACGGCCTCGACGACGGGTTTCCCCGTCTCGGCCTCGAGCACCTTCTGCACCTCGGCGAGCGCGGCCTGCTGCAGCTTCTCCTTGCCGGCGCGCGTAGCGATGTCGGCGGGTTTCTGCTGGCCGAACAGCATCAGCAGGCTGTTGCGGATATGCGGAAAATGCGCCTTGGCCAAGTCCAGCGCGTGCGCGTCGCGCGCCATGAGCTGGACCTCGGCTTGCAGGTAGTGCGGCTCCTCCGGCGACTCGAGGTTGACCACGAAGGCCGGATCGAGTGCCAGGTAGCTGGCCGGCGAAGCTGGCGCGCCGTGCTCGTCGCCGCCGTGTTCCGACCCTTGCGCCGATTCGCCGTGTGCGTCGTCGCCGGCCTTGGACTTGCCGAGCACGAAGTAGGCGGCACCACCGGCGCCGGCGACCGAGAACAGCGCGACGCCGAGCAGCATGCCGATGCCGAAACGGCCACTCTTGGCGGCGGCGGAGGGAGAAGAAACGGTGTCTGCGGCGCTCGACATGCTGCGGGTTCCGGGCGGGGCGGGTGTAGCAGCCCGGGTGCAACCCATGTGCCATGCAGCGAGCCCCGCATCGAAGCCTTGTTTCTCCGGACTTTGCGCGTCGCCGACGAGGCTTTGACGCGTGAATCTGCAAAGGCCGACGCCGGTTTCCCGTCGCCGTGCCCCTGTAGCTCGGTACCCACGTCGGGACCGTCCAAACGGCGTCATCGTTTGTCCCCGCGCGCTCGTGAGCGCCATTGCGCGTGGGCGGGTGAAACTTGCGCCCCCTACGCGCGCCGCTTACGTGGCCAGCAGGCGTTCCACGATCGGCGCGAGCGCGGCGGGAGAACCGCTGGTGCGCCATTCGAGCCGGCCCACGGCGCCGGACGCATTGAGCAGCTGTTCGCGCTCGAGCACGCGCCGCGCCTGCCGGGCGACGGCCTCGCCGGTGTCGAGAAGCTCCACGCTGGCGCCCGCCGCGACCTGAATCGCGTCGCGCAGGAAGGGATAGTGCGTGCAGCCCAGCACGATCACGTCGGCGCGTGCTCGCGCCAGCGGCTCGACGTAACGCGTCACGAGTTCGTGCACGAAGCCGCCGTCGAGATCCCCGGCCTCCACGCACTCGACCAACCCTGGACAGGGCTGGGTGATCACGCGGACGCCGCCGGCATGCCGCGCGACCAGGCGGTGGAATTTCTCGCCGCCCAGCGCGGCGCCCGTGGCGAGCACGCCGACCACTCCGGACTTCGTCAGCGCGCAGGCCGGCTTGACCGCCGGCTCCATGCCCACGAAAGGCACGGGGTAATTCGCACGCAGATGTTCGACGGCGGCGATCGTGGCGGTGTTGCAGGCTACGACGATCAGCTTGCAGCCGGCCGCGAGCAGTTCCTCGGTGATCGCGACGGCGCGGCCCTGGATGGCGGCGATCGACTGCCCGCCGTAGGGGCAGTACGCGCTGTCGGCGTAATAGAGAAAGTCCTCCGCCGGCATCAGCCGGCGCAGGTCACGCAGGACCGAGAGGCCGCCGATGCCCGAGTCGAAGACGCCGACCGGGGCAGCCGGTGCCACTCAACGCGTCCGCGCGATAGCCGTGGGCGTGCACATGCAGTGCGCGTACATGCCACGCGGATCGTTGAAGCGTGCGAGCCAGGCGGCCGCATCGCTGCGTACCAGGGCCTGTACCAACGGGTGCTCCATCGAGACGCCGCCCAGGCCCAGGTGCAGGCGGATCGACCCGAACAGCGAGCCGAGCAGGCCGCTCGGGAACTCCGGCGCCGGTTTGATTTCTTCGAGCGTCCAGTCACCCTTTTCCAGGCCGGCGCGCTTTGCCGCCGCGTCCGCTGCCTGCTCGAGGCCGCCGAAGGAATCGACAAGACCGAATCCCTTGGCGTCGGCGCCGCTCCACACGCGGCCCTGCGCGATCGATTCGACCTTGGCCACATCGAGCTTGCGACCCGCCGCGACGCCTTCGACGAAGTCGCGGTAGCCCTTGTCGACCTCGGTCTGGAAGATTGCGGCGACGTCCTCCGACAACGGCCGGTCGATGCGGAAAGCGCCGGCCAAGGGTGTCGTGCCGATGCCGTCGGTATGCACGCCGATTTTCTCCAGGGGCTGATCGATCGTGGGAATGAGGCCGAAGATGCCGATCGAGCCCGTGATGGTGGATTCGTTGGCCCAGATCTCGTCGGCGTCCATCGCGATCCAGTAGCCACCGCTGGCGGCGACCGTGCCCATCGAGGCGACCACCGGCTTGCCCTCGGCCTTCAGGGCCTGGACTTCGCGCCGGATCAGCTCGGAAGCCCAGGCGCTGCCGCCGGGCGAATCGATGCGCAGCACCACCGCGGACACGTCGTCGTTGCGACGCGCATCCTCGAGCAGCTCGGTGATGGTGTCGGCACCGGCCTTCCCGGCTTCGCCGAAGCCGTCGACGATCTCGCCCTGCACCACCACCAGCGCGACCTGGTTACCGGTCGTCTCCACCTTGGCCTTCTTGTGGACGCTGACGTGGTTGACCGCGCGCAGGTACTCCGAGAAGTGGATCTGGCGGAAGCTGCCGTGATCCTCGTCGGTGCCCACGATCGCGGCGATCCGCTTGCGGAATTCCTGCAACGTCTCGAGGCGCGTGACGAGCCCTGCCTCCTTGGCGTATGCAGCGCTGTCGCCGTGCAGGCGCTCGATGCCGGCGCGGAAACCTGTGACGTAGTTCTGCGTCACGTCGTCCTTGAGCTTGCGCCCCTCGGCCACGTGCTTGCCGTAGTCGCTCCACAGGTCGCCCAGCCATTCCTGATTGGCACGTGCGGCTTCCGGCGACATGTCGTTGCGGATGAAGGGCTCGACCGCGGCCTTGAACTCGCCGACACGGAACACGTTGACCTTGATTCCGAGCTTGTCGAGCGCGTCCTTAAAGTAGTTCTGGTAGACGCTGAAGCCCTCGATCAGCACCGCGCCCTTGGGATCGAGCGACACGTCGTCGGCGGCTGCCGCGGCGAGGTAGGCGGTCTGGTCGTAGGACGGGCCGTAGGCGTGGATGGTCTTTCCCGCCGCCTGGAACTTGTGCATCGCCGCCACCAGCTCGTTGATCTGCGCGATGCCGGCGCTGGTCAGGGTGTCGAGCTTGAGTACGGCGGTGGTGATGCGCTTGTCGTCGGCGGCGGCCTCGAGCGCGTCGACCATGTCGCGCAGACGCGTCTGCGACGGGGGTTCGCGCAACAGTCGCTCGACGAAGGCGCGTTCGCCGTCGAGTTGGTCGACCACCTCCCCCGCCGGCCAGATGACCAGCGCGACGTTGCTCTCGACCGTCGGCGTAGGGCCGCCCTTGAAGGCGGTCCACAGCAGGATCGCGAACATCAGCACGCTGAGGATGATCAGCCCGCGGTAGATCGTGATGACCGCGCCCCAGAGGAAACCGAAGATGCGGGCGATAAGGGATTTTTTCTGATCGGACATGAGGAGGGCACGAAAAAAAACCGCTACCCGCGGAGTATGTCACGCCACCCGGGCCTGTCCCGCCGCCGCGATAGGCTCAGCCCTGCGCGGCGAGAATGCTCCACAGGCGGGCGAAATCCGCCGTGCCGTCGCTGCCTGTGACGTCCTTCATCACGTCACGGAGCTTTGCCTTGTTGCCGGACAGGTAGTACGCGTATCCCAGACGCAGCTTGGACTGCTCGGGAAGCTTCAGGCCACCCTTCCTGATGCCCTGCTCCATCATGGGAATACCTTTCACCACGTCGCCGTATGTGACATAGGCCAGGCCCGTCTTCAGCAGCGGGTCGCCGCTAGCGGCCGCCGCAGCGTCCTTGTCGGATGCGGCGATCGTGCTTTTGTCTTCCGCGACCTTCTGTTCGACCAGCTTTTTGAGACGCTGCTGGCGCTCGATGTCCGCCGCTGCGCCGGTGCCCAGCAACTTCTTTTCGTAGCCCTCTTCGAGGATGGACCTGGCCTCCCCGTGCAGCTTGACGAGGCTCGCGAGCTGCGCGGCCTGCATGTAGTCGCTGGCGCGCCTCAGGTTGCCCGTCGCCCGGAGCAGTCGGTACATGTCGAGCTCGAGGTTGCCCGAGAACCCAGGCTTGGCCGCCGCGCGACGGATGGCCTCGTTCCAGTAATCCTGCGACGGGTAGTAACGCACCATCTTCTCGAGCGTCTGCGCGTAACCCGCCGAGTCGTCGATCTTTCCCTGGCTGGCGACGAGCAGCTTGAGATCGTCCTCCGACGGCTTGCCCCCCGCCTTCTCGATGGCCGCGATCTGCGCGCCCGAAGCCTCCACCGCCTTCTTGAAGTTGCCGGCGAAGTAGTAGGCCTGTGGCAGGTAGGCCAGCACCTCGGGTCGGTGTCCGCCGGCGTTTCGGTAAGCCTCGGTCCATTCGACGGCCTTCGGATAGTTGCGCGCGCGCAGAAAGCCCCCGGCAACGGCCTCGGTGATGCGCAGCTGCTCGTCCGGCGACAGGCGCTTGCTGGCGATGACTTTCTCGAACGCCGCGGCAGAACCGGAGGCATCGCCGGTGCCGGCCAGCGCGGTGCCGCGCAGCTGCGCGACGATGAAACTCTCGTATGGCGTCAGGCCGCCGATCGCCTCGGCCTCGTCGAGTGGCTTAAGTGCCTCGCGATACTTCTTGGCCTGGAGCAGCTTCTGCGCCTGCTGCAGTGGCACGCCGATCTCGGCCCGCACGCTGTCCTTCTCCGCCGCAACCGGCGGCGACTCGAGCGCCGTGCCCATCAGGCCGCAGGCAACGACGAAGGCTTTGACGGAGCGCAACAGCATGGCGGGGACTCCGGTGAGGTCGCGATCAACCACCGCTGACCAGGCCAATATTGGTGATACCGAGCTTCTGTGCCGTCGCCATCACACCGGCGACATGCTTGTAAGCAACCAGGCGGTTGGGCCGGATGTGAAACTCGGGCTGCGGCGACATGAGCGCCGCCTGCGCGAAACGCGCGGACAGGTCCGCGCGGTCGGCGACGATCTCCTGGTCCCAGTAGATCGTGCCATCGAAGTCGACCTCCACGTTCACCACGGGCGGCGGGTCCGGCGGCAGCAGGTTCTGCTGGTTCACGGGCAGGTCCAGCTTCACCGCGTGCGTCTGCACGGGGATCGTGATGATCAGCATCACCAGCAACACCAGCATCACGTCGATGAGCGGCGTGGTGTTCACATCCATCATCGGCTCGGGATCGCCGTCGCTGTTGCTGCTGCTTCCTACGTTCATGCTCATGGCGTTCTTCCGGGTCCTGTCAGGTCAGCCGCGCGGCGGCGGCTCGGTGATGAAGCCCACCTTCTGGATCGCCGCCCGCTGGCAGGCTTCGACCACCTTGTTGACGTTCTCGTAGCGCGTTTCCTGGTCGCCGCGGATGTGGACCTCCGGCTGCGGAATCTTCACGGCCTCCGCGTACAGCAGCTTGAGCAATGCCTCCTGGTCGGCCACCGGCTGCGTGTTCCAGTAGATGTTGCCCTCGACATCGACCGCGATCGTGATGTTCTCGGGCTTGGTCTGCAGCGGCTGGTTGGATTCAGCCGGCAGCTTTACCGGGATGTTCTTGATCGCCACCGGGATGGTGATCAGGAAGATGATCAGCAGCACGAGCATCACGTCCACGAGCGGCGTGGTGTTGATCGAGGCGTTGAGTTCCTCTTCCCCGTCGCCGGAACCTATCTGCATGGACATTGGCTAGGTGCTCCGCCCGCGCGCAGCCTTACTTCTTGTCGCCGACACGCGCGCCGGACAGCAGCACGCTGTGCAAATCGGAGGCGAAGGAACGCACCTGGTCCATCGCGTTCTTGTTGCGGCGGACCAGCCAGTTGTAGCCCAGCACCGCCGGCACGGCGACCGCGAGGCCAAAGGCCGTCATGAGCAGCGCCTCGCCCACCGGGCCCGCCACCTTGTCGATGGACGCCTGCCCCGACATGCCGATCTTGATCAGCGCGTTGTAGATGCCCCAGACCGTTCCGAACAGACCCACGAAGGGCGCGGTGGAACCCACGGTCGCCAGCACGGCCAGGCCCCCCGTCAGCGTGCTCTGGATCGCGTCGACCGCGCGGCTCAGCGACATCGTGATCCAGGTCGAGCGGTCGATCTGCTCGACCATCGTGCCCTCGTGGTGCGCGTCGGCGCTGACACCGCGCTGCGAGACGTACCAGAACGGCCCGCCCTTCTTGAGCTTTTCCATGCCTGCGGCCACCGTCGGCGAGGACCAGAAGCTCTTCCCCACATCCTTGGCTTCCGAGAACAGCTTCTGCTGCTCGACGAGCTTGACCACCAGGATGTACCACGTGGCCGCCGACATGATCACGAGGATGACCAGCGTGGCGATGGCGATGGCGTCGCCCTGCTTCAACAGCGCCTCGAGACCGTAGGGATTGGCCACCAGAACCTTCTCGGCTTCCGCTGCCGGCGCCGAAGCATCCTGTGCGTATCCGCTGGTGACGAAGATCGCCATCAGGGCGAACGACAGGGTGGCCGCGATCGACCTGGCGAGCGGGGCCGGCATCGGGAATCGGGAATCGGACGGCATATGTGCTTCTCCTGGACGTCGTGCAACTTGCGGCGGAAGGAACGAGGAATCCGGCGATGCGAGAGGGCGGCTGCGTCGGCGCCAGCTATTCCGGGATCACCCACTTGTACTTGATCGGGAACCACGTGGGCTCGGGCTTGCCGTCGACCGTGCCGACGCTGAACTTGCACAAGCTGAAGGCCTTGATCGCAGCGGCATCGAGGCGCTTGGAACCGCTGCTGGCCTCGACGCGCGAGTCCGCGACCTTGCTGTCGGTACCGATCAGCAGGCTGATCGAGCTGGTGCCCTGCTCGCCCAGCCGCTCGGACGCCGACGGATATTCCGGCTCGCGGCAACCGCGCGGGCTGCCCTTCAGGTCCATCTTCGGCGCCACGCGCACGGTCTCGCGCACGGGTCCCGAAATCGGGGGCGGTGGTGCCGCCGGCTTGACCTCGGTGACCTGCGTGATCGCGTGCGTCGGCTCGGGCGGCGGTGCGATGACGATGTCCGGCGGCGGGATGTAGGGCGGCGGGGGCGGCTCGAATTCCGGAATCGGTGGTGGCGGCTCTTCCATCTTCGGCTTGATCTGCTCGATGATCTTCGTCTCGATCGGCTCGGGCAGAAGTTCGATGGCCTTACGGGCGAGGCCGTTCATCAAGCCCCAGATCAGCAGCACGTGAAAACCCACGACGAACATCAGGCCAATGAGCCGGTTCTGGTTGTTCGGGCGGCCGTCTGCAGTGAAATTCATGCGAGAAATCGCGTGCGCGGAAGCGGGGCCGGAGGGGCGCTCCCTGAAGCGTGAAAGTCGATTGTCATTTGTGGGGCCAAGGTCCGCAATCGCGAAACACTTCGACCTTCTTGCACGAACCGTGCTCGCGGCGCCGACATGCGCTCGCGGCGGCCACCGCAGGCGCGCGTCTGTCGCGAGCGACGCGCATCGAGTCGTGTCGCGACGATGTCAAGACCGGGGTCCTGCTGACGACAGACATCGGCAACCCTCCGCAAGACGACCTGCCCGATCGAGGCTTGCACGATCGCGGCGGGGGGTCTTGATGCCATGCGACACATTGCCGGCCAATCGCGACAACGCGCCAATCCGCGGCCTGGGGTGTTTCGTGGCTTGGCGCCTTCGCGATGGACCGCGGGCACTCACTGATTGAAGTGGCCCCGCAGGCGGGCGAGCATTCCGCTCGAACCCTGACTTCGCCGCGACGGGGCAGGCGCACGGGCGAACACCATTAGTTGTGTACCATACTAGTTTGCCACGGCGCTTTGGCCGGCACGGCGAATGATCGATTCAGCAGCCCCTGGAGGCTTCCGTGACATCCAAGATCTACCCCGATGCAGCGAGCGCGCTCAAGGGACTGACCCGCGACGGCATGACCGTGATGGCCGGCGGTTTCGGCCTGTGCGGCATTCCCGAGAACCTGATCGTCGCCCTGCGCGATTCGGGCGCGAAGGACCTGACGGTCATCGGCAATAACGTGGGCTGCGACGAGCATGGCATGTGGCTGGTGCTGGCCAACAACCAGATCCGGAAGGTGCTTGCGTCATACGTGGGCGAGAACAAGATTCTCGAGTCGCGCTACATGAAGGGCGAGATCGAGGTGGAGTTCAATCCGCAGGGCACGCTCGCGGAGCGCATCCGCGCCGGCGGCGCCGGCATCCCCGCGTTCTATACGCGCACCGGCTACGGCACCAAGGTCGCAGAAGGAAAAGAAACCCGCCAGTTCAACGGCGAGTGGTACGTGATGGAGACAGGCCTCACCGCCGACGTGGCCTTCGTGAAAGCATGGAAAGGCGACGCCGCGGGGAACCTCATCTATCGCAAGACCGCGCGCAACTTCAACCCGATGATCGCCACCGCCGGCAAAGTCACGATCGCCGAGGTGGAGGAACTGGTTCCCGTCGGCGCGCTGCCACCGGATCAGATCCACACGCCGGGCATCTTCGTGAAGCGCATCCTCCAGGGCAAGGACTACGTGAAACACATCGAAAGGCGGACCACGCGTCCGCGGGGAACGAAATAATGCCTACCCTCACCCCACCGTCGGCTCCGCCGTCGGTCCTCCCCTCTCCCGCTTCACGGGCGAGGGACATCGGACTCGCTTCGCGAGGAGCACGCTAATGGCCTGGAACCGTGACCAGATGGCGGCCCGCGCGGCCAAGGAGCTGCGCGACGGCTTCTACGTGAACCTGGGCATCGGCATCCCGACCCTGGTGGCGAACATGATCCCCGACGGGATGGAGGTCACGCTGCAGTCCGAGAACGGCATGCTCGGCATGGGTGCGTTCCCGTTCGAAGGCGACGAAGACGCCGACCTCATCAACGCCGGCAAGCAGACCATCACCGAGCTGCCCAAATCGGTCTATTTCTCCAGCGCCGATTCGTTCGGAATGATCCGCGGCGGGCACATCAACCTGTCGATCCTGGGCGGAATGCAGGTCTCCGAGAAAGGCGACCTCGCGAACTGGATGGTGCCGGGCAAGATGATCAAGGGCATGGGCGGTGCGATGGACCTCGTCGCCGGCGTGCCCAAGGTCGTGGTCGTCATGGACCATTGCGAGAAGGGTGGCGACTCGAAGTTCAAGAAGGACTGCTCGCTGCCGCTCACCGGCAAGGGCGTAGTCGATCTGCTGATCACCGAGCTGGGCGTCTTCCAGATCGACCGCAAGGGATCGGGCGCCAAGCTCATCGAGCTCGCCGACGGCGTGACGCTCGACGAGATCAGGGCCAAGACCGAAGCGAACTTCACGGTCGCGCTCTGAGAGCATCCACAGCCCGGACAAAGTCCGGGTTTTCTTGGCGATTTCTGGCGAACACCCCGACCTCGTCCGGGCGACGCCTTACTTGGCGGCCTTCTCGAACTCCACCAGCTCCGCACCCTCGGGCACCTGGTCGCCGATCGCGAAACGGAATGCCTTCAGGGTTCCGGTCGCGGGCGCCACGATCGTGTGCTCCATCTTCATGGCTTCCATCACGAGCAAGGGCGCGCCCTTCTCGACCTCGGACCCCGCGCTCGCGATCAGCGCGATGATCTTGCCGGACATCGGCGCCACCAGGCCTCCGCCTTCTTCCATGTGCTCGCCCGCGTGCAGCAGCGGATCGATGTGCTGGATCGCGTGGCGGCGCCCGCCCAAGAACACGTAAAGCGTCTCGCCCTGGCGAACCACGTGGGCGTCCAGCTTCACATCGCCCCAGGTCAGTCGTACCGTGCCTTTGCCGCCTACGGTCCCGACCGCAGGACGCGAGTCGATGCTCAGGCTGCCACCCGATCCCTGCCGGATCGCGACTTCGGCGTGCTGCTCGCCGCTCTTGAACTCCAGCGTTCGGGCGAGCACGCCGTTGAGGCGCCAGCCGTCGGCGACGCCCCAGGGCGAGTTCGGCTCGGTCGTGAAGTGAGAGGCCGTCGCGCGCTCCGAATCGATCGACGCGAACGCGGCCAGCGCGAAGACCTCGGGCGCGATCGGCTGCGGTTCGGGGATCAGCGTCGCGCGTTCGCGCTCGATGAGGCCGGTATCGACCTGGCCGCTGCGGAACGACTGGCATCCCACGAGCCGACCGAGGAACTCCACGTTGTTGCCGACGCCCACGATGCGGAATTCGGACAGCGCCTTGAGCATCCGCTCGCAGGCACGGTCGCGGTTCTCGTCCCAGACGATGAGCTTGGCCAGCATCGGATCGTAGTGCGGGCTCACGACGTCGCCCTGCTCCACGCCGGTGTCGATGCGCACGTTCGCCGTCGCGGTGGGCGGCGCGAAGCAAGCCAGGGTTCCGATCGACGGCAGGAAACCCTTTTCCGGCTCCTCGGCGTAGACGCGTACTTCGATGGAATGGCCGCGCAGCGGCACCTGCTCCTGCGTCAGCGGCAAGGGCGCGCCGCCCGCGACGCGCAACTGCCATTCGACGAGGTCCAGCCCCGTAATCATTTCGGTGACGGGGTGCTCGACCTGCAGGCGCGTATTCATCTCCATGAAGAAAAAACTGCCGTCCTGGTCCGCGATGAACTCCACGGTGCCGGCGCCAACGTACCCGACGGCGCGCGCCGCGTCGCAAGCGGCCTTGCCCATTGCGGCGCGACGTTCGGGCGTCATCCCTGGCGCCGGCGCTTCCTCGACGACCTTCTGGTGACGGCGCTGTGCGGAGCAGTCGCGCTCGTGCAGGCTGATCACAGAGCCCTTGGTGTCGCCGAACACCTGGATCTCGATGTGGCGCGGACGCTGCAGGTATTTCTCGACCAGCACCTTCTCGTCGCCGAAGCTCGAACGCGCCTCGCGCTGGCACGAGGCCAGCGCCGCCGCGAAGTCGCCCGACTTCTCGACCACGCGCATGCCCTTGCCGCCTCCACCTGCCGAGGCCTTGATCAGCACGGGGTAACCGATATCGTCGGCCTGCTGGTTCAGGAACGCGGGATCCTGGTTGTCGCCATGGTAGCCCGGCACGAGCGGGACGCCCGCCTTGTCCATGAGCGCCTTGGCGGCGGACTTCGATCCCATCGCGCGGATCGCCTCGACCGGTGGACCGATGAACACGATGCCGGCTTCGGCGCAGGCCCTGGCGAAGCCCTCGTTCTCGGACAGGAAGCCGTAACCCGGGTGCACGGCCTGCGCGCCGCTGGCCTTCGCCACCTCGAGGATCTTGTCGCTGCGCAAGTAGCTTTCTCGCGACGGCGCCGGGCCGACGCACCAGGCCTCGTCGGCCATGCGCACGTGGCGCGCGCCGGCGTCGGCTTCCGAATAAACCGCAACCGTGCGGATGCCGAGCTTGCGGCAGGTATTGATGACGCGGCAGGCAATCTCGCCGCGGTTGGCAATCAGGATCTTGGTAAACATCAGTGGTCAGTTTCAGTGGTTAGTGAAAGGTCGTGAGTCTCACTGTCGGTCATGGTTACGCTGGGTCGGTGTCACGACGTTGGTGCGCACTGTGATAGGCACTGACGACCGGCACTGACTACTGACTACTGCTTCTACATCCGGAACACGCCGAAGCGCGTTTCCTTCACGGGGGCGTTGAGCGCGGCGGCCAGGCCGAGGGCGAGCGTGCGACGCGCCTGTGCGGGATCGAGAATGCCGTCATCCCAGATGCGCGCGGTGGCGAAGTACGGACTCGACTGATGCTCGAACTGCTTCAAGGTCGGGGCCTTGAACGCAGCCTCTTCGTCCTTGCTCCAGCTCTTCCCCGAAGCTTCGATGCCATCACGCTTGACCGTGGCCAGGACGCTGGCCGCCTGCTCTCCGCCCATCACGGATATACGGGCGTTGGGCCAGGTCCACAGGAAGCGCGGCGAGTAGGCGCGGCCGCACATGCCGTAGTTGCCGGCACCGAACGAGCCTCCGATCAGCATCGTGAACTTCGGCACACCAACCGTCGCAACCGCCGTGACGAGCTTGGCGCCGTCGCGTGCGATTCCGCTGTTCTCGTACTTCTTGCCGACCATGAACCCGCTGATGTTCTGCAGGAACAGCAGCGGGATTCGGCGCTGGCCGCAGAGCTCGATGAAATGTGCGCCCTTGAGCGAGGACTCCGAATACAGGATGCCGTTGTTGGCCACGATGCCGATCGGGTAGCCGTGTACGTGCGCGAAACCGGTGATGAGAGTCGAGCCGTAGCGCGTCTTGAACTCGTCGAGCCTCGAGCCGTCGACCATGCGCGCGATGACTTCGCGCACGTCGTAGGGTTTGCGCGTATCCGCCGGGATGACGCCGTACAGTTCCTCCGGGTCGTAGAGCGGCCCCTCGGGCGCCTGCATCGCGACGTTCGGCGACTTGATGGAATTCAGGTTGCCGACAATGCGGCGAACCATCGACAGCGCGTGGTGGTCGTTCTCCGCGAAATAGTCCGCGACGCCCGAAACGCGCGTGTGCACGTCCGCCCCGCCGAGCTCTTCGGCCGTCACGATCTCGCCGATCGCCGCTTTCACCAGCGGAGGACCACCGAGGAAGATCGTGCCCTGCTCCTTGACGATGACGGTCTCGTCCGACATGGCCGGCATGTAGGCGCCGCCCGCCGTGCAGGAGCCCATGACGCAGGCGATCTGCGGGATGCCCTGCGAAGACAGGTTGGCCTGGTTGTAGAAGATGCGGCCGAAGTGTTCGCGATCCGGGAACACGTCGTCCTGCAGCGGCAGGAAGGCTCCGCCCGAGTCCACGAGGTAGACGCAGGGCAGGTTGTTCTCGCGCGCGATTTCCTGCGCGCGAAGATGCTTCTTCACGGTCATCGGGTAATACGTGCCGCCCTTGACCGTTGCATCGTTCGCGATGACCAGGCATTCGCGGCCGCGGATGCGGCCGATGCCGGTGACCATGCTCGCCGCCGGCACTTCGTCGCCGTACATGCCGTTGGCGGCGAGCGGCGACAGTTCCAGAAATGGCGAGCCGGGATCGAGCAGGGTGTTGACGCGATCGCGCGCCAGCAATTTTCCGCGCGCGACATGCTTGGCCCGCGCCGCGTCGGACCCGCCGATCGCGACCTTCGCGGTGCGCGCGCGCAGCTCGTCCACGAGGCCGGACATCAGCTCGCGGTTCGCCGTGTACTCGGGGGAGCGCGTGTTGAGCTTCGACTTGATTGCGGTCATCAGATGGTCTCGTCGAACAGTTCGCGCCCGATCAGCATGCGGCGGATTTCGGATGTGCCCGCGCCGATCTCGTAGAGCTTGGCGTCGCGCCAGAGGCGACCCGTGGCGTACTCGTTGATGTAGCCATTGCCGCCGAGCGCCTGGATCGCCTGCCCCGCCATCCACGTCGCTTTCTCCGCGGAATACAGGATGGCGCCGGCGGAATCCTTGCGCGTCGTCTCGCCGCGGTCGCAGGACTTGGCGACCGCGTAGACATAGGCACGGCAGACGGACAGGCCTACGTACATGTCGGCGAGCTTGCCCTGCATGAGCTGGAACTGTCCGATGCTCTGGCCGAACTGCTTGCGCTCGTGCACGTAGGGCACGACGGCGTCGAGGCAGGCCTGCATCAGGCCGAGCGGACCGCCCGAGAGCACGACGCGCTCGTAGTCCAGACCCGACATCAGCACGTTGACCCCGCGTCCTTCCGATCCGAGCACGTTCTCGACCGGCACTTCGCAATCCTGGAAAACCAGCTCGCAGGTGTTGGAGCCGCGCATGCCGAGTTTGTCGAGCTTCTGTGCGGTCGAGAAGCCCTTGAAGTCCTTCTCGATGATGAAGGCCGTGATCCCGCGCGGACCGGCGCCGATGTCGCTCTTGGCGTAGACGATCAATGTGTCGGCATCCGGCCCGTTGGTGATCCACATCTTGTTGCCGTTGAGCACATAGCGGTCGCCCTGGCGATCGGCGCGCAGCTTCATGCTGACCACGTCGGAGCCGGCGCCGGGCTCGGACATCGCGAGCGCGCCCACGTGCTCGCCCGAGATCAGCTTGGGGAGGTACTTCCTCTTCTGCGCTTCGGTGCCGTTCTTGCGCATCTGGTTGACGCACAGGTTCGAGTGCGCGCCGTAGGAGAGGCCGATCGAGCCGGAGGCGCGCGAGATTTCCTCCATGGCCACGACGTGCGCGAGATACCCCATGTTGGTGCCGCCGTACTCCTCCTCGACCGTGAGGCCCAGCACGCCCAGGTCGCCGAGCTTCTTCCAGACCGGCATCGGGAACTTGTTGCTGTGGTCCACCTCGGCGGCGATCGGCGCAATCTCCTTCCGACAGAACTGCATCACCACCTCGCGCAGCGAGTCGATGTCGCTTCCGAGGTCAAAATTCAGGGCGGGATTCATGGCGGCCGGGTCCTCGCGAATCGGGATGGGATGGGTGACGCGGCGGCAGTCTATCCCCGTCCACAATAAAAGTGAATCTTCATTCATTTCGTGATGTATCATTCACACCATGCGATACAAGCGCTCCCCGCTGATGGAAGAACGGCTTGCCGACAACCGCCAGCGCATCCTCGTCTCGGCCCGAAAACTCGTCGCGGAAGGTGGCTTCCGGGCGGCGCAGATCGCGGCGGTGGCGTCCGATGCCGGCCTTTCCACCGGTTCGATCTACCGCTACTTCCCCTCGAAGTCCGACCTTTTCGTCGAGGTGCTCGGCGAAGCGGTGAAGCACGAGATCGACATCCTTCGCGGCATCGCGAAGTCGGAAGGGACCGCCCCGGACCGGCTGCGCCGTGCCGTCGAATCCTTCGCGCGCCGCGCCTTCGAAGGCCCTTTCCTCGCTTATGCCTTCATCGCCGAGCCGGCGGAACCCGAGGTCGACATCGCCCGCATCCGCGCGCGCCGCGAATTCGGGAACGTCTTCAAGACGATCCTCAAGGACGGCATCAGTTCCGGCGAATTTCCACCGCAGGACAGCGACGTGGCCTCGGCCTGCATCGTCGGCGCTTTCACCGAGGCGCTGATCGGCCCGATCGGTCCAACCCATCGAGGCGAACGCCACCGCGAGCAGGTCATCACGACGATCAGCCTGTTCTGCCTGCGCGCGGTGCTCGGCCCCGCGCCGGTGGCCGCCCGTGCGGCCGCCGCTGCTCCGCGACGTCGCAACACCGTCTGAGTTCGTCTTCCGCGAGGGGTCGCGGCTCACACCCGCCTGCCTGTCGCAACGGCGCTGGAGCGCGTCGGGGCCTGTGAGACACTGCCCCGCATTCGCGCGGCGCCGGCCGCGCATCCGGCAGGGATCTCTGGGGACGCATGGCGACGACGAAGCGCAAATACGACATCGTGGTGTTCGGTGCGACCGGCTTCACCGGTCAGCTCACGGCCCAGTACCTCGCCATGCACGGCGGCGAGAAGCTCTTGTGGGCGCTGGCCGGACGCAATCGCGCCAAGCTCGAGCAGGTGCGCGCCGGGCTCGCGGACCTGAACCCCGCCTGCGCGGAACTCGACCTGCTCCAGGCCGACGTCGAGGAAGCCGATTCCCTGCGTGCGGTGGCAAGGGCCACGAAGGTCGTGATCACCACCGTCGGCCCGTACATCCGCTATGGCGAACCCCTGGTGGCCGCCTGTGCGGAGTTCGGCACCGACTACGTCGACCTCACGGGCGAGCCCGAATTCGTCGATCGCATGTGGCTGGGCTACCACGAACAGGCAAAGGAAACCGGCGCGCGCATCGTCAACGCATGTGGCTTCGATTCCATTCCGCATGACCTGGGCGCGTACTTCACCGTCCAGCAGCTACCGGACGACGTGCCGATCACCGTAGAAGGATTCGTGAAAGCCGGCGGCGAGATCTCGGGCGGCACATGGCATTCGGCGATCACGGCGTTCTCGCGGCTGCGCGAGTATTCGAAGATCGCCAAGGAACGCCGTGCGCGCGAAGGCTGGCCGGTGGATCGCAAGATCGGCTCGACGCGGCAGACGATCCGCTTCGAAAAGGCGCTCAACTCCTGGGTGGTGCCCTTCCCCAGCATCGACCCGCAGATGGTGCGGCGATCCGCCGCGGCAGATGAGCGCTACGGCCCTGCGTTCCGCTATGGGCATTACATCCAGGTGAAGAAGCTCGCGACCGTTGCCGGCCTCGTCGGCGGTGCGGGCATAGCCATGGTTGGTGCGCAATTCAAGCCCACGCGCGACCGCCTGCTCAAGCTTCGCGACCCCGGACAGGGACCGAGTGCCGATAAACGTGCGAAGGCCTGGTTCCGCGTGCGTTTCATCGGCCGCGGCGGCGGGCAGCGGGTCGTGACCGAGGTCACCGGTGGCGATCCTGGGTACGGGGAGACCTCGAAGATGCTGGCCGAATCCGCGATGTGCCTGGCCAAGGACCGGCTACCCAGGCGCGCGGGCGTGATCACACCGGCCCATGCAATGGGAAACAAGCTGATCGATCGTCTGCAGAAGGCAGGCATCGGCTTCAACGTGGTGGAGCACTCCTGATGAACGTGCTGGCGTCCGCTTCGCTCGGCATCGGCGCGATCCTGGGATTCATCGCGGTGGCGTTCGGCGCCTTCGGCGCACACGCACTGCGCAGCCGGCTTTCACCCGAGATGGTGGCGATCTGGAAGACGGCGAACGAGTACCACTTCTATCACGCGCTCGCTCTCGTGCTGGTGGGTCTGTGCGCGCGCCAGACGAAGGTGGCCGGCCTCGACATCGTCGCCGGCTGCTTCATCGGCGGCGTTCTCGTGTTCAGCGGCAGCCTCTATCTGCTGGCGCTGACCCAAACGCGCTGGCTCGGCGCGATCACGCCGATCGGCGGCCTGCTCTTCCTCGCGGGCTGGGCCTGGTTTGCATGGGTGACGCTGCGCGCCTGAGGGGTGCGCGATTCAACGACGCCCGACGGCGCCCAGTATGGCGTCGGCGAGCTGGTCGGAAATGCGCAGCGCGGCCGACATCACCGTGCGCTCGGCCACGACCTGCGCTTCTTCGGCAGCGGCCTGGCGCGCGAACTGGACGACATCGGTCACGCGATCGGCATGCGTCTTCAGGGTTGCGTCCAGGTGGGTGCGCATTGTCGTGAGCTGGGAAAAGATCTCCCGCTCGATGCCCTCGATACGGGACGTCACCAGACGCAGCGCCTGGTTGGTCTCGTCGAGCCCGTTGCGAAATTCGGCGCGCAACTCCGTGCGCGCCGAGTTGGTCTGTTCGGAGAGCCTGCTCTGCTCGGCCAGCTTGGTCTGCTGGCTCGCGAGGTGCGCCACCGTCGCCTTGATCTCCGCGAACTGGACGAAAAGGCCCTGTGAGACTTTCTTCATCCGCGACTCGAGCTGCTCGCGGATCGCGTCTTCGCCGCCGTTGGCAACCGCCGTGCGCTCGGAGTTCGCCGCTACGACGCCATTGAGCGCCGGCGCCGCAGGGCGCGCCACCGCGAATCGCGGTGCGTTCATCGGCCGGACGCCTCCCTGCGCGGCGGGATCATCGCCGCGTTCGAGATCGTCGAGGATCCGGTAGAGCTGTTCGGGATTGGGCGGTTTCTGCAGAACGCAGTTGGCGCCGGCCGCACGCGCCTGCGCGTTGAACTCCGGCCCCTCGTTCGAAGAGCAGAGCACGACCGGGATGCGAGCCGTGTCCGCATTCGCACGCAGGTTCTTGAGCACCGCGAACCCGTCGACACCGGGCATCACGTGATCGAGGAAGATCACGCCTGGTTTGCTGCCCTCCAGGAAGCGCATCGCGTCATCGGCGCTCTCCACTGCCTCGACCTGGTATCGGTGACCTTCCAGGTAACGACGTAGCGCAAAACGCGCTGACTTCGAGTCGTCGATCACCAACGCGCTTCTGCCGATCATGGCGAGGTTTCACCGCTACTGAGCTTGCGGCCAATCTAGCATCGGGCTGACGGCTTGAACATCGCGCGGACCGCGGAAAATCGTACTACCGGCGCACGCTCAGCGACAATGCGCAGATGGATATCGGACCTTACCGGATCGCTCCCCCGCTGGTGCTGGCGCCGATGGCAGGCGTCACCGACCGCGCGTTCCGCGGGCTGTGCCGCCGACTGGGCGCCGGCCTGGTCGTGTCCGAGATGACCATCTCGGATCCCAGCCTCTGGCATACCGCCAAATCGAGACTGCGGCGCGAGCATGACGCCGAGTCGGCGCCAATCTCCGTCCAGATCGCCGGAACCGACCCCGACACGATGGCGCGCGCGGCCGCGTTCAACGTCGAGCAGGGCGCCCAGATCATCGACATCAACATGGGCTGCCCTGCCAAGAAGGTATGCCGGGTGGATGCCGGCTCGGCGCTCATGAGGGACGAGGCCCTCGTCGAACGGATCCTGTCCGCCGTCGTCGCCGCGGCGCGGGTGCCGGTGACACTGAAGATGCGCACCGGCTGGGCGCGCGCCCATCGCAACGCGGTCACGATCGCCCGCATCGCGCAGGACTGCGGCATCGCCGCGCTGAGCGTGCACGGGCGCACGCGTGAGGATCACTACGAAGGCGCGGCCGAGTACGAGACCATCGCCGCCGTGAAGTCAGCGGTAAAAATTCCGGTGATCGCCAACGGCGACGTCGACAGCGGTCCAAAGGCGCGGGAGATCCTGCACCAGACCGGCGCCGACGGCCTGATGATCGGGCGCGCCGCGCTGGGCCATCCCTGGATCTTTCGTGAACTCGCTCACTTCCTGGCGACAGGCGAAGTGCTACCTGCACCCAGCCGGACGGAAGTTGCATCGACCTTGCTCGATCACATGCGCGAGCTGCACGCGCTCTACGGCGAGTCGCGAGGCGTGCGCGTCGCCCGCAAGCACATCCAGTGGTACTGCCAGAGTCATCCTGGCGTCGACGCGTTCTGGGCGGCGGTGAATCGCGTGGACAATGCGCGCGAGCAACTCGATCGCGTCACCGCGTTCTTCGCGGACCTGACCGAAGAACTCTCCGAAGCAGCCTGAACCTGGGCCTCGGCGCCGAATTTCAGGCAAAAAAAAGCGCGGCGGAAATCCCGCCGCGCGAGCAATCGGAATAAACCGATTACTTCTTCTTGGCCGCCTTCTTGGCCGTCTTCTTTGCAGCTTTCTTTGCAGGGGCCTTCTTGGCCGCCGGCTTCTTCTTGGCTACGGGCATGACTATCTCCTAGCAGTAAGTCAAAGCGGTCAGATCCGACAACGCCCACCGTCGACGGCCTCTAACCACGGCCTATGGTGTACCGACCACCATCAAAACACAAGATGTTGTGTCAATAGCTCTCGGCTTTTTTTTACCGTCTGTCGGAAAGTTTATTTGCGTCCTCCGACATCAGACGTGCTAGCGCCGCGACGACTTCGAGATTCACGACGAGTCCGAAGTGACTTCCCCGCACTTCGATGTTCTGCGTATTCGCCGCGTTTTCTTCCATGCAAGCCTCCCACGCGACGATCCCGTCGCTGCGCGAATAGATCGCGGCACACGGCACAGGCGGCGCAATTTTTCGGCGCTCGAATCCCGCGCGATCGAGCTTCGGCGAACGACCTCCGTTCACGAGCCGGAACAGCGGCATCATGTTGTTGGCGTCAGGTCGACGATTGATCGGACTGCCCAAGGTGACGACGCGCCGCACCTGCTCGGGCTTTGCACGCGCGAGCTCGCGCACGAACACACCGCCGAGGCTCCAGCCGATCAAGCTCACTTTCCGGCCGGTGCGCTTGGCCATCGAGTCGAGCTTGAGGGCAAGCGCCTGCCGGATCTCGGGGCGCATGCCGAGATTCCGGCCTTGTCCCCAGTCCTCGGCGGCGTAGCCGAGCTTCTCCAGCGCGCGGCGCAGTGGTCGCATCAGGAATTCATCGGCGCCGAAGCCGGGAACCAGCAGCACGGGATGACCGTCGCCAGCGGGAAGCCTGCGAAGACTTCGCGTGCCGACTAGAAAGCGCGCGATCTCGAACGGCACGCGCGCCTCGCGAAGGAGCAGACCCAGGGAGGGCGCGCGAGTGTCGTCGTCGTCGAACGTGTTGGAGTCGTTCATGCCACACCTCGAAGTGAAGGGAAGCGTTTCAGCGCGAGCGCCGGAATTCGCGATAGCTGACGGAACGCCACAACCGGACGAGACTGGCCAGATGCCAAAGGAAATGACGCGGGTCCTTGAGCGTGCGGCGGCGCGCGGGATGCACCACCGACGCACCAGGGATCACGCGCACTGCCAAGCCGGCATTCCAGCTGCGCAGACAGAGGTCGACATCCTCGCAATACATGTGGAAGCGCTCGTCGAATCCACCCAGCTGGTTGAAGGTCTCCCGCCGCATCGCCATGAATAGCCCGGCAACCCAGTCGACGTCGTGCGGAATCGTCAGCCAGCTTTCGAACGAAGCAGGCCCGCCGCTGGCGTAGCGCCGGGCGAGTCGACCCGGCGTAGGGACCTCGCGTGCGTGGTCGGAGCAGGCACCGGAAGCGTCGAGCACGGTCGGACTGACGATGCCAGTGGAGGCATTCTCGAGTGCGGACGCCAAGGCGGCGAACGGATCGAGATGGCCCAGGTCCAAGTCGGGGTCTACTGCGGCAACCCAGGCTCCCGTTGCTTCACGCAGTGCTGCGTTGTGGTTGGCTCCGAAGCCCTTGGGGTGAGTGTTGCGGATCACCTTGAGCCGGCCCGGCCAGGCGTTTTCGATCCCGTGGGCAGATTCGGGCAGATTCAGCGTCAACAGGACCTCGAACCGGGTCGGATCGAGCAGCTTGCCGGCGGTTTCCAACAGGGTCCGGATCTGCGGCAGGTGCCCGTGGCTGACCACGGACAGGCTCCAGTCGGGCGGCGAGGACGAGATCAGCATGGGGCCGCAGCGAAAAAAGGTCGCAGGATTATAGGTGTGCATTGAACCGCGGCCGGCCGTCCCCATGTTTGCCGGTACATGGGAAGCTTCAACGGACCGGGAGACTGCCTCCATCCGAGCGCCTGGTTGGGCATCGAAATCGCTCTGAGCTTAGATGGAACTCCGCGCCCCTTTAGCACTCAAATCTCCGAGTGCTAACATCCTTTTTCGCTGTTTCGGGAGAGTTCAAATGAGTTCGTCCACCACTGCCGTTGCGCTGCGTCCCGCAGCCCTTCCGGTCCCCTTGGCGGGCAGCCTCGATTCGTACATTCACTCCGTCAGCCGGATTCCGGTTCTGGAGCCCCAGGAAGAACGCCGGCTGGCGCGTCGACTGCGCGAAGAGGGCGACCTGTCGGCCGCGCAGAACCTCGTGGTGTCGAACCTGCGCTTCGTCGTTCATATCGCCCGTGGGTACATGGGCTACGGCCTGCAGCTTGCCGACCTTATCCAGGAGGGCAATGTCGGCCTCATGAAAGCCGTGAAGCGCTTCGACCCGGACGTGGGCGTGCGCCTGATCAGCTTTGCCGTTCACTGGATCAAGGCGGAAATCCACGAGTTCGTCCTCAAGAACTGGCGCATCGTGAAGATCGCCACGACCAAGGCCCAGCGAAAGCTGTTCTTCAACCTGCGCTCGGCCAAGAAACGCCTGGGCTGGATGAACGCGGCCGAGGTGGAAGTCATCGCGCGTGACCTGAAGGTCAAACCGGAGGAAGTGCTGCAGATGGAGGGCCGGCTTGGTGGTGCCGACGTCTCCTTCAGTGCCACGCAGTCGGATGACGACGAGAGCACGTATGTACCCGAGGACTACCTCGCCGTCGAAGACCCCGCTATCAAGCGCATCGAAGACGCGGACTGGCACGAGCAGCGCGAGAGCACGATGCGCGAGGTGATCACCCGCCTCGACGCACGCTCGCGGGACATCCTGATGCGCCGCTGGCTGGCCGATGGCGAGAAGGCGGGTCTTCAGGAACTCGGCGACGAGTACGGCGTGTCGGCGGAGCGCATCCGGCAGATCGAGTCGGCGGCGATGAAGAAGATCCGCAAGGCCATCGAGGCCGCCGTCTGACGAACAGGCGCACCCGCTGAACAAAAAAAGCCCGGCTCCGGCCGGGCTTTTTTCTTGGGCGCAGCGACGCGGCGCTCGTCGTCAGGAGTGTCCGCGGAAGGCCAGCACCACCTGCATGAGTTCAGCGAAGCTCGCCACGCCCATCTTGCGCATCAGTCGCGCACGGTGGGCTTCCACTGTCTTGTAGCTGATGCCCAGCGCCCGTCCGATCACCTTGTTGCTCTGACCCTCGATCACGAGGTCGAGGATCTCTCGCTCGCGGCCACTGAGTCCGTCGATGCGCGTACCGGTGTCCCCCTGCTGTCGCCGCATGCTGCGGTTCTTGGCATCCAGATCCAGTGCGTTGCGCACGCGCTCCAGGAACTGCTGGTTGTTGTAAGGCTTCTGCAGGAAGTCGAACGCGCCGCCCTTCATCGTGTGCACGGCCAGAGGCACGTCGCCATGCCCCGACAGGAAGATGATCGGCATCCCGAAGTGTTTCTCGTGCAGCCGGTCCATGAGCTCCGGACCGGTCAGGCCCGGCATACGCACGTCGAGCACGAGGCAACCGGGTCGATCCGTCAGTATCTTCGCGAGGAAGGCCTCTGCCGATTCGAAGGTCTCGACCTTGAGCCGGATCGATTCCAGCAGCCACTGCAGCGAACTGCGAACCGAACTCTCGTCGTCGACCACGAAGACGGTCGGTTCCTCTTCGCGCCGTGGCGCGACCCTATCCTGGATCATTCAGCGTTCTCGTTGATGATTTTTCGCGAATCGGCAGCGTAAAGGAGAAGGCGGCGCCGCCCAGCACGTTGCGGGACACCGTCAGACGCCCACCGTGCGATTCCACGATGGAGCGGCACACCGCCAGGCCCAGGCCCATGCCGTTGCGCTTGGTGGTGAAGAAAGGATTGAAGATCTGCGTCAGCTTGGTCTTGCTCACGCCGGGCCCGTGATCAGAGACGTCCACCTCCACCATGTCGCCGTGGCGGCTGGTGGAGATGTCGATGATGCGCCCTTCCGGCGGCATTTCCGACATCGCTTCGAAAGCATTCTTGATCAGGTTGACCATCACCTGCTTGATCTCGAGCGGATCGACCCAGACCGAGGGCACATCCGGCGCCAGGTCCAGGTTGATCGCGGTGCGCGACTGACGCCGCTCGAAATCGAGGAAGGACAGCATCTGCTCGATCAGCGAGTTTATCGGCACGAGGATGGATTCGGGCTCGTGCTTCCGCACGAACTGGCGCACGTGACGCACGATCGCCCCCGCCTGCTCGGCGTGGTAGATCGCCTGCGAGATCGCCGAGTCGAACAGCTCGCGGTCGTAGTCGCCGCCCACCAGCCGAAGCTGGCAGCCGTGCAGGTAGTTCAGGGTCGCGGCCAACGGCTGCCCGAGTTCGTGCGCGAGTGCTGCGGCCATCTCGCCCATCGTGTTCAGCCGCGAGACGCGCGCCAGTTCCGCCTGCTGCGTGCGGTCGCGCTCCTCGAATCGCTTGCGCTCGGTGATCTCGGTGTACGCCACCATCGCGCCGTAGCCCTTCACCGGAATCGGCGCCGCGGTGACCTGAAACCAGCGCACGCGACCGTTTCCATAGCGCACGCCCAGTTCCACGTCGGAGATCACGCGCTGCTCGCGGATGGAGCGCGTGCTCGGCAGCGCGTCCTGCTTCATCGCACTGCCGTCGGGATAGATCAGCGCCGCGTTCATCGAGCTCAGCTCGAGTTCGCTGGTGAAGCGCGCCACGGTCGACAGCGAGCTGATCCGCGACAGCTTTCGGTTGATCTCGATGACCTTGCCCTGCTCGTCGGTGATCGAGATGCCGATCGGAAAGCTCTCGAACAGGGCGCGGTACTTTTCCTGGCTCGCGCGCAGATCCTCCTCGGTCTGGCGGCGGATGCTCATTTCCTCGCGCAGCGCGTCGTAGGCACGGCGCAGGTCGGCGGTGCGTTCCTGCACGCGGCTTTCGAGCCGCTCGTTGGCACGCTGCAGCGCGTCCTCGGCGCGCTTGCGCTCGGAGATGTCCTGGAAGATCCAGATGCCATCGCGCGTCGGATGGTCGTGGTCGAGCGGCCGGCCCGCGACCTGGCACCAGAACTGATCGCCGTCGCGCGACCGCATCATGCGCTCGTCCGAATACGTGTCGTGCGTCTCGAGGTAGCCGTAGCCCGCGCGGCCGATGCGATCGTACTCTTCGCGCGAGGGATACAGGATCACGATGTCCTGCCCGGTCAGTGAGCCGACGCCGTACCCGAACATCTCCTCGAAGCGGCGGTTGCAGCGGACGATCACGCGTTCGCGCGTGTAGCAGACACCCACGAAGACGTTGTCGAAGATGACCTGGAGTTCCGCCAGCGCCCCGCGCAGCGCGCGCGCAGTCGACGGCCCGTGGTCGCGTGACGTCGTCACGCAAACGCTCCTGCCGCCTTCCTGGGTGAAACAAGATGCCGCGCGCTCACTCCGTCTCCTGAACCATCGGTCATGGTCCGGCGGGTCGAACCCGTTCTAATGACTACGGATTGTCGCCCATTCGCACGCATTTTAGCGCGCAAGTGCGGGCCGAAGCCCGACCTGGAGAAATGCCGGCCAGTCAGGGATGCCGACGCATTCGATCTCTCAGCCGTCGACCAGCACCACCGTCACGGGCGTGCGCCGCTGCGCCAACAGCGCGCGTACCGGCGATCCATTCTTCGCCTCGAGCGCCCGCGCGTAAGCCCCTCGCGACCCGGCGCCTACAGGCACGAGGTAGATCCGATGCGCGTCCAGCAGGGCGCGCAAGGTCATCGTGATGCGTTCGATATCCTCGTCCGGCGCCTTCGCGGGCGCCGCCGGGACCGCCCAGTTCGCGTTCAACATCGCGTCCAGGCCGGGCATGCCGGGAAACAGGCCGGCCACGCGACCATCCTCGCCCACGTCGAGGACCACCGCGTCGAACGGCCGCGTCATGCGCATCAAGCGGTCCGCGATCTCCGGCGTGGCCTGGATCGGCCGGGCATCGTTCGTCCAGAGGCTGATGAGTCGCGCGTCGAGCACCTCTTCGCGGATCAGGTGTCGCCGCAGCAGGCGCTCGGCACTGTGCTCGGAACCGGGCGGCACCCAGCATTCGTCGGTGAGCGCGATCTGCACGCGCGACCAGTCGAGCACCTGCGCGCTCAGAGCCTCGAAAAACGGCGCCAGTGCGGGACGGGCGCACACGGCAAGCGCCGCCGCGGCCTGGCGGGTCAGGCCCCGCCGCAGGTCGTCCGCGACTGTGGCAGCCAGCGCGAGCGAAGCCTCGCTGACCGTGTCGAAACGGCGTTCGTCGATGGGCAAATCGTAGCTCCCGGGATTGAAATCAGGGACGCACCGGAAGTTCGATGTAGCTGTCCGGATACCAGCGGATCTTCAGCGGCGCCTTCGCGCGCTTCAAGGACTCCGCGCTCACATCGTCGCCGATTCCGTAGTTCACCTGCCGGTCGGCGCGGTGATTGACGCCGATCGCCAGCACCACGCGGCTCCCGGCGTGGAGACGCCGGCCCATCAGCTGCTCCGTCTTGAAAGCCAGCTTCTGACGCACACCCGCCTGCAGCAGGCGACGCTTCACGGGATTGCCCGCGTAGCTCGCACGGAACTCGTAGGGATCGCACAACAGCAGGTATTCACCGTTGGGCAGCAGTTCGTACAGGGTCACACTCAAGTCCATGTCCATGCGGCTGGGCCTCAGATCCAGCTGCCCCGACAGCAGGCCGCCCACCTCCAAGGGCTGCGGCAGCGGATCGCTGAGATAGGTCACGGCATGGTCCAGCGCAATCCGCCGCGACAGGATCGGCGGCGTCACGGATGCGGCCGGACCGCCGCGATCCTTGCGATCGACCACCTGCAGGAACGAGGTCCCGTCGGCCGGCGCGGCGTCGAGCAACCGACGCACATCGACCTTCTCGTCCGTCTCCAGGTACAGGCGCAGGCCCTTCCCGCCCATCGCATCGATCGTCGGCGCATGCCGCCACTCGCCCGTGCCCATCGCCCACCAGTTGACGCGGTCCTTCAGCAGTTCCGGCTTTGGACCTCCTTTGAGAACATGGTCGAGCCATTCGAAGCGCAGCTCCGCCAGGTCCACGCGCGATGCCGCATCCACTGCGTAACCGCGCAGCATGCGTGACGGTCGATCCGCGACGGCGCTCTCGTCCCAGGGTCCGATCAGCAGCGCGTGCTGTGCATCCTTCGCACGCGAGGTGTGCTCTTCGAAATAGTGCAATGCGCCGACCTCGCCCTGCGCGTAGTAGCCGGTGATCGAGAGCACCGGGATCTCCACCTTCGCGAACTGCTCGCGGAACGGGATCATCTTCTGCCAGTAACGGTCGTAGCTCGGATGCCCGATCCAGCGACGGAACACGCGGTTGGAATCCTTGGCGATGCGATCGAAGTCGCGATACGGCCGCCCGCTTCGGAACCACGACAGGTCGAGCGCGCTCCAGTACGCCGGGTCGCGTGCCGCCGGTTCCTCGAGTCCCTGCGTGTGCTCCTCTGCCCAGCGATACGCGGCGTTGCGCACGATGCGCCCTTCCATCGGAAAGTCGATGCCCGGCGCCATGGCATCTGCGGTGGCGATGGCCTTGAGCGCCGCAGGCGGCTTTCGCAGCGCCGCCCAGGCCGCGAAACCGCCGTATCCATCGCCGATCATCGCCACGCGGCCGTCGCTCCAGGGCTGCGCCGCGATCCACTCGATCACGAGCCGCGCGTCGTCGCCGTCGTGCTCGAAGGGCGTGATGCGGCCCTTCGCGCGCTTCTTGCCGCGCGTGTACGCCACGACCCCGGCATAGCCATGCGCCGCACTGGCGTGAGCATCGTCCTGCGCGGGATCGATGGTGAACTCGAGCAGCGTCGTCAGCGGCTTGCTCGCCTGCCTGGGCCGCACCACGCGCGCGACGATCTCCACGCCGCCGCGGCCCTTGACGTGCACGTTCTCGTCGACGAGGTAGCGGCGCTTGGCCTCGCCCTGCGCGAGCGAGGGCAGCGTCGCCCCCGTGCGGCGATACGCGTCGAACCAGATGTAGGTCCACACCAGGTCCATCGCCTCGCGATCGTCGACGCTGCCCTTGGGCCGGATCCGGTCGAACGCGGCCTGCAATGCATCGCGCGTCGCCGCCGGCGAAGAACCCATCAGGCGCGTCACCGCGTGCGACTCGCGGTCGCCCAGCTTCGAGACGTTCTCGCGGAACAGGCGTCCGAAGGCGTCGGAGAACGGGACGTGCTCGGTCTGCTCGGCCGCCCGCGCGCGCACGACGAGGTCGTGGAACAGGATGTAAGGATGCTGCGGACTCTGGCCGGCCGTGGTGCGCCGCTCGCGCAGCGCGTTGCGACTCTCCGCCGCGGCGCCCGGGTTGCCCGACACCAGTTGCAGGGCCGCGAGGTTCACGAGGTACCGCTCGGGATCTTTCTCCAGGTAGACAGGCAGGATGCGCTCGGCAAGATCGCGCATCAGCGCGGGCACACCCGGATCCTCGGCGCTCGCCGGCGGCGCGAAGTCGAACCCCTGCGCCTGCGCGAGCCGTGCAGACCCGATCAGCAGCAGCGCCGCGAGGATGCGCAGGAAAACAACCGGCACGGCAGGCCTCATGACGTCGGCCCCTCGTCGACGTCGATGGCGGCCCCGTCGACCTTGACCAGGTTCGCCACGCGCGAGAACAGCGAATCGCGTCCCTGCACCGCGCGACCGATATGCACCAGTCCGGAGCGCACGAGCTCTTTCTGGAAGATGTCGACGACGCGGGCCAAGGCCTCGTCGTCAAGGCCGCCGAGCGCATCGTCGATCACGATCCACGGCGGCGCCTGCAGCACGATGCGCGCGAAGGCCAGGCCCAGCTGCTCGTCCTGACTCAGTTCCTGATCCCAGCGCCGCTGCCTGTCGAGCGACGGTAGCAGCCGCCCAAGGCCCAGCCGCGACAGGGCGTGCTCGAACGCGTCGTCGTTGAAATCGGCGACCTTGGCCGGATAGGCGAGCACCTCGCGCAGGCTGCCGCGCGGGAGATACGGCGTGCCGCGCGGCATGTAGTACACCGGCTCATCGGCCGGCCGCTCCACGCGACCTTCGCCCCAGGGGGACAGCCCCGCGAGAGCGCGGAACAACTGCGTCTTGGCCGTGCCGGGTGCGCCCACGATCAGGACGCGCTCGCCCGCCGTCACCACCAGCGGAGACTCGTCGAGGCGATCGCGCCCGGTCTGCGAATCCACCTGCAGATTCTCGACCTTCAGCTGTCCCGCCTCGCCCTGCACGTACTCGATGCGGCGCGCGTTGCTGGTCAGCGATTGATCCATGACCAGCACCTGGCGGAAGTTGGCCACGCGCAGCAGGGTCGCGCGCCAGTCCGCGAGGATGCTGAAGTTGTCGACGAACCAGCGCAGCGAGGTCTGTGCCTGCGTGAACGCCGCGGCGGCCATCATCAGGCCGCCGAATGAAACCTTGCCCGAGAAATACAAGGGCGCGGCGACCAGGATCGGCGCGACCGTGGTCACCCAGCCGAAGCCCGCGGTGACCCAGGTCAGGTTCGTCAGGCCCATGACCAGGCGCCGCGCGGACGCGAGCAGGTCCTCGAGGTAACGCTCCACTCGTCGCTGCTCGCCGGCCTCGCCGTTGGCCAGCGAGATGCCGTCGAGGTGCTCGTTCACGCGCACCAGCGACAGCCGCAGCTCGGCCTCGCGCTCGTAGCGCTCGGCGTTGCGACCCACGAGGCTGCGCCCAACCCAGTAGCTGAGAAGGGAACCGAGACCGGCGTACAGGATCGCGGCCCAGACCATGAAACCCGGCACCGCGTAGTCCTTGTCGCCCAGGCGGATGCTGAAGTCCGCCGAGATCACCCACAGCACGCCGGCGAAGGACACGGCGAGGATCGAGGCCTGCAGCAGGCCCACGCTCAGGTCGGCGGTCATGTCGGACAGGTGGCGCGCGTCGTCGTGCATGCGCTGGTCGGGATTGGTGCCCATCGCACCCGCTTGCGCCAGCCAGAACGCGCGCCGCGGCAGCATCCAGTGACTGACGAGGTCGCGCACCATGCCTTCGCGCAGTCGCAGCTTGAGCGTCTCCACCAGCCAGCGCTGACCCACGTTCAGCACCAGCAGCGCACCGGCGATGATGAAGAACACGCCGAGCTGGACCACGAAGTCGCGCATGTCGCGGCGCGACAACGCGTCGAAGAAATCCTTGTTCCAGCTGTTGAGTCGGATCTGGCCCCAGGAGGTGACGCCGATGACGGCGACGATGCCGACAGCCACCACCAGCAGCGGCTTTCCGATCGGCGAGGCATGCAGCGCACGCAGGATGGTGAGCAGCTGGCGCATCGCCCCGGTCTGCGCGGTCGTCGCGGCCGCGGGCGTCGGTGCGTCCCTGCTGTCCGGAGCCTGGCTCATGCGATCAGTGCGGCGACAGGGCGCGCGTCGCGGCCCGGCGCGCCGCGACGCAGGAGATGCAGGCCGCGTAACTCCAGGTCAGGTGCCTGGCGGAAGTCTGCGCGCCGCTGACCTGGTCGAACTGCTCGGACAAGGCGCCGTCTTCGGGGATGTAGTTGCGCATCGTCGCAAGATAGGCGTCGCCGCGCTCGAACCACGCGCGCGCGCCACTGGCGCCCGCCGCCGCGGCGCGAAAGCAGAATTCCGACGCGGCAAACGTCGAGAAGAAGTACGCGCCGCCCGAGTGATAGACATCGCCTTCGTAGCGTCCCATCGCCGGCCCTTCGCCGCGCCCGCGGTTGATCGCATACAGCCGCGAGAACAGCTTCTCCAGTTGCGACAGCGAGGACTGCAGGCGCGGATCGAGCACCGAGTGCGGACCCGTGTCGGGCCCGGCGTGGATCCCGGCGAAGACCACGGCGATATCGAGTTCCTTGGCCGAGCGAGCGCCGGACGCAAGTACGCGCGAGCGGTAGTAGCCCGCCTCGTCCAGCCAGTAGTCGTCGAGCCGCGCCAGCGCGGCCTGGCCCTGTTCACGACATTCGCTCGCCGTCGCTGCGTCGCCTCCCGACTCGAGCCAGTCGGCGCCCTGCAGCAGCGCCGCGGCGGAGACGCGCAGCGTGTAGTAGTGCAGGCCGTACTCCTCTTCCCAGATGTCGTGCGAGGGCTCGTGCCAGTGCCGTCGGGCGAATGCGAGGTCGGAGCGCAGCAGCCGCGAGACGTCCGCGCGCAGGCCGTCGGCCAGCGAGTCGATGCGTAACCAACGCAACAGCGCGAGCGAGCGCAGCGGCGCGCCGTCGAACTGCGGCCGCGACCACTTCGAGATGTCGAGCGTGCCATCGGGATTCACGCGCGTGTCCGCCACCACGGCGTCGCCGTGGATCGTCTCGAGTTCCTCGTCGTCGCGCAAATAGCGGCGGAAGTCGGGGCGCGCCTGCTCGCGTCGCGCCGTGCCCGGCACCAGCCTGCGTCCGTCCAGCTCGTCGAGCGCGAGGCTGAAGCGCACGAAGTCGCCGAGATGGGCCCTGGCCTCCTCACCGATGTCCCCGGCGAGATGCAGCAAGCGCAGCGCGTCGACCACGATCGCGGAATCGCGGTACCAGTGAAAGAAGTAGTCCGGATCCGGATCCCAGTCCGCGAGCACCGGCGAGGCCACGATCGAGCCTTTCGCTGCACGGATCGACTGCCCGAAACCCAGCCGACACTTGACCAGGTGCACGGGCGAGACACCGCGCAGCATCAGCGCCGCGGACAACCGGTACTGCCGATCGATCCAGCCATCGAGCCGCTCCTTCAAGGCACTGTCCCTGCGTCGAGCCAGGGGCTGGTGAAGCCGAGCCTGCGAAGGCCGGCCTGGATTTCCGGCACGCGCATGAACAGCTTCCACAGCAGGGCGCTGCGATGGTTCTCGATCATCACGACGATCGGCCCCTGGTCGATGGCCAGGATCGTCCGCGCGTACCAGTCGCGCTTCTCGCTGAACGCATCGACGAAGCCGAACGGCCCCCAGGCCCGGTCCCCATGCCTCGACAGGAAGCCGCGCATCGCCTGCATCACGTCCTGAGGTGCGTACGGCATGCTCGACAACGCCGCGGTCGGCGAGATCGTGCCGTTGTCGTTGTCGGGTGCGTGCGCGTCGTAACCGTCCGGATCGTCGCTTGCCGTCAGGCCCCAGCAATCCGCGCCGTAGCCCGGGTGCCCGTTCGGGTTTCGCACGCAGTGTTCACGGTTGATCTGCACGTGGCGCACGCACAGGTTCCAATAATCGGCGTAACGATCCTTGAGTCCGCGGGGATCCAGCCCGCAGAAGGAATAGTGCGTGAAGAACAGCGGGCCGCCGTAGGGCTGGCCCAACGGCAGTTCGATGCCGTGGAAGCTGTTGCCGTTGCGAAAATCGGGGCCGCTCGCATAGCCGTGGTGATAGACCGCGGGCGCGATGGCGTGGCGCGGCGACGAGGCCGCGAGCAGATAGGTGATCAGGCACTCGTTCCAGCCGTGGATCGGGTGATTCATGGCCCAGCCGTGACGCGGACTCCAGTGCCAGAACAGCACGTCGGTACCGCGCGTGAACCAGTCCCACTCGACGGCCTCCCAGATGCCCGTGATGCGGCTGCGGATCGCGGCCTCGCGCGGCTCGTCGCGATCGAAGTACTCGCGCACGCACAGCAGGCCCTGCAGCAGCAGTGAGGTCTCCACGATGTCCGCCGCGTCGTCCTTACCCCAGAAGGGAATACTCGCGCCCGTGCGCCCATCCATGAAATGCGGATAGGCGCCGTGGTACAGCTCCGCACGCACGAGCGCCTCGAGCATGTCGCCGAGCCGGTCCACCGCCGCGTCGCGCAGCACCCAGCCGCGCTCGACCGCCACGATCAGCGCCATCACACCGAAGCCCGAGCCGCCGATCGCGACTTGGTCCTCGGGCGCGTGCCCGAACGGGGGCAGGCGATCGCGCGCCAGGCCGCTGGCCGCGTGCGCGCCTTCCCAGAAGAACTGGAACGTCTGACGTTGCACCCGGTCCATCAGGGCTTCGTCGGGGAGCCCGAGCAGGACCGCCGGATCTTCCGTCTTCACGCGTGGCGTGGATTGCTCTTCTTCGCTTCGCATCGCTGACGGCACGGCGATCGTGGAATCCCGATTCTGACTTCGTTTGGCGGCCGTGGCGATTTGAGCTCGCCGACCTATCATGCGGACACGCCCTGTTTCTGGATCGAAAGTATGAGTCGCATCGACGACCTGGTGGGCCAGATGACCCTGGCGGAGAAGCTTGGCCAGCTCACGATGACCGCGTCGAGCTACGCGGTGACGGGGCCGGTCATCGCAGGCGATTCCACCGAATCGATCCGCGACGGCACGATCGGGAACCTGCTCAACATGGTCGGCGCCGGGCACGTGCACGAGGTGCAGCGGATCGCGGTGGAGCAGTCGCGCCTGGGAATCCCGCTGCTGGTCGGCCTGGACATCATCCACGGCCATCGCACGCTGTTCCCGATCCCGCTGGCCGAAACAGCATGTTTCGATCCCAAAACCTGGGAATTCACCGCGCGCGAGGCGGCCCGCGAGGCTGCAGCCGACGGCCTGGCGCTGACCTTCGCCCCGATGCTTGACGTCTCGCGCGACCCGCGCTGGGGCCGCACCGCGGAAGGCTCGGGCGAAGACGCGGGACTCGCGGTGCTGATGGCGCGCGCCAAGGTGCGCGGCTTCCAGGCCGACGACCTGGCACACGGGGAAAGCCTGGCCGCCTGCGCCAAGCATTTCTGCGCCTACTCGCCGGTGACGGCGGGGCGCGAGTACGCCTCGGTCGACATCTCGGAACGGACCTTGCGCGAGGTGCACCTGCCGGCTTTCGCGGCTTCTGTCGAGGCCGGCGTTGCGACGATCATGCCGGCCTTCACCGACCTAAACGGCGTCCCGATGACGGCGCACATCCCGCTGCTGCGCGACTACCTGCGCGGCGAGCTCGGCTTCGACGGCGTGCTGGTGAGCGACTACAACGCGATCGGCGAGCTGATCAAGCACGGCGTCGCCGCCGACCTCGTGCAGGCCGCCACGCTCTCGCTGAAGGCCGGCGTGGACATCGACATGATGGCCGGCGCCTACCGCAACGGCCTGCCGATCGCGCTCGAGCGCGGGCTGGTGACGATGGAGGAGATCGACACCAGCGTGCGGCGCGTGCTGGCCCTCAAGGAAAGGCTCGGCCTGTTCGAGGACCCTTACCGCCGCGGCGCGAAGCAGGAGGATATGGAGACCATCGCGCAGCGCCGGCGGTTCGCGCGCGACGTCGGCGCGCGCTGCATCACGATGCTGCGCAACGAGCGGGAGACCCTGCCGCTGCCGCCCGGCATCAAGCGCCTCTGCGTGCTCGGGCCGTTGGCCGATGCCGCCATCGAAATGCGCGGGCCCTGGTGGGCGGCGGGCGAAGCCGAAGGACAGGTCAGCGTCCTGGCCGGGCTCGAGGCCGGGCTTCCCGATGTCGAGATCCGCCACGCGACGGGCGTGGGCATCGACGATCCGGATCCCACCGGAATCGCCGCCGCGGTGGAGTTGTGCGAAGGCTCGGATGCGCTGCTGCTCTGCCTTGGCGAGCGGGCCACGATGAGCGGCGAGGCCGCGAGCCGCGCGTATCCCGACATCCCCGCCCCGCAGATGGAGCTTGCGAAGGCCGCGATCGAGCGCGCCCGCGCGCTCAGGATTCCCGTCATCGCCGTGCTGTTCTCCGGCCGTCCGCTCGTGATTCCCTGGCTCGCGGAAAATTCCGACGCGATCCTCGCCGCGTGGTTTCTCGGCTGCGAGGCCGGCAACGCGATCGTCGACGTGCTCACCGGCCGCGTCTCGCCGAGCGGTCGCACGCCGATCACGTGGCCCCGCGCGGTCGGGCAGGTGCCGATCTTCTTCGGCGCCCGCCCGACCGGCCGCCCAATGGATCCGAAGGACTACTTCACGAGCAAGTACCACGATGTGCCGAATGATCCGCTCTACCCGTTCGGCCACGGCCTCACCTACGGCCGCTTCACGCTGTCGAACCTGCGCGTGACGCCGGACACGGCGGGCGAGCGGCAGGACGTTCGCGTCGAGGTCGACGTCAGCAACGACGGCCGGCACGGGGCCGAAGAGACGGTGTTCCTGTTCACGCGCGACAGGCTCGCCTGCGTCGCCCGACCGCTGCTGGAACTGCGGCGTTTCGCGAAGATCCGCCTGGAACCCGGGAAGACCGGTACGGTGGTGATGAGCCTGCCCGCCTCGGAGTTGAGCTTCCTGGGGCTGGATCTTGAGCCCGTGTTCGAGGCGGGCGACGTGGAGATGCTCGTGGGGCCCTGCGCGGACCGGCCGCGGCTGCTGTCGGCGAACCTGCGATTGATGGCGGGGAGCGCAGACGAGTAGCACCGCGGACTCCTCCCCTTTGCCCATCCGGAGCCGCCCGCGAGCGCAGCGACCCGGCACACCGAGGACCCGCAAGCCCTCGAAGCGAGCGTTGCGCAATCTCCGAGCAGACGCGGGGCCTTCAATACGCGGTCACGCTTCGCAAGCCGGCTACTCGGGCCGAACCGGGGAAAAGTGAGCCGGCCAGGAATCATGAGCGGGCCCGCGCATTCACGGCCACGCACGACGAGCGGCATCGACCTGCTCACGCGTGAACTGTATATTCATACAGTGTCCTGAAACTCCCCCGCCGGGCCGCACGTCATGTTCATTCCGAAGCCTTTGAAGGGCCGCGGCGCCGTGTCGCAGCCCAAGGGTCGATTCGAAACGCGCTCGGTCGACGCGATCGACGACGGCTGGGGCAGCCTCGAGGACTCGGTCGTCGAGGACCTCAAGACGCAGCTCTTCGCCGAGAAGTCCAAGAGCATCATCAGCCGCAACGACTCCCCCGACATCGGCTTCGACCAGTCGATAAACCCCTACCGCGGCTGCGCGCACGGCTGCGTGTATTGCTACGCGCGGCCAGCGCATTCGTACGTGAATCTTTCCCCTGGTCTCGACTTCGAGACCAAGCTCTTCTACAAGCCCGATGCCGGCGCACTGCTCGAGCAGGAACTGCGGCGCAAGTCCTATCGCTGCCGGCTGATCATGATCGGAGGCAACACCGATCCCTACCAGCCCGTGGAACGCGACCTGCGCATCACGCGCGACATCCTCGAGGTGCTGCTGCGCTTCCGTCATCCCGTGAGCCTGATCACCAAGGGTGCCGCGCTCATGCAGCGGGACCTCGACCTGTTCGCGCAATTCGCGAAGCTTGGCCTGATCAGCGTCGCGGTGTCGGTGACTTCGCTGGACGACGAACTCAAGCGCACGCTGGAGCCGCGCACCTCGTCGGCCAGGATGCGGCTGCGCCTGATCCGCGGCCTGGTCGAAGTCGGCGTCCCGGTGGCGGTCATGGCCGCGCCGATGATTCCCTGCGTCAACGACGCCGAGCTCGAGGCCATCCTCGAGGCGGCCTCGGCGGCGGGTGCGAAGCGGGCCGGCTACGTGATGCTACGGCTCCCGCACGAGGTCAAGGAGATCTTCCGCGCCTGGCTCGACGCGCATCTTCCGGATCGCGCGGCGCACGTCATGAGTCTGGTCCAGCAGATGCACGGCGGGCGCGACTACAATCCCGAGTGGGAAACGCGCCAGCGCGGCACCGGGCAGTATGCGGAACTCATGGCGCAACGCTTCCGCATCGCCTGCAAGCGCTTCGGCCTCAACCAGGGCCCGCGACGCGAGCACGACGTCAGCCAGTTCAGCGTGCCGCCCGCGGCCGGGGACCAGCTCGCGCTGATATGACTCGCGCCGACGATGATGGATTCGAACGGATCGCTTTTCCCGCCTCGCACGTCGCGCTCCGAGGACGGACCCGGTCAGTACTCCGGCAGGGTCGGAAAGAGCTTCACCCCCCGCTCGAGAAAATCACCCTCCACGTAGGGGCAGGGCACCTTGCGCGTACGGATGCGCCAGCCGCCTGCTTCGCGCACGAGTTCGTCGTGGTAGACCGCCGCGATGAGCCAGTTGCTGCGGCTGCCGTCCCGGATCTGCACGTGCACCGCGTGCACCGGCGTGCTGGCCTGCGCGGTGTCGCCCTCGATAAACACTACGTGCGGTGACACCAGGTGCTGCGTCCACCAGCAGCGATCGTGGAAGTGCTTGAAAAGGGCCAGGCCCTCGGGCATCGAGAAATCGATGAGCGCGCCGCGCAGGCGGTAGTGGATCGTGGCGTCCCTGGTGAACGACTTCGGCAGCAGTTCGTCATGCCGTTTGTCGTCGAAGCCCCGCGCGACCTGCTGGATGACGTGGGTGATGGCGATGTGATCTTCGGTATGGCTCCGCGTCTGCGTCATGTCGTTCTTCTCCTCTTGATGAGCCGGTCCGCCGTGCCGCTGGCCTGAGCTTCCAATGAATTCTGCTCGCATCGAGAGCGAGAGAGCGGCGACGCGCGAACCCGCGCGAGCGTCCGCGGTCTGCAGGAACGCAAAGTGCTGACTCGCGGCCCTCCCCCGCCGAAGTTCTCATCGCCGCCGCATGATCCGTCACGCCTTCCTCCGCTTCGCCTTGCTCGTCGCCACGCTGCTCGCGTCGGGTGGTTTGCCGCGAGCGGCGCAGGCGGAAGAAAAACCGGAGCTGCTCCAGGCGGTGCCGTCGCTCGACGTCTCGCGCTACATGGGTCGCTGGTACGAGATCTCGAAATACCCGAATCGCTTCCAGCGGCATTGCGTGGGCGACACGACGGCCACGTACGAACTGCTGCCCGACGCCACGGTAGGAATCACCAATCGCTGTCGCACCGAAGAAGGCGAGATCGACGAAGCCACAGGCATCGCGCGGCAGGTCGGTGGCCCGGACTCCGCGAAGCTCGAGGTGCGGTTCGCACCGGGCTGGCTCGGCTTCCTTCCGTTCGTCTGGGGAGACTACTGGGTCGTGGACCTCGACCCGGAGTACCAGCTCGTCGCGGTCAGCGAACCTGGCCGCGAGTACCTGTGGATCCTGTCGCGGACACCCAGGGTCGACACGGCCAAGCGTGCCGAACTGCTCGACCGCCTCGCTGCGATGGGATTCGACACGGCGCGGCTCGACGCGACGCCGCAGGCGGCGGCAGCTGCGCAGAATTAGTGGCGCTGATCAGAGCGCACGGCCCCGGCCCCGGTCTGCGACAACTTGCCAGGTCGGATCAGGCGGCCTTCGCCGACGCCGGCACCTGCGGCAGCGCCACGCCGATCAGCACATTCTTCGAGACGATTGCCGCGAGCTGCTGTTCGCTCCAGCCCTCGGTGCCGGCCGGACGCAGGGGCAGCACCATGAAGCGCGTCTCCGCGGAGGTGTCGACCACGCGGATCTCGACCGACTCGGGAATATCCAACCCCATCTCGCGCAGCAGGCTGCGCGACTCGCGCACGACTCTCGAACGGTACTCGAAGCTCTTGTACCAGTCGGGCGGCAGGCCGAGGATCGGCCAGGCGGTGCAGGAGCACAGCGTGCAGACGATGACGTGGTGCAGGGTCGGCGTGTTGACGAGCGCCACGATGTATTCGCCCTGAGGGCCGCCGTAACCCAGTTCCGCGCAGGCGGCGGTGCCGTCCTTGAGCAGTCGCTCGCGGAACGCCGGATCGGTCCAGGCCTTGGCCACGACGTGCGCGCCGTTGGCCGGCTTCCAGTCGTTCTCCGCGACGTGTGCGAAATTCTCGATGTAGTCCTTCGGGATCAGGTTCTTCTCGTCCAGCGTCTCGCGCAGCGCCTTCGCGCGCGCGGCCTTCGATGCAAGCGGAGCCTGGTGTTCGTGGTGATCGCTCATGGCTGTCTCCGGAATGGGTTTTTCTCGAGGGGATCGCGTGAACCGGGTCTGGCCTCAGACCTTTTCCAGGTAGCTTTCCCAGAGGTCCACGACGACGGTCGCGTTGGCGTCCGCGTCGCTCCACAAATCGCTGGCCTGGAACTTCACGTGGTAGGTCGGCTCCTTCTTCGCCTCGATGCCGTGACCTGCGGCGCTCGCGAACGGGAAGGCGTGCGTCGTCTGGTACAGGACCGTGCCGCGCTTTCCGCGCACGTACTTGGGCATGCGCGTGTGGCCGCGGAAATGGTCCTTGCGCACCTGCACCGTCTCGCCCGGAGAGAACGAGATCGACGGCTCGCGCGCCGGTTCGCCCGGCGTGACCGGCCGCGCCAGCGGGAAGCGTCCGCCCGCGCGCCGCTCGAGCTCCTCGTGCGTGATGTAGCCCTTCTCCACGTACAGCGCGGCGACGCCCGTGACGATGCGCTCGTAGTAGGTGGAGGTCAGGTAATGGCGCGGCTCCATGCGCTCGATGGCATGGCGCAGCTCGTCGATCGTGAAGGCGTTGAGCTCGGCCGCGCCGACGAAGATCAGCGCGTAGCCGATCGGCTCCCAGTCCTCGTGGAACACCGGCTCGTTGGATTCCAGCTCCACCGCGCCGAAGCCGTTGACGCCACCCAGGTCATGTACGCCGTCCATTCCGAGTCTCCATAGGCCCCGCGCGGGCCGACGCGGCACCGCGCCCAGAGACTAAACATCCGGCCTCGCTGTACGTCATAGGGGTGATCCCTCGGTGCCGTGAGCGCGCCCGCAGCACGGATTGGACGCGCTCGCGGATCTTTCCACCCACCCGACCGGCGCGGCCGCCTCCAGTTCGGACCGGCGCCGCGCCGAGCAGGCCTGCGATACGCATGGCGCGTGTCGCTGTCCCTTTCGCAGACGCTCAGCCCGGGATCGCGACGCGCCCCTGCCCGTCCTCGAGCGCGATGGCGCGGTAGCGACACTTGCCTTCGCCGCGCTGGAACACGGTGTTCGCGATCAGCCACACCCCGACGATGCGCTTGGGTAGTTCGCCGCCGATCGCCTTGCGATAGTCCTCGGCGATGTTGCGCCGCTCGTCGAGCCACTGCCCGAGCTGAGCGGTGCCACTACGCACGACCCAGTGCGTCTCGCGCTCGTTCCACCACGCCAGCGGGCACTGGAAAATCGTGTCCACCGGCAGCGAGGCACTCCACATCCACGTCAGGTCGAGCCCGTTGTCGAACTCGATCGCGAGAGACAAGTAATCGTGGGTGGGTTCGATGTGCTCGGGCAGCTTCGAAGGCAGCTGCTCGACCAGCCAGGACCAGTGCACGCGGCTGTCCGACGTCAGTGGAACATCCACCGGGTACTGCAGGATGCCGACGTCGGCGCTCGTGTGGACGCAGAGCTCGTCGTTCTTCGCATCGCAGTGCGTGAAGATCTCACCCTGCCCGAGCCGCCACAGGTAATGCCAGCCCGAGGGCGGCGTGACCGGCTTGCGCAGCCGCTGCAGCGCCTTGCCGAACCACTGCGGTTCGAGCTTCGCGGCCGCCTCCAGGCCGTGCGCGGCATCACTGCGCCACTGGATGACCGCCACGTCGAACCCACCGGCGAAATTCACGCGCGGGTACTTGTTCTCGAAAGCGCCGGCACGATCCGCGAATTCGCCGGAGGGCTTGCTGGTGAACCACAGCGGTCCACCCGAACCCGAGTCGAAGCTGCTCGCGTTGCCCACGATCTTCGCGATCTCACCCGCGCCCACGCGGTACCACAGTCCGACCTTGGGCTGGAAGCCCACGTCGAGCGCGCCGGACGCGAAGACCATGCCGCTGGCGAGCAGGCTCACGGTGCTGCCCGCCGGCAGCATGACGCCGCTGTCGATCCACGGCGCGGTCGAGGCTGGCACCTTGACCCAGTCGCAACGCAGGACCGAATCGCTCAGCTTCGACAGGGCCTGCTCGATGCGATCGCGGAAATCATCCGGCGGCGCCTTGGACTGGCCGCGCAGGCGCCGCGCGAGGCGCGAGCCCATGAAGCGCAAGGTCGTGGGCAGCGCGGAGGGCGCGTTGCGGATCGGCATGAACAGGGCTCCGGGCGGGACGCATCAATGCAGAGGCGCGACGACGCCGCCGCGATACGCGAAGGATGCAATGCACCCGCGCGGCTTCGTAAGTGGGCACGAACCCGCAGCGCGTCGCCGCCGCATCGCGGCCGGCATCACGCGCCGGCTTCGACGCGAGCCGTTGATCCCGGCGTGGTGAACGGACCCGGCAAGCCGGTCGAGGCCTCGTACATGCGCTGCCAGAGCCGGCGCCCGAGCTGATCGACCTTGCGCACCGTCGCCACGAAATCCTGCCGCGCCTGCACGTCGACCAGCGGGGTGGGCAGCAGAGGATCGTAGACGACGTGCCGGATCGCGCGGCCGCCGATCGTGAACACCTCGCGCGCTCCGGCCTCCGGAGCCAACCGGTTCGACGTGCTCATCCAGTCTTCGAGTTGCAGCCGCAGCTTTCGGTAGTTCGCGTTGAGCGCCCTGCCATCCCAGAGCTTGCGGATACGCGCCTCGCGCGCGGCCTCGAAACCATCGGCGGCGAACACGCTCGCGCCGCGCTCCAGGCCGATCTGGTACAGGCGCCTGCGCACCGCGTCGAGATCGCGCTCGATGTTGTCGGGTCGCAGGTACAGCCCGCGTTCGAGTTCGCGGAAGCCCAGCATGTCCAGCGCGCGCCGGCGCGCGCGCAGCGCCGCGCGATCGCTGCGCGGCAGCGCGCCGCAGTGCACGCCGATGTAGCCGCCGTTCCATTCACGCACGCGCTGTTCGGCGGTGCGCCACAGGGCGACATCGTCGGCCAGCTCGTGCGCGCGAGCGCTCAGCAGGTAGCTGCCGCGCTCGGCGGGCTCGATGAGGCCTTCCGACGACAGTCGTGCCAGCGCAACGCGCGCGTTGTTGTCGCTGATGCCGAACAGCGCGCAGGCGGTGACGGCGTCGCGCGACGACAGCGGCTCGGGGTCGGCCGCGAGCAGCAGGTCCAGAAGCAGGCCTCGCGGCTTGGGCTTCATGCCGGGATTGCGGCGAGCTCGGCATCGAGCTGCTCGTTGAAACGCGCAAGCGCGAACTCGAAGCGGCCGAAGCGCAGCGACTCATTCGCGCCCGAATCGAGACCCGCCTGGATCGATTCCATCAGCGCGTAGTCCTCGCCCAGCGTGTCGCGGTAGAGCTTGACGTTGCGCTCCCAATGAACGCGCGCACGGTCGCTCGACGGCGCCTCCGGGATCAGTGCAAAGTCGACGAGGCGCGTGCCATCCACGGCGAGCGGGTCGAGGCGCGTGACCTGGGTGTGGTCGGGGTGGACCAGGAAGAGCGTGTTCGGGAAGAAGTAGTAGACGAGGTTGCCGACGTCACGAGGTCGGACCTCCGCTCCTTCCCGCAGGTCGCGAAGGTTTTCCTTGATGAAGAAGACGCGGCGGTTCAAGCCGTCCTCGTCCACGACCTGCGCGTTGTCCGCGAACATCGTGGCGATCGTCGCGCGATGCAGGATCTTCACGTGGTAGGCCTCGAACGCGCCTTCCGGGATCAGCTTCCAGTTGCAGCGCAGGTCGAGCGTGCGGGGCGCATGGGAGACGTGATCGTCGAAACCCATCGATTCGAGCTCGCCGGCGAATTTTCCGAGGCGGGCATCGATGTCGTCGCCGGCGCAATCGGCGTGGGGAATCACCCAGACCAGACCCGCGCGCTGCGCCACGGCGAGCCGCCGCAGTCCGGACGTCGATGTCTCCAGGTCCGGGAAACCCGCGCGCCGCGGCACGGCCGCCAGCGCTCCGTCGGCGGCGTAGGTCCACGCGTGGTATGGGCAGGAGAAACGATCGCGCCCACAGCCCTCGCCCGCTTCCACGACGCGGGCGCCCCGGTGGCGGCAGACATTGAGGAACGCGTGCAGCGTTCCGCTTGAGTCGCGGGTCAGCAGCAGCGGCACGCCGAGCACATCGCCCGACCACCAGCTTCTCGGCTGCGCGAGCACCGAAGCCGGCGCGACGGCCTGCGGATAGCGGCGCATCAGCGCCACTTCGCGCGCGTGGCGCGCTTTGTCGAGATAGCGTGAAACGGGCGAACGCGTCTCGCGCTCGCCCATTTCCGGACAGTCGGCGTCCAGCACCGCGCGAGCGCGCGCGAGCAGGCTCGCGGCGGCCTCCGGATTCATGCGGCCGACGCGGCCTGCAGGCGATCGAGGTGATAGTCGCGGTCGCCGAAGCGCGTGCCGAAGGCCGTGAGCTGGCGGAAGTAGTGGCCGACGTCGAGTTCCTCGGTCATGCCGATGCCGCCGTGCAACTGCACCGCCTGCTGCGCGACCATCTTCGAAGCCTTGCCGATGTAGACCTTGGCCGCGGACACCGCCTTGCGGCGTTCCACCGTGTCGCCGCCATCGGCCCTGGCCGTGGCCAGCAGCACCATCGAGCGCGACTGCTCGAGCTCGATGAACATGTCGACGAGCCGGTGCTGCAGCACCTGGAAGGTTCCGATGGGAACGCCGAACTGCTTGCGCGTGCGCAGGTAGGCCGCGGTGCGCTCGAACAGCGCCTTCATGCCGCCTAGGGCCTGCGCACAGTCCGCCGCGACCACCTTGTCCAGACCCGTCTCCAGCGCATCGACGCCGCCGATGCGCGCCTCGTCGCCTACCTGCACGCGATCGAGCTTGACGTCGGCTGCCACGCCACCGCCGAGCACCGCGTAGGCGCGCAGGCTCAGGCCCGCGGTTTCGCGCGGCACCAGGAACAGCTCCACGGCCTTGCCGTTGCGCGCCGACACGATGAGCTGCGAAGCGTTGGGCGCGTTGAACGCGCAGAGCTTGACGCCGCTGAGCGCGTAGCCCTTGGCGTTCTTCTCGGCGGTGGTGTTGCACTTCGCGGGATCGAAGCGTCCCGCGCGTTCCGAGTAGGCCACCGATAACTGCACGTCACCCGAAGCGAGGCTGCCGAGCAGGCCTTCGTGCCGCGCGGCCGTCTCGCTGGCTGCGAGCACCGCGGTCGGCAGGATCGCACCGGCCAGGAAAGGCTCGATCACGAGCCCCGCCCCCAAGGCCTCGGCCACGAGTGCAACGTCTAGCGTCGAACCGCCGATGCCGCCCGCGGATTCGGGCACCGCCAGCGCCAGCCAGCCGAACTCCGCGACCTGCTTCCAGATCGCGGGATCGCACTGGCCCGGGGCCGCGAGCGATTTCTTGTACTGGTCGAAGCTGTAGCCCTTCTGGGCGAACTTGACCGCGCTGTCCTGCAGGATTTCCTGCTCGGAGGTGAAAGAGAGATCCATGAGTTCCTCAGAGTCCGATCAGTACTTTGGCCAGCACGTTCTTCTGGATTTCGTTGCTGCCGCCGTAGATGGTGCAGGCGCGCAGGAAGTTGTAGCGCGTGGAGGCCGCGCGGTAGACCGGGTCACCGCCCAGCTCGTCCTCCTGCCAGGGCAGGGCCGCGAGTCCGCCGAACTCGAGCTGCAGTTCGGAGATGGCCTGCTGCAGCTCGGTGCCCTTGATCTTCAGCCCCGAGGATTCGGCGCCCGGCTGCTGGCCGCGGGCGATACGGTCGAGCGTACGCAGGTTGGTGTACTCGAGCGCGACGAGATCCACCTCGAGCTCCGTGATGCGGCGCTTCACGTGCGGATTGTCCGTGAGCGCGGGGTCGCGTGCGACCGTGTCCTTGAGCCAGGAGAGCTGGCGACGGCTGTCGCCGACGGCGGCGATGCCCGTGCGCTCGTGCGTGAGCAGGAACTTCGCGATGGTCCAGCCCTGCCCTTCTTCACCCACGAGGTTCTCCGCCGGCACCTCGACGTCGGTGAAGAAGACCTCGTTGAGGTGGTGGTGGCCGTCGATCGTGATGATCGGCCGCACTTCCAGCCCCTTGCTCTTCATGTCGATGAGCAGGAAGGAGATGCCCTGCTGCTTGGAGCCGTCGCTGCTGGTGCGGACTAGGCAGAAGATCATGTCGGCCCAATGCGCCTGCGTGGTCCAGATCTTCTGGCCGTTGACGATGTACTTGTCGCCGCGTCGCACGGCCTGCGTCTTGAGGCTGGCGAGGTCCGATCCCGAACCGGGCTCGGAGTAACCCTGGCACCAGGCCTCCTCTGCCTTCACGATCTTCGGCAGGTAGCGCTGCTGCTGCGCGGGTGTGCCGAACTTCATCAGCACGGGCCCGAGCATCATCACGCCGAAGGGTCCTACCGAAGGCGCGCCGGCGCGGGCGCGCTCGTCGTCGAAGATGTCGCGCTGCACCGCGGTGAAGCCGGGGCCGCCGAATTCCTTGGGCCAGCTCCAGGCCAGCCAGCCGTTCGAGGCCAGCCGGCGCTCCCAGTCGAACTGCGTGTCCTTGCCGACGCGCATGCCGGTGGCGATACCACTGGGATCGCGAGGGGCATTGGCCTCCATCCACACACGCACGTTTTCTCGGAATGCCTGGTCTTCGGGCGAGTAATCGAAATTCACGGTCAGTCTCCGGTCCTACGGGTCCAGGAGCGGTGGGAACACCCGCTCACTTCGAAACAAAGGTCGTTCAAACCCGCCTGTACATCCCCAGTAGCCCGCGAGCGAAGCGCTGGGCGTCCCGGGAGCCGTGAGCGCAGCGAGCGGCTTACCGAAGGACCGGGGGGACAGGCGGGAGATGTCACGGGACGAGACATTACTGGGATCACCGGCATTTGTCATGGCGTGTAATATCGCCGCGCGATCTCCCGAGGAAACGCCATGTCGGAAATCTCCACTTCCACCGTCCTGATCGAGCGCCGCGCGCCCCTGCTCATCGTCACGATCAACCGGCCGGAGGTCCGCAACTGCGTGGACCGACCGACCGCCGACGCGCTTGCGGCGGCCTTCCGCAGCTTCGATACCGATCCCGAGCTGCACGTGGCGATCCTCACAGGCGCCGACGGCCATTTCTGCGCGGGCGCAGACCTGAAGGCGATCTCCAGCCAGGTGCTGGGCCGATCGAACCGCCTCGAACCCGATGGCGATGGCCCCATGGGCCCGACGCGATTCCAGCTGAGCAAGCCCGTGATCGCGGCGGTGGCCGGTTACTGCGTGGCCGGCGGCATCGAGCTGGCGTCGTGGTGCGACCTGCGCGTGGCCGACGAGACCGCCGTGTTCGGCGTGTTCTGCCGACGCTTCGGCGTACCGCTGATCGACGGCGGCACCGTGCGGCTGCCACGCCTGATCGGCATGTCGCGCGCGCTCGACATGATTCTCACCGGCCGGCCGGTTGACGCACGCGAGGCCTACGGCATGGGCCTGGCCAACCGGCTCGCGCCGCGCGGGCAGGCGCTGGTCGTCGCCGAGAAGCTGGCGCTGGAGATCGCGTCCTTCCCCCAGGCTTGCATGCGCGGCGACCGCCGCAGCGCCTACGAGCAGTGGGGATACGACGAGCCCGAGGCGATCGCCAACGAGTTCGTGCACGGCACCGCGACGCTGCGCTCGGGTGAAACCGTCTCCGGCGCAACGCGTTTCAAGGACGGCGCAGGCCGTCACGGCAAGTTCTGATCGAGAGGTGGCGCGCCATGTCCCACACAAGTTCCTTCGTCACGCACGAGGTCACCAACCAGGCGCCGCCGATCGGGCACTACGACAGCTTCACGACCGACCGTGCGCTGCGCGACGCCGTGCAGCGCGAAGGCGGCGGCTGGGCCGAGGCGCATCTGAAGGCCTTCGGCTCCGTGGCCGGTGGCGAGTTGATGGACCTGGGCTACACCGCCAACGAGAACGGACCGAAGCTGCGCAGCTTCGATCGCTATGGCCATCGCATCGACGAGATCGAGTTCCATCCCGCGTATCACCGCGTGATGCAGCTGGGCATGCAGCACGGTGTGCACGCCTTCGCGTGGCGGCACGCGGACCGACCGGGTGCGCACGTCGCGCGCGCCGCGATCAGCTACCTGCATTCGCAGGCCGAGGCCGGCACCGGCTGCCCGTTGACGATGACGCACTCGGCCGTTCCGGCCCTGCGCTACGCGCCGGAACTCGCGCGCGACTGGATCCCGCGCATCACCGCGCTCGAGTACGACCCGCGCGTCCTGCCGTTCGAGCAGAAGACCGCCTGCACCATCGGCATGGGCATGACCGAGAAGCAGGGCGGATCGGATGTGCGCGCGAATACGACGCGCGCGGTGCGGCAGGCCGACGGTAGTTACGAGATCGTGGGCCACAAGTGGTTTTTCTCTGCGCCGATGTGCGACGCCTGGCTGGTGCTGGCCTACCTCGACGCCGGCCTCACCTGCTTCCTGATGCCCAAGCTGCGACCGGACGGCTCGCGCAACGCCATCCGCATCCAGCGCCTGAAGGACAAGCTCGGCGATCGCAGCAACGCCTCCTCGGAAGTGGAGTTTCTCGGCGCGTACGCGCAGCGCGTCGGCGACGAGGGTCGCGGCGTCGCGACGATCCTCGAGATGGTCTCGCTCACGCGCCTCGACTGCATGATCGGGTCCGCCGCGCTGATGCGGCAGGCCACCGTGCAGGCGCTGCACCACACGCGCCACCGCAGCGCGTTCGGCAAGACGCTGGCAGGGCAGCCGCTGATGCAGAACGTCCTCGCGGATCTCGCGCTTGAATCCGAGGCCGCGATCGCGCTGACGATGCGCGTGGCGCGTGCCGTCGATGCGAGCGGCCGCGACAAGGGCGAGGCCGCGTTCGCGCGCATCGCCACCGCGATCGGCAAGTACTGGGTCTGCAAGCGCACGCCCACGCTCGTCAACGAGGCACAGGAATGCCTCGGTGGCCTCGGTTACGTCGAGGAGAGCAACCTGCCGCGGCTGTACCGGCAGGCGCCGCTGAACTCGATCTGGGAAGGCAGCGGCAACATCCAGTGCCTCGACGTGCTGCGCGCGCTGAACAAGGAGCCCGACACGCGCGAGGCGTTGTTCGCCGAACTGCTCACCGTGCGCGGACAGGACGCTGCGCTCGACAACGAGGTGCACTGGCTCAATGAGGCCCTGTCCGATCGCACGACGCTGGAAGTGCGAAGCCGCATGGTCGTCGAGCGCACCGCGCTCGCACTGCAGGCCGCGATCCTGCTCCGCGCGGGCAACGACGACGTGGCGCGCAGCTTCTGCAGCTCGCGTCTGGGCGGGGAGCATGGCCTCGCCTTTGGCACGCTGTCGTCGGACGTTCCGATGGCGGCGCTGATCGCACGTGCGTCGACCGCTTCCTGAGACCCGCAGCCAATGCGCCAGATCAATGGCGCGGGCGGTTCCTCAGACGGTTCTCCATCGCGTTTGACCTGGCGTCCTCGCGCTCCTATATTCACCCTTATGGGTGAATATGAATCCGCGCAGCAGCTCGACGCCGTGTTCGGCGCAATGGCCGACGCCACGCGCCGCGCGATCCTGGCCCGCCTCGCAGAATCGGATGCACGCGTCACCGAGATCGCCGGAGATTTCACGATCTCGCTCAATTCCACCTCTAAGCACATCCGTATGCTCGAGCGCGCGGGTCTCGTGCGACGCTCGGTTCGCGGGCGAGACCACGTGCTTTCGCTCGACGCGAAGCAGATGGAGAACGCTGCGAAGTGGATTGAGCGCTACCAGCCCTTCTGGGAAAACCGCCTCGCGTCGCTCGACGCCTTCGTGGCGCGCAAGCGCGCCGCGACCAAAGTCAGGAATAGAAGCCGATGAACATGCCAACCGCCGAGCAACAGGCCGTCGTGTGCGTGCGCCGCGAGATCGCGGCCAGTGCCGACGAGATCTTCGATGCCTGGCTCGATCCCGAGAGCCTCGCCGACTGGATGCGGCCAGGACAGATCCTGCGCACCACCGCCAAGGTCGACGCGCGTGTGGGCGGAGGCTTCGAGGTCCTGATGCATCGCGAGCAGGACTCCCTGCTCCACACCGGCACGTATCGCGTCATCGACCGGCCGCGACGCCTGCAGTTCACGTGGATATCTCCGGCGACGGAACAGCGCGAAAGCCTGGTCACGGTGGACTTCCTCGCGCGCGGCGAAGACCGCACCGAGGTGCGCCTGACCCACGAGCAGCTGCCGCAGACCGAGGAAACCCGGTCCTCGCACGCCGAGGGCTGGACGATGGCCCTCGAGCGCCTCGTCGGGCTTTACGCGCACTGACCCCTGCATCCCCTTCGAACAAGAGCAGACCCAACGGAGATCGACATGAGCATCACCCTGACCGCATTCAAGTGGGTTCCGCCTTTCGCCCAGGGCCTCGTGCGAGACCTGCGCGTCCGCTGGGCGCTGGAGGAAGCGGGCCTTGCCTACAAGGAGCGCCTGATCGGCCAGGAAGACCAGAACACGAAGGCCTACCGCGAGCAGCAGCCCTTTGGACAGGTTCCGGTCTACGAGGAGGACGGCCTCGTGCTGTTCGAATCCGGTGCGATCCTGCTGCACATCGCCGAGCGCAGCGAGGTGCTGATGCCCGGCGATGCGAACGGACGTGAACGCGCGCGGGCCTGGGTTTTCGCTGCATTGAACAGCATCGAGCCGCCCGTGCAGAACCTTGTCGCGATCGACCTGTTCTATGCGAACGACGAGTGGGCCAAGCTGCGCCGGCCCGGCGCGAACGACTTTCTCGACAACCGCCTGAAGTCGCTTTCGACCTGGATGGAAGGGCGCGAGTACCTGGAGGAGACGTTCACCGCAGGCGACCTGATGATGGTCACCGTGCTGCGACTGCTGCGGCACACGGAAATTCTTGTAAAGCAGCACCCGCTGCTCGAGGCCCATCGCCTGCGCTGCGAGGCGCGGCCTGCGTTCAAGAAGGCTTTGGCCGACCAGATGGCCGCGTTCGAGAAGAACGCGCCGCCCAAGTAATGCGAGAAACGCGCACGCGTGTCATCCGCCACGAGGCGATGACGTGCGCGTTTCGCACGCTACGGGCTGACCGCATCCGCCAGCGCGCGCAGCAACCGGGCCCCATCGCCGCGCCACGCGCTGCCGTGCATGCAGGCCATCGTGCCGGGGCTGGCGGCGGCGAGTTTCTCGAGCAGCGAGCGCGTCTGCGTGCCGTGCGCGTAGTAGTCCATCACGTGGCGAAAGCCCTCGCTCGGGCCGAGGATGTCGCTCTCGGTGAACGGCGGATTGTCGGAGCCGGGCTGCGTGAACAGGTCGCCGCAGAGCAGGGTGCGGGTCTTCTCATCCATCAGGTATCCGCACTCCCAGCCGTGCGGCAGGTGCGGCGCATCGAACCACTTCACCGTGCGGCCGCCGAGGCTCAAGGTCTCGCCATCCATCATCGGACGCGGTGCGCGGTCGGCGAGGTCGAACACCGACGTCATCGCCGCGATGTTGCCGCACAACGGCATCGCGTTCGGCGCCGTCGCCAGCCATTCATTTAGCGATCCGCACTCGTCGGCCTCGACATGCGAGAAGCCGACGTAACGCAGCCGTTCCACCGGCATCACGCTGGCCACCGCCTCGCGCACGAGCTCGAACATCTTGCGCGGCCCGGTGTGGAACAGCAGGGGCTCATCGTCGAGCACGAGGTACTGGTTGAACGAGAACCCGCCCGCGCCGTTGGGGAACTGGAACGGCGTGTTGATGCGGTAGATGCCTTCCGCGATCTCGTGGACGTTGGTGCCGGACTGCCGGTTGGTGACGGTCATTGCGAGAACTCCGTGCGCGCCTGGCGCCTGTGTCGAAGGTGGAAGAGAGCCTAGCTCCGAACGCGTCGCCGCGCGATCACGTCCTGGTGGCCGGCTTCGGCGCCTGCCCCGTGCGTTCCAGGCAAACGTCGTGGCGCTGCTGCACGCGTTGGGCGAACCACTCGGTGGTGAGCTGGCGCGTGATCTTGGGGCTTTCGAGCTGGATCCGGGGAACAACCGCACGCGGAAGCGCATGGCCTTCGAGCTCCTCGGCGAGCTCGAACACCTTTTCGTACAGGTCGGTCCGCGCGAACTTCTCGCCGCGCCCGCGCTCAAGGTCGTCGCGAATGTCGGACTCGTCGAGCTTCAGGCGCTTGCCCAGGGTGCGCGCCGCCAGTTCGGTACTTCCCGGCGCGTCACCTGGGCTGCCGTCGGGCCTGACGAGGTCGCCGTCGAGGTCCAGCGGAACGCCCGAAGCCAGACTCAGCGCGCTCTGGAACGCGGCATTGCGGCTCGCGTAATGACCGGCGTTGAAGTCTGCGAAGCGGAACAGCGGTCGGTCGTAGTCCACCGCGTAGTCGAGCAGGTGCGCGATCCCGAAGTACAGGCCACCGCGCCGCGTGAAGACTTCGCGGCGCAGCGTGGTGTTCTCGATCGGGTATGGATACGGGTGCTCGCCGGCATAGGCCTGCGCGAAGGTGACGCTCACCTGCATCGGGCCGCCGGTCCGCACCGGGTTGCGGGCGGCCAGCATCTTCTGGCCGCCCGGCAGCACGCCGATCAGGTCCTCGAAGATCTGGCTCAGCTCGCCCTCGGTGCGCGCCGCGTCGAGCCGCCGCGCGTAGCTGCGCCCGTCCGGCGAAGGCAACCGCAGCAAGGTGTGCACGACGCGTGACGGCAGGCCCATGCGACCGGCGCGCGTCTCGATCTCGCGCCAAGCCACGGTCGACAGGCCCGGTACGACCGGATCGACCTGGAAGCTGCTCTCCTGGTCCGCGATCGCGACGGCCGAGCAGATGCTCTCCGGCGTCACCGGCAGGTTCATGGACGCGAAGGCCGCGTACATGTCCACCGACCATCCGTCGCGATCCTGTACGTGCGGCGGCAGAGACCGCGCGATCAGTGCGCGTGCCTTGGTGGGACTCAGCGGCTCAGCCTCGGGCTTGCGCGCCCCCGCGCAAGCGCCCAGCACGAGTGCGAGCACGACGACGCAGGCCTGGCAAAAAAATACCGACGCCGGTGCAGGACGCCCGATCCTTTCGGCGGGAGCCCGCACCGGCTCGCTCACGACCGGATCAGCTCGACGATGGAGCCGAGGTAATGGTCGACGAGCAGCACCGTGAAGAGGCCCATCAGGTAGACGATCGAGTAGCCGAAAGTCTTCATCGGCAGACCCGGCACCGGCTTCCACTTCAGGCGGATCGCGTAGCTCAGGAACTGGCCGCCGAGCAGCAGCGCGCCCACCAGGTACAGCAGGCCGCTCATGCCGGTGGCATACGGCAGCACCGTCACCGCGACCAGCAGCACCGTGTAGAGCAGCACCTGGGTCTTTGTGAACTCGATGCCGTGGGTGACCGGCAGCATGGGAATGTCGGCCTTGGCGTATTCGTCGCGCCGCTCAATGGCCAGCGCCCAGAAGTGCGGCGGCGTCCAGATGAAGATGATCAGGAACAGGATCAGCGCGTGCGCGTGGACCTCGCCCGTCACCGCCACCCAGCCCAGCAGCGGCGGCGCGGCGCCGGCGGCGCCGCCGATCACGATGTTCTGCGGCGTGGCGCGCTTGAGGTACAGCGTGTAGATGCCGGCGTAGCCGATCAGCGTGAACTGCGTGAGCCACGCGGTCAGCGGATTGACCAGGAACCACAGGATCACGAACCCGGCCAGACCCAGCACGGTGGCGAAGGCGATGGACTCGGTCATCCCCAGCGCACCCGTCACCAGCGGGCGGCCACAGGTGCGCGCCATGTTGCGGTCGATGTTGCGATCGATGATCTGGTTCACCGCGGCGGCGCTGGCCGCCTGCAAGGCGATGCCAACGGTTCCCCACAGTAGCGCGCCGATCGGCGGCATGCCGGGCACCGCGAGGAACATGCCGACGATCGCGGTGAACACGATCAGCATGACCACGCGCGGCTTGCACAGCTCGTAGTAGTCGTACGCGCGACTGCGATGCTCGAGCGTGGCCACGGCGACAGGCGTGGCGCTCACGAAACGGGCTCCTTCTTGTCTTGCGTCCACAGGAAGTGATTCAGGCTCACCAGCGTGATGACCAACAGCGCGGCGCCGGCATTATGCGCGGCCGCCAGCAGCAAGGGCAGTTGCAGTTTCACCGTGCTGATGCCGATAACGACCTGCAGCAGCAGCGCGCACAGCACCACGATGCCGAAGCGCCGCTGCACAAGTGAACGGGTGCGCAGCAGGACCATTGCGAGCGTGCCAAGCACCAGCGTGGTCAGCAGCGCGCCGATGCGGTGGAAGAAGTGGATGGTGACCCGGGCGCGCGCGTCGAGCACGCCGTGTTCGTAGTTGATGCCCAGGCCCCGCCACAGCACGAAGGCCTCGGGCACGTCCGTCTCGGGCACCCACTTGCCGTGGCAGGTGGGGAAGTCGGGGCAGGCCAGCGCCGCGTAGTTCGTGCTGGTCCAGCCACCGAGGAAGACCTGGCACACGAGCACCAGCAGCGCGGCCGCGGCGGCGAATCGCAGCTTCGAACGCCGGGCCCCGGCCGGGACGGTGCGCGAGGCTGCCGCGAAGGAGAACGCCGCTTCCCGTTCGGAGCGGAACTCACGCAATGGCGGCCCGGAGTCCCGAGTCGCGACCCCCGAGTTCCGCCCGGAGAGCCACATCCACAACAGCAGTGACAAGGTCGATAGCCCGCCGAACAGATGACCGGTCACCACCAGCGGCTTGAGTTGCCAGGTCACGGTCCACATGCCGAGCATGCCCTGGAAGATCACGAGGCCCACGAGGAACCAGGGCAGCACGCGCGGCAGTCTCGCATCGCGCTTGATGAACGCGCGGATCAGCGCCATCGACACGATCAGCAGACCCAGTGTGGACGCGAGGTAGCGATGGATCATCTCCTTCCAGGCCTTGTGGGCCTCGACCGGTCGCTGCGGGAATTTCTCCTCGGCCGCGGAGACCTCGTGCTGCGCCTCGGGCACGACGAGGTGGCCGTAGCAGCCGGGCCAGTCGGGACATCCCAGGCCCGCATCGGCGAGGCGAACGTAGGCGCCGAACACCACCACGCAGAAGCACAGCAGCAGGGCGACGAGATTAAGAGAGCGGAAAGCGAGCATGGCCACGAGGGGAAATGCAGAGTGTCAGCCGATCTGCGACAGGCGCAGCAGTTTCTTGATGTCCTGCTGCATGCCCTTGAAGTCGGCCTGCGTCTCGCCGCCGGCGGGATATACGAGCAGCCAGTTTCCGTGCGGGTCGAGCAGGTAGGAGGCGGCGCCGGCCGGCTGGAGGAAATCGGACAGCTGCCTGCCGGGCACGCCGGTGTCGGCCATCACGCGCAAGTCGGGATGCTCGGCCTTCAACGACGCCGCCACTGAGGCCACCGCGGCGGGATCGGCCAGCACGAGCACGCGCTGCACGCGGCTGCGCTTCTCGTTCATCGCCAAGCGCACTTGCCGCGTCATCAAGAGGTTGCGCCTGCAGGGTTCGTCGCAGACGGCCGGCGCCAGCACCACGTACGTCCAGCGAACGCGGAACACCTGCTCGTCGAGCGGCCGTCCTGCGTCGTCGACGAGGCTGAGCGGAGGCGCCGGCCGCGCAGGGTTGATGAGCTGGCCGTAGTTCGTGGTGCCGTGCGGACGGATGTCCGGGAACCAGAAATACAGAACGTAGGAAAGGATCAGCGGGAAGAAGAACAGCGTGGCCAGCAGCAGGAACTGCGTGCGGCCGCGCGGGGCACTGGGATTCGGGGACACGGCTGGGGTATTCACGGCAGGCGCTTGAGGCTGTACTTGACGAACAGGAAGAGCAGGGTCGCAGCAAACGCGAACCACTGCGCGGCGTAGGCGTAGTGACGTGCGGGCGGCACGGGGTTGGGCAGGGTCCACTCGCGCACGTAGCCGTCGGGCAGCGCGGCGTCGAGCAGCAACACCCCGTCCGCCACGGGCGCGCCGAGCACGCAGGCAAGCTGCTCGCGCGTCGGGTAGCTCAGCACGCGCGGGAAACCCTTCGCGGCGCAGGGGTCGGACGCCAAGCGCAGCGCCGGCCGCGGAAACGGACGCCAGAACCCATCGACCTCGCGCGCGTCGGCGGCGACGTCGATCGGGGGCAGACGCCCACGAACCGGATCAGCCGCGACCCAGCCGCGGTCGACGATCAGCCAGCTGCCGTCGGCGCGCCGGAACGGGGTCCACACGTGGTAACCCGGGACTTCCGCGCGCGGTTGATTGTCGAGCAGGAGCTGGCGCTGCGGATCGAAGGCGCCGTCAGCCTTCACGCGGTGCGTCGTCAGGATGTCGCCGCGCGCCGGATCCGGCGGCAGGGTGGTCACCGGCGCCGAGCCGGCGGTGTCGAAGGCCGCCTGCAGCGCCTGCTTCTCGTGCGCGCGGTGCAGCTGCCAGGTCCCGAGCCAGCCGAAGAGCGCTGTCATCAGTACGGTCGGCAGGATCGACCACAGCGGCGGACGAAAGGCGACGGACATGGAGGGGGCGGTCGCGGACCTAGACGCAGAGCCCGGCAACGCCTGCAGCGGCGCTACCATTCACGTTCCGTCTTCTCTCGTCGACAGCACTCATGCTCGTCAAATTCATGATCGTTGCGTTGCTCGTCGCCATCGTGGTCGCGCTGGTATTCGGCGGCGTATTCCTGGTCAAGGACCCCAGCACCAGCAGGCGCACCGTCACAGCGCTGTCCTGGCGCGTGGGCCTGCAGGTTGCGCTCATCCTGTTCCTGATCCTCGCGTTCTTCATGGGCTGGCTGAAGCCCCACGACATCGGCGGTCACTAGGGGCGGAGACGAAGAAGGCCCGTTTCCGGGCCTTCGAAAAATCGAGGTCAGAGTCCAACTATTCAGCGGCTCTGATCAGACACCAATCCCGCGATCGAATAATGGGTGTCTGACCCCGATTTTTCCGTCAAAGGACGTACACGAAGACGAACAGCCCGATCCATACCACGTCGACGAAGTGCCAGTACCAGGCCACGCCCTCGAAGCCGAAGTGGCTGTCCGGCTTGAAGTGGCCGGACATGAGCCGCAGCGTGATGACGATCAGCATGATCGTGCCCAGGGTCACGTGCATGCCGTGGAAGCCGGTCAGCATGAAGAAAGTGGAACCGTAGACGCCGCTCGACAGCTTGAGGTTGAGCTCGGTGTAGGCGTGGTGATACTCGGTCGCCTGGCAGTAGAGGAACGCGCATCCGAGCGCGACCGTCGCCCACATCCAGATGATCGTCGTCAGGCGGCGATTCTCTTTCAGCGCGTGGTGCGCCATCGTGATCGTCACGCCCGATGTCAGCAGCAGCAGCGTGTTGAGGAAGGGCAGGCCCCAGGCGCTCATGGTCTCGAACGCGCCGTTCAGCGCCAGCGGACCGTTGTTCGGCCAGACGTTCTCGAAGCCGGGCCATAGCGTCAGGTGCGTGGCCATCTTCGTGCCCTCGCCTGAGAGCCAGGGAATCGCCATCTCGCGCGAGTACCAGAGAGCGCCGAAGAAGGCGGCGAAGAACATGACCTCGGAGAAGATGAACCACGCCATCGCCATGCGATAGGTGCCATCGACCTTGAGGTTGTACTTGCCGTGCTCGGACTCCAGCGACACGCCGCGCAGCCAGCGGAAGATGACGAAGATCGCCAGCGCGCCGCCGGCGTAGATCGGGATCGGTCCGAGGTGATGGTGTTCGAGCAGGCTCCAGACGCCGACGATCACGGAGAACAAGCCGGCCGTGAGCATGAACGGCCATGCGCTCGGATCTGGAACGAAATAGCGGCTCGGCGCGGTGCCGGATGCGGCGGGTGCTGCGTGGCTGGACATCGGGTGTCTCCTGGATTCTCTGTTGCTTAACTCTGTTTCGGTTCTTTCTGCGGCAAGGTCTGCGAGGGTTTCGCCGTCGCCGTGATGTCGAAGAAGGTGTACGACAGCGTCACCGTGTCGACGTCCGCGGGCAAGTCGGCGTCGAGCATGAAGCGCACCGGCATCTCCTTGGTCTCGCCAACCTTGAACGACTGGTTGCTGAAGCAGAAGCACTCGGTCTTGTGCAGGTGCTTGGCCGCGTTCCAGGGGGCCACGTTGGGCACCGCCTGCGCGATCAGATCGTGGTCCTCGGGATTTTTCGCGTGGAACACCACCGTGGTGAGCTGGCCCGGGTGCACGTCGACTTCGGTCTGCTGCGGTCGAAATTCCCAGGGCTTGCCGCCGTTGACCGTGGTCACGAACAGCACCTTCACGAGGCGCGACTCGTCAACCTTCGGCAGCGCGTTGGCGTCGGCCACCATGCCTGAGGTCCGACCGTTGATCCCGGTGGCCTTGCAGACCGCGTCGTAGATCGGACCCAGCGCGAAGCCGAAGCCGAACATCGCGATCACCACGACCAGCAGGCGCCAGCCGTGCCGCTTGCTCTCCAGCCCGCCCGGGGCGCGCGGGTCGTCGCTCATCCCTGGCCCCGGTGCATCTGCAGGAACACGAAGAGCGCAAGGATGCCGACGGCCAGCGCGAGGTGGACCAGCGCGAGGACCACCGTGCGACGGGCCTTGCGGCCCTGGTCAGGCGGGGCGTCGTTCAGCTCGGTGCTCACCGTCGTCTTCGTCACTCGTGGCTCAATGCTTGTGAGCGTTGAAGCCCGCGCCAGAGTCGTGCACCGCGGTCAGTTCGCTTTCGCCCACCACCGGGGGATCCTCGAAGGTGTGGTACGGAGCCGGTGAAGGCACCGTCCACTCGAGGCCGTGCGCGCCTTCCCAGACGCGGGACGTGGCCTTCTGACCCTTGCGGGCCATGCAGGCGATCATGTTGAAGATGAAGATGAACTGCGCGAAGAAGAACACGAACGCGCCGATCGTGGAGAGCATGTTGAAGTCCACGAACTGCACCGCGTAGTCCGGCACGCGGCGCTGCATGCCCGCGAGTCCCGAGAAGTGCTGCGGGAAGAAAGTCACGTTGACGAAGATGGCCGAGAGCCAGAAGTGCACCTTGCCCCAGAACTCGTTGTACATGACGCCGGTCCACTTCGGGATCCAGTAGTACACGGCGGCGATGATCGAGAACACCGCGCCCGGCACCAGCACGTAGTGGAAGTGCGCGACCACGAAGTAGGTGTCGTGGTACTGGAAGTCCACCGGCGCGATGGCGAGCATCAGGCCCGAGAAGCCGCCGATCGAGAACAGGAACACGAAGGCGATCGCGAACAGCATCGGCGTCTCGAAGGTCATCGAGCCGCGCCACATCGTGGCGATCCAGTTGAATACCTTCACGCCCGTCGGCACGGCGATGAGCATCGTGCTGAACATGAAGAACAGCTCGCCCGCCAGCGGCATCCCCACCGTGAACATGTGATGCGCCCACACGATGAACGACAGGAACGCGATCGACGCCGTGGCGTACACCATCGAGTCGTAGCCGAACAGGGTCTTGCGCGCGAAAGTCGGGATGATCGTGGAGACCACGCCGAACGCCGGCAGGATGAGGATGTACACCTCGGGGTGACCGAAGAACCAGAAAATGTGCTGGAACATCACCGGGTCGCCGCCGCCGCCGGCGGTGAAGAAGCTGGTGCCGAAGTACTTGTCGGTGAGCAGCATCGTCACGGCGCCTGCAAGCACCGGCATCGTCGCGATGAGCAGGTAGGCGGTGATCAGCCACGTCCAGCAGAACAGCGGCATCTTGAGCAGGGTCATGCCCGGCGCGCGCAGGTTCAGGATCGTCACGACGACGTTGATGGCGCCCGTGATCGACGAGATGCCCATGAGGTGGATCGCGAAGATCAGGAAGGGGAAGGCTCCACCGGTCTGCAGCACCAGAGGCGGATACATCGTCCAGCCGCCGGCGGGGCCGCCGCCGGGCATGAAGATCGTCGACAGCAGCAGGGTGAAGGCGAAGGGCAGCAGCCAGAAGCCCCAGTTGTTCACACGCGGCAGCGCCATGTCGGACGCGCCCACCTGCATCGGGACCATCCAGTTCGCGAGGCCCGTGAAGCCGGGCATGACGCCGCCGAATATCATGACCAGCGCGTGCAGCGTGGTCATCTGGTTGAAGAACTCGGGGTCGACGAACTGCAGGCCGGGCTGCCAGAGCTCGGCGCGGATCACCAGCGACATCATGCCGCCGATGAAGAACATGGTGAACGAGAAGCACAGGTACAGCGTGCCCAGGTCCTTGTGGTTCGTCGTCTTGATCCAGCGCATCAGGCCCTTCTCGGGGCCGTGGTGGTGGTCGTCGTGACCGTGGGCGTGATCTGCGTGAGCGTGGTCGTGGCTGGCCATGTTCCGATTCCTTAAACTCAGTGCTTCATCTTTCATTCTGAGCGGGTCGAGAGGCTGCTCTCGACCTGCGCTCGGTTCGGCGGGGAACCCTTCGCTTTCGCTCGGGATGTCCGCGGTCGAGGTCACTTTCCCAAGTCCTTACTTCGCGCGCGCCGCGGCCACCTGCGAGGCCTGCACCACGCCGCTGGAATTGCCCCAGGAATTGCGCGTGTAGGTGATCGCGGCGGCGATGTCGGCGTCGGAAAGGTGTCCGAACGGCGGCATCAGGTTTTTGCCCTTCAGCACCTGGATAATCTGGGCCTCCGCGGGCCCGAGGACGACCTTGTCGCCGACCAGCGGCGGAAAGTTGGGCGGCATGCCCTTTCCGGTCACCTGGTGGCAGGCCGCGCAGTTGCCGTTGAACACCTTCTCGCCGGCCTTCACGAGATCGTCCTTCGACATCTCGGCAGCGGCGGGTGTGGCGGGCGGAGCCGCGGCGGCAGCGACCTCGGTGGCCGGAGCAGCAGGGGCCGGGACCGCGGCAGCGGGCGCGGCCTCGGGGGCGGCCGGAGCCGGAGCCAGCGCAGCAGCAGCGTCCGGGGCAGCATCGGTGGTCACAGACGGCTTGGCGCTGGCGACGACGGAAATGTCACCGGTCTTGGCGCGGGCCAGCCAGGCCTCGTACTCGGCCTTGGGGAGCACCGTCACGACGATCGGCATGAAGCCGTGATCGCGGCCGCAGAGTTCTGCGCAGACGCCACGGTAGGTGCCGGGCTCGTCGATCTTGGTCCAGATCTCGTTGACGTAACCGGGGACGGCGTCTTTCTTGACCGCGAAGGCGGGGACCCACCAGGCGTGGATGACGTCGTTGGCCGTAATCAGGAAACGAATCTTGGTGTGGACGGGCAGCACCAGCGGGTGATCCACGTCGACGAGGTAGTTCTCGACGGTCATGGGATCGATGCCCGACCCACGCTGGCGCGCGCGGTTGGAGGCCTGGGCCAGGGTCGAGAAGTACTTCACGTCCTTGCCGAGATAGTCGTACTCCCACTTCCACTGGAACCCGGTGACCTTCACCGTCAGCTCGGCGTTGCGCGTGTCTTCCATCTTGATCAAGGTGCCGGCCGCGGGAATGGCCATGCTGATCAGGATCACGAACGGCAGGGCGGTCCAGATGATCTCGACCGTGGTGGATTCGTGGAAATCGGCCGGCTTGGGGTGAACCGAGCGGCGATGGGCGATGACCGAATAGAACATGACGCCGAACACGACCACCGCGATGCCGACGCAGACCCAGAAGATCAGCATGTGCAGGTGATGCACTTCGCGGCTGATCTCGGTGACGCCCATCGTGAGGTTGTAGCGCTCGCCGGTGTACGCCATCGCCGTGCCGATCGTCGCCAGCCAACCCATCGCCAGCAGCGCGAGGCGTCCGCCGAGCCTGTTCATCGCCATCTATCCTTCTCCCAGAGTCATTTCCGAGTGCGCCGCCCGATCGTCTTGGCGACCGCGGCACACCTTCAACAGCTGTCCGAACCGAAGCACCAGCACCTCGCGTTCCTCATCGGTCAGGCATCGACCGATCTGCACCCGCTGGCCAGAGCAGCCCAGCAGCAGCCGGGTCGGGGCATGTCGCCGGTGGGCGTCACGCTCGATCCAGGCCCGGGCCCAGCCACGCGGCAGGTCGACCTGCGTCGAAACCCCCTGCCCCGCCACGCCGAACGCTATCCTGACCCGCCCGCTTTCGAAGCTCACCACTTCCCGATAGCGATTGCGCCGCATCGAAACCGCCAGCGCCCATCCCACCGCGACCAGTTCGAGCCCCGCGAATGGCAGTACCGGCCAAAAGCCGTGCACGGCGCACCAGGTCGCAGAGCCCAGCGTCGCGAAACTGACCATGAACATGAAGGCCCATGCTCCGCGAACGCTCAGCGAAGCGTTCGGGCCCAGGACGAAGCGGGTCTCGAGTACATGATCGAGAGGGTCGCTCAAGGTGGCTCCGGGGCTGCGCGAATGCGTTGCTGGCGGTCGCGGATTGTAGTGGAAGGCCGGAAGCCGGCGCAAAGAAATCAGCGACCTTCGCGCGTCTGCAGTTGCGCAAGGACTGCACAGAGCTGCGCGCGCAACGACGAGGTGCGCGGCCCCACGCGACCGAGCAGCGGCGCAGGCATGCGCGCGAGAAGTTCGGCGACGTTGTCGTCCAGCCGCGGCTGCCGAGGTGGCAGTTCGCTGGCGATCCATCCCAGCAATCGCGTACGCGGCCGGATGGATTCGGCCGTCAGCAGCGCGTGATTCAGGCAGCCCAGGCGCATGCCGACCACCAGCAGCACCGGCCAGGCGTGATCGGCCACCCAGTCCGCGAGCGTCCAGTCCTTGCCAAGCGGCGTCTGCCAGCCGCCGGCGCCCTCCACCACGACCAGGTCGTTCTTGCGGGCGAGCTCGCGCCAGCGGGCGTCGAGCACGTGCCGCTGGATCCGCACGCCGGCGTCGCGGGCCGCAAGGTGCGGGGCGATGGGCGGGGCGAATGCGTAAGGGTTGATCCTGGCGTAGGCCTCGCCGCTACCCGAGGCCCGCATGAGCTTCAGCGCATCGGCGTTGCGCAGGCCTTCCGGCCCGCGCCGGCAGCCCGATGCCACCGGCTTGTAGCCGCAGGCCGGGATGCCGAGCTCTCGCGCCGCTGCGAGCAAGCCCGCGGCGATGTGGGTCTTGCCCACGCCGGTGTCGGTGCCCGTCACGAAGAGGGTGATCGCCTCTTGCGGGCGGCGCGCCGGCCGCGACCGCGTCGTGGTCATGCCGCGAGCGGTTCGCGACCCAGGCCGCAGGCACGCAAGGCGTCGAGCAGGCCGTCGATATGCGCCGGCTCGTGCGCCGCCGACAGCGTGATGCGCAATCGCGAGGTGCCGGCGGGCACCGTCGGGGGGCGGATGCCCGCGACCCAGAAGCCGCGCTCGAACAGGGCGCGTGAGACGGCCATCGTGCGCGCGGCGTCGCCGATCAGAAGCGGCTGGATCGGAACCCCTCCGAATTCGGAAAGCGGAACGCGGAATGGCGTGGCCGGGGGACCCAGCCGGATCCCGATCTGGGCTGCGCCGCGCTCGAACCGCGCGATGTTCGACTGCAGCCGCGCGCGGCGCTCGGGCTCAGCCTGGATGATGCGAAGGGCCTCGCGTGCGGCGGCCGCGATGGCCGGTGGCGGCGCCGTGGAGAACACGAAGCTGCGCGCCCGCTGGACGAGGTACTCGATCAGGGTTTCGCTGCCGGCCACGAAGGCTCCCGAGGCGCCCATCGACTTGCCCATCGTCGCAACGTAGAGGTCCGGCCGGGTGCCAAGCAGCTCGTTCGCGCCGCGGCCGCGCTCGCCGATCACGCCGAAGCCGTGCGCGTCGTCGGTCATCAGCGCGGCGCCGTGCTCGCGGGACAGGGTCGCGAGCTGGGGGAGCGGTGCGAGGTCGCCATCCATGCTGAACACCGAGTCGGTGACGAGCAGGATCAGTGAGCCATTTCCTGCGGCCTTCGCGCCGGCCAGCACTGCGCGAAATCCCTCAACGTCGGCATGCGCCACGCGATGGTAGGTCGCGCCGCTCAGGCGGCCGCCGTCGATCAGCGAGGCGTGGTTGAGTTCATCCGCGACCAGCGTGTCCTCCCGCGAGAGCAGGCCGCGCAGGGCGCCGCAGTTCGCGGCCCAGCCGGAGGTGAACAGCAGCACGCGCGGGTAGCCGGTGAATTCGGCCAGCGCTTCTTCGAGGCGACGGTGTTCGGCGTTGTAGCCGCTGATCAGGGCCGACGCCCCGCTGCCGGTCCCGCTGTCGGCGAGCACGCGACGCGCCGCCTCGGCGACGCGCGGATCGGAAGCCAGCCCGAGGTAGTCGTTGCTGCAGAAGTTGAGGCAGTCGCGGCCCTCGACCCGCATCGTCACGCCGTGGGCGCCCTCGATGACGCGACGGACGCGGTAGAGGTCGGCCGCACGCAGGCGTTCGAGTTCCGACGCGAGGCGCGCATCGAGCACTCCGTTGGCCGCCGCGCTGTGGATGCCTCGATTCACGGCGCCGCCGGCGCGCAATCGATCAGCAGCAACCGCCGGCGCTGCAGCTGGCGCCGGCCGGAACCAGCACGTGCTCGTCGATCATCGGCTCGGATGCGTCGCCGCCGCCCTGGACCTGCATGCCCAGGCGCGCCAGCAGCGCGCGATCCTTCGCGTTCTGCGGGTTCTGCGTGGTGAGCAACTTGTCGCCGTAGAAGATGGAGCTGGCCCCGGCGAAGAAGCACATTGCCTGCAACTCGTCGCTCATCGCGGTTCGGCCGGCCGAGAGGCGCACCGCCGAACGCGGCATCATGATTCGCGCCACGGCGATCGAGCGAACGAAGTCGAGCGGATCGAGCGGCGTCACGCCCTTGAGCGGCGTGCCCTCGACCTGTACGAGGTTGTTGATCGGCACGCTGTCAGGATGCTGCGGCAGGTTCGCGAGCTGGCGCAGCAGTTCGGCGCGATCCTCGGGCTCTTCGCCCATGCCGACGATGCCGCCACAGCAAGTCTTCATGCCGGCGTTGCGCACGTGCTCGAGCGTGTCGAGGCGATCCTGGTAGGTGCGTGTACTGATGATCTTCCCGTAGAACTCGGGCGAGGTGTCGAGGTTGTGGTTGTAGTAGTCCAGGCCCGCATCGGCGAGGCGCTGGGCCTGCGTGTCCTTGAGCATGCCCAGGGTCATGCAGGTCTCGAGACCCAGTTCTTTCACGCCGCGGACCATGGCCTCGACCTTGGCGAGATCGCGGTCCTTCGGCGAACGCCAGGCAGCGCCCATGCAGAAACGCGTCGCACCGCCGGCCTTGGCCTCGCGTGCGGCCTCGACCACGGCCTGCACTTCCATCAGCGGTTCCTTCTTGAGGCCCGTTTCGAAGCGCACGGATTGCGGGCAATAGCCGCAGTCTTCGGGACAGGCGCCGGTCTTGATGGAGAGCAGGGTCGAGAGCTGCACCGTGTTCGGGTCGTGGAGCTGGCGGTGGACGGTCTGCGCGCGGAACAGCAGGTCGTTGAAGGGCAGCGCGAACAGCGCCTGCACCTCTTCGCGGGTCCAGTCGTGACGGCAGGCTTCCGGGCCGGAGATGTGCTGATTCATCGAATGATTCCCTTATGTCCCATGACTCGTCCCGATTGCGGGACGTCGGTTCATCGCTCACGCTGTACCAAGTTTCCGAGCCGTACGGAGGCACTGTCAACTTGAGACTTACCCTTTGGGTTGACGACGTCGTCTCTTTGCTCGCGCCGGAGCGCTGCGCCTGGTGCGGTTCGGCCGACGCGATCGACGGGGCCTGCGCGGGCTGCAAGGCCGAATTGCCATGGAATCTCGTGTCCTGTCCGTCATGCGCCCAACCCATGCCGGTGGTCGCCACCTGCGCGAAGTGCCTCAAGCGCGCGCCGTCCTTCGATGCGGCCTGGACGGCGTTTGTCCATGTGGCTCCGATCCGGCGCGGCGTGTTGCGCCTCAAGTACTCCGCAGAATTCGAGCAGGCGCGCGTGCTCGGCACCCTGATGGGCCGTGCGCTCGCGCAGCGCGGGCAGCCCCTGCCCGACCTGCTGATCCCGGTGCCACTCCCGCGAAAGCGGATGTTCCTGCGCGGCTACAACCAGGCGCAGGAACTGGCCCGGGCGGTGTCGCGGGTGGTCGGCGTACCGATCGATGTGACCGCCGCGACGCTGGTGCGCGCGCCGGGCGACCAGATCGGGCAGACCGCGGCACAGCGGCGACGCAACCTGCGCGGCGCGTTTCGCATCGATCGCGACCTCGACGGCAAGCGGGTCGCGCTGATCGACGACGTGATGACGACAGGCGCCACGCTCGATGCCCTGGCGCGCGCGGCACGCAAGGCCGGCGCGGCGCGCATCGAAGCCTGGGCGCTGGCGCGGGCACCCTGACACGGGGCCTTACTTCAGTTCGGCGGAGCTCTTCCCGAGCAGTCGGCGCGCCACGATCAGCAGCTGGATCTGCTGCGTGCCCTCGAATATGTCGAGGATCTTGGCGTCTCGCGCCCACTTCTCGAGCAGCCCGAAGCCGCTCTCGCCCTCGGCATAGCCGAGGCTGCCGGCGAGTTCGACACACTTGAGCGCGACCTCGGTGGCCACGCGACCTGCCTTTGCCTTGGCCATGCTCGCCTGCAGCGAGTTGGGCTTGCGGTTGTCGGCCATCCACGCGGCCTGCAGGGTCAGCAGGCGCGCGGCCTCGTAGTCGGCTTGCATGCGCAGGAACTCGGACGCCGCCGCCGTCTGCGCGTGCGTGGACTTCAGGTAATCCACGGTGACGCCGGCCTTCGCGAGCAGCTTCCTTGTCTCCTCGAGGCAGGCGCGGGTAAGACCCACCGCCATCGCCGCGACCAGCGGGCGCGTGTTGTCGAAGGTCTGCATCACCCCGGCGAAGCCCTTCTCGACATTGATCTCGGGATCGCCGAGCAGGTTGGCCTTGGGCACGCGGCAGTCCTTCAACAGAAACGCGGCGGTGTCAGAGGCGCGAATGCCGAGCTTGTGCTCGAGACGGACCAACTCGAAACCCGGCGTCCCTTTCTCGACGACGAAGCTCTTGATCGCCGCGCGGCCCTTGTTCTTGTCCAGCGTGGCCCAGACCACCACCAGTTCGGCGCGCTCGCCGGCGGTGACGTAGATCTTCTCGCCGTTGAGGACGTAGTCGTCGCCGTCGAGTATCGCTGTGGCGCGGATCGCGGCGGAATCCGAACCGCAGCCGGGCTCGGTGATCGCCATCGCCGCCCAGCGTCCCTTGAAGCGCGCCAACTGTTCTTCGTTGGCCACGCTCGCGATCGCCGAATTGCCCAGGCCTTGGCGCGGCATCGACAGCAGCAGGCCGACGTCCCCCCAACACAGCTCCATCGCGCCCAGCACGGTGGAAAGGTTGGAGCCGTTGCGGTTGCCCTCTTCCGTCACCGCGTCGCGCCGGACACCCGCCGCACCGGCGCCGGAGTTGCCACCCGCCGCGGTCATGCCATCGAGCAGCGCGGCCAGCACATCGAGTTCCTTCGGGTAGCTGTGTTCGGCGCGGTCGTACTTGCGCGAGTTCGGCCGGAAGATCTCGCGGGCGACCTGCTGGGCCTGCTGCACGAGGCCCGAGAACTTCTTTGGCGTTTCGAGATTCATCATCGGCGTGAAATTCCCAGGCAACCTTCGGAATACTTACTTGAACGGATTGGCCAGGCGGCCGAGGTGGTAGCGCAGGGTCTCGGGTAGCGGGCGCAGCGCACCCACCGCCAGCTTGTTGACGAGTCCGGGCACGCAGACCGGGCGCCCCTTCATCACGGCCTCGTAGCCGGCCTTCGCGACCTCGGCGGCGGTCTGCCAGACGAACTCGGGAAACTTGTTCATCGTGTCGCGGGTGCCCATCACGTCGTGGAACTCGCTACGCGTGAAGCCCGGGCACAGCGCGGTGACGTGCCCGCGTCACGGTGTCCGAGCGCAGCGAGGTGGGTGCGGACGCGGGCACTATCCGGCGCCTCCCGCACCCGCTTGCTGCGCAAGGCACCGTGTCGGCGCCGGACGCCGTGCGGCTTCAATTCCATGTCCAGCGCCTGCGACATGTTGAGCACGTAGCTCTTGATGCCGGTGTAGAGCAGGCTCGCGCCCGGCGGTGCGAACGCCGCGACGGACGAGAGATTCACGATACGGCCCCAGCCGCGCTGCTTCATGCCGGGCGCGGCGCGGCGCGCCAGTTCCGTCACCGCGGTGACCATGAGCTGGAGCTCGTCGGCAAGATCTTTCCAGGGCGCTTCGGCGAACTTGCCGTTGCCCGAGAGGCCTGCGTTGTTGATCAATACATCGATCGGCATGCGCAGCGCCTCGGCGCGCGCCATCACGTCGAGCGGCGTGGAGCGATCCGTCAGATCGGCCGGCGCGATCTCGCAGCGCACGCCGTGCGCGGCGGACAGCTCGCCCGCCAGTTCGCGCAGACGATCCTCGCGACGTGCGACCAGCAGCAGGTCGTAGCCCTCCGCTGCGAGCAGTCGCGCGAAGGCGGTTCCGATACCGGCGGATGCGCCGGTGACCAATGCACTGCGCTTGGAACCGCTCATACCAGCAGCACGCCTTCCATGAAACCGACCGCGCGAAGATCGCGATACCAGCGCTCGGCTGGATGCTCCTTCACGAAGCCATGTCCTCCGAGCAACTGCACCGCGTCGGATCCGATCTGCATGCCCTTGTCGGCGCAGAGGCGCCGCGCGAGCGCGGTCTCCTCGAAGAAGCTCTTCGACTGCTCCGCTCGGCTCGCCGCGCGATAGGTCAGCAGGCGCATGCCCTCGATCTCGATCGCGGCGTTGGCCACCGTGAAGGCCACCGCCTGGCGGTGGCTGATCGGCTCGCCAAAGGCGATGCGCTCATTGACGTAGGGCACGAGGTAGTCGAGCGCGGCCTGTGCCGCGCCGACGGCAACGGCACACCAGCCGAGACGCGCGAGGTTGATGCAGGCGGAATAGGTCTCGACCGATCCGTCGCCAAGCAGCGCACGACTCGCCAGGGCCACGTTGTCGAGCGCGACGCGCCCGGTCGCCGCGGCACGCAGGCCCATCGCCGGTTCGGCCTGGATGCTCAGGCCGGGCGTGGAGGATTCGACGATGAACAGCGCCGGTCCGCGGCCTTCCAGGTGCGCGGCGATGATGAACAGCTCGGACTCCGCCGCGCGCGGAACCAGCGACTTCACGCCGTCGAGCACGTAACCATCCGGCGTGCGGCGCGCCTTGGTCGAGAGCTTCAGCGGGTCGAACAGCGCCGACGGTTCCTGGATCGCGAGCGCCGCCGCGGGCGACTTCTCGCCGACGAAGGCCGGCAGATACGCCGACTGCTGTTCGCCGTCGCCCCAGAGCACGATTGCGTTGCTGACCGCGGAAGGCGCAAGGCAGGCGACAGCCAGGGAGAAATCCCCGTGCGCGAGCGCCTCGGCGACCAGCACGTTGGTCATTGCCGAGCGCTCCTGTCCCGCACCGCCAAGCGACTCGGGCAGGCCGAGCAGGTGGATGCCGAGCTCTCCCGCAGCGGCCAGCAATTCCGGCGTCGCCGCGCAACCCGTGTCGGCGGCCAGCGCAGCGGGACGCAGCTGCTCGTCCGAAAAACTTCGGCAGGAGTCGCGCAGCATCTCCTGCTCATCGCTGGGCGTCAGATCAAACAGCCCATCGCCCGAACGCTGCGTCAGCCGCGCAGGCTGCAGCAGCTTTTGCGTGGACTTGAAGACGCGGCTAGCGGCGCCAACGGTGGCGAAGCCCGCGCGCGAGGCGCCGAAGATCGCCTTCTCCGCGGGCTTGCGCAGGCCGAGCTTGTCGACGGTCTTGAGCCCGGCGAAGCGGTTGAGCACGCGCAGGCCCAGGCCCATCGCGTCCTTGGCGACATTCATGCGGGAATCTCCCCTTGGAGCAGGACTCAGGCGGACGCCTGAGCCTTGTGACTACCCGATGCTGCGGCGAGCTTCTCGAGGAAGGCATCGATCAGGGCCGTGAACTTGCCCTGGATGAACGCAGGCGCGACGAGGCGATACATCAGCGGGACCGGCACGTCGTTGAGTTCGCCGCGCACGCGCAAAGTCAGGCGCGTCGACTTGCCCTCACCAGCCAGGCGGAACTGGCCTTCGAGCTGCGCGTTGCCGACTTTCGGGATCGGCTTCCACGTGAACTCCGACTTCGACGGGTCCGCGCTGCAGCGCGCGCCGAAGCTGACGTCGTGCGCGATCCTGGCGATCGACGAGCCGATGGTCTGCATGTCCAGCCTGAAGTCCTGGCCGCCGAGGGCGCTCAGCTTCTTCAGCTTGGGAAATTTTTTCAGCGTGCCCTCGACGTCGGTCAGCAGGCCTGCGAGCTGGGCCTGCGTGAGCGACACGGTCTTGTGCCGCTCGAGATCGATCTTGATGTTCACTTCGTGGCTCTCCTCGGCGTCGTCGAAGAAGAGTCGCACGCAGCGTCGAGGCCTAACCTTGGCCGGCGCGTCGGGTCAGCGGTCGATCCAGCCAAAGGGTCCGCGACATGCGGACCCGAATGGCTACTTCAGAACGGCGAGGATGCGGTCGAAGATCTCGTCGAGGGTGCCCACGCCCTCGACCTTCACCAGCTTTCCCTGCTTGCCATAGAAGTCGAGCAGCGGACTCGTCTCGGCGTTGTAGACCTCAATGCGATGGCGAATGACCGGCTCGGTGTCGTCAGCGCGGCCTTCCTTCTGCGCGCGGTCGAGCAGGCGCTTGACGATCTCCTCGTCGCTGACGTGAAGGTGCAGCGCCTTGTCGACCCCTTCACGGCCCTGACGCTTGAGCATCTCGTCCAGAACCTGCGCCTGGGCAAGATTGCGCGGGAAGCCGTCCAGGATGCAGCCCTTCTGCGCGTCGGGCTGCCCCAGGCGATCCTCGACGATGCCGTACACCACCTCGTTGGCGACCAAGTCGCCTGCGTCCATGGCCGCCTTGGCGGTCATGCCCAGTGGCGTCTTGGCCTTGACCGCCGCTCGCAGCGCATCGCCGGTCGAGATCTTGGGAATGCCGAAATGGGTGACGAGCTTTTCGCCTTGGGTTCCCTTGCCCGAGCCGGGCGCACCTAGTAGTACAAGTCTCATGGTGTGTATCGCGCGATGGTCAGCCCTGTGTCGGGCTTGTGATGGTCGGCGCGTCCGTACCGGCACGCGCGCTCTGGCCCCTTCCCTACTGCACGGATTGTGCCCGAAGGTCGCAGCCTTGGGCGAGTTACGGGGGCACCCTGACGCAGCTGGAACGCGGAAATGCCGTGGTAGACTCGCGCGCGTTTTTTGTCGCGAATAAAGGTCCATCGGTCGGGTCTCCCCGGCTGAATCAGTGCGTCACCGCGCGCCGGACGTCCCAAAACCAAGTCGAGGGGAGCCAATACGATGTTGCTGGAAAACGGGTTGTTGATTGCGCTGGCCTGTGCGGCCGCCGCAATCGTTTATGGCGGCGTCGTCGCCAAGTGGATCGTCGGGATGCCGGCAGGCAACGACAAGATGCAGTCGATCGCCGCGGCGATCCAGGAAGGTGCCGGCGCCTATCTGCGCCGCCAGTACGCGACCATCGCCATGGTCGGCGTGATCCTGTTCCTGGTGATCGGCTTCGTGCCGCAGCTCGGATGGGCGACGGCCGTCGGCTTCGCGATCGGCGCGCTGCTTTCGGGCCTCGCGGGCTTCATCGGCATGTTCGTGTCGGTCCGCGCCAACGTGCGCACCGCGCAGGCGGCCACGGTGAGCCTCAACGCGGCGCTGAACGTCAGCTTCAAGGGCGGCGCCATCACCGGCATGCTGGTCGTCGGCCTCGGGCTGCTCGGCGTGGCGGGCTACTTCATGTTCGTCATGCATGGGGCGGCGCCGAGCGAGGAAACGCTCAATGCGGCGCTCAAGCCGCTCATCGGCCTGGCCTTCGGTTCGTCGCTGATCTCGATCTTCGCGCGACTGGGCGGCGGCATCTTCACCAAGGGCGCCGACGTCGGCGCCGACCTGGTGGGCAAGGTCGAAGCGGGCATCCCCGAGGATGACCCACGCAACCCGGCCGTCATCGCGGACAACGTGGGCGACAACGTCGGCGACTGCGCCGGCATGGCGGCCGACCTGTTCGAGACCTACGCGGTCACCGTGATCGCCTCGATGCTGATCGCGGGCATCTCCTACGCCACCTACGGCTGGGCCGGCGCCATCTACCCGCTCCTGCTCGGCGCGGTGAGCATCCCGGCGTCGATCGTGGGCACCTTCTTCGTGAAGGCGCGCGACGGCGGCAAGATCATGAACGCGCTGTACCGCGGCCTCGCGATCTCCGGCGTGCTCGCAGCGGCGGCGTTCTATTTCGTCACCAACGCACTGTTTCCGTCGGAACTCGGCATGCCGCTGTTCTACTGCGCGATGGTGGGCCTGGCGCTGACGGCTGCGATGGTCGTCATCACCGAGTACTACACGGCGACGGAATACGGCCCGGTCCAACAGGTCGCGCTGGCTTCCGAAACGGGCCACGGCACCAACGTCATCGCCGGCCTCGCCGTGTCGATGAAGTCGACCGCGGCACCGGTGCTGGTCGTGGCGCTGGCGATCTGGAGTTGCTACCACATCGCCGGCCTGTTCGGTCTCGCGATCGCGGCGACTTCGATGCTCTCGATGGCCGGCATGATCGTCGCGCTCGACGCCTACGGTCCGATCACCGACAACGCGGGCGGAATCGCCGAGATGAGCGGCATGGACAAGTCCATCCGCAAGACGACGGACGCGCTCGACGCGGTCGGCAACACGACCAAGGCCGTCACCAAGGGCTACGCCATCGGTTCGGCCGGCCTCGCGGCGCTCGTGCTGTTCGCGGACTACTCACACAAGCTCGGTGAGCTGGGCAAGACCGTGGACTTTTCGATCAGCAACCCCGACGTCGTCATCGGCCTGCTCATCGGCGGCATGATCCCCTACCTGTTCGGCGCGTTTGCCATGCAGGCCGTGGGTCGCGCGGCCGGTGCGGTGGTGGTGGAAGTTCGCCGCCAGTTCCGCGACATCAAGGGGATCATGGAAGGCACCGGCAAGCCCGAGTACGGCGCGGCGGTGGATCTTCTGACCAAGGCTGCGATTCGCGAGATGATCATCCCGTCGATGCTGCCGCTGTTCATCCCGATCATCGTGGGCCTGACCCTGGGCCCCAACGCCCTGGGCGGCCTGTTGATGGGCACCATCGTGACCGGTCTGTTCGTGGCGATCTCGATGTGCACGGGTGGCGGCGCCTGGGACAACGCCAAGAAGTACATCGAGGAAGGGCACCACGGCGGCAAGGGTTCGGAAGCGCACAAGGCTGCCGTCACCGGCGACACCGTGGGAGACCCGTACAAGGACACCGCGGGGCCGGCGATCAATCCGCTGATCAAGATCATCAACATCGTGGCCCTGCTGCTGGTGCCTCTGCTCTGATCTGAGCCTGCTGCAGGAAAAAGCCCCGGCAAGTCCGGGGCTTTTTCATTGCTCGCGACGAAGTACCGTCAGCCCTTCCTGTTCGCCCTTGATCGCGCGCTCCCGCATGGCCAGCACCAGTTCCCGGAGCAAGGCAGGCAGCGGCGTCCCGATCAGGCGGTCCAGCTGTTCAATATCCCAGCTGCCCAGGGGCTGCGTCGCCGGCAGGCGATCCAGCACCCCACGATCCATGTTGTGGGGGGACCAGCTCATGCACTGCAGGCTCCACACCTCGCCCGCCTCGCACGCGATTGCGATGCCGGCCGGGTCGGGGTCGGCTTCGATCAACGCCGGCGCGGGGCAGACACGGAGCAGATGCGAGACGGCGTCGCGCCACCATCGCGGCGGCCGCCCGGGAATCCAGATCACCGCCTCGTCCGCGACGAGTTCCCGGCAGGCGTGTTCGAACGTCGTCCGGTTCTCGATCAGCCGATACCGCGCGATCCGGCCCTCGACCGCTTCGGCAGCTGCCACGGTAGCCGCGGTCAGCGCGATGAAATCGGGCGCGGCATCGAGCGCGAGCGACCCTGTCGGCAACACCAGGCGAAGCGGCGCGCGGATTAGCAGCATCGGCGTGTGCGGATCGATGCCCAGCCCACCGAGATCCACCGCATCGGCCAGCCACTTCCAGTCGGCCTCCGGGATTCCCTTGGTCTGCCCGCTTGCGAAGAATGCAAAATCGCGTCGCGTGCCGTAGCGCCGGTCTGCGGTCCAGCGATCCAGCGCCACTAGCCAACCATGCCTGCGCAGGGCGAGCGGCAGCGGCAGACACTCCAGTCCACGCGCGGCTTCGCACAGTTCCGTTGCGTCCAGCCTCCAATTCCGTGCCTGCTCCCATTGCATCGCAAGCTGTTCGCGATTCGACAGGCCCAGCGCCTCGCGACAACGCTCGAGATCGAGAATTGCGAGGCCTTGCGCAACCCAACGCCCGCCCGTCCCGCGTCGTTCGTCGAGCTCGATCCAGCCGGCCGCGAGTAGCGCGTCGAGGACCTCGTGCGCGGCGGCGATCCGCTGCGGCCCCGCACGCTTGAGCAGCGTGGACCAGCGCAACCGCTCCGCTCCCGCGAGCCAGTCGCGCGCCAGGTCGCGCCATGGCGCCGGCCAGAGGGCGACCGCGTCGAAATCCTGGTCGAAACGGCGGCGATCGCGCCGCCCACGCAAGGTCACGCTCGCACCGACGTCGCGAACCCGCGTGCGGACTCCGCGCGCATCCGGCCCGGACCAGTCCTCTATCTCCATCAGGCTTTGGCTTGTGCGCGGCGCAGGAACGCGACCGGCTGCGCGAAGGCTTCGCCCGGTCGACGCTTCTGCGTCAGCAGGGTCAGGTTCGACGGCTTGAAGACGTTGACGTTGTGCGTGTTCGGCGTTGTGACGATGTATTGCGCCCGGGTCGCCTGGAGGAACGCGCCGACGCGGTCGATGTTGAAGATGTCCAAGTGCGCGAAGGGCTCGTCGATGAAGACGAAGCCGCCGCCGGCGCCTTCGTCTTCCATCATCAGGCCCACCAGCAGGATCATGGACTTCATCACCTGCTGGCCGCCGGAGGCTTCGCCGTCGTTGAGGCCGATCAGCCCCTTCTGGTCGAAGTCGAACTGCACCAACAGTGCGGCCTGGGCCAGGCTGAGGTCGTCGTTCGCCAGATTGGGATAGCCCACCTCCACGGCGATGCCGGCGAGCGCACCGAGCGTCGAAAGATTGCGCGCGTAGCGCCGCAAGGTGGCCTTGAGCACGTTGATGTACTGCGCCCGTGCGCGCTCGGTGGTGCTGCGGGCGCGCTCCAGCTGCGCATCCTGCTGCTCGATGCGGCCGGCGAGCTGGTCGTGGTCGAGCTTGAGCTTGTCGCGGCGATCGACGACCTGCGCGTCGCGCACGAAGGTTTCTTCCTTGAGCCTGGCGTGCAGGCGCGAGAGTTCGCGCTCGGCCTCGGCCACGGTGCGGTAGCGCGCCAACGCTTCCTCGCGACCGGGCTTGCTCCGCCACGTGCCGGGCTTGCCGTGCCAGCACTGCCGGATCGCCTCGATCCGCCTGCCGTGCTCTTCGCGGGACTGCGTGTAGCGGCGTTCCAGTTCCGGCACGGCGTCCTTGAGCGGCTTGAGTTCCGCTTCGGTTTTCGCCTGCTCCGCTACCGCGCCGAGCAACACCGACTGATGCGACTTCAATTCACCGTCGATCCGCTGCGAGCGCGCGGCTGCCGCCTCGCGTTGTACCGTGAGCTGCGGCAACGCGGATTGCGCCTCGTCGAACTCGGCGGCGCGATCCGCCAACGCCTTGGCCGCGTCGAACCCAGACAAGGTCTGTTCGATGCTCGCGAGCCTCGTCGCGAGCGACTTGAGTTGGCCGGGCAGAGCAGCCGCTTCTTTCTCGACACGCGCGAGGCGTTCGTGGCGCTGCGTGGCCGCAGCCTGTCCAAAATGGAAATCCGTGGCCGCCACATTGCGCCCGCCGCGCCGCTCCCGCTCGTAGCCCTTGCGCGTGATCCAGTGCTGACCCCGAGGCAACCGCGCGCCTTCGGCGGCGTCTTCGACCCGGCGAATGTCATTGAGCAGGCGCAGCAACCAGCCTGGGGCCTGCGCAGAAAAACGCAGACACTGAAGCAGGCTGTCGGACTTCGGTGCGGGCGCAGGCTCGCGCTCCGGCACTATGAAGTGGCGATACCCGAGTTGTTCGCCCAGCGCATAGGCCGTCGGCTCATCGCGCGCGTCGTCGAGCAGCAGAATGTGACGGTGAGGGCGCAGCACGGATTCCACCGCTAGCTGCCAGCCCAGATCATCGACCGCCACGATGTCCGCCAGCGCTTGATGCGCAATTCCCGCTCGCTTCAAGGCCTCGCGGAACTGCGCGACTTCCGCCGGCTCGGGTCTGCGGCCCGATTCCAGTGCCGCGATCTGCGCCACCAAGTCGACGCGCTCTTGCGCAATTCGTGTGGCCTGCCCGTTCAGTTCCGCCCGTGTTTGCCGCAACTGCTCGACCTCTGCGGCGAGCTTCGTCAGGTCCACGCCGTCCGAGCGCTGCTGCAACAAGCCGATCAGTCTGGCCTTCTCGTTGCACAGAGTCTGCGCGTCCCGTTCGGGTTCGCCAGCGGCAGCCAGCTCGAGTTGCGCTTTGCCGAGTTCCTCGTCGAGCTGCGCCCGCAAGGCGTCCGCCTGCTCGAACGCTTGCTTTGCCGTAACGGCCCGCGCAGCAGACGCCTGCAGTGTTTCACGTCGATCTATCAACTCGCGCCGCAGACCTTCGACCTGGCTACGCCCGCCACGCACCGCGTCGTGCAGTTCCGCGATGCGAAGGCGGGGCACCCACTCGGCCTGCAGCGCGGTGGCCTCGTCGCTCAACCGCATCCACTCATGGAACGAGCGCACCTGGGCCTGCGCCTCCTCCACGCGCAGGCCCAGCCCGGCGAGCTGGGTATTCAATGCCTCCAGTTCGCGCGCCACGCCGTTCTGTTCCTCGCGCGCCTTCTGATAGTTGTCCAGCACCTCCTGGTCGCCGAACACGTCGAACACCAGCCGCAGCAGCTCCTGGCCCGAGTATTCGCAAAGCTTGTCCGTGTGCCCCTGGTCGAGCGCGAGCACGCGCTTGATCGCTCGCGTCAGGCCCGCGCCTTCGAGCTGCGCGGCGTATTGCTTGACGCCGATCCAGGTCACCGCGTCGGATTCCTCGGCGCTTTCCACCGGCACCACCCCGCCGCCGATGCCATAGCTGCGTTCCCAGTCGCCGCCCTTCTTGCGGATGCGGCAGAACAGCGTCACCTGCGGCGTCGTCAGCGGCCAGAACGCGAGCTGGCCGCGCGCGCCGCGAGTGTTCGCCACCACCATGCGCAGCCAGGCATAGGGCTTGTCGCTGCGCCGCACGTAGCGCTTGTAGTCGCGCCCGGCCGAGCAGTCGATGGCCAGCGCGGTGCGCAGTGCGTCGAGAAGGGTCGTCTTGCCCGAACCGTTGGGGCCCACGATGGTGACGATGCCGGCATCGAGCGGGACGCTGAAGCGCTCCCACCAGTCCCAATGCACCAGCTCGAAGCGCTCAATGCTGAACATCGGCCTCCTCGTCGGGTGGGACTACCGCATCCGGCGCGGTCTCGATGACCTCGTCGAGCCGCTGACCGAACAGGTCGGCGAGCGCGCCGTCCAGCACACGGCGCGCCATGCGCTGGTAGTCCAGCACCAGGTCGAGCAGCGGGCCTTCGTGAATGCGGCCGTCGCGCCGTTCGATGAAACCGTGGCGCGAGAGCACCGGCAGGCCGAAATTCTTGATGCGCGTGCGGCCTCCCAGGCGGTCCCCGAAGTCGGCCAGCAGGGCGGCCTCGGCAACCCAGATATCGAGCTCGGCCGTGCTCGGCAGCGGCTTGTCGGCCGCGAACATCTGGCCCTGGCGCTGCGTGGCCGCGTCGTCCTGCCGCTCGATCTGGCGGCTACGCTTGGGCAGGATCAGCAGCGCCCACAGCACGACCAGCAGCGCCATCTGGTCACGGGACAGATTCAGGTTGTTCGACAGCCAGTGATCCTCGGCTCCGAACACCGGCTGTTCCAGCTCGCGCCGGATGCGCAAGCAGACGTGCTCGGCGTAGGGATGCTCCACCAGCTCCAGCCCGCAGGCCTTGAGACGCTCGGTCAGCGCGGTGAAGAACAGGTCGTCGGTGAGCGCGCGCTTTACCAGTGCATCACCGCGCGGCAGGGTGCGCTGCGCGGCAAGGCGCGCGACCAGGGTTTGCAGTTCAGCTTCCATCGGGTAGCGGACCTCCGCGCAACTGTCCTTCGCTCATCTCTTCCACGCCCTCGCGACGCACGGCGACCACCGCAGCGCCCCATTCGAGCCGACGCTCCAGCCGCGCCAGGTCCGCGACCGGCCCGTCCATGCTGGCCGACTCCTGGTCGCCGAGGATGGACAGCAGCGACAACCGGTAGCTGGACAGCTCGTAGTCGCGTGAAGGCAGCCCCGCGGCGAGTGGCCAGCCGTCGGGAGCTGCGTGCAAGGCGTCGCGCCAGGTGTCGAGGTCCGCGTGGTCCGGGGCTTCCGCCTCGGCGCCTGTATCGACCGCGGCCTCGCGCGCAGGCGGCAAGGGCGTAGCGAGTCGCTCCGGTCGCAGCTTGTCGATCAGCTCGAACTCGGCGATGTCCAGCGCGATGTCGCCGAGCGCGAATGCGAAGGCCGGACCGGGCGATACCGCGCCGGCCAGCAACTCGGCCAGTTTCGCCTGGCTGCGCCGGCGCAGCCACACGCCGATGTCTGCGGTGGACAGGCCGGTTGCGCCCAGGTGCACCTTCTGGCTTTCCAGCTTCGACAGCGCATTCTGGAAGCGGCCGCTCATGCGCAGCAACTCGCTCTGCACCTGCCCGATGCGCTGCGCAACGCGGTGCGCGGGACCGTCGAGGTCGGCGCGTTCCGTGATGTGGCGCAGGATGTCGCTGCCCTTATCGACCCAGCGCCAGACCTTGTCGAGCGCAGTTGCGGCGTCACGGATTCGCGCTTCCGAACCGGAGACGATGGCGCGGTCGAACTGGTCCTTGAGTTCCGTGAGGCGGGCCAGCAGATGCTGCAGGTCTTCGGTGGAGACGCCACCGACCGCATCGCCCGCGGCAAGCTGGCCGGCCAGATAGCCGATCTCGCTGCCCTCGTCGCCGAACTTGAGCAAGGACGAGAACGACGCGATCAGCATGCGACCCAGCGGACTGATGCCATAGCGCGAGCGCTCGATGTCCCAGGCCAGCAAGCCGTTGATGCGCAGGCGCCCGATGAGGTTCTCGAGCTTCGCCTCTTCCAAATACGGAAACTGCTGGCGCAGTTCGGTAGCGGAAAACCAGGGCTCGCCAGGCCGCGCCCCGAGTTCGCGCAGAACCAGCAGCCGGATCATCACGGCCGGCTCGCTGCCGCTGAACACGGTCATCAAGGCCTGCACCGAATTCCTGGCCAGCGTCAGCGGGCGAAGCGCGGCCACATCGGCCGCCTCCATGCCGGCGACGAACCAGTCCTCGAGCCCGTCGATGTCGGAAGTTTCGCTGCTCATGCCGCGATCATGCGGACAGCCGGTGACAGAGCCCGACGAGCGAAATCGCCTCGACTTCGCTCGCCATTGGAAACGCTTCGGTTCCCGGGTACACCACGAATCGCGCCTGCGGCCGCACATCCTCGCAGGCCAGATGAAACCCGCGCTCGAGCTTCGGCGCGAGGCTGCGCTTGATCTCGATGGCCCAGGGCTTCTGACCGGGCGGCGTGAGCACGAGGTCGATTTCCGCGCCGGCCGCGGTGCGGTAGAAGCAGGCCTCGGTGCCGGGCGGCGCGGCGGCGATCAGGTTCTCGATCACGAATCCTTCCCAGCTGCCGCCCGCCACCGGGTGGCCCAGCAGTGCATCGCCATCGGCGATGCCGAGCAGCGCATGCACCAGCCCGCTGTCGCGCACGTAGACCTTTGGCGACTTGACCAGCCGCTTGCCCGCATTCCGGTACCAGGGCACCAGGCGCCGCACCAGCAGCAGGTCCACCATCAGATCGAGGTAGCTGGCAATGGTCTTGCCGTCCACGCCCAGACCCCTTGCCAGTGCCGATGCGTTGAACAGGCCACCCTGCTGGTGCGCAAGCATGGTCCAGAATCGCCGCAGGGTCTCGGTCGGGATGCGCGGGCCCAGCTGCGGGATGTCGCGCTCGAGGTAGGTGCGGATGAAATCCTGCCGCCAGCGCAGGCTGGGTGGATTGCCCCGCGCGCCCAGGCTCTCCGGGAAGCCCCCGCGCAGCCACAGGACCTCGAGACGTGCCGGCTCGATTTCCTCTGCCCTCAGCGGCGTCAGTTCCAGGTGACGAAGGCGACCGGCCAACGACTCGCCTGACTGGCGGAGCAATTCCATCGACGCGGAACCCAGCACGAGGAAGCGCCCGGTCCGCTTGCCGCTGCGGCGGCCAGAATCGATCAGTCCGCGCAGATGGCCGAACATTTCCGGCGCCCGCTGGACCTCGTCCAGGATCACCAACTGATTCTCGAACTGGCGCAGGTAGAGCTCCGGCTCCGCGAGCTTGGCCAGGTCCGCCCGCGACTCCAGATCGAGATAGATCGCGGATCGTCTCTGCGCCACGCTCAACGCCAGCGTGGTCTTGCCCACCTGTCGCGGACCCAGCAGCGCCACCGCCGCCGACTCTTTCAGCGCGACTTCGATATCCGTCAGCATTCGGCGTTCGTACATCCTCGCATTTCAGGATATTAGTTCCAATAATGCAAGGATGATTCCAAGCCGGCTCACCGGCGTCGATTGGGCCCGCTGTCGTTCACGACGATTGCGCCTGGGCAGCGAAGGGATGGAGGACGCCAACCGCGGCGGCGATATACTGGCAAACCCTCGCTTCGCACCTTTCGCGCACGCTCTCCGATGTCCCTCGAACTCGTTCCCACCGGCAAGAATGTTCCCGACGACGTCAACGTCGTCATCGAGATCGCGATGAACAGCGAGCCGGTGAAGTACGAGGTGGACAAGGCCTCCGGCCAGATCTTCGTGGATCGACTGCTGACCACCCCGATGCGTTACCCCTGCAACTATGGCTACGTGCCGCACACCCTGGGCGGCGACGGCGACCCGATCGACGCGCTGGTGATGATGCCGATGCAGCTCAACCCGGGCTGCATCATCAACTGCCGGCCGATCGGCATGCTGGAAATGGAAGACGAGAGCGGCACCGACGAGAAGCTCGTGGTGGTGCCCAGCGACAAGATCAGCCGCCTCTACAGCGATGTGGAGTCGGTGCGCGCGCTGCCCGCGCTGATCCGCGACCAGATCTCTCACTTCTTCGCCCACTACAAGGATCTCGAGCCCGGCAAGTGGGTGAAGATCAAGGGCTGGCATGGCCCCAAGGACGCGAAGAAGGCGATCGTCGACAGCATCGCGCGCTACAAGGCCGAGCCGGTCGCGCCCAACTTCTGAACCCTTTCCTTCCGCGTCAGCGGAGCAGCACGAGGCGCGGCACCGCGTCCACGCCGATCCACAGGATCGCGTTCTGCTGGTGACGCCGCCCGAGCGCACAGGCCGCTCGCCGGTCGATGCCCAGGACCAAGAGGCTCGCCTCCTCGTGGGGCCATCGCCCGCTCGGGTCAGTGCCCGCGCCGGAGAGCCAGCGCAGCCGCGTCGCGCGCAGTTCGTCGACGAGCAGGCCCTGCAGACGGTCGTTTTCCTGCAGCGACAACTCCTTTCCCATCGGATTCCAGGCCGTGACATAGGCCGCGCCGGCGGGTTCGCCGGAGCGCAGCAGGAGTTCGAGTGCCGGACTGTGCACGTCGACGGTCAGTGTGAACGGCGGGTCATGGTCGACGCGAAAGCACGTCGCGCGATAGGCCGCGATCAGTGCTGCTTTCAGCTCGGATTCGTGCTCGGGGACGTCCATGCCGAACAGTAGTCACAGCGGCGATCCCGGGACAAGCGCGTACCCCCGGAACACACCGGTCACCGGCGAGGGCAGCCTCCGAGGGCGGCTCGTCGCCGCATTCAGCTCACCAGCGCGAAGTGCGCGAGGTCGCCCATCCCTTTGATGGCGATCGGACCCCGCGCGTACAGCTTGTCCGAACGGGCCAGCTCGCTAGTCCGGGCGTCCACGAGGATTTCGTTGTCCAGCGCCTGCGCGCACAGGCGCGACGCCAGGTTCACGGCCGGGCCGATGGCCGTATATTCCATGCGCGAAATCGACCCGATGGCGCCCACGGTGACCGGCCCGCTGGCCACGCCCAGGCCGGCGCCGAGTCCGGTGTCGGGGCCGCCCCAGCGCGCGATGACGCGGTGGATCGTCTCGTTGAGACGGCTCGCCAGAATCAGACCCTTGCTCGCATGGTCGATCTCGGGCAGGGGCGCGCCGATGAGGATCAGCACGCCGTCGCCCGCGTAGTCCTTGATCGTCGCGCCGAATTCCGACACGGCCGCGCCGACGTCGTCGTAATACTCTCCCAGCAAGCGCAGCACTTCGCCGGAAGACTGCATCTGCGAGAAACGCGTGAACCCGCGCAGGTCGCAGCACACCACGGTGATCTCCATGACGCGCGGCTGGAGCGTGTGCTCGATCCCCTTGTAGCGCACAAGCTTCACGACTTCCGGCGACAGGAAGCGGCTCATGAACTGTCCGCGCTGTCCCTGCATGACGTAATAGCGGATCGCGCCCAACATGAAGATCAGCAGCCCGACCAGGGTGCTCAGCACGTTGTATCCGCCCGGCAGCACGTAGGCGGCGAAGAGGAAGGGCGAGGCCGCACCGGCACCGATGGCGCGCACGCGCTCGGCCGGGTCAACGCGCTGCGAAAACAGCACGGCGCCCACGATCGCGACGATCAGGGACAGCAGCGCCACCGGCACCACGAACATCAGGCTTCCAGGTTGTGTGCAGGTCTGCGGAGGTTCGAGACACCAGAAGAACTGCGTGAAACGTTCGATCGGAAAGATCGACCCGAGCGCGAGATAGACCGCCAGGACGGCGCCGTACGCCCACGAGCAGATCCGGATCACCCGCATCGCCTGGCGCGTGGGCTGGGCCGCACGCGCGACCCGCAGCATCCAGACGAAGAACGAGCTGAACATGACCGCGTCCATGATCGGCAGTCGCGCGAACCAGGGAACGTTCCGTCCGTCAGGATGCAGGACGATTTGCGAGAGGTAGACGAACACCGATATCCCGACCATTCCGAACGTCAGCGAAATGGCGCGCGTCGTCGGCGAATGCGGCTCGGCCACGAAGAGCGCAAGCGCCACGCCCACCATCGCAATGCCAACGGACAGGGACAGAGCCATGATGGCGTCATTGGCCATCGGCATCTGAAAGTAGTCGAGGTAGTTCACGGGACTCCCGGACAATCCGCATCCCAGCGGGCGACCTTTTGCCACAGGCTGTCCAATCGCCGATGCCATAGCTTATCGGACGCGCATCCCGGGCATTGGCCCGCTGCATCACGCCCAAATGGCCATCGATGCGTACCATGCGCGAACCCACCAGGCCCTGCGCGACGACGTGGCTTCAACCTCCTACGACACGCTGATCATCGGCGCCGGACACAACGGCCTGGTCTGCGCGGCCTACCTCGCCAAGGCAGGCCGCAAGGTGCTGGTGCTCGAGCGGCGCGGGATCGTGGGCGGCGCCTGCGTCACCGAGGAACTCGCGCCGGGGTATCGCGTGTCGAGCGCCTCTTACGTCGTCAGCCTGCTGCTGCCCGAGATCGAACGCGACCTTCGGCTCGCGGAGTTCGGCTACCGGGTGCTGCCGCGCAGTCCGTCCTCGTTCACGCCTTTCGCCGACGGCCGCTCGCTGCTCATGGGCCCGGATGGCGAACTCAACCGGCGCGAGATCGCGAAGTTCTCGGCGCGGGACGCCGAGGCCTTCCCGAAGTACGAGGCCCTGCTCACGCGCATCGCCGAGCACCTCGAACCCGCGCTGATGGACACGCCGCCCGACCTGCTGCCGCTGCCGCCCGAGTGGCGCAAGCGCGGCTTCCTGGACCGCCTGCGCAACCTGCGCCGTGGCGGCGCGCTGTATCGCGCGATGAAGAAACTCGGCGCCGATCTGCCGGAGGCCATCGAGATCCTCACAGGCGCGGCCACCTCCCTGCTCGATCGCTGGTTCGAATCGCCGGAACTGAAGGGCACGCTCGCGACCGACGCGATCATCGGCAGCTTCGCCCCGCCCTCCGCGGCCGGTTCGGGTTACGTGCTGCTGCACCACGTCATGGGCATGGCCGGTGGCGCGCGCGGCGTCTGGGGCTATGTCGAGGGCGGCATGGGGGCGCTGACGCAGGCGATGGCGCGCTCGGCGCAGAGCCTGGGCGTGGAGATCCGTTGCGGGGCCGATGTCGCCGAGATCCTCGTCGAGGGCGGGCGTGCCTGCGGCGTGCGACTCGCCGGCGGCGAGACGGTCCGCGCCAGACAGGTCGTCTCGAACGCCACGGCGCACATCACGTTCGAAAAGCTCGTCAGGCCCGAGGCCCTGCCCGCGGATTTCCGACGCGCCGTCCAGCGCATCGACTATTCGAGCGCGGCGGTGAAAATCAACCTCGCCGTCTCCGAGCTTCCGCGCTTCGCCTGCATGCCCGACCGCGGCGGCACCGTGGGCCCCGAGCACCGCGGAACGATCCACGTCAACTCGATGCCCGAAGACCTCGAGCGCGCCTACGAAGACGCGCGGCGCGGCGTGCCCAGCGCGCGTCCCGTGATCGAGATGGTGATTCCCAGCAGCGTCGACACCACGCTCGCGCCGCCGGGGCACCACATCGTCAACCTGTTCGTGCAGTACGCGCCCTACGCGCCCGCGGACGGCGGCTGGGATGTGCAACGCGACGTTTTCGCCGACCGCTGCATCGCGCAGATCACGGAACACGCGCCAAACTTCGCGGCCAGCGTGCTGCACCGCGAGGTGCTCGCCCCGCCCGACCTCGAGCGGCGCTTCAATCTCACGGGCGGCAACATCTTCCAGGGCGCGATGCCGCTGCATCAGCTGTTCAGCTTCCGCCCTGTGCCCGGCTGGTCGGACTACGCGACACCGGTGCGCGGCTTGTTTCTGTGCGGCGCGGCCGCGCACCCGGGTGGCGGCGTGATGGGTGCCTGCGGGCGCAACGCGGCGCAGGCGATCCTGCGCGCCTGAACCGCGCGATCATCATCGACCGGGCCTGCACCCGCGTGGACTTGCGCCGGGCACTCCGATACAACCCCGCTTCGGCCACGCTCGATCGGCAATGAAGCGCGCAGCACCTCTCAAGAACAACAACAGCGGCACGCGGCCTAAACCCCTGGTCAGCACCAAGCTGCGCCCGCCGTCGAACCGCGGAACCCTGATCGAGCGGCCGCAGCTGATCCTGACCCTGCGCGAGACCTTGTCGCGCAAGCTGGCGCTGATCTACGGACCCGCCGGTTTCGGCAAGACGACCCTGGCGACGCAGTGGTTCGCTGAACTGCGCGGCGCCGGCACCTCGGTGGCCTGGCTGGCGGTCGACGCCTCGGACAACGATCTCAATCGTTTTCTCGGCTACCTCGTCGAGGCGGTGCGCGGCACCGAGCCCGACATGGGCGAAGGCCTGCACCAGGTCATCGAGGCCAACCCCGGCAGCGCCGTCGACTTCGTGATCGACACGCTGGTCAATGACCTGTCGCTGCACGACGCCGACTTCGTGCTCTTTCTCGACGACTGGCACCTCGTCAGCGACACGCGTGTACACGAGGCCCTGCAGATGCTGCTGTCGCGCAGTCCGCCCAACCTGCATGTGGTCGTAGCCAGCCGCACGCGCACCGGCATCCCGATCGCACGCCTACGCGTGCAGAACGAACTGGTCGAGATCGACGCGTCGCGCCTTCGTTTCGACTTCGAGGAATCGCGCACCTACCTGACCTCGGTGAAGTCGCTCGACCTGCGCCCCGAGGACCTGATGGCGCTGTGGCGCAGCACCGAGGGCTGGGCGGCGGCACTGCAGCTGGCCTCGCTGTCGCTGCGTGAGTCGGGCGATCACGAACGCATCCTGCAGTGGACTTCGGGCGCGTCCAACGACATCGGCGAGTACCTGGCCGAGAACGTCGTCGACAACCTGCCGGCGGACCAGGTCAGCTTCATGCTCAAGACCTCGGTGCTCGATCGCATGTGCGGTGATCTCTGCGCCGCGGTCACCGGCAAGAAGGACAGCAGCGCACGGCTCGAGGCGCTCGAAAAGCAGGAGATGTTCCTGCTGCCGATCGACGAAGAGCGGCAGTGGTTCCGCTACCACCACCTGTTCGCGCGCTTCCTGCAGCGACGCCTGCAGAAGCAGATGCCGGACAAAATCCAGAACCTGCACCTGTTGGCGGCGCAGTGGTTCTCGTCACGCGGGCACACCGCCGACGCCGTGAAGCACGCGCTGCTCGCCGACGAGACCTCGCGGGCCGTGGATCTGGTCGAGCGGGACGCGATGAACCTGGTCGAACACAGCCACATGTCGACCCTGCTCAATCTCGTCAGCCAGCTCCCCCGCACCTCGCTGTTCGATCGCCCGCGCCTGCAGATGGCTATCGCCTGGGCCACCTGCCTGACGCACCGCCGCCAGGAATCGATCGAGGCGCTGTGGCATGTCGAGCGCCTCGCGGAAGCCGCGCCGCCCGAGCAGAGGAGCTTGCTGATCGATGAAGCCAAGGTCGTGCGCGCCTGCAACGGCGTCTACGCCGACCAGATCAAGGGCGTCGAAGAACTCCTGCGTCCCTGCCTGTCGCAGGTCGACAAATTCTCGCCCTGGGCGGTGGCCGTTGCCGCCAACATCCGCGCCTACTGCTACATCCGCGCCTTCGATTACGGCAAGGTCGCGCCGCTGATGGTGTCGGCGCGCGCCTACCAGGACCGTGTCGAGGGCGTGTTCGCCGCCGTCTACGGCCGCTGCTTCGACGGCATCGCGGCGCAGAGCGCCGGCCGCCTGAATGCCGCGCGCGAAATGTTCAGCGGCGCGCTGGACGTGGCCTCGCGCATCGCCGGCCGCCAGTCGCACGCAGCCCGCCTCGCCGGCGCGCTGCTCGGCCAGCTGCTGTACGAGGAGAACGACCTGGCCCGGGCAGAGCGTCTGCTCAGCGACAGCCGCGTGCTCGGCTTCGAAGGCGGCGCGGTGGATTTCTACATCGCGACCTACCTGTCGAGCAGCCGCCTGATGCTGCACAAGGCCGGCACCGAGGAGGCGCTTGCGATCCTGCAGGAAGGTGAGGACACGGCGCGTGCCCTGTCGCTCGACCGGCTGCGAGTGGCGGTGGCCTGTGAGCGCGTGCGCGTCAGGCTCAGCGCCGGCGACGTGCGCGGTGCCGAACAGATCCTGGCCGAACTGGATACGCGGCAATTGGCCGGTGACAGTGACGAGATCCAGCTCTACATCGCCACGGCCAAGGCGAGATTGCTCTGCGTGCGCGGCACCGCTGGCTTGGCCGTCGGCATCCTGCGGGAACAGATCGCGCTCGCGACGCGTCGCGGCCAGAAGCTCCAGGAACTGGTACTGCGCATCCTGCTGTCGGTGGCGCTGGACCTGGACGGCCAATCGGAGGAGGCGGAACACACGCTGCTCGACACGGTCGACGAGGCCATGCCGCTGGGCATGGTTCGCTCGCTGCTCGACGAGGGGCCGCCGTTGATCGCGATCCTCGAACGCGCACGTGACCAGTCGCGCAAGCGCAACCCCGAGCAGCAGGGCGACGTCGTCCGCTTCAGCGCGACCGCGCAGCGCCTGCTGACCATCAGCCGCCATCCGGTACATGGGGTACGCGGACAGTCGGGTTCGCGCACACGCGTGGCCGAGCTCACCGCGCGCGAGACCGAGGTGCTGCGCCTGCTCGAGCAGGGCCGCTCGAACAAGGAAATCGCGCGGGCGCTCGCCATCGGCGTCGAGACCGTGAAGTGGTACCTCAAGAACATCTTCGTGAAGCTCGGCGTCTCGACGCGCGCCCAAGCCGTCACCGAATCGCGCAAGCAGAAGCTGTTCGGCGCAAACGGTTGAGCCCGTCCGGGTCCGGGTCCTGCTGTTCCGGCCTCTCTTCATCGGTACACACGGAGCGGCGAGATGGCCCGATACGGAAGGAAGGCGGCGACCAAGGTCGCCGCGGCGCTCCACCGGCAGAAACGCGGCAAGCTCAAGAGCGGCGGCTCCGGCGACACGGTGAAAAGCCGGAAACAGGCGATCGCGATCGGGCTTTCGGAAGCCCGGCGTGCCGGCGGCAAGGTACCGAGGCAACCCCAAAAGGACACGACCAAAAAAGCAGTGAAGACAAGGCCCGGCGCGCGCCGGCCAGGAAAGCCGTCGGTAGGACCACACGCAAGAAGAGTCAGTAGCCAGGCCCGGGTCCGCCCCTTGCTCAGCCTCGCTCAGCCCACCGCGGAGCAGTTACCCATGGACGAATTCGACTTCACCGACGGACTCAAGATCGTCCTCGTATCCATCTTCATGCTCGGCTCGGTGCAGTTGCACGCCGTCATCGACGAGTCCGGGAATCACGCGGCGGGCCGCGTGGATCGCCTCGCCTCGCCGGCAACTCCGGCCGCCCAGGCCACGCAAGAGGTCAGCATGCCCGCGGACGTCGGGCATGCCGCGGACAACCGGCCACTCAGAACGTGACTCCGTACTCTTCAAGCTTCGCCGCGGGCCTCTGCTCGCGCTACTTCGTCGAAGCTCACAGGCAGGTCATCGGGAGACCCCTCTTCGACTGCGGAGGGATCGCCGCGCCGTAGAGGGCGTTGCTCGCCCTGCCCTGCCAGCGCCCCTCAGCCGGGATCGATCCGTGAACGTTCTGCACGGACCCGTCGGCTCGAACGGACACTGTCCCCGTGCCATCGGCGAAAGGAGCGGCTCAGCGACGTCAGGTCCGCATATCCGAGCAGGCCCGCGATCTGCGTGGCACTCATCTCGGAATGCCGCATGTACTTGTCGGCGAGGTCTGCCCGAGCAGCGTCCTTGATGGACCGGAAGCTATGGCCGGTTTTCTGCAATCGCTCCTGGAGCGTTCGCACGGACAGGCCCATCGCGACGCTGACGTCGTTCACCGAACATTTTCCATAGGGCAACAGTGCGCGGACGATGCCCTGCACCTGGAACGTGGTCGCCGTGGCGGGAAGGTCCTCGTCGTGGCGCAGCACCTGCCGGACCAGCGACCGGATCCGGGGTTCGTGACCGATCAGGCGCCGCTCGAGAATGGTCGCGTCCAGTTCGATGGCGTTTCGATCACTGTTGAATCGAAGATTCGGCCCGAAGATCTTTCGATGCAGTCGCAGGTCCTGTGGTTCCTCGTGACGGAACCACACAGCGGGGGCCGTCCAGCCGCGCGGCCCGTGTGACCGGATCTCCTCAAGCGTGAGCGCGAGCGCGTATTCGGACATCTGCACCTCGCTCTGCGCCTGCCCCGTCGCGGCCGACCAGTTCAAGACACCACCCTTGCCCATCGACTCGAAGCTCATCACGGCCGAGCTGCTGTAGAGATCGAAGTGTTTCGCGAAGTCTTCGCACATCTGGCGAACCGTGTGCGCGTTGCGCAGGAGCAGCCAGAGCGGACCCACGACCGCGCCCAGGCGCGTGCCGCCCGCGAGCTCCAATCCCCAGTTGCGCCGATCGCAGGTCTTGGCCGCGATTTCGAAGAACGCCATGACACTGCGCCCGCTGATCAGGAGGTCGGGGTCCGTCAGCGCGGCGGGAGAGACGCCAGCCTTGCGCGCGATCGCGGACGGCTGCCTTCCGGCCGAGCGGATCATCGAAGCGGCTCCGCTGAGGATGACGCTGCGGACAAGGGGTCCGGACAAGAGGAGGCTCCATCGGTCGGCCCGCGCATTGTGCCAACTCCACCGCGTCTTTTGCCAAGTCGGCGATCAGGGAAGGCGCGAACCTAAATCAATGCCGGAGCCGGCTTCGCCGAGCTCGCGGCTTTCGAACATAACGAGGAGAACATCATGCAGACGGATTTCGACGTGGTCGTCATCGGCGCTGGATTTTCCGGGCTGTACGCCATGCACAAGTTGCGCGACGAACTCGGCCTGCGCGTGCAGGGCTTCGATGCGGCCGGCGGACCCGGCGGAACGTGGTGGTGGAACCGTTATCCCGGCGCGCGCTGCGACATCCCCTCGGTGCACTACTCCTACTCCTTCTCGGACGAGATCCAGCGCGAGTGGGAGTGGAGCGAGCGCTACGCGGCGCAGCCGGAAATCCTGCGCTACCTGCAGTTCGTGGCGAAAAAGCTGGACGTGAACAGGAGCTTCACTTTCGACACCCGCGTGACCTCGATCGTGTGGAGCGATGCCGACTCGCGCTGGACGATCTCGACCGACAAGGGCCAGAGTTGCACCGCGCGGTTCGTGATCGCCGGCATGGGCAACGTGACCGTTCCCAAGTCGCGATCCGAGTTCCCGGGAATCGACCGCTTCAAGGGCGAGGTCTACGCCACCAGTCGCTGGCCGCACGAGGGTGTGAAGTTCGAGGGCAAGCGGGTGGGCGTGATCGGCACCGGCTCGACCGGAATCCAGATGATCCCCGAGATCGCGCGCCAGGCGAAGCACGTCACCGTGTTCCAGCGCACGGCCAACTACGCGGTGCCCCTGGCCAATGGTCCCATCGAGCCCGAGCAGCGGCGCAAGAATGCGGAGAACTGGCAGCAGGTCCGCGCCAAGTCGCGCGACCGCTTCATGGGCGTGAACTTCGAGTCGCCGGAGCCCAGCGCGCTGGCGGTCACGCCCGAGCGGCGTCGCGAGCGCTACGACCGCATGTGGAAAGAGGGCGGCTTCCGGATGGTCGCCTCGAGCTACGCCGACATCCTGACCGACGAGCGCGCGAACGCGACGGCGGCCGATTACGTGCGTGACCGCATCCGCGAGCGCGTCCGCGACCCGAAAGTCGCCGACCTGCTCTGCCCCACCGATCACCCGTACGCGACCAAGCGCCCGGCGCTGGAGTCCGACTACTTCGACATGTTCAACCGCGACAACGTGAGCCTGGTCGACATCCGCTCGGCGCCGATCGAGGAGATCACCGCCACCGGCATCCGCACCGGCGGAGTCGAACACGAGTTCGACGTCATCGTGCTGGCGACCGGCTTCGACGCGATCAGCGGCGCCCTGATGCACGTGGGACTGGTCGGCCGCGACGGCGTGAAGCTCACCGACCACTGGGCCGGGGGCGCCCACGCCTACCTCGGCATCGCCACTGCGGGCTTCCCGAACCTGTTCATGATCACCGGACCGACGAGTGCCGTCGCGCTCTACAACAATCCGCTGGCGATCGAGGACCACGTCGAATTCACGACCAACGCGATCAAGCATGTGCTCGACATCGGCGCCGCCACGTTCGAAGCCGACGAGACGGCCGAACAGGACTGGCTGGACCAGGCTGCCGGCATCCTCAATCTCACGCTGCTGCCCCGCGCCAATTCCTGGTACATGGGCGCCAACGTGCCCGGCAAGAAGCGCGGAGCGTTCGTGTTCGCGGGGCCCGCTCCGCTGTACCGGGCGATGGTCGCCGACGTCATCGCCAAGGGCTACGCGGGCTTTCGCATCGGCGGGGCCAAGGCGTCGCGCGTGCCCCCGATGGTGCAGGTCGACCCGTCGGTCGCGATGGTCCTGGGCGCCATGCTGATGCAGGACGCCAAGCCGCTCGAGCAGTGCACGCTCGAAGAGGCGCGCGCGGCAGTCGAGAGCTTCGCGATGATGCAGAAGCCTGCACCCGCCGGCGTGCGCCGGATCGAGACCACGTACCCGGGCCCGGCAGGTCGGCGTGCGGTGCGGATCTACAAGCCCGAGGGAGCGGGCGACGATCTGCCGGTGGTCGTCTTCATTCACGGCGGCGGCTTCATCGCCGGCAGCATCGATGTCTGTGCGGCGCCCTGCGCAAACCTCGCACACGAACTCGGCGTCATCGTGGTCACGCCCAGCTACCGGCTCGCGCCGGAAGCGCCGTTCCCGGCCGCCACCGACGACACCTACGCCGCGGTGTGCTGGACCGCCAAGGCCATTGCCGAGTACGGCGGCGACCCGGACCAGATCGTGGTGATGGGCGACAGCGCTGGCGGGATGCTCGCCGCGGTCGCCGCTCAGCGCGCTCGCGATGAAAAGGGTCCCCGCCTGCTCGCCCAGGTCCTCCTCTACCCGGCCATCGATGCCGAGGCCGACACGGCGTCGCGGGTCGAGTACGCCGCCGGGCCGGTGCTAAGCGCCGCCGCCGCGCGCGGCATGTTGAGCACCTATCTCGGAGATCCGTCGAATGCGGCATCGCCGCTCGCATCACCCGGCCGAGCCAGGTCGTTGGCGGGGCTGCCGCCAGCGCTGATCCTGACTGCCGAATGCGACCCCCTGCGTGACGAGGGAGAGGACTATGGGAAGGCCCTCGAGGCTGCAGGTGTTTCCACCCGCGTGACGCGGCTCAAGGGGATGGTCCACGCCGCGTACTACATGTCCGCTTTCGTACCGCGGGTTTCGGAGTTCAACGCGGCCATCGCCAAATTTCTGCAGCCGCTGCGCAAGCGCGTCCGGGCGGCAGCGTAACGAGTCGACGGCAACCGGTCGGGCACGCCCATGCCGCCTTGCCCGACCGGCCTGCCGTCGCACGGCGACGACGCTGCGCCACGCTTAGCTTGCGCACCGCGCACGCAGAGCATGCCGGTCGTGCGCGATACGCACGCTACGCCTGGTAGTCGAGCGCCTTGTTGGTTACCGAACCGAGCTTCAGTGCGGCGGCGTCGCGCAGGTAATCGTTGAGCACCGTCCACGGCGCCTTGTCGCCCTGCCGCGGAAGATTGTCAGCGCCGCGCCGCACGTAACCGGATGCGAGACTGCCCATCACGGTGTCGTCGGTGCGCTTGATGCCCTTCGCGCGCGGCGTCACCGTCTTGAGCTTCTTCTTGTCCATGTGCGCGATCATGCGGACGAAGTGCTCGCTGACGATGTCGGCCTTCAAGGTCCACGACGCGTTGGTGTAGCCAAAGATCGCGAGCAGGTTGGGCACGCCGTCGACCATCATGCCCTTGTAGACCACGCGATCCTTGATCACGACCGGCGTGCCGTCGATGCTCATCTGCGCACCGCCGAACAGCTGCAGGTTCAGGCCCGTCGCGGTCACGATGATGTCGGCATCGAGGTGCTTGCCGGACTCCAGCTGGATGCCGGTCGCATCGAAGGACTTGATCTTGTCGGTGACGATGTGCGCGACACCCTTTCGCAGGGCGCGGAACAGATCACCGTCCGGGACCACGCAGAGGCGCTCGTCCCAGGGGTTATAGCGCGGCGAGAAGTGCTTGATGTCGACCTCGCCGCCGAGCTGGTGCGCGGTCAGCTTGTGCAGCAGGCGCTTCACCACCTTGGGCCGTTCGCGCGACGCCACGAACAGCGCGCGCTGCAGGCCGATGTTGCGGATGCGCGTGGCCAGGTAGACCGCCTTCGACGGCAGGAAACGCGAGAGCTTCGACCACAGCGGATCGACCGCGGGCACCGAGAGCACGTAGGTGGGGGAACGCTGCAGCATCGTCACCTTCGCGCCGCCTGCGGCCATCGAGGGCACGAGCGTGATCGCGGTGGCGCCGCTGCCGATGATCACGACCTTCTTGCCTGCGTATTCCAGTTGCTCCGGCCAGAACTGCGGATGGAGGATCTTCCCCTGGAACGTGCTGCTGCCCGGGAACTCCGGCGTGAAGCCCGCGTCGTATCGATAGTAGCCCGTCGCCGCCATCACGAACTGCGCGGTGTAGACCTCGTCTCTGCCGCTCTCCAGGTTGAGCGCCGTAACCGACCATTGCGACTGCGCCGAGGACCAGTCCGCACGCACGACCTTGCGCCCGAAGCGGATATGCGGCGTCACGCCGTACTGCTCGGCCGCCTCGTTCACGTAGCGCTTGATAGACGCGCCATCGGCCAGCACCTTGGGTTCCTTCCAAGGACGGAAGTTGTAGCCGAAGGTCGACATGTCGGAATCTGAGCGGATGCCCGGATAACGGAACAGGTCCCAGGTGCCGCCGATCGCACTGCGACTTTCGAGGATCGCGTAAGTCTTCTTCTTGAGCTTGCGCGTGAGGTGACAGGCCGCGCCGATGCCGGACAGTCCCGCACCCAGGATCAGTACGTCGAAATGCGTGTTGTTGCTCATCGCTCCTCCTGTCGACCTTGTATGTCGGTCGCTGATTACTGGTCCGCGCGCAAATATTCTCGTGCGTCGTCGGCCGCAGCTTACAGGCGTCGCTTGCATGCATGTCCACCGCGTGATGGGCAGCGTGCAATCAAGCGCTGGGTTCGCACATAGGGCAAAACGAATGGGACGGCACGAGAGCCGGCGGACTGCACGAGGCTCATGCCACAGACGTCACGTCCCCCGCGCCTGTAGCACTTATTCGAATAAACAAGGGTTTTCGCCTGAGTTCCGTTCGCCTGGGCATGCGGCCTGCGCCTCGTCTTCGTCCGGCAACCACGCCGGTCGCCACTGGAGAGAACTCAAATGAGTCAGCAGAACGACCAGAGCCGCAAGACGCAGAACAAGTCCGCGCAACCGCAGCAGGACCAGGCGCGGCAGCAGGGCCAGAACCAGCAGGACGAGAACCGGCAGCAGGGCGTCGATCGCGGCAACGAGCAGGATCAGGGCCGACAGCAGGGCAGCAACCAGGATCAGAAGCGCGATCAGCAGGGCCAGCGCTCGAGTGACCAGGGCCAGCGCTCGAGTGACGACGCCAATCGCAACCAGCAGCAGGGCGACAACCAGGATCCGAAGCGCGATCAGCAAGGCCGACATCAGATCGAGCCGGACCAGAAACAGCGGGATAAGCAGGATCGATCGTAGTCGCAGGTAACTCGTAGAGGGCCATCACCGCCTTCGAGGCTCGATCAGCGGCCGGCAAAGACGCCGGCCGTTGGTTTTTTTTTGCGTCTGAACGAAACGGCGTTCTCAGCGCTGCAGCAACGCCAGTTCGCTGCGAAAAGTTGCGAGCAGGATCGATGCGTCCGATTCATTCGGATGGAAGTCCGGTCGCAAATAGCGAAGCACTTCGGGCAGCAATTGCGTAAAGAATCCCTGACTTCCCCAGTACGCCTTCAGGAATCGTCTCCACGACGCGAGATTTTGTAATTCACCCGCCTGGCGAAGACAGAACACCATTGCATAGAACACCACCGGCACGATGCCGGCGGACACCACCGCCATTGCCAGTACGCGGGTCGCGTAGTCACCGCCGGTGGCTCGATACACGTCGAAGGCCACGGATCGATGCTCGATCTCTTCCATCGCGTGCCACAGAAGCAAGGCCTTGATCCTTTCGTCGACGATGCTGCGGCGAAAGTCCTCGCGCCGCGCGACCTGTGCACCGATCACCGCCGTGAAATGTTCGGCAGCCGCGATCAAGGCAAGACGAAAACGCATCGGTGCGTAACGGTTCAGGAACAGGCGCGCGCGCCGCGTCCCGCGGTCCAGCCGTGACACATCCACGCCCTGCCGAAGGGATTCCTCGTTGGCCGCGCGATGCTCTTTGCCGTGCATTGCCTCCTGCCCGATGAACGCACTGATTTCCTGCTGCAGCTTCGGATCGTGCACCTGCTCCCGTGCGGCACGCACCGCGTCGACGAAGAACTGTTCGCCCTCCGGGAAGTAGCACTGGAATGCCATCCAGAGATACGACGACACTGGATCGTGGTCGACGAAGTTAGGGGTGATGCCCGTCAGATCGAAGTCCATCCGCCGCACCGGGAAGTGCGCACCGGTCTGATGGACCGTGACGGCATCGAGGTAATTGGCCATCCTCACTCCTTGCGATGGATTCACGATCGGACACCGGTCGAGGCCATGCCCAGCACATCGCGATAGGACGGCGGCGGTGCAGCCGCTCCGCGCTCGCGCAGCAGGGCGTGCAGCTTCGGCAGCCGGTAGTAGGGCACCGAGGCCAGCACATGGTGCTCGACGTGAAAGTTCACGTTCACCGGCGCCACGAACAGGCGTTCCATGAGTCCTGCGCGCGTCGTGCGCGTGTTCTGGAACATGTCGGCCACGCGGGGCAGGACGCCGTGCTCGGCGATCGACCGCACGCGGACGAACAATGGGAAGGGGGTGATGTAGGCGACGACCCAGAGGCCGTAAAGGGCCGGATGACCGAGTGCCCACAGGATTCCGAAAAGAATCCCGTTGGTGATCCACATACCGGCGGAGTTGCGGAAGAACTCCAGCGGGTACCGCCACCAGCGCCGGCCTTCCTGCGGCAGCTTCTCGAGGTGATTGGCGACGGTCCACTTGAAGACGCCGGCATCCATCAGAGTCAGGCCCAGCAGCAGCTTCGCTCCCGTGATCCCGCTGAGGTCGCGCAGCAGCTTGCGGACAAGCGACCGACGCGAGACGGGATAGCCCGCGTGCAGCGAGATGTCCGGATCATCTTCGGTGCCGGTCTTCATGTGATGCACGAAGTGGTGCGCGCGGTACTTGGCCAGGTGCTGCCAGACCGGGCGCGCACACAGCCAGTCGGCGAGTACGGAGTTCATCCAGCGCGTGTGGAACAGCGTGCCGTGCGCGCCCTCGTGCTGGAGGATGCCCAAGGCGAGCTGGCGTCCTGCGATAAGAGCCAGGGCCAGGACGACGGTGAGGATGTTCGGGTACCACGCGACCAGTGCCATCGCGGCAGCGACCATGGCCCATGACGAGACGATGGCCCAGGCGCCGCGCCAATCCGAACGCTGCGTGAGCGTCGCGATTTCGTCGCGCGTCAGAACGTTCCTCAAGGCCTCCCGGGTCGCGGCGGGCAACTGGGTCGGTGTCGACGATTCGGCAATGTCAGGACTCATCGGATTTCTCGAAAGGAGTGTTCAATGCGCGCGCGACGGCGCACGCGTGGCGGCCTTCGGCGTCGCGGGCGGGGCGGGCGCAAGGCGCTGCCAGATCGCATGGCCAACGCGATCGAAGCGCAGCACCGTTTCGGTCAGCGCAGCGCGCAGCGCGGTGTCGACCAGCGGATCCGGCAATAGGGGATCGAACACCAGCAGGCGGATTGCCTTGTCGCCCATCAGGTAGGACTCCCGGGCGGCGACCACGGGATCGAGTTCGTCGGCGCGAGCCATCCAGTCCTCCAGCTGACGCCGCGTCTTCTCGTAGACGCGATTCAGGGCTTTTCCGCCCCAAAGACGACGCGCCTGCGCCTCGCGATCCTCGTCGAAATCGGAAGCCACGTAGACGGCCGCAGAAGCTTCCAGTCCGATGGCGACGAGGCGCTCGCGGATACCCGGAACGCCGTCGGCGAGATTGTCCGGACGCAGGAACAGGCCGCGCTCCAGTTCGCGCAGTCCGAGCAGGGACAGCGCGCGATCTCGCTGGCGCAGGGCCGCGCGATCGCGCCGGCCCAGGGTCGCGGTGTGCACCACGATCCAGCGTCCCTTCCAGGGGCGTGTGCGCTTCTCGCCCGCGCGCCAGCGCGCGACCTCGCTCGCCAGATGGGCAGCTTCCGGTCCGATCCGGTAGGAGCCCCGGCCCGTCGCCTCGATCATGCCGGCGCTGGATAGCCGCACCAGCGCCACGCGGGCATGGTTCTCGGAGATGCCGAAGACCGCGCAGCCGCCGACGGCGTCGCGCGTGGTCAGCCCCTCGCCCTCTGCCGCCAGCAGAAGCTTGAGGATGATCTCCGAAGGCTGGGCTCCGGTTTTCTTACTTTGTTCTGCATGTTGCGCCATATACGGTAATATTACTCACAATGACGCACTGTGCGCAATCATGTTGCGTATCTGAATCCTGCCCCCACCCGGAGAACCCGCATGCAGACGATGAAAACCCTGACCTACGAGGTGACCGGCCGTATCGCGCGCATCACGCTCAATCGGCCGCAACGCGGCAACGGCATCACCATGGACATGCCGATCGAGATTGCAGCCTGCGTGGAGCGCGCCAACATCGATCGTGGTGTGCATGTGATCGCGCTGGCCGGAAACGGCACCGGGTTCTGCGGCGGCTACGATCTGGTCGAAAGTGCCGAGACGCTGGTCGTGGGCGAATCGGGCGACGCGCGGCCCCGGGGCAGCGTGCTCGATCCCCTGGTCCAGATGCAGAATCACCGGCCCGGCAGCACCTGGGACCCGGTCACGGACTACGCGATGATGAGCCGCAACGTGAAGGGCTTCATGAGCCTGTTCCACGGCGAAAAGCCTGTCGCGTGCAAGGTCCACGGCTTCTGCGTCGCCGGCGGAACGGACATGGCCCTGTGCTCTGACCTGCTCGTGATCGCGGACGACGCCAAGATCGGCTATCCACCGGCCCGCGTGTGGGGCTCGCCGACGACCTCGCTGTGGTTTCATCGCATCGGTCTGGAGAAGGCCAAGCGCCTGCTGTTCACGGGCGACTGCCTGTCGGGCAAGGAGGCGCGAGAGTGGGGGCTCGCGATCGAGTCGGCGCCGGCGGACCAGCTCGACTCTCGTTTCGAGAGCCTGCTGGAACGCATTGCGCGCATGCCGATCAACCAGCTGGTCATGATGAAGCTGCTGCTCAACCAGAGCGTCATGAGTCAGGGCCTGCACAGCACCCAGGTGCTGGGGACCGTGTTCGACGGGATCACGCGACACACCGAAGAGGGCTACGCGTTCCAGCAGCGCGCGATGCAGTCCGGGTTCAAGCAGGCCGTGCGCGAACGCGACGAGCCCTTCGGCGACTTCGGACTCTCCACGTTCAAGGGCTAGTCAACGAAGCCGACATCTGTCCTGGCTTGCGATGAAAATGAAGAAGGCCGCTTTCGCGGCCTTCTCTTTCAGCAGCGGCATCCGCGGCCTCAGGTCATCGCGAATCCCTGGTAACCGCTCGCCCTCACGTCCTCGCACTGCTGGCGATACGCACCCACACCGCCGATATACGACAGCAGGCGCGGCAGCTTGCCCTCGACGTTGCTGCCCATGTACCAGGACTTGGTCTTGGGGATCAGCGTCATGTTCGCGACCTCGTCGTGATGCGCTATCCAGCGCTCTTCCATTTCCATCGTCGGCTCGACCTGGGTCGCGCCCTGTGCACGCGAGTACTTGATGCAGTCGCTGATCCAGTCCACCTGCTGCTGAAGGCAGGTCGGCACGTTGCAGAACGCCGCGGCCGGGGCGAACGGCGCCATCGTGGTGAACAGGTTGGGGTAGCCATGCACGGCGAGGCCCATCGTCGTGCGGATGCCCTTCTTCCAGCTGTCCTTGAGCGAGACGTTGTCGCGACCGCGGATGTCGATGGCCGACAGCGCACCCGTACCGGTGTCGAAGCCGGTGGCGAAGATCAGGATGTCCAGCGGGTACTCGCGCTCCGATGTCCGGATGCCGCTCGCGGTGATCGCCTCGATCTTCTCGGCGTTCACGTCGACCAGGTAGACGTTGTCCTGGTTGAACGTCTCGTAGTACCGCGTCTCGAGTGGCACGCGGCGCGTGCCGAAACCGTACTCGGTGGGCACCAGCTTGTCGGCGACCTTCGGGTCCTTGATGCGCGCACGGATCTTGGCCCGCACGAACCTGGAGATCTCCTCGTTGACCTCGGCGTCGGTGAACAGATCGCGGAAGCCGCCGATCCACATGGACAGCGAACCGTCCGCCCACAGGCGCTCGAGGATCTCCTCGCGCGCCTTCGGTGCGGTCTCGCGATAGGTCTTCTCCTCGAAGTCGTAATCGAAGCCGGCGAACGTGCCATGCACGCGCTTCCGAAGCTCCGGGTAGGCCGCGCGGAAACGCGCGTGGTCCTCGGCGTCGTACTTCGGGTTCTGCATCGGCACCGCGTAGTTCGGGGTGCGCTGGAAGACGGTGAGCTGGCCGGCCGTCTTGCCCACGGTCTGAATGACCTGGATCCCGGTGGCGCCCGTGCCGATCACGCCGACGCGCTTGCCCGAGAAATCCACGTCGTCCTTGGGCCAGCGCGCCGTGTGGAAGATCTGGCCCCTGAATTTCTCGTGACCCTGGAAGGGCGGAACCAGCGGCGCCGAGATGCCGCCCGTGCACATGACCACGTACTGGCAGTTGAAGATCTCGCCGTTGACGGTGGTCACGTTCCAGCGCCCCGTCGCCTCGTCGTACTTCGACGATCTCACGCGCGTGTTGAACTGGATGTGATCGCGCAGCTTGAACTTGTTGGCGACGTGGTTGAGATAGCGCTCCACCTCGGCCTGCTCGGGAAAACGCTCGGGCCAGGTCCACTCGTTGAGCAGGTCGTCCGAGAACCAGTACTGGTAGACGTAGGACTGCGAGTCGACGCGCGCGCCGGGGTAGCGGTTCCAGTACCAGGTGCCCCCGACGCTGGTGCCCGCCTCGAGGACCTTCACCTTGAGACCCTGCTCGCGCAGGCGATAGAGCTGGTAGAGACCGGAAATCCCTGCGCCCACGACGACCGCGTCGCAGGACTGGATCGCGGGCTTGACGCCGCTGGCGAAAGACATCGGAAAGCTCCTCAGCTTTTTTGGTGCCGGCTGGGTCGATCTGTCGTCGCCCATGCCGGACAAGGAACGCGGCGCGCCGTTCTGTCGACGCGCCACACCCGGACTTCAGCCGCGCGGATGTCGGAAGCGCCGAAGGGCGCCTCCGCATCCTCTTCGTGGACGTGCGCGCTAGCTCAGCGCAAAGCCCTTGTAGCCGCCCGACTTGATGTCCTCGCAGGCCTGCCGGTAGGTGTGCACGCCGCCGGGGTACGACAGCAACCGACGCGGCTTGCCCGGTACGTTCGAGCCCATGTACCAGGAGTGGGACTTCGCGAACAGCGAGGAGTTGGAGATGCCGTCGTGGTGTTCCACCCACTCGTTTTCCTTCTCGGCGGTCGGCTCGATCACCTTGAGGTTGCTGGTGCGCATCCACGAGATGGTGTCCGCGATCCAGCCGGCCTGCTGCTGCAGGCAGGTGGTCATGTTGCACAGCGCCGCCGCGGGCGCGAGCGGCGCGCCGGTGGTGAACAGGTTCGGATAGCCGTGCACCTGCAGGCCCAGCGTGGTGCGGATTTCCTTGCCCCACTCCTCCTTCAGCGAACGACCGCCACGGCCGCGGATATCCATGCGCGTCAGCGCGCCGCTGCCGGCATCGAAGCCCGTGGCCAGGATCAGCACGTCGAACTCATGCACCTTGCCATCGGAGGTCTTCACTCCCTCCGGCACGACTTCCGTGATCCCCGTCTTGTGGCAGTTCACCGCCGTGACGTTGGGGCGCAGGAACGCTTCCAGGTAGCCGCTTTCCAGCGGCACGCGGTGGATGCCGAAGCCGTGGTTGGACGGGATCAAGGTTTCCCAGAGGTCCGGGCGTGACTTCAGACGCTCCTGCATCTTGTTGCGCACGAATGCGGAGATCTCCTCGCTGGCTTCCTTGAAGAAGAAGATCTCCGTGTACGCCGCCAGCCACAGCGACAGCGACCCGTCCGCCCACAGGCGCTCGTACACCGCGTGACGTTCCTCGGGCGTCTGGTCGTGCCACTTACCATTGGTGAAGTCGTAGTCGAAGCCGGCGTACGTGCTGTTGACCTGCTTCGCGATTTCCTTGTAGCGCGTCTTGAAGTCCGCGCGGTCCGCATCGCTGTACTTCGGATTGCGCATCGGCGTGATGTAGTTCGGATTGAGCACGAACACCGTCAGATGACCCACCTCGGCGGCGATGGTCTGGATCACCTGGATGCCGGTGGCGCCCACTCCGACGATGCCGACGCGCTTGCCGGCAAGGTCCACCTTCTCCCGCGGCCAGCGCGCCGTACTCACCAGCTGTCCCTTGAAAGTTTTCTGGCCCTTGAACAGGTCCGTCATCGGCGCGGACAGCATGCCGGTGCAGCTGATGAAGTACTGGGCATCCAACTTGTCGCCCTTGTCGGTCGTCACCAGCCAGCGGCCGGTGGACTCGTTGAAGTGAGCGGATTCCACGCGGGTGTCGAATTTGTAGCTGGGACGCAGGTCGAGAAAATTCGCCGCGAACTGCAACCAGCGCTCGTTGTCAGGCTGCGCACCGAAGCGCTCGCGAGGTCCCTCCCACGCCTTGTGCAGCTCTTCCGAGAACCAGAACTGGTAGATCTCCGTCTGCGAATCGAAGCGACAGCCGGGATAGCGGTTCCAGTACCAGGTGCCGCCGACATCCGACCCGGCTTCGAAGCCCTGGACCTTCAACCCGAGCTTCCGAAGGTGGTAGACCTCGGACAGGCCGGCGACGCCGGCGCCGACGACAACGGCATCGACGCTCTGGGTCGCCTGCGAAGTAGCAGTAGCGGACATGGGGACCATCCTCCATAAGTTTTGTATTGGAAACGCCGGCCGGCGGTCACTTGGGACCGGGGCGCACGGACCCGAGCAGGCGGGACCGTAGGGAGAAGGTAACCCGGCTGCGCGGCCGCGCGCCTCCCCTCGCGATGGGGGGTCCTCTCGAAGCCGTTGGGGGGGCGCCCGAGTCCGGCTTGCCGCGCGGAGTCACGCCATTGGCGGACCCTCCCTAAAAAACTCGCGGCCGCGCGAGGCGCCGCGGGTCGCTGCTGACGACTCAGGCATCGAGCAGCTTCGCAACGATGAGATCCGCCGCCTGCTCCGCGGTCAGGCTCGTCGTATCGATGCGGATCTCCGGCGCTTCGGGCGTCTCGTAGGGCGAATCGATGCCAGTGAAGTTCTTGAGCTCGCCGCTACGGGCCTTCTTGTAGAGGCCCTTGACGTCCCGCTTCTCGGCCTCGGCCAGCGGCGTGTCGATGAAGACCTCGACGAACTCGCCCGGCGGCAGCATCGAGCGCACCAGTTCGCGCTCGGCACGAAACGGCGAGATGAACGCGGTGAGCACGACCAGGCCGGCATCGGTCATGAGCCTGGCGACTTCGCCGATGCGCCGGATGTTCTCGATGCGGTCCGCCTGGGTGAAGCCCAGGTCCTTGCTCAGGCCGTGACGAATGTTGTCGCCGTCGAGCAGGAAGGTGTGACGCCCCAGCGAGACCAGCTTCTTCTCGACCAGGTTGGCGATCGTGGACTTGCCCGAACCCGACAGGCCGGTGAACCAGAGCACCGCCGGCGTCTGGTGCTTGAGACCGGCCCGCACCTCGCGCGTCACGTCCAGCGACTGCCAGTGCACGTTCTGCGCGCGCCGCAGCGAGAAGTGCAGCATGCCGGCGGCGACGGTCGCGTTGGTGAACTTGTCGATCAGGATGAAACCGCCGAGCGTGTGATTGTCGGCATAGGCCTCGAACGGGATCGCGCGGTCGGTGGTCACGTTGGCAACACCGATCGCGTTGAGCTCCAGCGTCTTGACCGCCAGCTTCTCGAGCGTGTTGACGTTGACCTGGTGCTTGGGCGCCTGGATCGTCGCCGTGACCGTCTGCGTCGCGATCTTCAGCCAGTACGGCCGGCCCGGCACGAGCGCCTCGTCCGACATCCAGACGATCGTCGACTCGAACTGGTCGGCGACCTGCGTGGGTTCTTCAGCCTTCGTGACGACGTCCCCGCGCGAGCAGTCGATCTCATCGGCGAAGCACAAGGTGATCGACTGGCCGGCGACGGCCTGGTCCAGATCGCCGTCGAACGTCGCAATGCGGCTGATCGTGCTGGTCTTGCCGCTGGGCAGCACGCGGATCGCGTCGCCCTTGCGGACGACGCCGGTCGCGATCAGACCCGAGAACCCGCGGAAATCCAGGTTGGGGCGATTGACCCACTGCACTGGCATGCGAAACGGCCTGGCCTGGTCGAGCGTGGTGTCGAGTTCGACCGTCTCCAAGTGCGCCATCAACGGTGCGCCCGTGTACCAGGGCATGTTCGCGGACGGCGCGGTGATGTTGTCGCCTTTGAAACCCGAGATCGGCATTGGCGTGAATTCGCTGATGCCGATGCTCGCTGCGAAGGCGCGGTAGTCCGCCACGATCGCGTCGTACCTGGCCTGGTCATAGCCGACCAGATCCATCTTGTTCACGGCGAGCACGATGTTGCGGATGCCGATCAGGTGCGCGAGGTAACTATGCCGGCGCGTCTGCGTCAGCACGCCCTTGCGTGCATCGATCAGGATGATCGCGAGGTCGGCCGTCGAGGCGCCCGTGACCATGTTGCGCGTGTACTGCTCGTGGCCGGGGGTGTCCGCGACGATGAACTTGCGCTTCTCGGTGGCGAAGAAGCGGTAGGCCACGTCGATCGTGATGCCCTGCTCGCGCTCGGCGGCCAGGCCATCGACCAGCAGCGCGAAGTCGATCTCCTGGCCCTGCGTGCCGACCTTCTTGGAGTCTGCTTCGAGCGCGGCGAGCTGGTCCTCGAAGATCATCTTCGAGTCGTACAGCAGGCGGCCAATCAGCGTGGACTTGCCGTCGTCGACGCTGCCGCAGGTGATGAAGCGCAGCAGGCTCTTGTGCTGGTGGCGGACCAGATACGCGTCGATGTCTGCCGCGATCAGCGCGTCGGTCTGGTAGACGCTGTCCTGGGTGGTGGAAGCAGCGGTCATCAGAAGTACCCCTCCTGCTTCTTCTTTTCCATGCTCGCGGATCCCGCGTCCTTGTCGATCACGCGTCCCTGCCTCTCCGAGGTCGTGGTCAGCAGCATTTCCTGGATCACGGCGGGCAAGGTCGCCGCGGTGCTCTCGACCGCGCCCGTGAGCGGGTAGCAGCCCAGCGTGCGGAAGCGGATCGAACGCGTCACTGGCTTCTCGCCCGGATTCAGCCGGAAGCGCTCGTCGTCGACCATCAGCAGCATCCCGTCGCGCTCGACGGTGGGTCGCGGCGCCGCCATATACAGCGGCACGATCGGAATGTTCTCCAGGTGGATGTATTGCCAGATATCCAGCTCGGTCCAGTTCGAGATCGGGAACACGCGGATGCTCTCGCCCTTGGCCTTCTTGGCGTTGTAGAGATTCCACAGCTCGGGCCGCTGGCTCTTGCCGTCCCAGCGATGCGTCGAGGAACGGAACGAGAAGATGCGTTCCTTGGCGCGCGACTTTTCCTCGTCGCGGCGCGCGCCGCCGAAGGCGACGTCGAAGTTGTACTTCGTGAGCGCCTGCTTGAGGCCCTCGGTCTTCCACAGGTCGGTGTGCAGCGAACCGTGGTCGAAGGGATTGATGCCCTTCGCGAGCGCTTCGGGGTTCTGGTACACCAGCAGCTCCATGCCCGACTCGCGCGCCATCTTGTCGCGCAGTTCGTACATCGCCTTGAACTTCCACGTCGTGTCCACGTGCAGCAGCGGGAACGGCGGCGGCGACGGGAAGAAGGCCTTGCGCGCCAGGTGCAGCATCACCGCGCTGTCCTTGCCCACCGAGTACAGCATCACCGGCTTCTCGGACTCCGAGACCACCTCGCGCATGATGTGAATCGACTCCGCCTCGAGTCGTTGCAGGTGCGTGAGCGTCGACGACGACGAGGACCGTTCGGTCTTCGCGGCTGTGTCCATTGGCGGGTACGGCCTTCGAAAATGAGTTCGGGATTTTACCTTGTCGCCGCAGGCTTCCCTGTCATTTCCGTCCATCGCGGCCGGCTCCCGGCCGCAGCCAGTCCTGATAGACGAGGCGGCTCAGGCCACCGGCGCGTAAGCACGCAGGAACACTTCGATCACGTCCTCGACATGCCGCTGGCGCTCGGCCGCGCCTGGAGGGGGGGCCGCGCCGACCAGGCACTTGATGTGATGTTCACCCTTGAGCATGACGAAGAAATGCGCGGCCGCGCGCCGAAAATGCGGGATCTTCAGTTCGCCCGCGCGATGCGCCGCTTCCAGCACCTGCGAGAAACGCTGCAAGGTGCGCTCGGGCCCGAACTCCCAGAACAGGCGGCCGAACTCGGTCGGTCCGCCGCCCTCCGCGGCCATCAGCCTGTACATGCTGAGCACATCGTCGCTGTTAACAAGGTCCAGGAAGCCGCGCCCGATCAGGCGCAGGCGTTCGCGCAGCGGCGAGCGCGCCTGCACGTCGAACAGCACCTCGGGCCAGTGCTCGCTGCACTTCGAAAACACGGTCTCGCGGAACAGCTCTTCCTTGCTGCGGAAGTGACTGTAGACCGTCAGCTTGGAGACGCCGGCGTCGGCGGCGATGCCTTCCATGCTCGTGCCGGGCAGCCCCCGAGCCGTGAACAGCTTCTTGGCAGCGGCCAGGATCGCCGCGCGCTTGTCCAGATCCTTGGGACGACCGCGCCCCGGGGGCTTGCGGCTCGAACTGGAGGGGAGCGCTGCCATTTCGCGTGGGGAATTCGCCGTGAGCGGGCTTCAACGCCCGGGCCGATTAAATGTACTATTCGGTTCAGTATATCGGCCGGGCCATCGCGATGGCGGCCGTTGAGAACGGTTCGGAAGGAGTCGCGGATGAAGACCTGTCGTCGCTGGTGCCACGCGACCTTGATCGTTGCAGGGCTGGTGGCAGGCTGCTCCCGCGAAGCGCCGCCCGTCAATGCGGCACGGCCCGTGGTGGTCGAGTCGCCGCAACCGCAGGGCGGCGCCGGTGGTGTCGAGGCCTTCCCCGGCTCGGTCCACGCGCGCACCGAAGCCGATCTCTCGTTCCGCGTTCCGGGCAAGATCGCCGAGCGACGCGTCGATTTGGGCGCCCGCGTGACACGCGGCGCCTTGCTGGCCGTACTCGATCCCGAGGATGCGCAGCTCAATCTCGACACGGCACGCGCCGCGCTCAAGGCGGCCGAGGCCGACGCCTGGCTCGCGCAGGAAGAAGAGCGCCGCTATACCGACCTCAAGGCGCGCGGCCACGTGGGCCAGTCGGCAGTCGATTCGCGCGTGAACACCACCAAGCTCGCGCAGGCGCGGCTGTCGCAGGCGCGCTCGCAGCTCAACCTCGCGCAGAACCAGTCGCGCTACACCCGGCTCACGGCCGATGCCGCCGGCGTTGTCACGCAGATCATGGCCGAGCCCGGAAACGTGGTGACCGCGGGCCAGCCGGTGGTGCGCGTTGCCGCCGACGGCGAACGCGAGGTGCACATCGATGTGCCGGAGGGCGGGATCCAGGCGCTCGCCAAGGCCAAGCAGATCGCAGTGGAGATCTACAGCCAGCCCGGGAAACACTACGTGGGCAGGCTGCGCGAGATCAATCCCCAGGCCGATCCCGCGACGCGCACGCACGATGCGCGCATCACGGTGGTGGACGCCGACGCAGCCGTGCAGCTCGGCGCCAGCGCAACGGTCATGACCCTCGACGCCGGCGACGGCAAGACCTTCCGCCTGCCGGCGACGGCCCTGGGGGCCGCCGACAAGGATCACGCGGTCGTGTGGACGGTGCTGGCGGGCGCCAACGGCGTGACCACGGTGAAATCGGTACCGGTCCAGGTGGTGCAGTACCTCGACGGCGTGGTGATCGTGGCGGGCGCGATCACGCCGCAGGACCGGCTGGTCACCGCCGGCGTGCATCGCCTGGTCGAGGGGATGGCGGTCCAGCCGATCGATCGCGCGGCCAAGGCCGCGCTCTGATCGGGCGACTCGCATGACGCGCATCAATCTCAGCGAGTGGGCGCTGGCAAACCGGACGCTGGTGAGCTACTTCATGCTGCTGCTGGCCGTCCTCGGCATCTGGGGCTATTTCCATCTCGGGCAGTCGGAAGATCCGCCGTTCACGTTCCGCGTGATGGTCGTGCGCACGGGCTGGCCCGGCGCCACCGCGGATCAGGTCGACCGCCTCGTCACCGACAAGATCGAGGAGAAACTGCAGGAACTCGATTCGCTGGACTTCCTGCGTTCGTATTCGCGCCCCGGCGAATCGCAGGTCTTCGTGCTGTACCGCGAGGACACCGACCGCGCGAAGATTCACGAGAACTGGTACCAGACGCGCAAGAAGATCAGCGATATCCGCCACACGCTCCCGCCCGACGTGGTGGGACCTTCCTTCAACGACGAGTTCGGCGACACCTTCGGCAACATCTACGCCCTGCAGGGCAAGGATTTCAGCTACGAAGAACTCAAGGACCACGCGGACCGTATCCGCGATCGCCTGCTGCGCGTGCGCGACGTGGCCAAGGTCGAGTTCATCGGCCTGCAGGAAGAGCGCATCTTCGTCGACGTGGCCAACACGCGGCGCGCGCAGCTCGGCATTCCGCCGACCCTGATCGCCGAGGTGCTGGCCCAGCAGAACAACGTGGCGCCCTCAGGCGACTTCGATACGGCGACCGACAAGATCTATCTGCGCGTCACCGGCGGCCTGGACAAGATCGAGGAGCTCAAGGAGCTCCCGATCGAGTTCCAGGGCCGGACTTTCCGTCTCGGTGACGTCGCCGAGATCCACCGCGGCTACCAGGATCCACCGGGCCCGCGCATGCGGTTCAAGGGCGAGAACGCCATCGGCATCGCGGTCTCGATGGAAAAAGGAGGCGACATCATCCGCCTGGGCAAAGCGCTGGATGCCGAGTTCGAGACGCTCAACACCATCGTGCCGATGGGCATGGAACTGTCGCGCGTCGCCGACCAGCCGCGCGCCGTGACGCGCGCCACCAACGTGTTCGTGCGCGCGCTGGCCGAGGCCGTCGTCATCGTGCTCGTGGTGTGCTTTCTGTCGCTGGGCACGCGCGTCGGGCTGGTGGTGATGGCGACGATCCCGCTGGTGCTGGGCATGACCTTCGCGGCGATGCATTACTTCGGCATCGGCCTGCACAAGATCTCGCTGGGCTCCCTGATCCTCGCGCTGGGCCTGCTCGTGGACGACGCCATCATCGCCGTCGAGATGATGGCGGTGAAGCTCGAGCAGGGTTTCGATCGCGTGAAGGCCGCAGCCTACGCGTATTCGTCCACGGCCTTCCCGATGCTCAGCGGCACGCTGATCACCGCGGCCGGTTTCCTGCCGATCGCCACCGCCAAGAGCAGCACCGGCGAGTACACGGTGTCGATCTTCCAGGTGGTCACGCTCGCGCTGCTGCTGTCGTGGGTCGCGGCGGTGATCTTCGTGCCCCTGCTCGGCTACAAGCTGCTGCCGGAGAAGGGCCTGTCCGAGGACGGCAAGGCGCACGACGAGCACTCGGTCTATCACACGCGCTTCTACAACCTGTTCCGTCGCACCGTGCAGCTCTGCGTGAACCGGCGCTGGACCACCATCGGCATCACCGTGGGACTGTTCGTCGGCAGCCTGGTGCTGTTCGCCAACGTGCCGCAACAGTTCTTCCCGGCCTCGACGCGTTTGGAACTGCTGGTGGACCTCAAGCTGCCGGAAGGCGCGTCGATCGACCAGACCGATCGCACCGCGCGTCGCCTCGAAGGCTTGCTCAAGGGGCTGGACGGACTGGAAAGCTACGTCGCCTACGTCGGCACCGGCGCGCCGCGCTTCATCCTGCCGCTGGACCAGCAGCTGCCGGCGGCGAGCTTCGCCCAGTTCGTGCTGAACACCCGCGACTACGAGGCGCGCGAGTCGCTGCGCAAGCATCTTCTGGAGGTTCTGCCCAGGGAGTTCACCGAGGCGCGCTGGCGCGTGAACCGGCTGGAAAACGGCCCGCCGGTGGGCTACGTGCTCCAGTACCGCGTCTCCGGCCCCGACCGCGACATCGCCGCGATTCACGCGGAGAAGATCGCCGCGATCCTGCGCGCCAACCCGTATCCCCAGGGCGTCAATCTGGATACCGCGGAACCCTCGAAGATGATCCACGTGACCATCGACCAGGACCGCGCTCGCAGCCTGGGCGTGAGCACGCGCAGCGTCTCGCAGATGCTCGAGGCCGCCATCAACGGCGCAACCGTCACCCAGTATCGCGAGGACAACAAGCTGATCCAGGTCGTGCTGCGCGGCCCGCCTCGCGAACGCGAGCATCTGGAACTGCTGAGCAGCCTGGCGGTGCCGACAGCCAGCGGCGCGAACATCCCGCTGTCGCAGATCGCGCGCCTCGAATACCGCTTCGAGCCCGGCATATTGTGGCGGCGCAACCGCGCGCCGACGATAACCGTGCGCGCCGATCTCTACGACGACCTCGTGCAGCCCGCCGAGGTCGTTGCCCAGGTCGCCCCCGAGATCGCCAAGGTCCAAGCCGGCCTGCCGACTGGCTACCGGCTCGAGGTCGGCGGCTCGGTGGACGACGCAGCCAAGGGCCAGAACAGTGTGAACGTCGGCATGCCGCTGTTCCTGATCGTGGTGTTCACCGTGCTGATGATCCAGCTGCGCAGCTTCTCGCAGAGCGTCATGGTGATGCTCACCGCGCCGCTGGGGATCATCGGCGTTGCCAGTTTCCTGCTGCTGTTCGGTCAGCCTTTCGGTTTCGTCGCAATGCTCGGCACGATCGCGCTGCTGGGCATGATCATGCGCAACAGCGTCATCCTGATCGACCAGATCCGGCAGGACCTCGAGCACGGTCGCAGCCCGTTCGACGCGGTCGTGGAAGCCACCGTGCGACGCCTGCGCCCTATCGTGCTGACCGCGCTGGCCGCGGTGCTTGCGATGATTCCCCTGTCGCGCAGCGTGTTCTTCGGCCCGATGGCGGTGGCCATCATGGGTGGGCTGATCGCCGCGACGGTGCTTACGCTGCTGTTCCTGCCGGCGCTCTACGCGGCCTGGTTCAAGGTGCCGCGCTCGACGCCCAGCAGCAATGGCGGCGGTCATTCGGCGCCGAACACGGTCGTGGTGGACGGCAGCCTCCCTTGAGCCTTGCGCATCCGCAACGCGGACGCTGAATTTCGCGAAGAGAAGAGCGGGTCCGTTTGTCGACGTCCGGGCAGGAATCGCGGACTTCGTCCAGCTACGGTGCCGCGCGATCGAGCAACCGGCGCAGCTCGTCACGCAACGCCGGCACCACCTCTTCCTCGAACCACGGCCGCTTACGGAGCCAGAGCGTGTTGCGCGGACTCGGATGCGGGAGCGGCAGGAAGCCTTTCGCAAGGTGGCTTTGCCAGTTGCGCACGGTGTATTCCAGCGACCGGCCGCGCGCGTCCAGGTAGCGCGCCTGGGCGTACTGCCCGATCAGCAAAGTCAGGCGCACCTGCGGCAACAACGCGAGCACACGCTCGTGCCATCGCGGGGCGCACTCCGGCCGCGGCGGCAGATCACCGCCCTTGCCGCGACCGGGGTAGCAGAAGCCCATCGGCATGATCGCGATGCGCGAGGTGTCGTAGAACCCCTCGCGATCCAGGCCCATCCAGCTTCGCAGCCGCTCCCCGCTGGCATCGTCCCAGGGAACACCGCTGGCGTGCACCCTGGTGCCCGGCGCCTGGCCGATGACCAGCAGCTTGGCGCCCGCGTCGAGCCTGACCACCGGGCGCGGTCCGAGCGGCAGGTGCTCGCTGCACAGGGTGCAGGCGCGGATCTCGGCAACGAGACGATCGAGCGTGGCGGCGGCGGGCGAGGTTCGGCTCGGCATCGCAGGATGGTAATTCCGGTCCCGGTGCTTCGCGACGACGGGAATGCGAAACTGCCCCCGCTCCCTGATCCCGCCTCCATGCCTGTCCTCCTCGAAGCTCGCGACCTCGTCAAGCACTACCCGAGGGTGAAGGCCGTCGACGGCGTAAGCTTCGACGTCGCGCAGGGCATCTGCTTCGGGCTGCTGGGTCCCAACGGCGCCGGCAAGAGCACGATCATCGAGATGCTCGAAGGCCTGAGCAAGCCCACGGGCGGACAGGTGCTGTTTCGTGGCGCGCCGCTGGGCACGGACTACCGCGACCGCATCGGCATCCAGTTCCAGTCCACCGCGCTTCAGGATTTTCTGACGGTGCGCGAGAACCTGAATTTCTTCGGCGCGCTGTATCCCGCGCGCCGCTCGATGCACGAGATCATCGAACGCTGCAACCTAGGTGACTTCCTGGACCGCGATACGCGCAAGCTCTCCGGCGGCCAGCGCCAGCGCGCGCTGCTCGGCATCGCGCTGATCAACGATCCGGAACTGCTGTTCCTCGACGAACCCACGACCGGGCTCGACCCGCAGGCGCGGCGCAACTTCTGGGAACTGATCGGCGACATCAAGCGCGCGGGAAAGACCCTGCTCCTGACCACGCACTACATGGAAGAGGCCTACGCCCTGTGCGACGAGATCGGGATCATGGATCACGGCAAGCTCATTGCGCGCGGAACGCCGAAGGCGCTGCTCGCGCAGCACTTCGACGAGAAGGTGCTGGAACTTCCATCGAGCCTGCTGGAAGGCCGCGAGTGGAGCTTCCCGGTGCATCACAGCGAAGCCGGCGCCGAGATCCGCACGCGCTCTGTGAACACGGTGCTGGGTGAACTGCTAGGCGCCGGCGTTGACCTCACGCAGCTGCACCAGCGTCCGCCGTCGCTGGACGACCTGTTCCTGGAACTGACCGGCAAGGACGAGCGCGCGTGATGGGCTTTTCCTTCCAGCGGTTCCGCGCGGCCACTGTCGCGCGCAGCATCGAGTTCCTGCGCGACCGCTCCGCGTTGGCCTGGAACCTGATGTTTCCGGTGCTGACGGTCGTCGGCTTCGCCGCCATCTTCTCGGGTCCCGGCCAGCCCGTGTTCAAGGTCGCGGTCGTGGCCGCTTCAGAGCCGACGAAAGAGATGCATCCCTTCTTCGCCACGCCGCACATCCAGTTCTACCGCGAGCCGGAACTCGAAGCGGCCAAGCGCAAGGTCGCGCGTCACCGCGTGGACCTGCTGCTGGACTTCGAGGGTGAACAGCCGCGCTACTGGACCAATCCCGAGTCGCCGAAGGGAGAACTCGTCGAGAAGCTGCTGCTGAGCAGCGGAGGCGTCACGCCCGCGAAGCAGCAGGCCACGGGCAAGCCGATCCGGTATGTGGATTGGGCCGTGCCCGGCATCCTGGGTGTGAACCTGATGTTCTCCTGCCTTTGGGGCGTGGGCTACGTGATCGTGCGCTACCGCAAGAGCGGGCACCTCAAGCGCCTGAACGCCACACCGCTGCGCGCGCTGGAATTCGTCTCCGCGCAGATCGTCTCGCGCCTCGCGCTGGTGATGACCACGACGACAATGATGTTCGTGGGCTGCAACCTGTTCATGCACTTCCCGATGGAAGGCTCCTACCTCGACCTCTTCATCCTGACCCTGATCGGCAGCCTGTCGCTGACCTCCATGGGCCTGCTGGTCGCAGCGCGCGTCGGCAGCGAAGAGATTTCCGGCGGACTCCTGAACGTGATCAGCTCGCCGATGATGATCCTGTCGGGCGCGTTCTTCTCGCTCGACGGCTCGCCGCGCTGGGTGCAGGCCGTGTCGGAGATCTTCCCGCTGACGCACATGCTCAGCGCTGCGCGCAGCATCATGCTCGACGGCGCGCACCTGACCGACCTGGGCTACCCGCTGCTGGTGCTGGTCGGCACCACCGTGGTGTGCATGACCTTCGGCTCGCTGCTGTTCAAGTGGACACAGGACTGAAGAACGCGCTCGCGATGGGGCTGCTCGGCGCGGCGCTGTCGGGCTGCGCATCGCTGGGCTACTACGCGCAGCTCGCGCGCGGCCAGATGGAGCTGCTGAACAAGCGCGAACCGATCGCAAAAATCGTCGAGGATCCGCGGCGTGATGCCGAACTGCGTCGCCGCCTCGCGCTGGTGCTTGACGCACGTCGCTTCGCGGTCGACCGGCTTGATCTGCCGGACAACGGCAGCTACACCCTGTACGCCGACCTGGGTCGGCCCTTCGTGCTCTGGAACGTGTTCGCCGCGCCGGAGTTCTCGCTCGCGGCAGTCGAGTCCTGCTTTCCTCTCGCGGGCTGCGTCGCCTATCGCGGCCACTATCGCAAGGAGCTCGCTCAGGCAGCGGCAGACAAGCTGAAGAAGGAAGGCTACGACGTGGAGATCGGCGGCGTGCCGGCCTACTCCACGCTCGGCTGGTTCGACGACCCGGTCCTCAGCACGATGATGCGCTGGAGCGACGCGGTGCTGGTGGGGACCGTCTTCCACGAACTCGGCCACCTGCGGTTCTACGTGAAGAACCAGACGACGTTCAACGAGTCCTACGCCAACTTCATCGAGGAGCAGGGACTGCACGAGTATTTCGCCGCGGGCCATATCAACGCGGAGGATTCCGCGACGCAGCGCCAACGCGAGGCGCGGTTCGTCGCGCTCGTGATCGCCACGCGACAGAAGCTCTCCGTGCTGTACTCGCTACCGCTGTCGCCCGAAGCCATGCGGGCCCAGAAAGCCGAGGCTTTCGCCCGACTCAAGGCCGACTACGCGCGCTTGCGCGACACCGAGTGGCACGGAGAACGCGATTACGAGGGCTGGTTCGCGCGCGAACTCAACAACGCAAGCCTGTTGCCTGTCGGTCTGTACGACGAATGGATGCCGGCGTTTCGCATGCTGTTCGAGGAGTGCGGGCACGACTGGCCGCGTTTTCACACTGCCGTCGCGAAGCTGGGGGGGCTGGGTGCCGAGGCGCGCCAGCAGCGACTGTCCGAGCTGCAGGCGGCGGCCGCGGTGCTCGCGTCGCCCTGAGCCGCTGTCACCCCCAGCCCGGATGTCGAGCGGGGTTCTCTCCTCCCCCGACGAACCATCATCCCCGGACTTCATCCGGACCACGGGCCGGGCCGGTCCGTAGCCGCACCGATAGGTCCGGAGCGCTACGCGCCGTAAGCTGCACGCCCGCCTCCAGGAGTACGCGTGATGTCCGAAGCCTTCGACCTGTTCGTCATCGGTGGCGGCTCGGCCGGCGTTCGGGCGGCGCGCTTCGCCGCGAACTTCGGCGCCAAGGTGGCGCTCGCGGAGAGCCGCTACCTCGGAGGCACCTGTGTGAATGTCGGCTGCGTGCCGAAGAAATTCCTCGTCTACGGGGCGCACTTCCACGAGGACTTCGAGCAGTCCGCCGGCTACGGCTGGAGCCTGAACGGCAAGCCGACCTTCGAATGGTCGACCCTGATCGCCAACAAGAATCACGAGATCTCGCGCCTCAACGGCATCTACCGGAAGCTGCTCGTGGAGGCCGGCGTGCACGTGCTCGACGCCCATGCGCGGCTGATCGACGCGAACACCGTGCAGGTCGGCGATCAGACGTTCTCCGCCAAACACATCCTGATCGCCACGGGCGGCTGGCCGCAGATCCCCGAGATTCCCGGCAAGGAGCACGCGATCAGTTCGAACGAAGCCTTCTTCCTGAAGGATCTTCCGCGTCGGGTACTGGTGGTCGGTGGCGGCTACATCGCGGTGGAGTTCGCGTCGATCTTCCACGGCCTGGGCGCGCAGACCACGCAGATCTATCGCGGCGACCTGTTTCTGCGTGAGTTCGACATCGCCGTGCGCGAGCACCTACGCGACGAACTGCTGCGCAAAAAGCTGGACCTGCGCTTCAAGACCGACGTCACGGCGATCGAGAAGCGCGCGGACGGAACCTTGCTGGCGAAGCTCAAGGATGGCGGCAACATCGAGACCGACTGCGTGTTCTTCGCCACCGGTCGCCGCCCGATGCTGGACAATCTCGGGCTGGAGAACACCAAGGTCGAACTGGACGAGCGCGGCTACGTCAAGGTGAACGACGCGTTCGAAACCCGCGAACCTTCGATCCTGGCGCTGGGCGACGTGATCGGCCGCGTGCAGCTCACGCCTGTGGCGCTGGCCGAGGGCATGGCGGTGGCGCGACGCCTGTTCCGCCCGGCGGAATACCGGCCACTCGACTACGCGACGATCCCGACGGCGGTCTTCAGCCTGCCCAACATCGGCACCGTGGGACTCACCGAGGACGCGGCGAAGAAGAAGGGACACAAGCTGAAGATCTTCGAGAGCCGCTTCCGGCCGATGAAGCTGACGCTGACCGCGTTCCAGCAAAGGACGCTGATGAAGCTGGTGGTGGATGCCGACACCGACCGCGTGCTCGGCTGCCACATGGTCGGCCCGGAAGCCGGCGAGATCGTGCAGGGCCTCGCGGTGGCGCTGAAGGCCGGTGCCACCAAGCAGGTATTCGACGAGACGATCGGAGTGCACCCGACCTCCGCCGAAGAATTCGTCACCCTGCGAACCGCGACTCGCTGACGCCCTCGACTAGAGCCCGGACTGCGTCCGGGCTCCGGGGAGGCTAGCCGCGCGCTCAGCTCGTGCCGCCGGCCACGCCCTTCTGCGAGAGCGCCTTCAGGAGTTCCTCGGGCGTCTGGTAGCCCGGAATCAGCTCGCCATCCGGAAGGATGATCGCGGGCGTGCCGCGCAGCCCGAGCTCACCGGCCAGCTTGAGCTGATCCATCACGGGGTTCGGGCAGCTCGCGTCGCCCTCGACCCCGGTGCCCAGCTTGGCCTGCGTCAGCGCGGCCTTGCGATCCGCCGCGCACCAGACCTTCTCCGCTTTGTAGAAGGAGTCCGTGTTCGGACCCGAGCGCGGGAAGAACAGGTAGCGCACCGCGATGCCGTCGGCGTTGTAGTCGGCGATGTGCTGGTGGAGCTTGCGGCAGTAGCCGCAATCGATGTCGGTGAACACCGTCACGGTGTACTTGGTCGGGACGTTCTCGGGCGCAAACAGGATGGAGTGGCTGGCGTCGAACTTGTCCACGAGCGCCACGCGCGCCGTGCGCCGCCGGTCTTCGGTCAGGCTGCGACCGGCGACGACGTCATTGAGATCACCCTCGATCAGATAACGACCATCGAGCGTGACATAACCGAAATTCATGCCCGACTGCACCTCGTAGATGCCGGGCATCGGCGTGGGCCGTACCGCGTCCACTGACGTGCCCTTCAGGTTGGCGGAGATACGCTTACGCAGCGCCTCCATATCGGCCGGGTCGGCGGCGACGACGTCCGCGGGCGAGCCCAGGTTCGTCGAACCGCCAGTCTTGCCGACGCCTTCCTCCATGGGAGGTGCGCAAGCGGCTATCGCCATCACAGCGAGGAACGCGGGAATCAGGGACTTCAGCATGGGAAAGGGCCGGTGGGTCAGCGCTTCATTGTAAGTCGAAAGAAACGGCGGCTGCGCTGTGATGCCGCGCACAGGGAGACCTCCAAACCGTCTTGTTCGTTCATTCGTCGGCGCAGACAATCCTTTCGTCGAATCCAGACGGTCAGGCCACCGGTTCCAAGCTCCGGATCCGACCGCAGCCAAGACGTTCGCAGAGAGACCTCCATGAACCAGCTCACCCCGTTTTTCGTTGTGTACGGCCGCATGCTCGCCGGGGTGGTGTTGATCGTCGCGCTCGCCTACTTCGGCGTGCCGAACGCCTGATCGGCGCTATCTTCTCCCCGTCCCCCAGGGTCCCAGCGCGACGTCAGCCGCGCGGGTGATGTTTCGCATGCAGATCCCGCAGCCGTGCCCGGGTGACGTGGGTGTAGATCTGCGTGGTCGACAGGTCGCTGTGGCCCAGCAGGGTCTGCACCACGCGCAGGTCGGCGCCGTGCTCCAGCAGGTGAGTGGCGAAGGCGTGTCGCAGGGTATGGGGTGACAGCGCCGACGTGATGCCCGCCACGCGTGCGTAGCGCTTGATGATCTGCCAGAAATTGTGGCGCGTCATCGCCGCGCCGCGCGCCGTGATGAACAGATCGTCGCTGCGGTGCCGGTCGGCCAGTTCGGGGCGAGCGCGGCGCAGGTACTCCCGGATCCAGTCGCAGGCCGGCTCGCCCATCGGCACCACGCGCTCCTTTCCGCCCTTGCCGACCACCTGGACCAGCCCGCGTTCGACCTGCACCTGGTGGTGGCGCAGTCCCACCAGTTCGCTGACACGCAGGCCGCTGGCGTACATCACTTCCAGCATGGCGCGGTCGCGAAGTCCCAGCGCGGTGCCGAGGTCGGGCGCATCGAGGAGCTGCTCGACCTGGCGCATCTCCAGGTACTTGGGCAGGGCGCGCGGCAGCTTGGGCGAGTGCAGCCGTGCAGTCGGATCGTCGCCGCGCACGCCGTCGCGCAGCAGGAAACGGTAGTACCGACGCAGCGCCGACAGCAGGCGCGCCTGCGACCCCGCCGAGAAACGCCGGCCAGGACTGCTGGCGGACGATCTGCCGCCCGCCGTGGAAGACGCCGCCGCATGCGCCCGGCCGCGCGCGGCGAGGTAGTCGCGCAGATCGGCCTCGCCGGCACGGGCCAGCTCGATTCCCCTCGGCGCCATCCAGCGCGCGATCAAGCCCAGGTCGGACCGGTAGCCGTCGAGCGTGTTCTTCGACGCGCCGCGCTCGATCCACAGCGTGTCCAGCACGCGCTCGATGCCGGCACGGTCCTCGTCGGTGGGTTCGACCGCGAGCTGCAGCCCGGTACTGGGTTCTTCCGTCATGTCTTTCATAATAGGGGCTGAAATCACCCCTCACCCACCCTTTTGATCCTCGTCCGCCTGCTCGGCCGGCTCTACGGCGCCCTGGCTTCCCTGATCTTCGCGGTGGCGATCCTGGTCGTCGTCGGTCCGCTCGTGATCCTGGGCCCGACCCTGGGCATCCGGCGCTGTCTCGGACGCCACGGCGTGCGAGTCGCGTTGCTGTGCATCGGCGTACCGATGCGCGTGCATGGCCGTGAAAACCTGCCCGCCGGCGCCTGCATCGCGGTGGCCAATCACGCCAGCTACGTCGACGGCCTCGTGCTGACCTGCGCACTGCCCGCGCGCTTCACCTTCGTGGTGCAGGACGGCGCGGCGGACTGGCCGTACGTGGGACTCGTGATCCGGCGCATGGGCGTGAGCTTCATCAGCCGCAGCTCGGTTCGCGAGGGCGCCGCGCAGACGCGCGGGTTGATCCGCCGGGTCGAAGAAGGCGAGTCGCTGGCGATATTCGCCGAAGGAACCTTCGAACCGGATCCCGGGCTGCTCGCGTTCAAGAAGGGCGCGTTCCTCATCGCGTCGCGCGCAAACGTGCCGGTCGTGCCGGTCGGCATCCGCGGCACGCGCCGCCTCTACGGCGGACGGCGTCGCCTGCCGCGCTGGAGCTGCCTCGACATCGACATCTGCCCGGCCATCGCCGCCTCTGCCGACGCGCAGCAGCTGCGCGACGCCTCGCGCAGGGCGGTGCTCGCGGTCTGCGGCGAGCCGGACATCGGACTCGCCGTCCCTGTCCGGGCAGAGGCATGAGCGAGGCCCATCCTCCTTCGCCGCGGGAGCGCTACCAGTCCGACCTCGCCAGACCCGGCTTCGTCGCCGACGCCGCGCAGCTGGCCGCGGTGGAGGCCCTGCAGCGCGTGTATGAGAAGCTGCTGGCCAACCCGCCGAAGAAGCGCTTCCTCGGCCGCCGGCTGCGCTGGCCCGACGTCGACGGCCTGTACCTCTGGGGTGGCGTCGGCCGGGGCAAAACGCACCTCATGGACGCGTTCTTCGAGGCTCTGCCCTTTGAATACAAGCTCCGCACCCACTTCCACCGCTTCATGCTCGACGTGCACGAACGCCGCCGGAAATTCCCGGACGAACAGGACCCGCTCAAGCTGGTGGCCGCGGAGCTCGGAGAGAAGATCCGCGTGATCTGCTTCGACGAGTTCTACGTCTCCGACATCGCCGACGCCATGATCCTGGGGCGGCTGTTCCAGCACCTGTTCGCGCAGGGCGTGACCCTGGTGGCGACCAGCAACTGCGCGCCCGACGAGCTCTACCGCAACGGGCTGCAGCGCCAGAATTTCCTGCCCGCCATCGAGATGCTCAAGTCCAACGTGAACGTGCTCAACGTGGACGGCGGCGTGGACTATCGCCTGCGCGCGCTCACGCGTGCCGAGCTGTACCACTGGCCGAACGATGCCCGGGCCGACGAGCTGTTCGAGGTCGCGTTCGAGGACATCGCTCCCGAGCCCGGCCGTCCGAACGTCGAGCTCGAGATCCACAGTCGCAAGCTGAAGGTGCGCCGGCTGGCCGACGGCGTGGCCTGGTTCGACTTCGCCGAACTCTGCGAAGGACCGCGCGCGGCCGCCGACTACATCGAGCTGGCGCGCGAGCACCACACGGTCCTGATCTCGCGCATCCCGCAGCTCACGTTCGAACGCGAGGATCCGGCGCGACGCTTCATCAACCTCGTCGACGAGTTCTACGACCGTGGCGTGAAGCTGCTGCTGGGGGCCGAGGTGGCGCTCGAGGCGCTCTACACGGGCAACAAGCTGCAGTTCGAATTCCGCCGCACGCGTTCGCGCCTCATCGAAATGCAGACGCAGGAATACCTCGCGACGCCGCACAAGCCGTAGCGGCCCGGTGATAGGGTTGCGCGTGAGACAAGCCCGCACCCCATGAGCGATCCAAGCCGCGATCTCTTACGCCGATTCGGACCCACGACGCTGCGGCTGGCCGCCCTGGTGCTGAGCTTCGTGCTGTCGGGGTATGGCGTGATGTTCGGATACGCCGCCTTGATCAGCTTCTTCGCTCCGGACCCGGAAGACGGCTTCACGCACGCGGTTCTCATGTGGTCGATGGACCTTGCGGTGGCCTACGCCTGGATCGCTTGGCTCGTGCTTGGATTCGCCTGGGCGTTCCAGCGCCGCCTGCATCCCTGGTGGCCGATCTCCGGCACGCTGGCCGGAGGACTCTGCATCGTGTGCACCCTGGGCTTCGCCATCGTGTTCACCTTTCCGGCGATCATCATGGCGATCGTCTTCGTCACGTTTCATTTGAGCGACGAGGCGCGCCGGATCGAGGCCGCGCGCCGGGCAGCACGACCGCCGGGAGCCTGGCCCTAGACCGCCGCGCTTCTTTGCCGATCGCGGGCCGGGATCGGTACATTGCGTGGCACGCAACCAGAACGACAAACGAGGAGACGGACATGATCGTCATTCACCACCTGGGTGTTTCCCAGTCCGACCGCATCGTGTGGCTCATGGAGGAGCTCGGGCTTCCCTACGAGCTCAAGTGGCACCACCGCATGCCCAGTCGCCTGGCGCCGCCGGAATTGCTGGCGCTGCATCCCACGGCAACCGCGCCTGTGATCCAGGACGGCGACAAGACGCTGACGGAGTCGGCGGTGATCGTCGAGTACATCTGCCACCGCTACGCCGGCGGCCGCTTCACCGTGGGTCCGGACAAGCCGAACTACACGGACTACCTGTACTGGATGCACTTCAACAACAACGCGATGGGACTGTTCTTCGCCAAGCGGGCGCTCGGCGGACGCACCGACGGCGAGGACAACGCGCTCTGGAACGAGGTGTTGAACCGTCGCGAAGAGCGCAGCTACCGATTCGCCGACCAGACGCTGGCGACGTCGCCCTACCTCGCGGGCCCGGAGCTCACCTGCGCGGACATCATGTCGGCGTTCAACTTCACCTCGCTGCCGCTGTTCGGCGGACGCGCCGTGGATGACCTGCCGAACGTGCGCTCCTACATCGAGCGCCTCAATACGAGGCCGGCCTACCGCAAGGCGATGGAGATCGCCGGACCCGCGGCCACGCCGCGCTGAGCGCGCGACTCAGGCGATCTCGACTAGCCGGTCGGCGTCGACGAAGTAGAGCGCCCCGCGCACGGCCCGGCCCGGCCGCAGCGAGCCCAGCAGCGCCGCGTAGGCCACGACCTGCGCACGGTAGTGCGCGCTGCCCTGCGCTACGTAGTCCTCGATGCGCGCAGCCTCGACCGGCTGCGCGCTGGTCTTGTAGTCGACGACCCACAGCTCGCCGTTCTCGTCCTCGAAACAGCGATCGATCACGGCGGATAGCCAGCGACCGTCGCGCAGGCCGGCCAGGGGGTACTCGGATCGCGCCCAGGGCTTGGGCGACACCAGCCATCGTCCCTGCTCCGATGCGAGCGTGCGCGCCAGCAGCGCAAGGACACGCTCGACCGCGGGCGCCACCAGGGGCTCTGGCATGCCGCGACGACGCAGGCCCGCCGCCATCGAGCCGCGCTTCGAAATGCCCGCATCCGCCCAGGCGTCAAGGCCTTCGCCCGCGATGCGCTGCATCGCCTCGTGGTAGAGCGTGCCCACCAGCTGCGCGTAAAGATTGCCCTCGTCGCGTCGCCCTTCGGGCTCTTCCTGCGCCGTGAGCACCGCCTCGCTCGGGCGCAGCGTGCGGATCTCCGAGGGACGGTAGAGATCGGTTTCTATCGGCACCTGCACGCCGGCCCGCAGGCGTGGCGCGCGCGGCGGCGAGAGGTCCGGTGGCGCGGGTGCTGCCGGCGGCGCCGCTGCGGCGGGCCGCGCCTGGTCGATCTGCGCACGGATCACCGGCTCGAGCGCATCGGCGAAAGAATTCGACTTGAACTTCGCGGCGCCCGTGAGCGGATCGCGCTCGGCGGAGAGATAGAGCGTCGCCGTCCGTCGAGCGCGCGTGACGGCGACGTACAGCAGTCGCAGCGCCTCGTTGCGCCGCGACTGCGTGTGCAGGTCGTGCAGGAAGTCGTAGGCGCGGTGCGCGTCGTGCTCCTGCGCCCAGGCCTCGTCGGGCTTGGGCACGAGCAATGTCGCGCCCGTGTGTTCGAGCATGTGCAGCGCGGGGCGATCTTCGCCCATCGTGCCGCGGTTGAGGCCCACCAGCAGCACGTGGTCGAACTCCAGGCCCTTGGCCTTGTGCACGGTCATGAGCTGGACCTGCCCTTCGCGCGGGGCGGCGTAGAGTTCGCCGAGTCTGCGCTCGAGCCGGTCGAGATCGCGGATGCCGCCGCCGCGCGTTTCCTCCCGCAGGCAGCGCAGCGCCTGGCGCACATCGTCGAGGGCACCGCGGGTGCAGCAGGCCGGCCCGCCGAGCGCCGACCAGACCGCTTCTACGCGATCCGCGAGTTCGGCGCGCAGCGAGCGGTTCGCGGCGCTCGCATCGAGCGCCGACTGCAAGGCGCCGAGCCGACGCTGGCCGTCGCCATCGAGCACCGGGTTCTCGAGCACGGCCGCGATGCGTTGCGGCCACGAGAGTTCGTTGCGGCCGCGCGACAGGTCGACGAGCTGCGCCCAACTGAGTCCGACGAAGGGCGCGCGCAACAGCACGGCCCAGGACAGCCGGTCCTCTGGATGCCAGAGGGCGCGCGCCAGCGCGAAGAGGTCGCGCACCTCGGGCAGCGCACCGAGCGGATCGATGTCCTGACAGGCCGGCGTCAGGCCCTGCGCCCGCAGCGCGCGGATCACGGGTTCCAGGTGACGACGCGCCCGCGCGAGGACGACGACGCTGCGATCGGGCGCGACTCGCCTCGCGGCCTCGGCTGCGGCGGCCTGCGCTTCCTCGACAGCGTTGGCGCAGACCGCCACGTAGACGCCGCCTTCGCCATCAGCCGCGCGTAAGGCCACGCTGGCTGCGAACGGCACAGCGCCGCGCAGCAGGTCGGCGTGGCGCGGAAAAATGCGCGTGAACGCCTCGTTGAACCATTCGACGACTTCGGGCTGCGATCGGAAGTTTGCGCTCAGGCGCAGGCGTTCGAGCGGCAGCGTGCCGAGCCGCCGCTCTTCCCACAGCCGTAGGAACAGGCGCACTTCGGCCTTCCGGAACGCGTAGATCGACTGCTGCGGATCGCCGACGAGGAACAGGGAGCGTCCATCGCCCGGCACCCACGTGGCCGTCAGGCTTTCGAGCAGGCGAAGCTGCGTCTCGCTGGTGTCCTGCATCTCGTCGACGAGCAGGTGACGGATGCGGCGATCCGCGGCGAGCAGCGCATCGCCGATCTCGCCGGCGGGCCGCAGCGCCTGCAGGGCGGACTGCGCGAGCTGCGGGAAATCCGCCTGCTGCGCCTCTGCGAAGCTCAGGCGCAGGTGCGCGGCGAGCCGCCGCAGCACGCGCAGCCAGGCGGCGCGAAGTTCGCGAAGGTCGGCGGGAAGGCTCGCATCCGGCAGCGCGCACACCGCGCGCGCGGCGCGTACGAGCGCCTCGTTGTCCGACTCGGAATCGAGCAGGTCCTTGAAGGCCTGCGTGTACGGCTGCTTCGGCGCGAAGCCGCTGCCCACGTTCACGCCCTTGGGCTTGCGCAGGTCGCGCTGCCCGGACCTGGTGAGCAGCAGGTCCGCGAGCCGGCGCAGCATCGGGACCTGCGATCCCTCCGCGGCGGGCCAGCGATGAAGGCCCTCGGCCCAGCCCAGCAGCGCGTGCTGCGACGAGCCGATGCGCAGCAGCTCGACCAGCGCGGTTCGCTGCGCGGCATCGAGGCTGTCCTCGAAGTCGCGCAGCGAAGGCTCGATGAGCGCGGCCAGCGCCAGCGCGTCCTGCGCATCCCAGTCGTGGCCTTGCGCGGCCGCCGCGTGAATCCACTGTTCGCGTCGCGCGAGCAGGGACGACAGCGGATCGATCAGACGATCGATGCGATTGCCGCTCAGGCGCAGGATGCGCGCCAGCGCTTCGCGATCTTCGCGCGGTACGGACGCGTCCTCGATCTCCTCGAACAGCCGCGAGATCGCATCGAGGTACAGCGCGCGCGGATCCTCCGCGACGCCGATGCCGCCGCCCAGGCCCGAGAGCAACGGCAGCTGCGCGCCGATCTGCGCGCAGAAAGCGTCGATCGTCAGCGCGTTGAGCCGCGCGGGCTGCGCGAGCAGTTGCCAGTTCTGTTCGGCATCACGCGCCAGCACGGCGCGCGCGGTGTCGTAAAGCGCCTGTTCGTGCGCATCCTGTGCAGCGGTGCCGCGTTCGACCGCGCGAAGCACCTCGAGCACGCGCGCGCGGATCTCGGCTGCAGCCTTGTTCGTGAACGTGATGGCGACGACCTGCTCGGGCGTCTCGACCACCGCGAGCGCGCACAGCAGGCGGTGCACGAGCAGGCCCGTCTTGCCCGAGCCGGCCGGCGCCATGACCAGCGCGTGCACGGACAGGTCCAGCGCGCTCGCGCGATCGGCTGCGTCGGGAAGCAGCGCGCTCACGTGTCCTCCGCCTCGTCTGGGCCCAGACCTGTCAACGCCAGCAGATCTGCGTAGGCGGATCGATCGCTGACCTTCGCATCGATCCAGGCCTCGCCGGCGAGAAATCCGCGCGCCGCGGTCTCCATCGCGTAACGCCACTGGTCGAGGCGTTCGCTCCATTCGCCCTGCGAGTCCGCCACTGGTTCTTCGCGCAGCTTCTTTCGCCAGCTCGTCAGCGCAACCAGCGCGGGATGACCGTCCTTCACGTGGCCGAAGCAAATCCCGTCGACCTGCGGAATGCCGGCTGCGCGCGTCGCCGCGTGGCTCGCGTACAGCGGCAGCTGCGGTTCCAGCGGCCGCTCAGCGCGCCAGCCCCTCGGATCGGCCTCGCGGCCGGTCTTGTAGTCGATCACGAGCCAGCGATCGCCGAGCGGCGTCTGCACGCGATCCACGCGATCCAGTCGCAGCCGCAGCTGCAGCCCCGCGACGAGCGGCTCCGCGCCCACCTCGCGCATCTCGACCGTGAACGGATCCAGCCGCTCGCGCTCGTGACGCAGCCATTGCAGGATCACGTCCTGAGCTCGCGCGCGTTCCAGCGTGCGCGTCACGGAACCGTACTCGGTGGCGGGCAGCAGCCGCTCGAGGTGCGTGTCGAGCACCTGCCTGATGCGCACCGACAACGCCGCGTCGTCGACGGCCGCCAGGCCCGCGCTGTCGCGCAGTCGACCCCAGAGATCTTCGAGCGCCGCGTGCACGAGCATGCCCTGCACGCGCGCATCGAGGCCGTGGCCGGGTTGCGGCAGCGCCTGAATGCCGAGCCGGTAGCCACAGAACGCGAAGAACGGCGATTCGAACCAGGCGCGGAACAGCGCGCTTGCGGGACGCAAGGCCGACTGCTCCGCCGCGTCGACCGCGGGAACCTCGTCCGCTTGCGGCCATTCGAGTGCGGCCCGGTCTTCGGCAAGCGACCGCTCGAGCGCGCTGACGCTGCGTACGGGCGTCACGCGAACCCAGTCCTGCGGCGCGCCGAAAAGGCTCGAGGGCTGCAGCATCGCGCCGCGCGCATCGACGCTGGGAATGCAGACGAAGACTTCCGGCGCGCAAGCCTCGAGCAGGCACCTGGCCTGCGCCTGCGCACGCGCGAGCCAGGCCTCGGGCGAGGCCTCGGCCACGCCTGCGACGCGCTGCACTTCGAGGGGCAGAAACGGACTGGGTCGCGCGAGCACCGGCACCTGCGCGGCCGTGGCATCGAGCACGTACAGCACATCGCAGGCCAGCGTGGCGGCCTCGTCGAGCGAGGTGATCAGCACGGGTTGCGCGTGTTCGACGCGCACAGAGAAGTTGCTGCCGCGAGCGAGTTCGGCCAACCAGTCTCGTGCGCTCGACGAAGGCACTCGGCCGAGCTGCGCGTCGAGCGTGCCCAGGCGGTCGAACAGTCCACGAGCGGCACGCACTGCCTGGAAGCTGAGCGAATCCAGCGCCTCGGCCCCTGGCCAGCCGAGCGCCTCGACCAGCGCGCGGAACTGCCCGGCCCATTCGCTGGGCAGCGCGCGCGAGGGCAGCCCGGCCAGCCGCTGCGCAAACGCGCCGAATCGCCCCGCGATCGGCGAGGGAAGCAGCGGGATCAGCCGATCGAGCCGGATTCGCGGCCAGCCTTTTTCGCGCAGCCGCAGGTCAGCGTGCGCGGTGTGCGCGCGCTCGGCCTCGCTCCACAGGCTCGTGGAGAGCAGCACGCGGCTGATGTGCTCGGAGGTGTTGTCCTCGGTCTTGAGCTGCAGCAGTGCGAGCAGGATGTCGACCTGCGGCGTCTGCGCGAGACGCCGGCCGCGTTCCCAGCGCCAGGGCAGCGCGCCCTCGCCCGCTGCGGCCCAGGGCGCGAGCAGGTCCCGCAAGGTCGACTCGCCGAGCTCGCGCATCGATTCGGGGTCGGGCAGCGCGACGACGATGCGCGGCGGCAGCGACCCGGCGCTGGCCTGCAGGCGCGCGCGGATGTCCTGCCCGACGTGGCGCCACTGCGCCTCCTGGTCGGGCAGGACGAGTCGCTCGATGCGGGGCGACACCGAGGCCGCGCGCTCGAACTGGATCGAGGCGCCGCGCGCCACCAGGGCGTCGAGCACCGCCCGCTCCGACGGCGACGGATCCGCGACGAAGCCGGGCAGCCGCACGACCTCCGGCACGGCGACCTCGCCGCGCGCGATCAGCCCCACGACCTGGGCAGCGAGGTCCGCGCTGGTGAGCCAGCGGTTCTGCTGCAAGCGCTTGAGCACCTGCTGGCGCCAGCGGCGGAAGGCGTGGTGTTCGTCCTGCCAGGCCGGCGCGGAATCCAGGTCCAGCGCGTGGCGTCGCACGACCTGGTCGGCGCGGCGCGCCTCGCGCGCGGCGGCCAGCGGTGCCAGCAGCTGAGAGCCGGCCTCATCGCGCTCCACGGCCTCGCGCCACAGCACAAGCTCCTGCGTGCTGCTTAGCAGCTGGGCATCCGGCCAGCTCGCGGTCCAGGTATCGGTGAGCCAGCGCGAGAAGCTGGCGACGCGGGGCGCTTCCCAGACCTCGGCGCCGGAACCGGCATTGGCGAGGTTGGCGTTCTCGCGCAACTGGCGCGCGAGTCGATCGGTGGCGGCGAGAGTCAGGATCTCGCGCGGGGCGGCGTCGGCGGAAGGGCCCTCGCCGCTCATCGATCGCGGATCAGGGCCTGTTAACGCTTAGTGGGTCGCTGCGTTGCCCTCTGTGTTCAAGCCAGTCAAGGCGTGACCGAGGAGGTTTGCTCACTGCAAATGACGAGGGAGCAACGCAGGATGGCTTGAA
>JBKJPX010000024.1:0-35493 GCA_046594215.1 Panacagrimonas sp.
TTCAGCGACCGCGATGCCGGCTGCGACTCTTTGCATGACCTGTCTCCTCGATGCTGGCGCGCAACAGCTCGTCCCATCGTTCCCATTGCGACGGCGGATTGGGTCGGAGTACGTCCAGCCAGGCCTGGGAATGACAGAACGGACGTGGCAAGGGTCTTAGCGGATCAAGGGGCGCGCCCAGGCAGACCGCTGCGGTCGACGTCTCCCCGCGGCGCCACACGAGGGGACACATCGCGGCGCAGAACGATCCGAGGCACCCGCGAACCGCGGCCTCGGACCGGTTATCGACGCGGCCGCCCTTCAGGCGCGTGAGGCCGATCCCAGGTAGCCGAGCCGGTCGGAACTGCGCATGCGGTTGAGGACGGCGCCGATGAACGGGACGCCGGCGCGAACAAGCCGCTGCGTGAGGTCCGAGACTTCGCTCGATCGATGCTGGAACTGGCATCCGACGAGCACCACGGCATCGACCGACTTGGCCACCACCAGGCCGTCACCGAAGGCCGACAGCGGCGGCGCATTCACGAGCACATAGTCGTAGCGCCGGCGCAGTTCGACCAGCAGCGACCGCACGCGCTGCGGCTCCAGCATGGCGAGCGAAGGACCGACGTATCGCCCGGCAGGAACGAAATCGGGGTACCCGTCTTCGCCCGTCTCGACCACGTCCTCCACGCAATTGCAGGCGCGGCACAGCCAGTCGGTCATGCCGCCGGCGTCGCGCGCGACGAAGTAGCGGCCCAGGCCGCGTCCATCCGGATCGGCGTCTACCACCACGACGCGCTGCGCAGTACCCATCAGGGAGATGGCTAGGTTGGTCAGCACGAAGCCGCGGCCGACGCCTGGCGCGAGACCCGCGACGAGGATCACGCCGCCGTCTATGGTCAGGCGGTCGGTCAGGATCGCTGCGCGCAGCGCGCGGATGCCGTCGAGTGCGCGATCGCCACGGTGGGCCAGCGCCAGAATTGCTGCGGGCTTTCCCGCGCCCCTTCTGGCCGCGGCACGCTCGACCGAGCGCTGCAAGGGCGAGTACCGGATTGTGGCCAGACAGCAAGGACCGATCGCGTCTTCCAGGTCGGCGACGCTCTCCACGCGGTTACGCACCGCATTCATGAGCGAAGCCAGGAAGGCGCCTCCCACCAGACCGAAGATCAGCGCGGCGGCGAGCACGATTCCGGGCAGTGGAAACACCGGCAGCGAGGGCGCCACGGCCTCATCGACGATGCGCACTGCGCCGATGGTGCCCGACTTGGCGACATCGAGCTGCTGCGACTCCTCAAGCATGGCCACGTACAGGCGCATGGCCACCTCCAGATCGCGCGTGCGGGTGGCCAACTCGCGCTGCGACCCTGGGAGCGTCCGGATGCGCCCGTCGATCTGCGTCTTCATCGCGGAGGCCTGCGCGATCTGCGCGTCGACCGCCAGCATGCTCGGATGTTTGGACGTGAACCGCTGCTGCAGGTCGGCCCGCTGCTGGCGCAGCCGTTGCAAGCTGTCTTCTGCGCCGACGCTCTGCTGCAACACCAGGGCCGTTTCGGTCGCCAGGTCCGGCGCGTTGTTCGCCAGCTTGTGGCGTGTCAGTGCCGCTTCGGCGCTCTCGACGCGCAGCTTGAGCGCGGGCATCTGCCCCTTGAGGAAGTCGAGCGTGCGCGAGGCCTTGGCGGTGCGCCACTGCACGTCCTTCTCGCGGTACTGCTCGATGGCGACGTTGACCGCACGCGCCGCACTCGCGGGGTCTTCACCGCGGTAGGTCACGCGCACGAGGCCCGAATCCTTGCCCTGCTCGGTGGCTCGGAAATTCTTGAGAAACTCGCGCACGCTGTCATCGCGGCTCATGAGCGCAACGTCGTAAGGCGTGCCCGGTGCGCCCACCAGCGAAGCAACGGTCATCGCGATCTCGCCCTCGGGCAGGCTGGCGTGTGCGCGCACGCCCATGCTGCCCGTGAGCAGGACCCGCTTCTCGTCGAACAGCGTGTATTCGCCGCCCGGCCGGCTGCGCAGCACCAACGGCCGGCTCATCAGGCCGGGCGGCAGATCGAGCTGATCGACCACGATCTGGGAGGGACCCCAGGCAAAGCGGTCCACCGGCAGGCGCAGCGCGCGCAAGGTCTCGAGCCACACGGGCCGCGCCTCCTGCCAAGCTGTCGGCCCGGGCATGAAGTGCGGGCGCGCGATGAGATCCAGGCGCATCCGGTCGACGACGGTGCCGAGGATCAGGCGACTCTTGAGCAGTTCGATCTCGGCCGTCACAGGCGCGCTCTGCTCGGTAACGGGGAACATGTCGCCGGTTGGAGCCCGCGAAGGCCCCTTGTCGCCGACTTCGAGTTGTACGAGCGCGTCGGCCTCGTAGACCGGCGCCACAAACGCGAGGATCAGCGGAACGGCGAGTAGCGCCAGCAGCGTGCAGGCAAGGATCAGCTTCCAGTAACGCAGCAGCATGGAAGACGCATCGCGTATCGCGTTGGGCCGATCCGCGGCGCGCGGCAGCATCTGCATCGGCACCGGCATCTGATATTCCGCCGGGACCTGACGCAGGGCCGGCGCCAGCGCGCCGTGCGTGAACGATAGATTGCCCGGGTGGAAGTCGCCGCTCATCAGTTTTTCCCCGTCAGGCGGTCGACATAGAAGATTTCCTGCAACGTCGGCAGGAGCTGCTGCATCACGCTGTTGAAGCGCGACAGGTCGGTGGTAGCCACGTAGACGACGTCGCGCGGATGGAGCACGAAATTGGTCGCGAACAGCAGGCCCTGCGGCTGGCTCATGTCGATCTGGTAGACCTGGATCTCGCCGGCCTCGGGCTGCAGCAGGCTCGAAGCACGGAATACGTAGATGTCGGACCCGCGCGCGGTGCTGCGTGAGACGCCGCCCGCGGCAGCGATCGCGGAAATCGCCGACAGCGAGTCGCCCGACATCGGTACCGAGGTGGGCGCCTCGACCGCGCCGAGCACGACCACCTGGTCCTCCGAGGTGTCGGGCACGCGGATCACGTCGCCCGGCTGCAGGTATGGGCTGGCCGAGCCTGAGTCGCTGCCATATAGCCCGTTCAGATCGATCTGGTAGCGCGCGTCGCCGCGGCTCAGGTAGACCCGTCGGCGGCTCGCGCGCTCGCTGAGCCCGCCGCGTTCCGTGATGGCTTCGAGCACGCCCTTGGCGGTGTTGTCGAGCGCCACCACGCCGGGCCGCAGGACCTCACCAGCGACCTGCACCCGCTGCGATCGGAACGCTGCGATGCGCACGTCGAGCTGCGGCGAACGCAGGAACACGGCCAGGCGCTGGGTGAGAAGGGCGCGAATCTGCTCCACGCTCTTGCCGCCGACCGTCACCAGCCCCGCGTAAGGAAAATAGATCTGCCCGTCGGGAGCGACTTCGACGCCATCGCCTTCGGCGCGCGCGGCATCCTCGCGCCCGGCCAGTTCGGGATTGCCCCAGACCTTCACCGTCAGTACGTCGCCCGGACCGACGAGATATGGACGCCCGCCGACGGCCGGGTTCAGCGAGGGGAGACCACGGGAGTTGTCGCCGGAGCGCAGCCGGGTCTCGTTCTGACGCTGCTCGCGGATCAGCGCGGCGCTGACGGGGACCACGCGGTAATTGCCTTCCTGCTGCTTCTGCTCGTCGATCTTCACGTGCATGCCGGGGGCCAACGCGCATCCGCTGCAGCACGCCACGGTTGCCAGGCCTGCGAAGGCGGCTCGCGCCGCACGCCCCACTGCTGCAAAAGCGTTCATCGCGAGGCACCCTGGGTGCGGACCGGCGCTTTGTCGCGCCGGTTGGGTGCGACAGCGTCGGCGAGCAGCTGCTCGTAGACGTTCAGGGTGCGGGCGTACATACGATTGAACTGGAACTGGTCTTCGTAGCGCTTCCGTGCGCGGCGGCCCATCTCGGCGCGCCGCTCCGGCGAGTCGATCAGGACCTGCAGCTGTGCCGAAGCGTCGACGACGTCGCGCGGCCCGCATAGCAGGCCGGTGGCGCCGTGCTCGACCAGTTCGGGCACGCCGGCCACCGAGGTGGCCACCACGGGCAGACCGGCGCGCATGGCCTCGATGATGCTGCGCGGCAGGCCTTCCCAATGCGTGCACAGCACGAAGATCTGGGCGTCCGCGAGGATGGCGTCGACGTCGCTGCGCGCGCCGAGAAAAGCGACGCGATCGCGCAGGCCCAGTACGGCGGCCAGCTGCTGGACCTCCGCCTCGAGCGGACCGCTCCCTACCAGCGACAGCCGCCAGGGCTTGTGCCTCAACCGGGACAGCGCGACGAGCAGCGTTCGATGGTCTTTCTGCGCTTCGAAGCGCGCGACCATCACCAGATGCGGCGGCGACATGCCGACATCTGCAACGCGGCTGGCCGCGACGTCAGGCATGCCGTTGTGGACGGTGACGATGCGGTCGGGCGAACCGATGCGCGCCGCCAAGGCCAGCCCCCGGTCGTATTCGGAAACGGTGACGATGCGCCCGGCGAGGCCTCCCACGAGCCGCTCCGCGAGCTTCCATACCAGGGCCTGCGCGCGCGAGATGCCGTCGGTGAAGGTCCAGCCGTGCGCGGTGAATATCACCGGCAGTCGCAGGCTGGCCGCCGCGAGGCGACCGAGCACACCCGCCTTGGCCGTGTGCGTCGAGACCAGGTCCGGCGCGAGCGCGCGGAGCGCACGGCGCAATTCGAAGAAGGCGAGAACTTCCCGGTACGGAGAAATGCGGCGCTGCAGGTGGCGCAGCGCGATGGCGGTGATGCCGCGCTCGCGCAGCTGCTCGAACCAAGGGCCGTCGCCGCCGGCCAGCACCACCGGTTCGTGACCGGCCTGCTTGAGTGCGGTTGCCATGTCACGAACGTGCACCTGGGCGCCGCCAACGGCATCGCTGCGAGTCACGACGAACGCAATTTTCACTTTGAGGTCTACTTTCCGGGTGAGGGCCAGCAGGCACCCTCGAGCCTCAAGCCTCCGCCCATGCGGCCGAGACGTCATTGATGAATATCAATCGGACTCTATTTCGGCGACGACGCTTCACGATTGACCTGCATCATTGCCGCGAGCTGGCCTCGACGCGCAGGCTAGCCATGATCTTGTTCACGGACTCTCCATGCCGCGCTCGTCTTGCCGACATCTGATGCAGCGCTGCGGGATGGACCGGGCCGCTGGCGTTGAGCGGGTGGGCGCCTGATGGCGTTTGCCTCCTTTGTCCGCCGTCGCGGGCGGGCCCTCACCGAGGCCGCGCTGCGCCTGGGCGGCGCCCTGCTGCAGGTGATGTCCGCGGTGCTCGTGGCGCGCATGGCGGCGCCCGAGCAGGCGGGCTACTACTTCATCGGCTTCACCGTCGTCACGCTCGTGGCCGTGATCGGACGCGCTGGTTTCGACCAGGCAATGACGCGCTTCGTGGCGTCCGATTTCGCGCTGGGCCAGGAGCAGCACGCGCAGGCCACGAGCTGGATCCTGATATCGCTGTTCCTGCGCCGCATGGCCTGGGCCTGCCCGATCCTCGTCGTGGCCTGCCTGGTCGGAATGTACGGGCCGGGTTCGGCACAACACGCGGCGCTGGCGTCCTCGCTGCTCGTGTTCGTACTCGCCGCCCCTTTCCTGGGCATCGCGTCCCTGGCCGGTGTCGTGCTGCAAGCCGCCGGCCGCCCCGTGGCGAGCGTGTGCAGCATGTTTTTCATCCACAACCTCTGCGTGATGGCGGCCACGGCTTTGCCCCAAGCCTTGCGTGATGCGGGCGCGTTCAACGTCGCCTTCCTGGTCGGTTGCGTGTTGGCCGCGGGCTTCGGTGCGCTGGTCCTGCGCATCCTGTTCAACGCGCGGGTCGCCGACGCGCGACCCCCGGACGAGCTCATGCTGTCGACGCGACGTTCCGGCGTGCTGGCGCTGGCGCGCGACAACGCCTGGACCGTGATCGGCAACCTCGTGCTGGTGTGGGGACCTCTGGGGCTTATCGGCACGCTGTCGTCGCCAATCGAGGCCGCCCGCTTCGGCATCGCCGGGCGCAGCGCGCAGCTCGTGAGCTTCGCACTGCCCGCGCTCAACTTCGTGCTGGGCCCGCGCTTCGCCGCCCTGCGCGCCACCGGGCGTCGCGCAGAACTGCGCGGGGCACTGGTCGGTTCGCTGCTGCTGTCGCTGGGGCTGAGCAGCGTCGTCGCAATCCCGATGATCACGTTCGCCGAACCCATCATGCGTTCGTTCGGCGCCGAATACGCGTCCAGCGCAATCCTGCTCGTGCTGCTCGCGGCGGCGCAGTGGGCCAATGGCGCCTCGGGTGCGGCGATCCAATTCCTGGCCATGACCGGTAGCGAAAAGCCGCTGCGCCGCATCTTCGTGCTGACCGCCACCCTCGCGATGGCCGCGGGGGTTCCGCTGGTCTGGATGCACGGGTCCACCGGTGCGGCGCAGCTCGCATTGGGGTCGTCGTTGCTGCTGAACCTGTGCTGCACGGTCGTGTCGCTGCGCTCGATCCGGGAGGTCTCGGGGACGACCCGTGTCGACGCGATCCCGCCCCCGGCGGGAACAACAGCCCGCGCCGAAGCGGCGCCGAGCGCTGCGGTGCCCGCGGCATGATGCTCGAGCTCTCCATGATGCTGCTGCAGCTCGGCCTGCTGGCCCTGCTGCTGGCCTTGAGCGCGAGCGGTGCGCGCAACGAACTCGAACGTGTGCTGAACCCGGCGATGCTGCTCACCTTCTTCTACACGCTGTGGATGCTCATCCCGCAGATCTTCGCGCTCATGCCCGAGCACAGCGTGGTCGGCATGGAACACGTACCGCCAGACCTGCGCGCGACCGCCACGTTTCGAACGCAGGCTTACCTGGTGCTGTTCCTGTTCGCGGTGCTGGTGGGCTACGCCACGGCGCTCGGCGTTTTTCGCGACCAGCGACCCGCCGTCCTGCAGCTGGCGCCGCCGCTGCAGGCCACGAACTGGCACTACGGCCTCGCCGCCTACACGATCGGCGTCTGTGCTTTTTTCGTGCTCGGACGCACGTTCCACACTCTCCCGGACGGCACGATGCGTTCCGCACTGGTGAAGACTTCCACCGGCCAGGTGCTCATGACCTTGTCGTTCTTCGGCAGTTTCGGCGTGGCCTACCTGGGCGCCCACCTCTGGCTGAGCGGCCGCCGCCTGCTGCCCCTGGCCCTGTTCCTGGTGTATGCCTGGCTGGTGCTCCAGCTCGGCGCGCGCGGCCGCATCCTGTGGCCGCTGGTGACCGCGATCCTTTTCGTGTGGGGTCAGCGGCGCCGCGTGCGCCTGCTGCCCGTGGTTGCGCTCGCGGTGGTCACGCTGATGTTCCTGTCGGTGATCGATCCACTGGTCTACGGACTTCGTTACGACGACTTCCGTCGTTTCCAGGAAGCCCTGTACCCCGTCCAGATGTTCGAGACGCTGTTCTACAGCCGCAATTTCGACGGCTTCGCCAGCCTGCTGTTCATCACCTACAACGATCTGATTCCCGCACAGCCCTACTTCCTGATCGGCGGCGCGCGGGATGCCTACATGGGCACTTATTTCCCGGGCGTGTACTCAATGGGCGTGGCGTTCCCCACCTCCATCCCGGGCGAATTCTGGCTCGCCGGAAAAGCGCCTCTGCTCGGCGCGATGTCGCTGCTGTACGGGTTTGGCCTGGGCCTGCTGAATCAGTACCTGCGCGGCGCGCGGCGCGAATCCCAGGTGTGGCTGTACCTGCTGCTGGTGCCCTGGCTTACGGCCGTGGGCGGCGAGCTGGTGGAATCGGTGAACAAGATGATCGCCGCCGGGGCGCCGGCAGTGATCTGGATCATGGCGGGGTGGTTGACGCGGTCGCGGTCGCGGCCGCCGCGCGGCTTGATGGCGAGGACCTGAGATGCGCGGACGCGACCTCTTCCGCAAGGCGCAGCCGCTGCTCGACGGGGGCGTGTTCGTGCTGCGCGCCCTGCCCTCCGGCTGGGTCGCCGCGACGTGGTGGCTGATCGACTGGGTTCCGGGATTCGTCGGCATCGGCCTTCGCTACGTCTGGGTCAAACGACTCAGTCGCCGTTGCGGATCGAACGTGATGGTCGGCCGTCACGTCGACATCCGGAACTGGAAAGGGCTGAGTGTCGGGGACAACGTCACGATCCATGGCCAGTGCTATCTCGACGCGATCGGGAGCATCGACATCCTCGACGACGTCTCCATCGCGCACGCCACCTCGATCCTCTCCTTCGAGCATGGCTTCGACGATCTGCGGAAGTCGATCAAGGATCAGCCGCTCAGCCTGGCGGCCGTCAGCATCGGGCCGGACGTCTGGGTGGGTGCGGGCGTCCGCATCCTGGCTGGCGCCCGTATCGGGCGACGTACCGTCGTCGCCGCAGGCGCCGTCGTGACGCGCGGCGAGATCGGCCTGGGCATCTATGGCGGTGTCCCGGCACGCAGGCTGCGAGCGTTGGAGGTTGAGCCGAACGTGGGGTGAGACCCTGCTCCGTCTCGCGATGAGGCCGTGATGCCGGGCGCACATCGCAGCCTGGCGGTCCGCGCAGGTCCCGTTCCACTTCCACCTTGCGCTGTCCAACGCGACGCTGACGCTGACGCTGCAACGCGACCACGCCAGCTCGCTCGATGTCACCGGCGTTCGCTCGAGCGAAGTCGCGAATGCCGCTCCGTCGCCCTCGCCGCCGCCCCGCGGTCAGTTCGCGTCCGAGATGTTCACGGTGCCGGTTGAGCTGCTGCCGACGGCGTATTGGGACTGGCTCACGAGACTCATGACGACCGTCTCGGTGCCTTCGACGAGCGCATCGGCCAGCGGCAACACGCTCACGCGCACCGAAGCGGCGCCCGCCGGAATCTCGGCCTGCTGCTCGATCGCAGCGTAGTCCTGGCCGCCGGTCGCGGTACCGCTGAGCGTGAAGGACACCGTGAGCCCCACCGTGCGCGAACCCGTGCGCGTGAGCGTGAACTCGCCAGGATCCGCCGACGATTCCGCCGCAGCCGCATCGGACACGGATAGCGTCACGACGGGCAAGGGCACGTCGGCGATGTTCACCGTCGCGGTGTTGGTCGCGCCGACCGCATAGGACGGATCGGCCCCGATCGACATCACGACGGTCTCGACACCTTCGACCAGCGCATCCGGCAGGGGCGATACGGCCACGTTCGCGGTGCGTGATCCCGTCGCGATCACCACGGTGCTGCCCAGCGCCGTGTAATCCAGACCCGGCGTTGCGGTCCCTGCAATGTCCAGGCGGACCGTCAGCGGCGCCGTCGTGGCGCCGGTGCGCGTGGCCGTGAAGAGGCCCCCGTTGCCGGCCGCCTCGCTGGCCGACGAATCCACCGCCGCGAGCGTCACGACCGGGGCGGCGGCGTTGGCGATGTTCACGGTGCCGCTCGTGCCGTTCCCCAGGACGTAGGCTGCGTCTGCGATCAGCGTCACCACGACCGTCTCGGAGCTCTCGTCGAGCGAGTCGGCAATCGGTGACACGAGCATCGCGGCACTGCTGCTGCCGGCCGGGATCAGGATGGATGTGGACAGCGAGGCGTAGTCGGCCGACGGCGCGGCGGTGCCGCCCACGACGAAGTACACCGTCAGCGCGTCGGCGGTGGGCCCCGATCGCGTGATCGCGTAGGCGCCCGTGTTGCCGGCAGCCTCGCTGGCATTCGCATCGGTCACCGTCAGCCCAACCGTCGCCGGCGCCGCATCGAAGATCGTCACGGTTGCCGAAGTCGTTGCGCCGGGCTGGTAGGCCGCTGCCGGAACCAGGCTCATCGAGACGCTCTCTGCGCTCTCGACCTGCAGATCGGACGTCGGCGTGACCAGGACGGTGGCCGAGGCCGAGCCCGCGGGAATCGTGACCGGACTGGTCAGCGCGACGTAGTCGGTGGCCGGCGTCGCGGTGCCGCCGATCGTCACTTCCACCGACAGGGCGTTGGCCGTGCTTCCGCTGCGGCTGATCGTGAAGGCTCCCGTGTCGCTGCCGGATTCGCTGGCGGTGGCATCGCTGGCGGCGAGCGTAACAATCACCCCGGCCACATCCGCGATGTTGACGGTGCCCGAAGCGGACGTTCCCACCACGTAAGGCGCCTGCGCCAGCAAGCTCAGCACCGCGGTCTCGCTGCCTTCGACCAGTCCATCGGGCAGCGGCTCGATGCTGACCGTCGCCTGGCTAGAGCCGGCCGCGATGACCACCGATACGCCCGGATCGCGGTAGTCAGCGCCGGCTGAAGCCGACCCCGACATAGCGAACCAGATCGTCAGCGACCCCGTCTTCGACCCGGTGCGGCTGATCGTGAACAGGCCGGTGTTGCCGGCCGCCTCGCTGGCGGTGCTGTCGTTGGTGGTGACCGAGATCGTCGGCAGCGCCGCGTCGGCGATGGTGACGGTACCGCTCGGCGTGGCGCCCACGACGTAGGCCGGGTCGGCGACCAGATTCAGCACCGCCGTCTCGGAGCCTTCGGCCAGCGTGTCCGCCAGCGGCGACACCGTCACCGTGGCCGAACCGGCACCGGCCGGTATCTCGAGAATGCCGCTCAGCGCCGCGTAATCCGTGCCCGCGATCGCGGACCCGCTCAAGGAATAGCGCACCTGCAGGGCGTCGGTCCTTGAGCCGCCGCGCGCCACGGAGAACACGCCCGGATTGTCGCCAACCTCGCTCGCCGATGGGTCGATCGTTGTCACGGAAACGCTGGGGGGCGCGTAGTTGGCGATCGTCACGGTCCCGCTCCGCGGCGACCCCAGGACATAAGTGGTCTGGTTCGCCAGACTCAGCACGACCGACTCCGAACTCTCCGCGAGGCCGTCGTCCACCGGCAGCACGAGCACGGTTGCGCTCGAAGACCCAGCGGGAATGTCGACCGAGTTGCCCAGCGCCTGGTAGTCCGCACCGCTCGTCGCGGTTCCGGCCACGGTGAAGTAGACCCGCAGGGTGTCGTCGCCGCTCGAACGGCTCACCGTGAAGCTGCCGGGATTGCCCGGAGCCTCGCTGGCCGATGCGTCGGTGGCGGCCAGGGTGATCGTCGCCAGCGGCAGTCCCTCGATGGTGACCACGCCGATCGAGGACGCGAGCTGATAGCCGGGGGCGCTGCGCAAGCTCAGCACCACCGACTCGGCGCTTTCCTCCAAGTGGTCGTCTACGGCATCGACGACGAGATCGAGCGTCGAGACCCCCGCCGGGAACTCGATGGAGTTACCGAAGTCGGGATAGTCGTCACCAGGCGTCGCGGATCCGCCCACACTGAATTCAACGACCAGCGGCGCCGCGGTCGAACCACTTCGACGGATGCGGAAGAGTCCATCTTCCCCGTCGAGTTCGCTCGCCGAAGCATCCGGCACTGACAAGGTGACAACGGGAAGATCGACCGGGTCCAGCATCACCGTGCCGGTCGCGGGGCCGACGAGGTACGCCGCGTCATCCCGCAACGCGAGCACCACGAGCTTGGGCACGTCGGCGAAGCCGTCGTCGACCGGCACCACGTCGAGTTGCACCGACTCCGAACCGGCGGGGATCTGTACGGAAGAACCAAGCGCCACGTAGTCGCTCTCCGCCGTGGCAGTGCCGCCCATCGCGTAATAGACGGTGAGCGCGTTGTCCGTGGGACCACTACGATGGATGAGGATGCGGCCGCTGTCGGCCTGCCCCGTGCGGGCGACAGCGTCCGGGACCGTGACCGACACGACGACGACCGCGCTGTCGGCGACCAGTGGCCGCAGGCCCAGACCGTACTCGTCCTGGTTCGAGCGCCCGTCGCCGTCCGGATCCACAGCAGGTGTGGAGGTCGCAGGATCGGCGATCTGATCCGGTGCGAAATAGATGTAGCGCCAGTCCGCATAGGCCAGCGCGAACGGCGGCAGTCGCGTCACCCCGCGCACGTCGGGCTCTTCGCCCAACAGGTCATAGGCCTGGTGCAGCGAATCCGCCGGGCTTCCCTTCCAGTACGCCTCGTAGGTGTACGGGTAGTACTCGCCCAGCCCCTGCCCCTGGGTCTCCTGGTACGCGACGAAGGGCGGCTGAAGCCAGCGGTTCTGGTACGTGGTGACGCTGTGCGCCGTGAAGGTCCCGCCGAGCGCGACGTTCGAGATGCCGTTGTCCCAGGCCTGGGCGTTGGTCAGGCTGTTCGCGCCCTGGCGCATCGAGATGCCGGAGCCGAGGTTGGCGAAAGCGCGGATGTCGTTCGCGTCCAGGGCGATCGCCGAGCTCGACTCGTTGTACAGGCCGTTGTCGTTGCCCCAGAACGCACCGCCGTTGATCGAGCAGTGAATGGCGTCGTGCGCGGAGAAGCCCTCGTCGAAATTGTTGTAGGCCGCGATGTTCTCGAAGCGCAGATCGGTACCGGTGCCATGCAGGTTGAAGCCATCGTTCCTGGCGCCGGTAGCGCGAAGGTTGCGGTAGATGTGGTGCCAGGCCACAGGCTCGGGATCGGCTATGGCGCCGGAGATGCGGACGGCGATGGGCCGTACGCCAATTTCCCAGCCCACGGTCGGCGAGGCATCGCCAAGAATCAGCGTCAAGCCGTCGTCTGATAGCGTCGCCAGGCTGCTGGTCAGCCTGCCGCCGACGCGATCGAGCAGCAGACGCTGGCCACGATAGGTGACGAGGTGCCGGAATGTGTTGGCCGAGCCCGTGGCCTGGTTGCTGATCGGCGCAGGCAACCTGTACTCCCATCGCGCGGTGGCGCCGTTGAAGCTGAACTCGAATGGTTCGGCCGCCGTGACGGTCTCGCCATTGCCCTCCACGACGATTGGCGCCGCCTCAGTGCCGAGCGCCTTGATGTCGAGCATCTCGCGGTACGGACCGCTGCCGGGCGCCAGGACGATGGTGTCGCCGGCACGAACGGCGGCGGCGGCCTGCGCCAGCGTGGTGAAGGCACCGGGCGTCTGGCCGCGGCGGTCCACCGTGAGGGTCGTGGCCTGGGTCGGCCCGGCGCCGCAGGTGCAGGCGGCGGCGACGGCCAGCGCCAAGGGAGCCGACCTTCCCCGCCACTGCGGGCGAGCTTTAACGCGGAGAAAGGACAGCAACAGCGACGCAGGCTTGTTCATGGCGGCTCAGTACGCGTTGCGCTGGAACGGCACGCGCAGGACCGTTGCGCAGATGATGTAGACGTCCAGGAAGAAAGACGCGTTATTGATGTAGTAGAGATCGTGCTCGCAGCGGCGGATGATCTTCTCGTCGGTATCGGTCTCACCGCGCCAGCCGTTGATCTGCGCCCAGCCGGTGATGCCCGGCTTGATGCGATGACGATGCGCGTACTCGAGGACGACGTCCTGATACATGCGGCCCGCCGCCTTGGCGTTCTTCGCGTGCGGCCGTGGGCCGACGAGCGACATGCCACCGAGCAGCACGTTGATGAGCTGTGGCAGTTCGTCGAGGCTGCTGCGGCGCAGGAAGCGGCCGAACGGGGTCACGCGGGGGTCGTGGCGCGTGACGAGCCGGTCCGCGGACAGGTCTTGCGCCTCGTGGTACATCGAGCGGAACTTGAGTACGTGGATGGTGCGGTTGTTGATCCCGAAACGCGGCTGCCTGAAGAACACCGGGCCGCGGCTCTGCAGCTTGACGCCCACCGCGATCAGCATCATCAAGGGCGCCAGCAGGGCGAGTCCGATCGACGCGCCGATCACGTCGGCGGTGCGCTTGACCACATAGCTCCACCCGGCGAGGGGCTTGCGACTCATGCGCAGTGCAGGCAGGCCGTCGAGCGCCGAAAGTCGCGGGTCCTGGGACACCAAGCCGATCGTGTCGCCGGCAAGATGGATGTTGGCCGAGATGCTTTCGGCGGATCGCACCAGAGCGCCGATGCGTTCATGCGCCGACCACGGAAGGGCGACAACGATATCGTCGACGCGAACGCGTCGCGCGAACGTCAGCGCGCGGCGCACATCGCCCAAAACGCGTACGCCATTGATCTTGCGCGGCACGCGCTCGCTGCCGTGGCGCACGCGGTCGTCGAAAATGGCGAGCACGCGCATCCACGGCTGCCGGCTCGACTCGATGTCCTGCAGCAGCTGCAGGCCGCACGAGCCTGCACCGATGATGATCACGTTGCGCGTGAAAAGGCCGCTGGTCGACGGCCCTTCCAGGACACGCGCGAACAGGAATCGGCCGACACACAACGACAGCGCGGCTCCGCCGGCAAATGCAAAGAGCCAGGCGCGGTCGTAACTCAGGTGACCGGATGCCGCGCATCCGGTCAGCGCCAGCGCTCCGAAGGAGACGAACACGGCGGCCAGGATGCGCCCGATCGAACGCCAGGGATGGATCAGCGCGGCCGGGCCATAGAGCCGCTGGTAGTCCAGCAGCATCACCAGCGATCCCGCGCAGAACAAAGAGGCCAGCACGTAGCCCGTCATCGAAACGTCGCCACCCACCGGCCCGACACTCAGCAGTGCAATGCCGACCGCGATGACCGTGGTGAACTCGAGGACGAAGGCGAGCCCGACGGCGCCGCCGATACCGCGAAAAACGCCCCGAAGGGCGCGCGCGCCGGAACGCGTGCTGCCTCTAGCGGGCGGGCCGCCTACAGTCCTCGCGACGCCGGGTGCCGGCTTCCGACGTGCGCCCTCCGCGATGTCGCCAGCGGCCGCGGTGTTGCCTGCGCTGGATTCCCGATGCGCAGCGACGGCCACCGCAGCCTGGGTCGCACTATTCACAGGAGTCGCCTCGCATCGTCGCCGTCGCCGCATCGCGAGCGGACATACGCCGAACCGTCACACGGGCAGGCGTGCGCTGCGTCGGAGCGCCGACTGCGAACTGGGCGCGACTGACGCGTTGATCGAGAGTCATGAACATGAAGCGCGAAGGTTCCGAAGGATTCAAACCAGTATCGAGATCCGAACCCCGCCGCGCGTTGATAAATGTCAACTGCGCCCCGCACTCCACCCATCAAAAATACGGCGCGCGTCGCGCTCGCTACCCGGCGCACGGCGCGCAGGCGAAAGGCGGCGTCGCAGGCCGCATTCGCAGGGGTTCAGGCACTAACATCACGGCAAGGAGGCGCGGCTACTCGACGCGCGTTCCATAGGCTGGATTGCGTGCACGAAAATCCATGAAGGACCGCGCCCGTGGCCGTCGGCGGCAGCGCGATCTCGACAAGGAGCAGCCGACCGCCGAGCAGCTTGTCCGCTTCAGGCCCGGATGCCCTCGAAGCGCTGGGCATCCGCGTGGACCGGCACCCCGTTCGATGAGAGGCGACTCAAGGTGCACATGCGCCGCTCCCACTTCCAGGCGTCACTCACGATCGTCTCGATCTGGCTACGCGCGGGACTCCAGCCCAGTTCGCGGCGCGCTGCGCCGGCGTCGGCAAGCAAGGTCGAGGGATCTCCTTCGCGCCGGCCCACGATCCGGTGCGGCACCGCCTTTCCGATCAAGCGGGCGGCGACATCGATCGCTTCGCGCACCGTGCATCCGTCCCCGCTGCCCAGGTTGTAGGCCGGTCTGGAGGGACCCCGGTCGAGCGCCTCGAGCGCCAGCAGGTGCGCATCGCACAGATCGCTGACGTGCACGTAGTCCCGCAGGCAGGTGCCGTCGTGCGTGTCGTAGTCGTCGCCGAAGACCGTGAGTTTCGTGCCCCGCCCGCTGAGCGCCATCATGAGCAGCGGAATCAGGTGGCTCTCGTGCTCGTGTCGGCTTCCGAGCAGGCCGTCGGGATCCGCGCCCGCCGCGTTGAAGTACCGCAGGCTGATGGCCCTCAGTCCGTAGGCCGCGCAGTAGTGCGCGATGGCCTGCTCGACCATCCACTTCGTCGCACCGTATGGGTTGATCGGAGACTTCGGATGGTCCTCGTTCAGCGGCAGCACGATCGGGTTCCCGTAGACGGCCGCCGTCGAGGAGAAGATGAGCCGCGGAACGCCGTGGCGCCGCATCGCGTCCAACAGGTTGAGCGTACCCGTGACATTGACCCGGTAATAGTTGGACGGCTTGTGGACCGATTCCCCTACCTGGATCAAGGCGGCGAAGTGCATCACCGCATCAAAGTGCCGCCCGGCGAACAAGCTGTCGATCTGCGTGCTGCCGATGCTGTCGACGACGAGGTCGTCGGTGAGCAGCAAGTCCCGGTGCCCGGTGCTCATGTCGTCCAGAACCGTGACTTCATGGTCGTGCTGCAGCAGCAGCTTCACCATGTGGGAGCCGATATATCCCGCACCGCCGGTGACCAGAATTTTCATTGCGGGATCGCTCTCGAGGACAAAGGTTCAAACAGGTCGACTCGCCGGCCGCCGCGCCTCGCGGTCGCGAGTGCGCGCTTGCGCTCAGCCTCCGTGGCTGAGCGGGAGCAGCACGCCGGAAGCGCGCGTACGCACCCCCAGCCGCAGCGCTTCGACCGGCTCGACCACGCTGCTGACGTCCAGGACGAAGGCTTCGGCGTGGGCACGCGAAGAAAACGGTCCAAAGTAATGAGGACGAGCCTCGTAGAGCGGCGCGTGCTGATCCATGGGCCATAGGACCGCGTGATATGCACTGCGCACGCGAGGCTGGTTCACCGGCTGCGTCGATACGACTTCCTTGACCAGGGAGGCATAGGTTCCCGGCCGCAGCGGTCGGCCATCGAGGCAATGACAAACGGGTTCCGCGGGGGTCACCGCAAAGCGCTGACGCGCGACATTGACGATCAGATAGCTCATGGATAGCTCACGGCGCCGACCGAACCCGGTTCGAACCCACGCGCATCCACGCCGTTGCGGACCTCGCCGCATACGACGCATCCAAGAGCACAACGACATCCTTGTTCACGGCTGCAGTTATCCGGACGGATTGCATGAAGATGGATGGGACTGCTGGCAGAGCAGCAGAACGGAACTGAGAGTCGCGTCGTGTTCGGATTCCTCGACTCCAGCCCCTGGGTATGGACTCTGCACGCACGCGCGGCGCGATCACACCGCGTAATCGACCAATTGCGTATGGCGAATCCCGCCACTGCGCACACGCGCGCCACCTCATCCCGTGGTGCCTCTGGCGATCTGTGCGAAATCGCACGGACGGTCGCTGACGCAGGTGGCTAGCCTGCATTCGCAAAGATGCACTTTATTTTTCATACGCCTCCCGCGAGGAGGCACTCGTGTTCACCACACACTGTCTGCGACGACGATTCAGGGATGTCCTCGATGGCCGGAAAGAAAAACGCGGCACCTGCACCGGCACGCCGCCGCGCGCCCCTGACGAAGAAAGCCTCGGCTGCTGCGCTCGGCGAGGTCGGCGAGGTCGGCGAGGTCGGCGAGGTCGGCGAGGTCGGTTACGACACGGCGTTCGCGAAACCGTTCCCGGTGGTCGGCATCGGCGCATCGGCCGGGGGCCTCGAGGCGCTCACGGAATTGCTCGAGAACCTTCCCGCCGATACCGGCATGGCGTTCGTGATCGTGACGCACCAGCTTGCCGGTCACGAGAGCCTGCTCCCCGAACTGCTCCGCAAGGCCACTCAGATGCCGGTGGCGGAGATCACCGACGGCATCAGCGTCGCGCCCGATCACATCTACGTGAGCCCGCCGGGCGGCTACCTCGCGATCCGCCATTTGCGGCTGTACCTGATGACGACGCCCGAGAAGCAGGTACAGCGGCTACCCATCGATTTCTTCTTCCGCGCTCTCGCCGGTGACCGGCAGCAGCACGCCATCTGCGTGGTGCTCTCCGGCACCGGTTCCGACGGTACGCTGGGACTCAAGGCGATCAAGAGCGAGGCCGGAATGGCCATCGTGCAGCAGCCACTGACGGCGAAGTATGCGGGCATGCCGTCGAGCGCGATCGCCACGGGTCTCGCCGATTTCGTGCTTCCGCTGGCCGCGATACCCCGTCAGCTGACGGCCTACGTCGCCGGCCCTTACCTGGCCGACCGCCGCGCGCCGAACGGAGCGGGCTCGAAGGGCATCCTGGAGCAACTGGCGAAAATCTTCCTGCTGCTGAAAGCCCATACCGGCCACGACTTCTCGGCCTACAAGCTCAATACGATCCAGCGACGGGTCGAGCGACGGATGCAGGTCCACCAACTCGCCGAGCCTGGCGACTACCTGCGCTACCTGCAGGATTCACCGGAAGAGCTGGACCTGCTCTTCCGCGAACTCCTGATCAATGTCACACGCTTCTTCCGCGACCCGGAGGTCTACGCCGCCGTGCTGGACGCGTGGCTTCCGGAATACCTGGCGCAGCTGCCGGAGCCCCGCAACCTGCGAATCTGGGTTCCGGGCTGTTCGAGCGGAGAGGAAGTGTTCAGCCTCGCCATCGCCCTGCACGAGTACATGGTCTCCAGCAAGCAAAGATTCGCCGTGCAGATCTTCGGGACCGACCTGGATGCGGATGCCATCGAGTCCGCGCGCCGGGGCGTGTACCCGATAGGCATCGCGGCGGACCTCACGCCGGCGCGCCTCGAGCGCTACTTCACGCGCGATGACGACGGTTACCGCATCGACAGGCAGATCCGACGCATGGCGATCTTCGCCCCGCAGAGTCTGATCCGCGATCCACCGTTCACGCGGCTGGACCTGATTTCGTGCCGCAACGTGCTCATCTACCTGAATGTCGAGCTGCAGCAAAAGCTGCTCGCGACTTTCGGCTACGCGCTCAAGCCAGCAGGCCTTCTCGTCCTGGGAACCTCGGAGTCCGTGGGACACGCCGATACGATATTCGAGACGCTGGACAAGAAATCGAAGCTATTCCGTCGCAAGGCGGATTCGCCTGCGATGATGCCGGCGCTCTCGTACACCGTGCACCACCGCGCCGCCGGTGTTCCCATCATTTCGCAGGCGCCCCGCGACAACCGGGGGCCCAGCCTGATCGAGCGGGCCCTGCTCACGCGGCTCTGCCCCGCCAGCATCGTGTTCAACGAGCGGGGTGACATCTTCCACGTGCACGGCCGCACCGGCACCCTGCTCGAACCCGCCGAGGGCCGGCCGCGCATGAACGTGCTGGAGATGGCGCGCGAAGGTCTGCGCCGGCCGCTGGCCCACTCCATGCGGCAGGTCGTCGCGACGGGTCAGGAGGCCTTCACCGAGGGCATGCGGTTTCAGGGTGAGCCTGCCCCCCTGGATATGACCGTGAGCCGCATCCAGGAGCCCCAGGGGCTCGCCGGACTGCTGATCGCCACTTTCCGCCCCTCCGCCGCACCCAACCTGTCGCCGCGCCAGTCCCGGCGTACGAGAAAGCCGCCCGACTACGTCGGGGAGCTCGAGCGCGAACTGCAGCGGACGACTCAATCGCTGCAGAGCACGGTCGAGGAGCTCGAGACGGCCAACGAGGAGCTGATCTCCTCCAACGAGGAAGCCCAGTCCACCAACGAGGAAATTCAGAGCAGCAACGAGGAGCTCGAGACCTCGCAGGAGGAGCTTCAATCGCTCAACGAAGAGCTGCTCGCGGTCAATGCAGAACTGCGGCAGAAACTCGACCAGCTCGGCAATGTGAGCAATGACATCCAGAACCTGCTCGACAGCACCGAGATCGCCACGGTTTTCCTGGACCAGCACCTGTGCATCAAGCGCTATACCGAAAGCACCAAGAAGCTGATCAACCTCATTCCCGGCGACGTCGGCCGGCCGGTGGACGATCTGACGACGCGGCTGCACTACCCGGCGATGCTCCCCGATTGCCGCAGCGTGCTCGCCTCGCTGGAGGGCGTTAATCGCGAAGTACAGACGACCGAGGGAGTCTGGTATCGCGCGCGCATCCTGCCCTACCGCACGATCGATCAGGCCGTGGACGGGCTCGTCCTGACCTTCGATAACGTGGATGCGCTCAAGACGGCCCAACGCGCGATGGCGATTTCCAACGCGATGTTCGAGAGCGTCGTCGATACCGTGCGCGAGCTCCTGCTGGTGATCGACAAGGATCTGCGCGTGGTCCGCGCCAATCAGAGCTTCTACCGCATGTTCTCTCTCATGCCGGAAGCCGTCGAAGGCGCGCCGATCGATCGCCTGGGCAACGCCTCTTGGGACGTACCGAACCTCCGCAAGCTGCTGACGGAGGTGCTGCCCGACAAGCCCGGATTCGAGAACTACGCACTCAATTTCGACTTGCCCGGCCTCGGCCGCAAGCGCTTCCTGATCAATGCCAAGCCCCTCGAGCGCGACCCAGGGCTGCCCGCCATGATCGTGCTGGCGATGCAGGACGTCACCGATCGCACCACCGCGACCGAAGTCGCCGCGTGAGCCAACGGCCGCCCGTGCGCCGCATGCGCAAACCGGCCCCTCCTGGCGCCCAGCCGGCAGCGGCGCAAGGCGCACCCGTCGTCAGTCCGACGGTGCGCGGGTGGATGAACCGCGTCGGACAGACCTTGCGGTATCGCGTACTGGGCCTGATGGCCAGCTCACCGGACGACCTGGCGCAATTGACGGCATCCGACATCCGCGTGCTCGTCCAGGAACTGGATACGCACCAGGTCGAGCTCGAACAGCAGAACGAGGAATTGCGGCTCGCACAGCTTGCGCTCGCGGATTCGCGCGATCGCTGGAGCGACCTCTACGAGTTTGCGCCCGTGGGCTACGTGACGCTGGACGCACTCGGGATCGTGCGAGCGTCGAATCTCGCCGCGGCGGACCTGCTCGGTTCGCCGCGACAGAAGCTGGTCGGCCGACGCTTTTCATCCTTCGTCGCACCGGTTGACGTGCTCGCGTTCGCCGGTTACTTCGCCGATGCGCTCGTCAACGAGAACAAGGTCCAGGGCGAGATCGCGGTGTTCCGTTCGGGGCGAGCCGGGGACTCCCTGCGGCTCAGGCTGGAAAGCATCCGCATTCCCGACGACGGCTCGGGTTCGAACCCCGGCCCCAGGTGCCAGATGGCCCTGATCGATGTCACGCAGGCCGCGCTGGACAAGGCCAATCTGCGCGAGCTCAACCGCGGGCTCGAAGAGGCCGTCGCGGAGCGCACACGCGATCTGAACGATTCGCTCAGGCATCTGCGCGCCAACGAGGAGCGGCTGGCACTGGCCCTCGACGCCGGCGTGATGCGCCCATGGACACTCGACCTGGACCAAGGCCGCTCTCGCGACGGCGATACACAGCGGTCATCCGCCCGGAACGCCGCCGGCCACGCCACGTCTCCAGAGGCCGCCTGGCTGGGCACCCTGCATCCGGAAGACCGCCCGCGCTTGGCGGCCGTCATCGGTCGCGCCATTGCCGCCGCGGATCGCGTGCTGGCGGCAGAATTCCGTACCTTACGATCCGACGGGACATCGCACTGGTTCGCTGTCCGCGGCCGCGTGATCCTCGATTCCATGCGCCGGCCCACCCGCATCGTGGGCGTCACGCAGGACATCGATGACCGCAAGCGCCTGGAACTGGAAGTACTGCAGACGGCCGACCGCGCACAGCGACGCATCGGTCAGGAATTGCACGACGACATCCAGCAGCGTCTGACCGGCCTGGGCCTGCTCGCGGAGAGCCTGTGCGACGCGATCGCACAGCGTTCGTCGCCTGAGGAAGCGCTGTGCCGTCGACTGTCGCTCGAAATCCAGGAGACCGCGGAGCGAGTCAACCGGCTGGCGCATGGCCTGGTGCCGCTGCAGCTGGAAGCCGGCGGCCTGGTGGTCGCACTGCACCGGCTCGCCTGTGCCACCGATACGCCGGGACGGCTGCACGCCACGTTCGAGCATGACAAGTCACTGCGGGTTCCTGACGGCTTCTCGGCCACCCACCTGCATCGCATCGCGCAGGAAGCAGTCACCAACGCGGTCCGCCACAGCGGCGCCGCGAACATCAGCATCCGTCTGAGACGCGAGGCCCGCGGTGCCGTGCTCTCCGTCTCCGACGATGGCGAGGGGATATCACCGCGCGGCTCGGACGGACGCGGGCTTCACATCATGGCCTACCGCGCGAGTCTCATCGGCGCCACGTTGCACGTCGCCCGCTCGAAGCCGCATGGGACCCGCGTGACCTGCACGTTCGGCCCGCCGGGCACGACGGACGGCGCATCCGGAGCTCAGTGAATGTCGTATTTTTTGGCTGAGCTGCCCACATTAAGCGGCGCATTCGCCTGATCCCCGTGGACACGACACGTAAGGCCCGGATCTTGATCGTCGACGACCACCCGCTCGTCCGCGAAGGGCTGCGGGCCCGCATCGAGTCGCAACCCGACATGGAGGTCAGTGGCGAGACCTCTTCGGTGGCCGATGCCTTGGCGCTCGTCGCGTCCGACCCACCCGACCTGGTCACCGTCGACATTTCCCTCGGCGAAGGCGGCAGCGGACTGGATCTGATCAAGCGTCTGAAGATCCACGGCTATGCGGGAAAAATCCTCGCACTGTCGGCGCACGAAGAAACGCTTTACGCCGAGCGTTCGCTCAAGGCCGGTGCCAACGGCTACATCGGCAAGGCCGAGGCTCAAGGACACACCTTGCAGGCCCTGCGCCTGGTGCTTGCTGGCGGCTGCTACCTGAGCGGGAGACTGAGCCGCTCGCTGATCGGTCGCGCCGTTGGCGCCGTTGGCGCCGGACCCGGTACGCCGGTGGACCTGCTCAGCGACCGCGAACTGCAGGTCTTCGAGCTCCTTGGAAAAGGCCTGTCTGGCAAGGCGATCGCCGTACGTCTGCACTTGAGCCACCACACGATCGACTCGCACCGGGAGAAGATCAAGCGGAAGCTCGGGCTGAAAAGCGGTACCGAACTGCAGCACGCAGCCATCCAGCATTCACTCCGTCCTGCGCTTCCGGATCGTGGGGGCGATGATGGCGGATCGACGTGACGCAAGGCCCTCACGGCTTTCCTACCTGACAGACGATTGACCGTCGGTGCGTTGATCAACACATCGCGATGGATGGCGAATACCGCCAAGCTCGCGTGGCGACGTTCCCGATTTCATGCCTTGTCCGACGTGGGCACTATTGGCATCACGGGTCACCGCGCAAGCAAAATCTGCGCGGCCCGATTCCATTCCGCCCAGCCGTCGCCCACGAATCGAGCACACATGCCGTCCCGCATCGTCCGCAAGCTGCAAGGTCGCCTCCGCGATATGTGGTCGAGCGGCGCCCTCGGCCAGCTGTTCGAAAACCTGACGCAGAGCGCGGAAACAGCCGAGGGAAAGGCACTCGCGCTGCAGACGCTCGACTCCATCGGTGACGCCGTCATCGGCACCGACCGCGAGATGCGGGTGACCTACCTCAACGATGCCGGCGAGGCGATGCTGGGCTGGTCGCGCGTCGAAGCGATCGGACGACCCATCGACGAGGTGCTGCGCATGATTGACGCCATCACGCGCGAAGGCCTCCCGAATCCGCTGATCGAAGCGATCGCGCTGAACCAAGCGGTAGCACTTGCACCCAATGCCGTGCTGTTGCGTCGCCACGGTGGCGAGACCGCGATCGAGGACAGCGCGACGCCAATCCATGACGCCGACGGCAGCGTGATCGGCGGCGTGATGGTCGTGCGTGACGTCACGCTGGCACGCACCTCGTCACTCAAGCTCGCGTACGGTGCCCAGTACGACGGGCTGACCGACCTGCCCAACCGGAATCTGTTCCGCGACCGCCTCAAGCAGGCACTGTCTCACGCGCAGCGAAGCCGCCAGAAGCTTGCCGTGCTGTTCCTGGATCTCGATCGTTTCAAGGAGGTCAACGACACGCTCGGACACACCGTGGGCGATCGCCTGCTGCAATCGGTGGCACAACGCCTGATCGCCTGCGTGCGTGGATCCGACACCGTCTGCCGCCACGGGGGCGACGAGTTCCTGGTCCTGCTCGCGCAGGTGGCGCATGCGCGCGACGCCGGGCAGACCGCGGAAAAGATTCTTGCGGCGCTCGGCGAGCCGCATCGCATCGACGGCCACGAACTGCATGTCACCGCCAGCATCGGGATCGGCATCTACCCCGACGACGGCACCGAAGCCGCGGTCCTGATGCGCAACGCCGACATCGCCATGTACGCGGCCAAAGAGGATGGCCGCAGCATCTTCCACTTCTTCAAGCCCGAGATGAACGTGCGTGCCGCTGAGCGGCAGTCGATCGAAATCGGCCTGCGCACCGGCCTCGAGCGTGGCGAGTTCAGGGTGATGTACCAACCCAAGCTCAACCTCTCGACCCGCGCCATCGTCGGAGCGGAGGCGCTGCTACGCTGGGATTCGCCCGAGCGCGGCCTGGCGCGCCCGGCAGACTTCCTGACGGTGGCCGAGGAAAGCGGGCTGATCGTTCCGATCGGCCGTTGGGTGTTACGCGAAGCCTGCCGCCAGGCGCGCGCCTGGCAGGACCTCGGGCTCCCGCCCATCCGCCTCTCGGTGAACATCTCCGCCCAGGATCTGCGTGCGGACGGCTTCGTCGCCGCCCTGAACGACGTCCTCGACCAGACCGGGCTTGCGCCGGGCTTCCTCGAGCTCGAACTGACCGAGAACGTTCTGATAGGCGACTCGGTCTTGATGGCGGCGGCGACCGAAGCGCTCAAGGAATGCGGCGTGCACCTGGCGCTGGACGATTTCGGGAATGGCCTCTCGAGTCTGGGTCACCTCAAGCGCTTCCGCATCGATTCGCTCAAGATCGATCCGTCGTTCGTGCGCGGCATGCTGGTCAATGCCGACGACGCCAGCCTGGTCGATGCGGTGATCAGCATGGGTCGCAGTCTCGACCTGCGCGTCGTGGCCGAGGGCATCGAAACCCTGGACCAGCTCGCCTTCCTGCGCGAACAGGGATGTCCTGAAGGACAGGGCTACTACTTCAGCGATGCGGTCTCCGGCGAGCAGTTCGCAAGCTTACTGCGCGACGGCATCGTAATGGCACCCCCGCCGATGTACCGGGTCCAGCCCCGAAGCGCGTCGATCGGCTAGGGCAAACGACGGTGCGTGTACGGGCTGTCGACACCCAAGCGCGTGAAGCGCGTTCTTTTTACGGCTCCTGATGCAGGTCAATGCATGCGGGCTGCGCAACGCTCAGTCTGACCGTGCAGTGCGACACGGCACGCTCACCCGCAAACACGCGCGTCCCGATTCCTCACGCCCATCTTTCCAAAGCGCCGGCCGTTGATCGCGCCGATTCGCGGAGACTCTTTCTGAACATCACGATATTTGGGTCCGGCTACGTCGGCCTGGTGACTGCAGCCTGCTTCGCGGATGCCGGCAACGAGGTCTTGTGCGTCGACGTCGACGCCGCGCGCATCGAACGCCTACGGGGCGGCGCGTGCCCCATCTACGAGCCAGGGCTGCAGGAACTGCTCTCGATCAACGTGGCCTCGGGCCGCCTGCGCTTCACGACGTCGGCGGCCGACGGCGTCGCGCACGGCCTCTACCAGTTCATCGCCGTCGGCACGCCGCCGAGCGATGACGGTTCGGCCGACATGCAGTACGTGCTGCAGGTGGCGCGGTCGATCGGCGAGCACATGCGGGACTACCGGATCGTGATCAGCAAGTCGACCGTGCCGGTAGGCACGGCGGACCTGGTCCACGACACGATCGCGCAAGCGCTACGCAAGCGCGATTCGAACGCCGCATTCGACGTGGTCTCCAATCCCGAGTTCCTGAAAGAAGGCGCCGCCGTCGCCGATTTCAACAAGCCGGATCGCATCATCATCGGTATTTCCAGCCAGAAGGCGCATGACCTCATGCATGCGCTGTACGCCCCGTTCAACCGCAACCACGACCGCGTCATCGTGATGGACGTGCGGTCCAGCGAGCTCACCAAGTACGCGGCCAATGCGATGCTCGCGACCAAGATCAGCTTCATGAACGAGATGGCGAATCTCGCCGAGCACCTGGGCGCCGACATCGAGAAGGTGCGCCTGGGGATCGGCAGCGATCCGCGCATCGGCTTCCATTTCATCTACCCAGGCTGCGGCTATGGCGGCTCGTGCTTCCCCAAGGACGTGAACGCGCTGGCGCAGAGCGCGGCGCTCGCCGGCTGCGAGGCACCGCTGCTCAACAGCGTTGGGGCGGTCAACCGGCAACAGAAGCGGCGCCTGTTCGAGAAGATTCAGGCGCACTTTGGCGACGTACGCGGCAAAACCATCGCGGTCTGGGGACTCGCCTTCAAGCCGCAGACCGACGACATGCGCGAGGCGCCGTCACGCGAGCTCATGGAAGCGGTCTGGGCCGCCGGCGGCAGCGTTCGGGCCTTCGACCCGGTCGCGATGCCGGAAGCCTTGCGGATCTACGGCCCCCGCGAGGATCTGTACCTGGCCAGCTCACCGGACGACGCCGCACGTGGTGCGGACGCGCTGGCCATCGTCACGGAATGGCGGATGTTCCACTCGCCCAACTTCGAGCGGCTGCGTGGGCTGCTCAAGTCGCCCGCCATCTTCGATGGCCGCAATCTCTACGATCCTGCGCAGGCCGAGCTTTCAGGATTCAGGTATTACGGGATCGGGCGCGGCCTCAGCTCGCGCACGTCCGCATCCTACCGGCTCGGTACCCGTACGGCTGAGCTGCGGGCCGTTACTCGCTAACGGCGAGGCCGCGTCGCCGTTCTCGGTCTCTACTCCAGCCAGGTGTGCCGCTCGGTTAGCCCACACCGGTGAGGAGCCCGGGTGCCTTGTCTGATCCGACGGCGGCGCCCGCGGTCAGGGGCAGGCCGCCGTCGTGAAGCTCGTCGACGAACGACCACACGGTCAGGCTTGTCGAAGTCCGCCACCGCCGCGCGTTCCTTGGGAAACTCGCGTTGGGCCTCGTAAAGTCAGCTTTCGCTCTGACGGATGTTCTGATTCTCATCGGGTGCTCGCTCGTGGCTCCGAGACCTTCGGAGACGCGGATCGAAATACTCACCGTGGTTGCATGCACCTCTGCTGTTTCGCCAATGTTCCGCCCGGTGCCCACCGGCATCGAGTCCTGTTGGGCTCCGCTTGGATGTGGGCGGCTCGTCGATCATCTGCGAACCTGGGGTATTGTCGATCGACCTGGTTTGTCGCCGAGGGTTGGAGCATGAGTGAACTGATTATCTGGACCTACGACTGGGTGCCCGAAGGCCCTCGAGGTTTCGTGCGCGATTTGAGGCTACGGTGGGCTTGCGAAGAAGCTGAACTTCTCTACACGGTGCGTACGGTCCCGTTCGATAGTCGCCAAACCAACCATCTCGCACGTCAGCCTTTTGGACAGGTGCCGTTCCTGAGTGACGGAGAACTACAGATATTCGAAAGCGGCGCTGGTCTACTGCACCTGGCCCGGAAAACCGAAAGGCTGATGCCGCGGGATGCTGCTGGAGAAGCACATACCCTGCAATGGGTTATCTCGGCGCTCAACACCATCGAGATGGTTACCGTCCCCTGGTGGTTCCTGAATATGTCCGGCAACGAGGACAATGATCTTGCTGGGTGGATGGGCCTGCGGCTCCAACAACTCGAGAATGTTCTGAGCCAACGAGATTGGCTTGCCGCAGACCGCTTCACGGCCGCGGACCTGCTGATGGCAGATGTTCTGCGCGTGCCGAAGGTCCGCTCGTTTGGCAACCGTCCGGCGACTGAAGCTTACGTAACCCGTGCAACCAACCGCCCCGCATTCAGAAAGGCTCACGCCGATCAGATGGCACATTTCGAAGCAGCCGACGAGAAGCGGGCGTAGGCGGAGTGCCTGTCCGCCCAACAAGATGCTCCAGCAGATAAATCATGGGACGACACGGGTCTTGCCCTCGCTTCGCTCGGCCAAGAACGCGCGGCTTAGCTGAGGTGTCTGGACACCCCGTCGAACCCGGTCCTCTCGCCGCGCGCCACCCGTTCGGCAGCAAGGGGTCACGCACGCGGTCCGCGATGCCCGCGGCGGTGACGACACCGACGTAGCCCGAGCCGAAGACCGTGATGTTAAGAACACTCCCTTGGGCAAGACTCAGCAGGGATGAGTCGCCGTACCCCCGTTAACGCGGAGCGGGTGTTGACCTGAGTCAACGCGGAACGGATCACGCGCATCGATGCTGCGCTTTGTCCAGAAGCCGAGATCTCCCTCATGAGCACCATCGCAGCGCGGCGCCGCACTCTCGACACCACCCGGCAGGAACTCGAACAACGACTGCGGGACATCCGCAGGGATCGGCAGCATCGGGGCTCGCCGCTCGAACCCGACTTTGCAGTGGCGTTGGTCCGGACCGCGAACGACGAAGTCCTGGAGCGGCTCGAAGGTGCCGCGGGCTGGCACCTGGAGCAGGTGGTCCACGCGCTCGCCCATATCGACCGCGGCCTGGGAAACCGCTGCGCGTCGTGCGCACAATCGATCGGGCCCAGGCGGCTCGCCGCGATGGCCTACGCCACGCGCTGCCTCTCCTGCACATTGCGGGCGCCGACACCGGAGTGCACGCGCATGGCAGGCCGATCGTCACCGTCGATCTGAACGCAGCACAGACGGCAGCGTCGCTCGCAACCCGGGCTTTCCAGCGTCGCCGTCGCTTGATCCATATCAATGCGTTAGCGCGCCGACCCAGCCCTAATGCACGAGGCGATGGGATCTCGCCGGCGGCCTCTCCGGATGCCGCGCGGGATCTCGCGCAGCCCGAGCAACGACCGCCGCCGGGCCGGCTCCGCAACTCGCACCGGCTCGAACGAGGAGAAGGAGATGCGCGTTCTGAGGATCCTGCCCTGCGCGGTGCTCGCCGCCGCGTGCAGCGGCGGCGGCGGCAGCGGCGATGGCACGCACGCGCAGAAATTCGATTCGCTGGTTCTGTTCGATCCGGTGCCGACGATCGCCACGGACTCGGCCATCGTTCCGTTTCCGTTCGACGGTTTGTTCGCGGGCTTTTCCGACCCCACGCTCAACATCCCGAACGGTCCTGCCGACGACGCCGTGTCGTTCGTCACGGCCGCCAACGAGCTCGACGGCTTTTCCACGGTCGCCGACGCGTTCTTCGACGTGGCCGGCCGACTCGACTTCGGCACGATCCCCGCCCACCTGCTGATCGTGAACGGGTCGAGCGGCACGCCGCTGGTCTACGGAGATGACTTCGTGGTGCGTCCACAGAACGCCGCCGCGCCGGATCCCCTGACCGGCGAACTCGTGCCGGTGAGCGAGCAGAGATCGCGCGTACTCATCGAATGGCTCAAGCCGCTCGCTCCATCGACGACGTACGTGGTCGCGCTGACGCGCGGCGTCTCCACGCTCGATGGCGCCGGCATCGTGCCGAGTGCCGAGTTCCAGGTCGCGGCCAGCGCCACGCCCGTGAAGGATCAACGCTCGACGACCCTGGACCAGCTCGACGAGGGGCAGAAGGCGAAGCTCGAGCTACTGCGGACTCAGGCCATCCGGCCGGTGGTGGAGAAGCTCGCCGCGTTCGGCGTGATGCCCGAACAGCTCGCCCTGGCGTACTCGTTCACCACACAGTCGGTGGGCCTTTCGCTCGCCGCGCTCGCGCGCACCGCGAGTGCGGGCACGGTGTTCGTCCAGAACACCGGCGTCACCACCACCACCGCGGTCGGCGTGCCGGGCGCCGATGTCTACGCAGGTGTCGCGCGGCTCCCCTACTACCTGGGCAACAGCGGCGGAGATCCGCACTCCACGGCGCCGGTGACCTCGTTCTGGCAGGCCGATCCAACACAGCCCAACCTTGATCCCGCGGATCCGGCGCACAAGCCGGCGTTTCTCGGCCAGGTGCCCTGCGCGGCATTCGCCGTGGGCGCGACGATCAACGGCCAGATTGCGCATCCGAGCCGGAGCACGACGCTGTGCTACCCGGTTCCGGTGAAGCGTTCGGACGAGACGGTGCCGATGCTGGTCTCGGTGCCGAACGTCGACAGCGGTCGCACGCGGCCGCCCGGCGGATGGCCCGTCGCGATCTTCCAGCACGGCATCACGGGAAACCGCACGCAGATGCTGGCGATCGCGTCGACGCTCGCGCGTGCAGGCTTCGTCACCGTGGCCATCGACCTGCCCCTGCACGGGCTGACCGATGCGGGCAGCCCGTTCTATCGCAACCAGCTGTTCGCCGGTACTCCGGCGGCCCCACTGGTGACCGGCGAGCGCAGCTTCGACCTCGACCTGGCGAACAACTTCACAGGCGCCGCGGGCCCCGACGGCAGCATCGACGCGTCGGGGACCTGGTTCATCAACCTGGCGTCCACGCTCACGAGCCGGGACAACCTGCGGCAGGCCTCAGCCGACCTGCTCACCTTGGCGAAGTCGGTGGTGAATCTCGACCTGGATCACGACGGATCGCCCGATGTCGATGCCACTCAGCTGCGCTTCGTCGGACTTTCACTCGGCAGCATCGTGGGCATTCCGTTCCTCGCAAACTCCACCGACGTCACCGCGGCAACCCTCGCCGTTCCCGGGGGCGGCATCGCCAAGCTGCTCGACGCCAGCAAGGGCTTCGGTCCGCGCATCGCCTTGGGCCTTGCAGCCGAAGGCGCCGCGCAAGGAACCGACGATTACGAAACGTTTCTGCGCTTTGCCCAGATGGCGACCGATGACGGCGACGCTCTGAACTACGCGGCGGCCGCCCGCGCCCTGCATCCCATTCACCTGATCGAAGTTGTCGGCGGGGGCACGCTGGGCGACGGCACGCCCAGTCCGGCCGACGGCGTGGTGCCCAACGGCGCGCACTCCACCTGTCCCTCGCCCCTTCCGGCCGGCATCGCGACGCTCGACGCGCTGATCGCCGCCTGCGCAGGATCGGCGTCGAGCGACGTGGTGATCAACGGCAGCGACCTGGCGGGAACCGATCCGCTCGTGGCCGCGATGAACCTGGCCGTTCACGAGCCGGCGGACATCCCCATCGCCGCGCCGCTCGTCCTGTTCGATCTGGAAGGCGTGCATGCCGTCGTCAGGTTCCGGCGAGGCTCGCACGGTTCGCTGCTCGACCCTTCCGCGTCGTCGGCCGCAACCGCGGAGATGCAGCGCGAAACCGCCAATTTTCTGGCCACGAATGGCGCGTGCCTGCCGCTCGGCGGCAACTGCGCCGCACCCTAGCCGCTTCGGAGCCCGCCATGTCCTCTCTCGAGGGTTGCTTCGTCCGCACGCGCATCGCGTGCGCGGCCTGTGCGCTGTTCATGACCGGTTCTGCATCGGCCTTGAGCCGCGACTACGGCGGCGTGAGCGTACGTCTCGACACCCGCCTCACGGAAAGCCTTGCGCTGCGGACCGAGGCGCCCGCGGCCAACCTCGTGGGGATCGCCAACGGAGGAACCGCCTATTCCGTGAATGCCGACGACGCCGACCTCGCCTATTCGAAAGGGTCCCTGGTCGCCGCCGTGACGCGGCTCACGCCCGCGCTCAGCGTCACGTGGAAGGACTACGGCTTCGTCGCGCAGGCCAACTATTCCTACGATCCGCGCATCGACGGCAAGAACTTCTTCGATCCGGACGACTTCGGCGCGGGCCATCAATATCCCCAGTCGACGCGCCGGCACGCGAACCAGCAGACCCACGATCACGTCGGCAGCCGGTTCACGCCGCTGGACCTGTACGCGTTTGGCGACTTCAAGATCTTCGGTCATGCGCTGACCGTCAAGGCGGGCCAGCAGACCGTGCGCTGGGGCGAGTCTTTCCTGGTCCTCAACGGCCTCAACAGCATCCAGGCCTACGACGCGAACAAGGCAACAACGCCCGCGTTCGAGATCGACGAAGTCTCCCGTCCCTACCCGCAGATCGTTGGGACGATCGACCTGTGGGCGCGACTGTCCTTGGAAGCCTGGTACCAGTTGCAGTGGAAGCCGACGATCCTGCCGTATGCCGGCACGTTCCTGGTCACGAACGACTATGTCGTGCCCGGCGCCATCGGTGGCAACATCGATTTCGGACGCGCCGGTGAATATGCCGCGGCCGGAAGCTCCTGCCACGACACCAACCTGTTCCCCGCCAGCGTGGCCTTCCCCTGTGTTCCCTATGGCGGCTCGATCCCGCGCGGCGGCGATCGCGACGCGCGCGACCGCGGCCAGTTCGGGCTCGCGCTGAGCGGTGTCATCGGTTCGCTGCGCGACCTGTCGTTCACCCTCTACGGTGCGAACTACCACAGCCGCCTGCCCTTGTTCAGCAGCATCTCGGCGTCGAGCGGCAACCTCGACGCCGGCACCGCCCGCGTGATCGGGGAGTACCCGGAGGACATCCACCTGTTCGGGGCCAGCTTCAACGGAGTCGGTCCCTGGGGTTTCGCACTCCAGGGCGAGGTCAGCTACAAGCCCAACCAGCCGCTCGAACTCGACGATGTGGAGCAATCACTGGCCGACCTCGGCGCTCCATCGCAGATCGACCCGGTCGCCGGCCAGACGCTCGGCAACCAGTACATCCGCGGCTGGCGCCGCCACCAAGTGAGCCTGTGGGACCTGAGTACGACCAAGATCCTGCCGCCGAATGCCACGCTGCGCTACGACGAGCTGCTGATCCTGTTCGAAGCCGGACTGGTGCGCGTACACGACCTGGAGTCGAACGACGAACTCCGTTACGAGGGACCGGGCACGTTCCTGCCTGGCGACGCCGCAGCCGCGGCGCAGCAGGGCGTGCCTGTGCAGCACGGAGGTTTCGCGACCGCGACCAGCTACGGCCTGAACCTGCTGGTGCGGGCGAGCTACAACAACGTGATGTCCGGCCTGCAATGCAATCCGGGCCTGCGATGGACGCAGGGCCTGCATGGCACCACGCCCGCGCCCTTGCTGGACTTCGTCGAGGACGCGACCCTGCTCAACCCGGGCGTGCAGTTCGTCTACAACAACAACGCGTCTCTGGACCTGGGCTATACGCGTTTCTTCGGCGCCGGCCAGTCGAACCTGCTCAGGGATCGCGACTTCGTCTCGCTCGACTTCAAGTACTCCTTCTGAGACGCGGACCGTCGAACGGCGCGGCCGCGCATGGACGGTCGCACAGAGGCCTGGGGACGTCGATGCGCACGGGCCACAATCGTGCTTTCTTCGCGTTGCAGCAGGTCCTGATCGGCAGTGTCACGGGCTGCCTGACCGACGCGACGGGTCGCGTAAGCAGGGTGTCGCGGTCTTGCTTCGAGTTGCAGTGATCGAGGGCGTCGATCGCTTTTTGCGCACGGCAGGCCGCGCCACCGCCTTACTCAGTGAGCCATCGCGACCGCCATGGTTCCGCTCGTCCGTTCGTGCGCAGCGAAATATTTCCGTGCGAACGACAGGAGCTGACCCTCGCTAGGGTCGTCCACCGTCTCCCAGCCAACGAGGTGAACACCCAGCTCCGGGCGATGCCGGTGGACGTAGCGGCGGAAGTGCGTCTGTGCGTTGTGAGATCCCGTCACGAGCACCTCCGCCGTGCCTTCCACCGCGGTGCAAACCTCACCGAAGAAGGCATGCAGGGTCCGCACGCTGCTGCCGTGCTGACGGGTGTGGGTCGAATGCACTCTGAGCGTGCGGGTGGTGACGGACTCCGAATCGAACCGCTGGATCCGCGCGCGCTGGTGATCGATCAGAACGACCGCGTGAACATCGGACATGGGATGACTCCTGTTGAAGGCAGCGGGCGGGACCGGCACGACCGATTCTCCACAGCGAAACCTGCTCCCGCGATGATCCCGATCAACGCCGCGACAGCCCGTTGCTGCGATCGCCCATGCGACGTCTGCGGCCCACCGTCTCGAACTCGAACCCTCGCCGCGGTGGGGCCGAATCGTTCGCCTGCAGGAGTAGATAGAGAACCCCGGGTACGTCCCCTGGGAATTCGAGCATGCGCTGAGCGCCGGTGAGACGCAGCCGGACCGTCACCACGTTCGCATCGTGAAGAACCTCCAGGCCTCCGCTCGACTCGAGCCGCGCGATCGAGTGGAAAAGGTCCGACCGTCTGAAGTTGGTTTTCTTCCAGTCACCGAGCAGCGACCGCAAGGCGAGGCGGTCTCCCGTCAATTGCGCGCCTTTGTCCCGGATCATGCAGAGCACGCCATCGTCGATCGTCTCCTTGAGCGGCTTCATCTTCACGGTGCCCGGACAGTGCAGTTTCAGGATCGCATCCGCGCATCCGGCAGGCGATGACGCAGGTCAACGCCCTGGATCCGCCCGGTGTTCGAGGTCGTGACTTCGATCAGACGCGCCGGGCAAGGAACCGGTATTCACGATGACCTGCGTCAATGACAGCGCAGGCGAGCGCGCGGCAGTCTCGAGCCCCGGATACCACGCGGCGATGGCCGGGAGGTCAACCTGCCGTTGCGCCGTTCCCGGATCACTGGACCCGGTCGGCGCGTCCTGCAACGGGCCCTTCCACGAACGGCGGCGCCAAGCACGCCCTCCCGAACCAGGAGTCTTTCAGACATGGACCTCTCACCCCGCCCGCATAGCGTCACGCCAGAAGCCATTGCCCCCCAGCTCGCCTGTCATTCGCCGGAAGTGATCGAACAGGCGATGCATCTGGCAGCCAACGCAATGTTCCTCGCCGATCAACTCGGGCGTATCGGCTGGGTCAATGTTGCGTTCTCGCGGCTCTATGGCTACGACCCCGAGGAGGTGCTCGGCAAGACGCCGAGCGTCCTCAAGTCGGGACGGCAGTCGACGGCGTTCTATCAGGAGCTGTGGCAGACGATCAAGGCGGGTCGGGTCTGGCGTGGACAACTGAGCAACCGGTGCAAGAACGGCGCGGTCGTGGATACCGAGCAGACCATCACGCCGATCTGCGATGAGCGCGGCGAGATCTCGCATTTTTTCGTGATCTACGAAGACATCACAGATCGTCTTCGCAGCGAGCAGCACCTCATACGCCTGGCCATGGTCGATTCGATCACGGGGCTACCCAATCGCAACCAGTTCGAAGATCGTCTCGCGAACGCCCTCACGCGCTCCCGTCGCAGCGGCAAGCCCATGGCGTCGATGATGATCGACCTGGACCACTTCAAGGCCGCCAACGACACGCTGGGCCACGCCGGCGGTGACGAACTCTTGGGCCAGATCGGCCGATGCATGCGGTCCACGCTGCGAGACACCGACGTGATCGCGCGCCTGTCCGGAGATGAGTTCGCGGTGCTGATCGAGGACCTCGCCCGCCCCGAGCAGGCCATCGAGTCCGCGCAGCGCATCGTCGAGGCCCTGGCGATTCCGTTTTGCGTGTCTGGTGCGGAGGTGAGAGTCGGCGCCAGCATCGGCATCGCGGTATCGGGCGAACCCGACGACTCTCCCGAGGACCTGATGCGCAAGGCCGACCTCGCGATGTACCAGGCCAAGAGCCGCGGCCGCGGCCGACTCCAGTTCTTCGACGCCACGATGGACCAGGCCGCGCGACGTCGCTACGAGACGCGCGAGATGCTGCGCAAGGCACTGCGCGAAGATCGGCTGCGCATCGCCTACCAGCCGCAGGTCGACATGCGCACGGGCAAGGTCACGGGCGCCGAGGCGCTGCTGCGCCTCGAGGACCCTGTCCACGGGGAGATTCCCGCAAGCGAGTTCATCGATATCGCCGAGCAGGATGGATTGATCCTCGCGGTCAACGACTGGGTCCTCCAACATGCCTTTGCCCAGATCGCCGCCTTGCACGCAACGGTATCCCCGATGGTGTCCGTGGCGATCAACCTGTCGGCTGGCCAGTTCGATCGCACCGATCTGGCGCGCAACATCGGCGATCTTTTGAAACGGTTCTCCCTGCCGGCGAGCGCCATCCGCCTCGAGCTGACCGAGACGGTGATGCTGCGATCCAGCATGACCGTTCACGAGAACCTCAGGGCGCTTTCGCGGATGGGCGTGCTCCTGAGCATCGACGACTTCGGTACGGGCCATTCGTCGCTGCCTGCGCTTCGCGAGTTTCCGATCCAGGGCATCAAGCTGGACATCAGCTACGTCAGAGGCATCGG
>JBKJPX010000085.1:0-30349 GCA_046594215.1 Panacagrimonas sp.
GCGATGTCCGGCGTGGTCAGCGTGATCTGATCGCTCGGCGTGGGCGTGGTGCCCAGCTCCTTGAACAGATCGTCGACGCTCTTGGCCTTGAAGGCCGACTCGAGCGTGCTGGCGAGCACGCGAAGCGGCCACAGGACGCCGGCGGCGAGTGCGCTGATCGCGCCGGCGCCAAGGCGGATGAAGTTTCTGCGGTGCAGGTTCATGGGAACTCCGGGGGAAGGTTGTCGGACAGGATCAAGGCGCCGCGCCGGCCAGCAGCCAGGCGACGACGGCGCCGACTTCGGCGTCCGTGATGGTCGGCTGCGGCGGCATCGGAACGGCGCCCCAGGTTCCGGAGCCACCGGCGCGAATGCGGCCGGTCAGGTGAGCCGCCGCGTCCTTCTGATCCTTGTACTTCGCGGCAACTGCATTGAAGCCGGGGCCCACCACCTTCTGCGTCATGCCGTGACAGGCGCTGCACCCGTACTTGTTCAGAACGTCGAGCGGCGGTGCTCCCGCTGCAGACGTGCCGATGAAGGCCAGCGCGATCGCGAGGCCCAGGCGGGCGGAAGACGGTGTGAGCAAAGGGGTCAGCATCGCGTGCGGGTCCGGGTGGAGTGGAGGGTCAGGGCTTGGCGCCCGCGGCGAGCCACGCGGCGATCGCGTCGGCGTCTGCCTTGGAGAGTTGCGGCTGCGGCGGCATCGGAACACTGCCCCAGATCCCGGATCCCCCCTGCGCGATCTTTCCCGCGAGGTAGGCCTGCGCATCGGCTCGTCCTTTGTACTTGGCGGCGACGTCGTTGAAGCCGGGGCCGAGGATCTTCTTGTCGACCCCGTGGCAGCCCGTGCAGCCATTCGCGTCGAGCTTGGCGATCAGGGCCGCGTTCTCCGGCGCAGCGTCGGCGACGGCCGGCGACGCCGCCGTGCCCTTGGCCTTGGCCTTGTCCGTGACGATGCCGCGAACCGCCCCGAAAGTCCGGTTTTGATCGGCCAGGTTGCCGTGCGCGTTGCGCGCGTAGTCCGGTAGTTCCGACAGGATCTTCACCTCCGGTTTGCAGTCCTTCATGCAGGCTGTGTTATGCGTGTCCGGCTTTCCCTTGATATCCCACAGGCCATGCTCGCGTGTCATGCCGTTGCGGTTGGGCATGCGCTGCTGGACCTCGGCGATGTTCTGGTCGCTCAGCACGTAATCCGCGGGCACGATCTCCGCGAGATTGAGCAGGTAGGCCAGCACCGCGTAGACCTCGTCGTTGCTCAGAGACTTCGGCTTGTCCCAGGGCATCGCGCGATGGATGTAGTCCCACAAGGTGGAGACGGTGGCGACCTTGGCGAACGTGGTGCGAACACTGCCGCCCGCCTTGAGGGAGGCGACGCGGCCGGTCTTGATGTCGTCGGCCGTCGTGTTGCCCACGAGCGGAACGAACACGTGGTTGGCGTCGCCGAAGTCGCCGTGGCAGCTGCTGCATTGGGCGGTCCACAGCGTCTCGCCGTCGGACACGCTGCCGCTTCCCGCAGGCAGCCCCTTGAAGTCCGGCCGCACGTCGATGTCCCAGGCCTTCACCTCGGCCTCGGTGGCGTCGCGACCCACACCGGCATATTCCGCGTGCGCGCCGAAGCAGGGCGTGAGCAAGAACAGAAGGAGGGCGCGCGGGAGGATGTTCATACCTGCACGTTGGAGACTTCGCCGTTTTCGGAGACCTTCCACGACTGGAGCGCGTTGTTGTGATAGACCGATCGGGTTCCCCGCACTTCGCGCAATTGCGGGTAGGTCGGTTGAACGTAGCCGGTCTCATCGACCGCGCGGCTCTGAAGAATGGCCGGGCTGCCATCCCAGACCCAGTCGACGTTGAAGCGGGTGAGCGCCTTGGGCAGGACCGGATTCTCCAGCCGCGCCACCTTCCAGTTCCTGCCGCCGTCGAAGGAGACGTCTACCTTCTTGATGCGTCCCCTGCCGGACCACGCCAGGCCGGTGACGTTGTAGAACCCCTTGGTCAGCAGAACCTGTCCGCCAGACGGACTCGTGATGACCGACTTGGCCTCGTGGATCGACGTGTACTGGCGCAACGTCCCGCCGGGCATCAGGTCGACGTAATGCGAGACCTCGTCCTTGGTCGCGTAAGGCTGGTCTCCCACCTCGATGCGGCGCAGCCACTTGACCCAGGACACGCCCTGAACGCCGGGCACCACCATGCGCAGCGGGTATCCGTTCTCTGGGCGAAGCATTTCGCCGTTCATGCCGTAAGCCACCATCGCGTCGTCGAGCGCGCGGTCGATGCCGATGGTTCGCGTCATGCTCGAACCGTCGGCGCCCTCGGCAAGGATGAATTTGGCTCGCGCCTTGTCGTACCCGGCGTCCTCGAGCAGCGTCGACAACAGCACGCCGGTGAATTCCGAACCCGACAGCATGCCGTGCGTGTACTGCACGGTGGGCACGGCGACGTTGCTCCATTCCATCGCGCCGTTGGCGCCGCACTCCAGGAAATGAATGCGCGACACCGACGGCAGGCGCATGAGGTCATCGAGCGTGTAGACGCGGGGCCGTTTCACCAGCCCGTTGATCATCAGGCGATGCCGGGCGGGATCGATATCGACCCAGCCCTGGTGGTGACGCTCGAAATGCAGGCCGGAGGGCGTGATGATTCCGAACATTCCCTGCAGCGGCGTGAATGCGACCGAGGCCTGCGGGACGCTGGCCAAGCCAGGTGATTCACGTCGCACGAGGTTGGCCTCGTACTTCGACGGCTTCCCGTAGGGCCGAGCCGCCACGGGTTGCCCGAGCATCTTGCTCCAGGGCGGAAGATGGAGGATCTCGGGGTCGCCGCGCTCCGCCACCACGCCTGCAAGCGCCGGCGCCGCGGCAAGCGCAGCGCTGGCGGCGAGAAAGCTGTTCCGAAGAAAGATGCGCCGCTGCTCGTTGATCCCTTCCTTGCGCAGATCCGTCAGGAACGCGGGATCGAGAAAGTTCTCGGGCGCCTTGCGCACGCGACCCGGCTGTCGATCCTCCACGCTCATCCGTCCTGTCTCCTTCTCATGGGTGCGGTCATGCGGACCGCCCCTCGAATCGCTCACGAGCCGCGTGCGGACGATCAATGTTCCGCACGCTTTCTTATACTGGGTACCGTACTACGGACCGTGTGCAATGTATACCCCCACCCGTACCCAATGATGGACGCTCGGAAACGCATCCCGGCGTGTCTGCTCGGCGTGCTGCTGGCGCTCGGCGTCTCGACGCGCGTGCTGGCCGGTGAGGGGATCCAGTTGAAGCCTCTCGAGGTCGCGCCCCAGATCTGGTACTTCGAAGGCGCCTCCGGAATGGCCGCCCGCGAGAACCGCGGGTTCATGAGCAACGCAGGATTCGTCGTCACGCCAGGAGGCGTCGTGGTCTTCGATGCCTTGGCGACGCCGCCACTGGCCGAAGCCATGCTCGTCGCGATCGCACGCGTCACCTCGCAACCGGTGCGGCGCGTCATCGTGAGCCACTACCACGCGGATCACGTCTATGGGCTGCAGGTCTTCAAGCAAGCGGGAGCCGAGATCTGGGCGCGCAAGGAGGGACGGCAATACCTTTCTTCCGACCTTGCGCGAGACCGGCTGGCCCAGCGCCGGCGCGACCTGTCGCCCTGGGTGGACATGGACACGCACCTGGTGGCGGCGGATCGCTGGCTGGAGTTCCCGACCGATCAGGCGATCGTCTTCGAGCTCGGTGGCATCCCCTTCGAACTCCTGAACGGAGGGGATTCGCACGCCGCGGGCGACCTGATGCTGTCAGTGCCGGATCGGCACGTACTGTTCGCCGGGGATCTGTTCTTCACCGGGCGTCTGCCCTTCGTGGTGGACGGCAACACGCGGCAATGGCTGGGCGCGCTGAACCGCCTCGAGCACAGCGGCGCGCGCGTGGTCATTCCCGGTCATGGCCCGGCCTCGCATGCCGTGGTGCAGGATCTGAAGGTGACGCGTGCATACCTGGAGTTCCTGCGCGCGCACATGGGCGCCGCCGTCAACGAACTGCAGACCTTCGACGAGGCCTACGCCGCGGCCGACTGGTCCGCCTTCAGCAGCTTGCCGACCTTCGAAAACGTCAACCGCCGCAACGCACTGACCGTTTACCTGGAGATGCAGGCCGAGATGCTCGGCGCCGGGACGCAGACGCCCAAGGCCGAGCACTGATGCCTGTCATCCGCCGAGTCCGACCACCGGCCTGCCCAGCGTGGTCCACTCGTGCATGGAACCGTCGTACACGCGGACGTCCTTGGCACCGAGAATCTCGCTCTGCACGAACCAACTCCCCGCCGCCATGTGCCCGGTGTTGCAGTAGGTGACCGTGGGCGACTGGGCCGAAATGCCTTCGGTCTTCATCACCGCGAGGTACTCGTCCGGCTTGAGAAACATGAACGCGATGCCGCTGCTGCGGGTGCGCACATCGGTCGGATAGTTCAGCGCGCCGGGCAGGTGGCCTGCGGCGGACACGAGCGGCTTCTTGACGCTCAGGCCGAGGTATTGCGGTAGCGGCCGCGCATCCACGAGCTGCACCCTGTCCTTGACGGCCCGGTCCACGTCGGCGGTGTCCGCGAGCAATTCGCGACGCTCCGCCGTTGCTTCCCAGTTCCCGCGCGGGATCTCGCCCTTGGTGGTGCTCACCGGCAATCCGGCAATCAGCCAGGCCGCATTTCCACCGTCGAGGATCGCGAGTTGATCGGCGCCGTAGTACTTCAGCGTCCAGTACACCCGCGCAGCCGAATCGACCTGGTCGGCGGCGTCGCCGGTCGAGGTGATGACGATGGGCCTGCCCTTGGACACGCCTGATGCCTGCATCAGTTCCTGCACGTAGGCCTTGTCCGGCAACATCTTCTCGATCTTCTTGCCTTCCACCGTGCGATCGACGCGCATCTTCTTGAACAGGACCGGCACGGCGCCGTCGATGTGCCCGCCCGTGCCGCTCAACTTCTGCTCGCCGGTCTTCTCGTCTTTTTCATATTCGGGTGCCGTCGTCCACGCGTCGAGGTCGTCGCGCACATCCAGTATCACGACCTCCCTCTGGTGTTCGCTCAGCCACTTCGCATTGACGACAGGACCCGGCAGGCCGTCGGCGGCCGAGACCAGGGACGCCATCGAGAGCAGCAGTGCTCCCGCGCCTGCGAGGGGTAGAAACATTTTCATGAGGGTCTCCTGCGCTTGTTCATGTCCGTCGAATCGATTGGCGTCTCGGCCGCAAGCGGTGGTCGATGCCGGCCGCCTGCGCGTGAAGATCGATTGCACAGCTCGAGAGCACTGCGATTCGACGATCTTCCAAAACGTTTGTGCGCGCGGTGGCGCAAAGCGAGGCCAGGCGCCGGTCCCGATGTTTCAACAGTGCCCGAACCTGCGGAGAAAATGCGTGCAGCACCGCGGCCAGCCATCGATGAGCTTGGCGGAGTGATCGCGGAGCGGCCATCGAGAACGAGCCCAGCAGCCGCAGCACGCGGGAGGCCGGCTGCCAGCACTCGTCCGTCACCCATCGATTCGGTGCGAAAAGCCCGATGGGACATCCCTTGTTGTCCACGGACACGGCAATCAGGTGCGTCACCGCGAGGGAATCGGCAGGTTCCGAGAACAGGTGAAAATGCCCGTGCTCTCCCCGGATGCGGGCCTCGCTCGGATGCGCGTGGTAGTACCAGCGATAACCCGAGCGGCGATCCCTGGCATCGTCGCTCGGCCAATGGGTACCCGAGACCACGGACCCTGGCGGTCCCATGACGAGGTTGAGGACGCTGCGCCCGCCCGATGCGAGCCCGCTCATCAAACCGATCAGATCCCCCAGCCCGTCCGCAGAGCGACGAAGAGAACCACCGGAACTCGCCGCCAACGGATTGTCCACGGCGGCGCGAGAAAGGGACACGTCGTCGACTCGGCTCAGCCGCCGACGGCGCAGGGACCCTTTTTCTTTTTCTTCTTCTTGACCGCGCAGGGATTGCTCGCCTTGTCGCGGGTCTCGGCATCGGCCGAAGCCGGCTGCGCGGCTTCGGCCTTCCCCGTCTGCGGCGTCTTCGACGTCGGTTCCTCGGCAGCAGCGGGCATCGCGGCCACGGCGCCCAACGCCAGACCGAGAACTGCTGCCGCCTGCGCGAGCTTGCCCATGCAATGCCGTTTGGTCTTGTTCATGATCGTTCTCGGTCCGGCCAGGTTCAGGAGGCGGGCAGTGCCTGCGGTGCCGCGGCCTTGTCGCTGGACACCAGGCCGGCGGGCCGACGCTCTCGTGTCAGGAAGCCCACGCCGATCAGGCAACCGAGCAGCATGAACAGCACCAGCCAGGTCGGCAGGTGCAGGAGTTCCGGGACGGTCTGCGCCTCGGGGCCGGGGACCGCTTCCAAGATGGGCTCGATGGCGTCGTAAGCACCTGCGAACACGAATGTCCCGAGGATCAGCCCCAGGAAGAACACGAGGCCGTCGATCTTGCCGGAAACGAAACCCACCACCGAGGTGCCCGGACAGTAGCCACCCACCGCCATGCCGGCGCCGACACCGACGCCGCCGAGCATGGTGGCCCAGAGAAATACGGACGGAATGTAGATGTCCGCCTTCGTCATGAGCCCGCCGAGCTGAAGGAAATAGAGCCCGAACGCGGCGACGATGATGGCGGTGAACATTACCTTGAACACGCGCCAGTCCTTGAACCGCAACTGCGCCGTGAGATTGCAGGCGCTGGCGAAGCCTGCGCGTTCGAGAGCGAAACCAAACACCAGACCGCAACCCAGTCCACTGGCTACGCCGGTCATTGCAAGGGGGAGTGTCATGCGTAATACCTCTTCATGATGAGACCGAACGCAGCGCCAGTGGCGAAGAAGGCGATGAGAAACAGGAAACCCGCGGACGCCAGAGTCGCGGCACCCGACAAGCCCAGACCGCTGGTGCAACCCAGCGCAATGCGCGCGCCGAGTCCTGCGATCATGCCCCCCACCAAGGCGAGTGCGAGTCGCTTGGCGCTGCTGAGCTTGGTGGGCCCATCGATCGTCCAGCGAAAGCGCCGGGCGCTGAGGGCTGCGATCAGAGCGCCGATTGCCACGCCGATCACCTGCCACGTGATCCACGAGTTGAGCGGATTGGCGCCGTCTTCGAACATCGATCCGAAATAGCTGTTCGACTCCACCGCTCGAGGTGCCACTGTGTGAGCGGCGGACGCTGCGAGAGACGTGGTGAATCCGCTGGCGCCCAGCCCGTGCCCGGTCAGCACGAAGGTCATCAACAGTCCCAGTCCGAGAAGGGCACCTGCGACGTAGGGGTTCCAGAGAGGCTTGGGGCCGGGATTCATGAGCGGCTCGCCGGCATTGATCTCGAGTGCCGCGTCGCGATTCTCATCATGGTTTATTTCCTCTTGAGATACGGTACCCACCTGGGTATGCGGTATATACCACCACCCGTATCGCAGTCAACGCTATTCCGCTGCTCGCTCCAACGAGCGATAACGGCCGGCGGGGCGCGGGGGCAGCCGCTCGCATCCGCCGCTGCTCGGAGGCACGCACGGGGAGAGTGCAGAGAAGACCTTGCTCGGCGTTGTCGTACACGCCGGCGGAAGTGGCGCAGACTAGGGCGCGCGTGGAATGAAGGAGGAAGACAATGACCCTGCCTGGCCGTCGCGGTGTTGTGATCGGCGTTCTAGCTGCCGCGCTGTCGCTGCTTTCGTCCAACGTGCTGGCTGCAGTCTCCGATCCTGCCGTCCCGAGAGTCGTCTATCACATCGACGACAGCGCGCGCGCGATCGGCGCCATCCGGAACATCAACAACCACCTCAAAGCCGTTCCCAAGGTGAAGATCGTGGTCGTTGCACTCGGCCTCGGCGTTGATTTCCTGCTCAAGGATGCAAAGGACGATCGCGGAAACCCTTACGAGACGATGGTCGACGACCTGGTCTTGGCCGGCGTCGAATTCCGGGTATGTAACAACACGCTGATCGCACGCCAGATCGACAGGGCTCGAGTCCACCCGGATGCGACGATCGTAGGATCAGGAGTGGCAGAAATCACCCGATTGCAGTTCTCGGAGGGCTTTGCGTATCTGAAGCCCTGACGCGTGCCGAACTGAGTCGACTGTCGCTCTGGGGGGGATGAGCTAGCGGTGGAACGGCGGTTTGGAATCCGCGTATCGATCTGCGGACGTATCGAGGCAGCGTTGGCAGCGCCGCGCGAACGTCGGAATGGTTCCCGCCATCCCGATATCGCTCCTGAGATCTTGCCCGCGACATCCATCAGAAGGTCGTCGAAGAGATGTGCGTAGCGGGCCGTGCCGGTCGGCTGCCGATGTCCGGGAAGTCGCCCGGTGCCGCATGGGCTCGCCCCGTTCATGACCGCATGAGAGGCGAGGGTGTGTCGCAGGTCATGCGGTCGAATGTCGCCAGGCAATCGCGAAGGATTTCGGGCTTTAGCCCATTGACCGGCAAGGTCATTCGTCGGTGCATCGTGTCGAGCGCCTCACCGATGTTTCGGATTTGGTCGCCGCTGTCGCCTGCGACGGGATGTCGATTTCGACAGCGGCCATTCGTCGTCATAGAGAACAGGCTGTCACCACCAGAAGAAACCGCCATCAGAAATGCCCTCGTCATCCACTGCACGACACGCGGTCGCGTCTTGCGATTCGCGGGAGTCCACCCATGACGCCCACCATCGCCCCCTTCGAACGCTCTCCCGATCGTTGCAGGGGACTGGCCCATGACATGCGCGTTCGCTGGGCGCTTGAAGAAACAGGCCAGCCTTACGGCGTTGGCCATGTTTCGTTTGGTGAGATGAAGCGCCCCGAGCATCCTGCGCTCCATCCTTTCGGGCAGATCCCGACCTACGAGGAAGGCAATCTCGTCCTGTTCGAATCGGGGGCGAACGTGCTCCATATCGCAGAGCGCCACTCCGGACCGCAGGTCATCGCAACCAACAAGACCCAGGTGAAATCCATGAGCAAGCAAGTATTCATCAACCTCCCGGTCGCCGACCTGCCGAAGTCGATAGCCTTCTTTGAGGCGCTTGGCTTTTCAGAGAACCCGCAGTTCAGGGACCCCGCGGGCGCATGCTTCGCCATCGGCGATACGGTCCTGGTCATGCTGCTTACGCACGCCAGGTTTCGCGACTTCACTCCCAAAGTCATCTGCGACACGAGCAAGGCCGTCGAGGTCCTGCTCAGCATCGGTTGCGAGAGCCGTGCGCAGGTCGATGATCTTGTCGCCAAGGCGCTCGCTGCGGGCGGCTCGACCTACGACAAGCCGGAAGATTTCGGCTTCATGTACTCGCACAGCTTCGTCGATCCTGACGGCCATGGATGGGGGCTCCTCCACATGAGCGACATGCCGCCGCAGAAGTGACCGCTTCTGGGAGCGGATTCAGCCGAAGGCCGCCATTCGCTCTCCTGGGCGGCGGCAAGCGCGCTCAGATCACCTTGCCCGGATTCAGCAGTCCCTTCGGATCGAGGCTGCGCTTGAGCGTGCGCATCAGCGCGATCTCGTCGTCGCTGCGCGAGATGGACAGGTACCCGCGCTTCTCGGTACCGATGCCGTGCTCCGCTGATATCGCCCCGCCGAACGGAGCCAGAGCGCCGTAGACATCCTCGTCGGACTGCGCGTGCAGCGTCGGGTCGTTGACGCCCGGGTGTACGAACAGGTGCAGGTTGCCGTCGCCGATGTGGCCCATGACCTGGCAGAAGCCGAGCGGCCAACGATTGCGCAGGCGTGAGAGAACATTGGCCACGTAGGCCTGCATGTCGCGGATGGGCAGGCTGACGTCGTAGAGGAACACGGGCGGCGTGCGATACAACTCGGTGAAGTCCTCGCGAATCTTCCACAGCGCGGCGCGCTCGGTGTCGGACTTCGGGATCACAGCGTCCAGCACCGTGCCGTCCTCGAGCGCTTCGTGCATCAGCGCGGTGAAGGCCGCCTCGTCAGTCTCCGGCTGGGAACCGTCGGTCTCGAGCATCACGTAGAACGCGTGCCCGCGATCGAGCGGCGCGCGGTGGGCGCCGGGGACCGTGATGGCGCGGTAATGGTCGCCCCACATGACTTCGTAGGCGCTGAGCTGGCTGCCGAGCTTGAGCTGGAAGCGCTTGAGCATATCGACGACCGCTTCGAAACTCTCCAGTGCGAGCAGCGCGCTGTTGCGACTGATCGGAGCTTCTTCGAGCCTGACGACGACACGAGTGACGACGCCCAGCGTGCCCTCGCTGCCGATGAAGAGCTGCTTGAGGTCGTAGCCCGAGTTGTTCTTCAGCATGCGATTCATCGACGAGATGATCGTGCCGTCGGCGAGCACCGCTTCCAGGCCGAGCACGCGCTGACGCGTCATGCCGTGACGGATCACGTTGATGCCGCCGGCGTTCGTCGCCACGTTTCCGCCGATCGTGCAGGAGCCACGCGCACCGAGATCCACCGGGTACAGCAGCTTCTGCTCGGCGACGGTCTCCTGCAGGCGCTGCAGCACGACGCCCGCCTCGACGGTGGCGGTTCGGCCGATCGGATCGATCTCTTCGATGCGGGTCATGCGCTCCAGCGAAAGGGCGATCACGTGCTCGTCGGTGGTGGCGCCTTCGACGCAGCCGGACAGGCCGCCATGCGTGACCAGGGGCTGGTTGCGCTCGAAGCAGATGCGCAGCGCCGTAGAGACTTCGGCCGTACTGCTGTGGCGAACGATGCCGGCGACCCGCATCGGGGAAGGATCCCAGTAGCTGCTGACGCGTCCGGCGGCTGTGGCAGCGTCCAGCACGGCGTCGGCGCCGAGGGCGGCGCGCAGGGCTTCGACAATGGAAATCATGGTGGATTCTCAACTCGGGCAAGGAGTCTAACTGCATGCCGAATGGAGGCGTCAGCGCGTTCGCAGGCGCCGTGAACAGGTCGGGCGCCATTTCATCACGTCGGGCGATGCGTCCTCCAGACGGTCAGCGATGTGCAGTCACTGCCGGCAAAAGCACCCGGGAATGCGTTCGTCGTCTCAGGGGATGGGCATGGCAGGCTGCAAACGGCGAACGGCAATCTTGCTGGTCCCGATCAACCGTGGTCCTGGGCGAAGGGCGAGGCCTTGGCGCGGCAACCGGAGCCTCACTTGGTCAAGATCGGGAAAGCGCATTCCAACCAGAAAAGATTGCTGTCCGCACCGTTGCGGACGTCCATTTCTTGATGATACTGGGCCACGAAGACGACGCCAGGTGTCATCCAGTAAACGACCTTCGGTCCGATCGCAAACTTGCGAGTACGTCCGCCACCGGGGACGCGATCGCCGTCGATCTTGTCGTCGTTGAGTCCGTCGGTGTAGTACCCGCTGATACCCAGATCCCAGCGCTTGTCCGCGAACGGACGGTATCCCAAGCCGTAGGTAAGGCTCGCCTGGTCTCCCGACTGGTAGTCGGTCGCCTTGTTCTTGCTTTTGAACTCGACCGCTCCGTTGAGCGAGAAATCGATGTCCGGCGTAGGAGTCCAGGTGCTGGCCACCTCGTAGGTGATCGACCGATAGTTCTGTGTGGTGTTGTCGAGCGCCCCGACGTCGTATGGTCCAAGCGGAAAATAGAACAAAGGTCCGGCCAGGAAGCGCCATTTGCCGACCGAGCGACTGAGATGGAGCGGCTCGATCGCCAGGAGTGTCGCGCCCGTGTTTTTCGCCGTGATGTCACCCGCGTCCACCTTCAAAGCCACACCCTGGACGACACCGCCGGTACTCAGATCGAAGCCCGCCCACTGGGTCGACCAGGTGTGCACGATGCGTGGGGCGGCGGCGATGGCCTCCAGGCTCAGGCCCGGGATCTTGTCGCCGTTGTCGTCCCGTACGCTGTTGGCATCCACGTACAGCGCGTAGCCGAAGAACGAGGTATTGCCGGGCTGCGGCAGATACGCCGCGTAGGTGGTCTGTGCGCCGTAGGGGAAATTCGAAAGTCCATTCTCAGCGGCCGTCGATGGTCCAGCAACCAAGCCGACAGAGAGCAGGCCCGTGAGTCCAAGGCCGTGACGCAGGGTCGAGATCAATCGCGACATTCCGGGCTCTCCTCGAGTTTTTTATAATGCACATCTGGCTCGTCGTCAGCGGCGACATGCTGCGACCATATGACGGTTACATCTCTTCCGAGGACCTTGGCCTACCTCGAAGGGTAGTCCGACATCTGGACGCGCGCTGGTGCAGACGCCGTATTCCATCGATCGGCAACCCAGGCAAGGATTGCGCTGGCCACCTCGGACTCGTCTTCGTGGATGACCGACGCCGCCGGGAAGCTTGCGCCCTAGACGGCACAATACGGACGCGCCAGCATCGAGATCCGGGCGCCGTTGTCACTAAGCTTGGCGGCCGATACGTCGGCTTAAAAAAACGGAGAGAGACATGAGGAGTTTTCTGGCAGGCGCCGCACTTGCGATCGCCGCTTGCGCATCCTGTGTATTCGCGCAGACCGTGGTCGACGACAAGGCGCTCGGCGACAACCAGTCCGGGGCCAACTGGCTCTCGTACGGTCGCAACTACAGCGAGGAACGCTATAGCCCGCTGACGCAGATCGACACGAAGAACGTCTCGAAGCTCGGCCTGCAATGGGCGCTCGACCTGCCGCTGGACAAGGCGCTGCTGGCCACGCCGCTCGCGGTCGACGGCGTTCTCTACTTCACCGGCACTTTCAGCGTGACTCGCGCGGTCGACGCCGCGACTGGAAAGATCCTGTGGGAATACGATCCCAAGGTGATCGAGCACTCCGGCGAGCGCCTGAAGATCTTCTGGGGTTCCAGCCGCGGCCTGGGCTACTGGAAGGGCACGGTCATCATCGCGACCAACGACGGCCGCCTGATCGGACTCGATGCCGCGACGGGCAAGGAGAAGTGGTCGCAGCAGACCACCGACGTCACCAAGCCCGAGTACGTCTCCGGCTACCCGAAGGTATTCCACGGCAAGGTCGTCATTGGCAACGGCGGCACGGAGAACGGGGCCGCGCGCGGCTACATCACCGCGTACGACGCCGAGACCGGCAAGTTCGCGTGGAAGTTCTTCATCGTTCCGGGCAATCCCGCCGACGGATTCGAGGACGAAGCGCAGGAGATGGCCGCCAAGACCTGGAAGGGCGAATGGTGGAAGCACGGCGGCGGCGGCAACACCTGGAACGGCTTCACGTACGACGAGGAGAACAACCAGCTGTTGATCGGTACGGGCAACGGCTCGCCGTGGAACCAGAAGGTGCGCAGCCCGGGCGGCGGCGACAACCTTTTCCTGTGCTCGATCGTTGCGCTCGACGCGGACACCGGCAAGTACAAGTGGCATTACCAGACCGTTCCCGGTGAAACCTGGGACTACAACTCGAGCATGGACATCGTGCTCGCTGACATCAAGATCAAGGGCAAGAAGGTCAAGGCGCTGCTGCACGCTCCGAAGAACGGCTTCTTCTACGTGCTGGATCGAACGAACGGAAAACTGCTGTCCACCGGAAAGGTCGCCAAGACCACGTGGGCGACCCACATCGACATGAAGACCGGCCGCCCGGTCGAGATCCCAGGCGCGCGTTATGAGACCAAGCCGGCGATGATCTGGCCCAGCCCTTTCGGCGCGCACAGCTGGCACGCGATGTCGTACAGCCCGCGCACCGGCCTCGCCTATTTCCCCAAGGTGGAGCTGCCCTCCCAGTTCGACGACAGCAAGAACGAGCTGATCAACTGGAAGTCGCCGAAATACAACATGGACACCGCTGTCAGCATCGGCCTGGGCGACGACATTCCCAAGGGCTCGGGCATCACCTCGCTGCTGGCCTGGGACCCGGTCAAGCAGAAGAAAGTGTGGGAAGTGCCGATGGAGGGATTCTGGAATCCGGGGACCATGGCCACGGCCGGCGACCTCGTGTTCCAGGGCCGCGCCAACGGGCACTTCGGCGCCTATGACGCGAAGACCGGCAAGCAGCTCTGGGACGTCTTCCTGGGCTCCGGAATTTCCGCGCCCCCGATCACCTACGAGGTCGGCGGCAAGCAGTTCGTGTCGATCCTGGTGGGCTGGGGTGGCGCCGGCGTGAGCCTGGCCGGCGGTTCTGCCAACGCCGTGTACGGCTGGGCGTACAAGGCGCAGACGCGGCGGCTGTTCACGTTCTCTCTCGACGGCAAGGCGCCGATGCCGGCGTTCGAGCCGCCCGTCTTTCCCAAGCCCATCGTTCCCGCGGACTTCAAGGCCGACGAGGCGCTGGTGGACAAGGGGCGCGGCCTCTACGTGGGCCGCTGCGCGTTTTGTCATGGCGCCGGCGCCGTGTCCGGTGGTGGAGCGCCCGATCTGCGCGCCTCGCCGATCCCGCTGGATCACGACGCGATGAAAGCGGTCGTCATCAAAGGCGGCCGTGTGCCGATGGGCATGCCCCAGTTCACCAACATCACCGACGAAGATCTCGATGCGCTCCGCCAGTACATCCGCAGCCAGGCCATCGCGACGCAGAATGCGCTGGATCCGGAGCCGGTGAAGGGATCGGCAGAGGCCAAGCCGAAGAAGAAGGGTTGAGGGTAGCCGGCTTCCGCGCTTGTGGTGCAACTCCTGCGTGGCTGTGGCTCGCTGGTCGCCCGTGCCAGCGGCGGAAGGAGCGGCCGGACGCACTCGCGTCCGAGTTCATTCAGGACAGCCGATGGGCGGGACTGTCACGCTCTACCCATGCGAGTGGTGCGGAATCGCCGGTCTGGGCTTAGGCTTGGACAGCCCTACTGGAGGAGATCAGATCAATGAACAAATCAGAAAACACGAAAGCGGCGGTGCTGGACGCTGTCGTCATCGGCGCTGGCTTCGGTGGCCTCTACGCCCTGCACCGACTGCGTGGAATGGGGCTTGACGTCCACGGCTTCGAGGCCGGTACCGGCGTCGGCGGCACCTGGTACTGGAACCGCTATCCCGGCGCCCGCACCGACTCTGCGTCGGAGGTGTACCAGTACTGGTTCTCCGACGAACTCCTCAACGACTGGAGCTGGAGCGAGCGCTTCCCGGCCCAGGAGGAGACGGAGCGTTATCTCAACTTCGTCGCCGATCGGCTGGATCTGCGACCGCTGATCAGCTTCCGGAACCGCGTCACGTCCGCCCATTGGGACGCGGCCGCGAACCTGTGGTCCGTGAGCACGGACAAGGGCGAGTCGGTCCGCTGCCGCTACCTGCTGTCCTGCCTCGGCCCGCTTTCCGAGCCCAAGGTGCCGCCGTTCAAGGGACACGAGGACTTCAAGGGGCAGTTCCTGCACACATCACGCTGGCCCAAGGGCGGCATCGACCTCACCGGCAAGCGGGTGGGCGTCATCGGCACCGGCGCAACCGGCGTCCAGGTGATCCAGTCCATCGCCAGCCAGGTTGGCGAGATGTTCGTGTTCCAGCGCACGCCGACCTACGCGATCGCGATGCGCAATCCCAAGCTGAGCGAGACCGACCGCGCCGGGTTGCGCGCTCGGTACAAGGAGCTGGGCGAGAAGGTCAAGCACTCGCTCGCTGGGTTCGCGTTCGACATGCAGTCCCGTCCTTGGGCCGAGACCACCAAGGAAGAGCGCCGGAAGATCTTCGAGGATCTCTATGCGGATGGCTCCCTGATCATGTGGGGCGGCAATTTCGGCGAGGTGCTCGTCGACCCGGTCGCCAACGAGGAACTCTCCGAGTTCATGCGCGAGAAGATGCGCGCGCGCCTCACCAAGCCCGGCGTCGCCGAGCAGCTCATTCCCAAGTACGGTTTCGGCACGCGGCGTCCGCCGCTGGACATCGGGTACCTCGAGGCTTTCAACCGCGAGAACGTGCACATCGTCGACCTCAACGCGTCGCCGATCGAGGGCTTCACCGCGAAGGGCATCAAGACGCGCGATGCGGAGTACCCGCTGGATCTCATCATTTTGGCCACCGGCTTCGATGCCGCCACCGGCGCCATCAAGGCCATCGACATCCGCGGCCGCGACGGCGTTGCGCTCAAGGACCTGTGGGACCGCGACATCACCACCGCGATGGGCCTGCAGAAGCACGGCTTTCCCAACTTCTTTACCTCGGCCGCGCCCCTGGCGCCGGCGGCTGCCTTCTGCAACGTGCCGACGTGCCTGCAGCAACAGGTGGAATGGATCACCGACTGCATCGCGCATGTCGAGCGTCATGGCAAGGAGAAGGTGATCGAGGCGACGCAGGCATTCGAGGACAATTGGGTCCAGCATCACGACCAGGTGACGGGCGCCACCCTGATCGCCAAGGTCGATTCGTGGTGGACCGGCGCCAACATCGAGGGCAAACCGCGGCGCGTGCTGTCCTACATCCACGTGGGCAACTATCGCCAGGCGTGCGAGGACGTGGCCAGCAAGGGGTACGCGGGCTTCGAGATCCGCTGAGGGTCGGCTTCTGGCACCAACCGGGATCGAATGGCGCTTGCCGATCAGGGAAATGTGGACACGTACAGATTCTCCACCTGCTTGCGCGCCCAAGGCATCTTGCGCAGGAACTTCAGGCTCGATTTCACGGAGGGATCGCTCTTGAAGCAATTGATGTCGATCCGATTGGCGAGTTCGGCCCAACCGTAACGATCGACGAGTCTTGCGACGACGCTTTCGAGCGTGAGCCCGTGCAGCGGATTGTTCGGTTGTCCGTCGCTCACGGGGCGAAGGGGAGCAGGCGGAACGTCGAAGCAGTTCTCATCGCTTATCCATGGTCGATGGCAAGGGCGCATTCTGCCGGTATCGGCGCAGTCGACGGCTGCTTCCAGCAGCCCGATGCGGACATTCCCTCAATGCGCGGCGGTGCGGTCGGACGTCATCGAGCGGTGCCTCAACCACGTTGGCGAGGACGAGCTGGCGAGGACGAGCTCCGGCAGATCCGCCGGCGGCAGGAACGCATCGCAGATCGGATCGAAGCGTTCAAACGACCGGGAGCGCAGTCGGCGCTGCGGTCCTTGAGCAGGAGCAACGTGATCGCTGGAGGTTTTCGACGGGCAGGGCGATGAGGGTCGTCGCGAGTGGGGCTTTCTGGCCTGTCCGCCGGGCGGGTTGTGAGCCGACCGGGGGTCGGCGCGTTGCGGCGGGTCGACGATGATCGTCGCTGGGTGAAGGTGGCCTCCGGGGGTTCGCTTGAGCGGTGTTTTCTGCGAAAAACGCCGCGTAGCGCCATCGTGCGGAGATTAGCCGACCCATTGGCCGCAAAGAATGCGGAGATTGCGTTGCCGGCGCGGAGAATGGAAGCTATATTCTCCGCATGAAAAGCGGTGATAAATCATATATCTGGCAGGAAGGCGACTGGCCCGGATGGCGCTACGACGTCGCTGCCGTGGCCGCGCCCTTGGCGGCCGTCCATCGCGCGCAGGGCCATCTGCTGGGCCGCATGTCTGAATTCGGCGTCGCGCAACGCGACGAAGCCAGCGTGCGCACCTTCACGGCCGACGTGCTGAAGACGAGCGAGATCGAGGGCGAACAACTCAATCCCGACACCGTCCGCTCCTCCGTCGCGAGGCGACTGGGCGTGGACGTTGGCGGCCTGGCGCCAGTGGATCGTGACGTCGAGGGCGTGGTCGAAATGGTGCTCGACGCGACCCGGAATTACGCCTCGCCGCTGAGCCGCGAGCGGCTATGGGCCTGGCACGCAGCGCTGTTCCCGACCGGGCGGAGTGGCCTGCACGAGATCCAGGTTGGGAGCTGGCGCGACGACCACGCGGGGCCGATGCAGGTCGTCTCGGGCCGATATGGGAAAGAGCGGGTGCACTACGAAGCGCCGCCCGCTGCGCGCGTCGATTCCGAGATGGAAACCTTCCTGCAGTGGTTCAACTGCGGGACGGGCGAGGACCCGGTTCTGCGGGCCGGACTGGCACACTTGTGGTGCGTCACCGTGCATCCTTTCGACGACGGTAATGGACGGATTGCTCGAGCCGTTGGCGACATGGCGCTGGCACGCGCAGAGCGATCGTCCGAGCGCTATTACAGCTTGTCGGCACAGGTGCAACGGGATCGCAAGACCTACTACGACCTCCTGGAGCGGACCCAGAGCGGATCGATGGATGTCACCGCATGGCTGCTTTGGTTCCTGTCGTGCCTGTCGAGTGCACTGGAGCAGGCGGAGTCGGTGTTGAATGAAGTCGTGGCGAAAGCGAGGTTCTGGCAGCGCTGGGCGGGTGTCTCGCTCAACGAGCGGCAGATCAAATTGCTGAACCGACTGCTCGACGGTTTCGAAGGGACGCTTAGCAGCGGCAAGTGGGCGACGATCGCGAAATGCTCGCCGGACACGGCTCTGCGAGATATCACTGCGCTGCTGGAACTGCGTGTTCTCAAGAAGTCCGAGTCCGGGGGGCGAAGTACCGGGTATAGGTTGCGATAAATCGTGCTGTGGTCCTATTCAAATCTTTCGCGGCCGCGTTGCGCCGCTCCACGATGAGGCGGTACGCACGGAACGGACTGTGCTCCGGTGAATGTGGTGGACTTGCCCCACTGCGGTAGGCATTTCGGTCCTATGCCCTTGTCCCACACCGCATGGCTCAAGAAGTCGACCAAGACACTCTCATTGAAAGGCGCAGGGTCGACCTTGCGATGCTCGATGCGCGGACGGAATCGATCCAGCCGCGCCGCCTGCTCCTCGATTGCCGTTTCGATGGCTGCCGATGAACACAGACTGCGATAGTGGATCGTGAGTCTAGGCTTCATGTCGGAGCCCGTCGGAGTCAGCTCGCAGCGGTCGCGATATCCGCGTGTACGGGCTTCTTTTCTTTTGATCGGTCGGAGGTGAATTCGACCGGTACGGACACGATGTCGCAGGGCGCCTCTCCGATCAGGCGCTCGACGGTGCTTCCGAGTAGCAGGCGGCTGATGCCGCGACGTCGCAGCGTCCCCAGCACCAGGAGTTCGGGACGGAAGTCCTCGAGCGCGTCGAGGATGGTGATTGCGGGCGGCCCGTGGAGAATCATCGTTGCGTCGCCGGCCATACCGCGCCGGGCAAGCAGTTCGTTCAGCGACTGGTGATGCTGCTCGCGCAGTTGTTCGTAGAGTTTTTCGTAGTAAAAGCTGACCGAGAGGCCGTTGGGGTCGAGTCCGGCCAGCGCGGGCGGCAGGCCGGCGAACGCCGAGAATACGCAGACGGTCCCGGCGCTCGAGGCGCGAAATAATTCGGCGACATCGAGGATGTGATCGTTGAGGGCTCCCGCGCCATGTTCCGGGTGGACCGGGTCCACGGCGGCGACAATGCGTTTGGGCAGCGAGCCTTTGGCCGCGCCGGCCATCCAGACCGGAACCGGGCAGCCGCGAAGCAACTCCCAATCCAGGGGAAGAAAGACCACGCGCCGAATGGCGGACTCGTGTCCGACGTCCTTGATCACCAGGTCGACGCTGTAACGTCGAACCTTGTCGATGATGCGTTCAGCGCTGGGCGGTCCGCGATCGTCGATGAGATGGGTCACGACACCGCTGGCCGCGATGCCGCGTCGCAGGTCCTGCAAGCGCGCGCTTTCCTGCTCGCGCATCAGCTCTTCGAGCTTGTGCGCCTCGTTCCGGTCCAACATGCCCAGCAGCCCGAGACGTGGGCCCCGATCGAACAGCCCCAGCCAGAGCTGCGCACCGATCGCATGCGCCAATGCTTGTGCACGCTCCAATGCGGGTGTGTGGGAGAGCGAAGGATCGAGCACGAGCAGGATGCGACGGATGGGTTTCATGACGGTCTCGGAGAAGTCGCCAGAGCGTGCACCCCCGAATCGCCACATGCGTTGACTTGAATCAACGCCGTCGGCCGCGATGGACGGTCGACTCGAGCGCGCGCTGCCGCGGGTGCGCCGATCTCGGGCACGCGCGGGCGCGCGGGTTGTGCCGCGACATGAAGGCCGTCGCTTTTATTCGCGGGTTGTGCCCATTTCGCCCTCGGCAGACGCTGCAGGCGCCTCGATCTCGCGCTGCTCACGAGGTGAATCGATCCTCGTCACAACAGTCTCAATGCGCGGGCCTTGGCGAGCGCGGCTGCGCGGTTCGATACGCCCTGCTTGAGGTAGAGGCCCTGGAGATGGCCTGGACGTGTTCGCCGCCTCATCCGTGACCTCGGCGGCGCGCCGCGAAGGTTCCATGAGGAAGCCGCGCCGGAGATTGACTCGGGTCGTCTCCCGATCCACAGCGGCGAGGCAGTACTCGCTTCGCGCGCCGAAACGGAGCGCGCGTACCGCAAGATGACCCATTTGCGAAAACGTCGGTCAGGAGTTTGGCAGCCCCGCAAGCGCTGCGCGCACTTCGGCGCGCCGTCCTGCGTCCGCATCCTCGCGGCCCGGACGAGGCGGCGCGTCGAGCGCTTTCTGCAGGCGCGCGCGTGCACCGGACGTATCATCTTCTGCCGCCAGCAGCTCGCCGTAGAAGAAGTTGGGGTCGATGCCGTCAGGATTTAGCTCAAGCGCCTGCTTCAGGTACACCTTCGCTTTTTTCTTGTCGCCGAACGAGAGGGGCCAGCTTGGGGCCTTGGCGTAAAGGCTGCCGAGCGACGTGTAGACCGAGCCGTCCAGTGCTTTGGCGTCGATCTTTTCGGCCTCCAGCAGGTGCGCACGCGCCTGCTTGATCAGATCCAGTGCATGTAAGCCGCCGGCGAACTTGGCGTGGCTCGATTCGATGATCGCCCGCCACACCAACGGATCGGCGCGAGCAGGATCTCGAGCGACGGCCAAGCCCGCTTCGGCTTCGAGCTTCTCGAAGGCGGCGTCCTTCTGTTCCTTGGGCAGGCTGTAGTAGGCCTGTGCCCAGCCGTGCTGCAGGGCCTGGACATCGGCAGAAATGGTTTCGGCTTGGGCGTTGCCAAAGAGTCCCAGGGCGATCATCCACGACGCGTAGCGAACGACATTCTTCATTGCGAAGCTCCAGTGAGGGTCAAGGCAGCGGCTGCAGCGCGTAGGGCTGCATCTGCGCCGCCTGCTTGATGAGCGCTCCGTCGACGAGGCGCGGGAACAGCGCGTTGAGGCGCACGAAGAATTTCTCGGGCCATCCGAGGTAGCGATCGCGTGCGCGCTGCTCGATGGCCTGGGCCAGCTGCTGCGCCACCGACTCCGGGCTGTCCTGGGTCATCTTCACGGCCTGCGCCATCTGCTCCACTGCGCCGGCATTGAAAGCCGTGCGCGTGTAGCGAGGGGCGAAATACAGCACTTCCACGCCGCTGCCGTGAAGTTCGCGTCGCAGCGCCTCGGAGAATCCGCGCAATGCGAACTTACTCGCCGAGTAGGTCGCAAAACAGGGAAACCCGATGGAGCCGAAGATCGAACCCACGTTGACGATCATCGATTCGTTTCGGCGGCGAAGCGCGGGCAGGACCGCCTGCGTCAGGCGCATCGGCGCCAGCACGTTAGTGCGCCAGAGGGTCTCGAGGGTGGCATCGGGCGTCTGCTCGAAAGTGCCGAAGTGCATGGTGCCCGCGCAGTTGACCACCAAGTCCAGCACCGGGTCGCAGGCGAGCGTCCTGGATACGATGCCGCGTGCACCAGCGGCGTCGAGCAGATCGCCGCAGACCACCTCGACGCGGCCGCCGGCCAGCCGAAGCTCCGTGGCCAGTTCGACCAGCGCAGGCTCGTTGCGGCCCGACAGGACGAGGTCCACCTTGCGGCGGGACAGTTCGTGGGCGACGGCACGACCGATGCCGCCGCTCGCACCGGTCAGCAGACAGCGGCTTCGAGCGAGTTGCATGTGATGTGTTCCCGGTGAAGGAGGGCAAAGATGTCGCCGTAGAGGCGATAGAAGCGGCGCGACGCGTGCACGACGGCGGCCTGGTCCGAGGGCTTGTCGAAGCGATCGACGAGTTCGCGAAAGAATTCGACATGTTCCACGTCCAGCGCACCGTGGCTGCTCAGGTAGCTGAAGGCGCGCGGCGGCAACTGCAACGCGGTGGCGAGGCTCTGCGCCGCCTGCGTCGCCAGCGCGGTGCTGGTTCCCTCGAGCACGTGCACCATGCCGAAGAAGCCCACCGGATTGCCGCGCGTCACCGTGTCGTAGGCGTAGGCGATCATCATTTCGGTGGGGAATGCGGGCTCGCTGCGGCGTACCGCGTCGGCGTCTCCGCCCGCGGCCCGGATGTCGTCGAGCACCCACTCGTGGTGGCCGTACTCTTCCTGGACGTAGTGAACGAGTTTTGCGCGCAACCACTCGTACTCGACCCCCAGTCGTCCGCCGGCCGCCATCATCAGCGGCACGGTGTGGCGTACGTGGTGGTAGGCCTGTGCCAGGAACGCGCAGTACAGCGGACGGGTCACACGCCCGGCGATGGCGTCTGCAAACAGCGGCTGGGCGAGCAGGGCGGCGCGATCGGCCGCGGTCTGTGCGTGGAGAATCTGATGAAAGCTCATGCGGTCTGGACGTCCTCGTACAGGGTGGCTACGCGCGCGCCGTACGCGCTTTCTATCGCGCTGCGGCGCAGCCGGCCGTTGGGGGTGAGCTGGTCGTTCGCAGGCGCGAAAGCCGCGTCGGCCCGGATCCAGCGGGACACTCGGGCGTAGTCCGGCAAGGTGGCGTTGACCTGCGCGAGTGCCGCATCGACTTCGGCATCGCTCGTGCGCGGCAGGATCACTGCGGTGTTGAACGGCCTGGCCTCGCCAAACACGGCGGCCTGCGCAATGGCCGGCATCAGGCACAGTTCGCGCTCGACCCACTCGGGTGCGACGTTGCGGCCGAAAGCGGTGACGAAGAGGTTGTTCTTGCGTCCGGTCAGATGCAGGAAGCCGGCCGCATCCACGTATCCCAGGTCGCCGGTGGCGACCGCGTCGTCCTCCTCCCGGATGGACTGGCCCACGTAGCCCAGGAAGCCGCGTCCGCGGACATGGATCTCGCCGTCGGCCGCAAACTCCAGGGTCACGCCCGGCAGCGGTCGGCCGACGCTGCCTACGCAGCGCGCGCCGGGTGTGCTGAGTGCTACCACCGATCCGCACTCGGACAATCCGTAGCCTTCGAAAACGGGCAGACCCAGGCGCAGGGCCCGCTCGAGCAGGCGGGGTGACAGGGGCGCGCCTCCGACGGCGATGAAGCGCAGGGTCGGCGGCCTGGGCGCGCCCGCTTCGATGGCCAGCACCAGGCCGTGCAGCAGCTGCGGCACCAGGATCAGCGTGGTCGCGTGATGCGACTGCACCACGTGCAGCAGCCGGCGCGGGTCGAACTGCGTGGCGCCGCCCAGGCCCACTTCGGCCAGCGGCAGCAGGCAGGCCTGTGCGCCAGCCAGCAGCGGCGCGTAGAGACCTCCAATGTTCTCGAGCAGCGTCGCCAGGGGCAGCGCACTCAGGTGAAGATCGTCCTGCTTCGCGCCGCTGGCCACGCACAGTGACTGGGCCTGCAGCATCAGCATCGACGCGCTCAGGCAGGCACCGCGCGGTTCGCCGGTCGTGCCGGAGGTATAGGTGATCTTCTGCGTGGTGGGCGCGATGGCGGCGGCTCGCATCGACGCGAGCGCCGGCATCCGCAGCAGCGACAGCGTGATTCCCGTCGCGGACTCCTTCAGGAGCTGCGCCGGCAAGGCCTTGAGCATCGACGGCAACGTCAGTCCGGCCTCGGTGAGGACCGCGTCCACGCCGGCGTCGCGAATGGCGTGTGCCATCTGCTGGGGCGAGAAGAACAGGGGCAAGGGCACGAGGCGAAGGCCGGCACGAAGAACGGCAAGATCGGCCAGCGCCCAGGCAGGGCCGTTGTCGGCCATCAGCGCAATCGTTCTGGCCCCGGAGGCTTCGATCGTGTCGGCCAGCGCCTGCACCCCGGCGTTCAACGCGCCGTAGGTGATCGTCTCGTCGCGACCGCGCAGCGCGATGGCGGTCGGGCGAGCGCTCGCGTGGCGCGAAAGCGCTTCGAGAACCGACTGAATCATGGCGCACCCACCCGCGACAGCGGCGCCAGTTGCGCGCGCAGCAACTCGGGCTCATCGGCGAAAGTGCGCAGCAGCGCGATACCCTGCGTGATATCGCCGAGCATCACCGAAGGCAGGTGGTCGTAATAGCGGCCCCAAGGCGCGCGTTCGGCCGGCGGCAGACGCTCCGGTGGTGCCGATGCGACGACGCGCAGCGGCAGGCCCAGACGTGAGAAGCCGTTGCACATGCGGACCGAGCCCGTGAAAGCGACGAATCGAAACCGTCCACCGTGCAGCTGTTGCGTCAGCAAGGGAATCAGCGACCGCAGTGCGCCGGGCGAGGCCCCCGCGAGATTGCCGACCTCCGCGATCTCCCGGCGGTGCACGTGTTGGCCGAAGGTCGATGCGACGATCGATTCGATCGGCGCGTCGAGGTATTGCTCGAGGAACAGCGGGCCCTGGTCGGCGCCCCTGAGGCCGAATACCGCGGTCACGTGACCGCGCCGATCGCGGGCGCCAAAGAGGCGCGGCAAGAATATGTGGATACGCGCGCCGTAGACCTCGAAGAAGCGCTCGGCGACGAAAGCCTCCAGCGAGGCACGCTCATCCGGCGCGGCTTCGACCAGCATCGTGCAGGGGCCTGGCGTTCGCGTGCGGCGAATCGACGAGGGCACGGCAGCGCGATCGGCGGAAGCCGGATGGAGCGAGCAGTCCTCGGAAGATGGCGCGAGCATGGGCGTCGGATTTAAAGGTTCGATTTTCATGGCGCAAGACCAGGGCCGTGCACGACGCATCGGGGATGCGGCGCCTAATTCCCGAATTCGGCCCGTCACTTGAGCCGCTTTCTCCGCGCCTGATCCGGGAGCACCTGCCCGGCGACAAGATCTGCAGCCCCGCAAAAATTGTCTACACCCCTTGCGCGGTCGCGCTGCGGCGGGCGCAGGACGGCGCGCAGGACGGCGGGCGTCGGCACAGCACCGCGATCGAGGCGCCCCGCCCATCGGGGCCTCCTATATCTTTGTCGGTTGCGCGCGAATATTTACCCTTGAAGACCCGCTTCGGCCTCCGGGCCAGGCCACCGATACAGAGAGTCATGTCGCGATCGGCGCCGGACTGGTGGAGGCCCTCGTAATGTCGGGACATTGGGGGAACACTTCCCGGGGACATTTCAAGAGAGCGATCGGAGGAACCGCCGCAGTCGACGCCTCAGGTGCCGGCGCGGCTAAGTAGGTTTTCCGACGAACTACCGGAGAACGCGTTCGGTGGCCCGTCGATGAGGCCGACGGGAAGAATGCGACACACCTGATGCACGGGAAAGATTCGCTCCGTGCGCGCCGCAGCTTGGCTGCGATCAGGACATTTTCTTTCGCCAACCGTTGGTTATCGATCAGACGGTTTGAATCAGCATGCCGAGTAGCGAAGTGATCCGAAAATGCTCGGGGACATCATAACTTCGCGCATTCGATTTGCGGAACGACCATGCGTTGCGGGCGAGGGCCGCGAACAGCCCGGAGAGGTCCCTCGAAGCGACTGACCATCGACCCAACAACGGACTGCGTCGAAAACAGTCGCGAGAACCTGGCAAGCGTGCAACTGGCCTCTTGGGACCGGCGTTGCTCGCTCGTGTCTACCGAGCGCGAACAGCTCGCGTGATGAGGTATTCCCGGCCCCATCGAACCTTCCCATCCACTGCTTGGTAGCCCTTCAAGAATTCCAGCATCTCGTAGGAGAAAGCCTCCCTCTTTTCGCCCTCGAGCAGGTTCAGGGCGCGAATGGTAGGGCCATACCGCGTTGACCAGAGGTCCCAGACCGCTTCCGGCGACGCGCCGAACTCAGGGCAGTCGCCGCGAGTGAAGCTGATGTCCTCGAAGGCGCTTCCCAAGAGTTCCTTCACCTTTTCGGGCAGGCCCCAGTTGAACGGCGTCGGGACGCCAGCCGGTGGGGGCACGTACTTGTTGGTGATCCGGAACCAGTTCCCCAATCCGCCCTGTGGATCCCAGGCAAGGAACACCACCCGGCCACCCGGGCGCGTGACGCGCGCCAGTTCCGCAGCGACCTTCGCCTGGTCCGGCGCGAACATGTGACCGCAGGTGGAAAGCACCACGTCGAACGAACCCGTTTCGAACGGCAAGGCTTCGGCATCGCCCTCGCGAAAGTCGATGTCGGCCCATCCCATCGCCTTTGCGTTCTGGCTCGCGACCTCCAGCAGAGCGGGCGTCAGATCGATGCCGGTGACCTTGGCACCGCGCTCGCGCGCTGCAATGGCGGTGATGCCGGTGCCCGTGGCGACGTCCAGCACCTTTTCTCCTGCACGAACCTGTGCGATCCGCAGCGTCTGGTCCGTCGTGATCTTGAGGCCGTCCGCGATACGGTCGTATTCACCCAGCGCCCACATCGCGCGGTGCTTTGCCTTCAACTCGGTGTAGTCCGTCACAATGACTCTCCTTACCTGGATTCATGGAACAACGCGGCCAGAGCCTCTGGCCTGTGAATCTCTGCCGCCGCGCGTCAAAAGGGAAAGGCGGCTTGAAGCCATATCTGGTCCCCCTGGGGCGCGTTTCTGACCTCGTACTCCCGAGCCCACTTCACCACGATGGCAGCCGCGGGAGTGATCCAGTAACCGAATTGAGGACCCGCGGTTACTTTTCGCAGCTGGAATCCTCCTTGCACCGCCTCTCCGTCAATTTCGTCATCCCGGATCTGGTCAAGGTATAGACCATTGATTCCTACCTGCCACTTCGGGTTCGAACTGAACGGCCGATAGTTGGCTGCCCAGGTGAAACCCAACAAGGTGCCCGAACGATAGTCGGTATCCGGATTGCGCCGATTGAAAGAAATGCTCGACGACAAGTCGAACATCCACCGCGCATTCGGTAGCCAAGTGACGGAGAGTTCCTGCGTCACCCCCTTATGGTTCAGGGTGCTATTGGCCAGCGCATTGCGATCGTAGTCTCCAGTCGGAAAGAACATGTGGGTGGCGGTCATGACGTGCCAGTTACCGAATGATCGCCCTATCGCCAGGGGCTGGACGTTGATGTAGGCCAACCCGGTCGCCTCATCGTGGACGCTGCCGATATCTACGTCGACGTGGAGGGCCTCGGGTATGAGAGCGCTCGCGAAGCTGAAGCCGTGGTACGTGAAGTCCCAGGTGTACCGCGTAATGGTGGCAGTCGCGATGATGTCGAGATCGAAGTCCGGGATCGACGAGTGGCCCCGGTCATCAACGAACTTGTCGGCGGAGTAGAACAGGAGGTAGCCGTACTGAACAAATGTCCCAGGCGGACCCAGGATCCCGCTCGCCAGCGTCGATGCGCCAACTCCATAGTTGCCGAAGGCGCCTCCTTCCGAAGCCGAGGCGAGGGGATGCAAACAGCTTCCTAGCAGCAAGCTCGCGAGCACCTTCACGCGCAGCGACACAGAGTGGCGGCAGCCCCGGTGCCCGCCGCTTCGATCTTGTTCCATCGTCCTCTTTCCCTTTTTGATGCGTTTTGAATTCACCGCCGTTGATCGCTTGTGGACGGCGACGCCCGCGCGGATCTGATCCCGTGCTATCCGGTCCGGGGCGGGGTCGTCACCCGGGCTTCAGCCTGTCGGCGAACCATTCGCGCGCCTTCTTCACCTTGGGCAACGACTTTGCCTCCACGTAGGCATCGGTGGGATTCCGCGTCACGTAATTCTGGAAGTCCGGCTCGGCGACATAAAAGCCAGAAAATGCTTCGAGCGTGGTGACAATCGGTGCGTCGAACACCTTGGCGGTGTCGAGCGCGTGGATGTACGCCCGGGTGACGCGCCGCTGGTCCTCGTCGGCGTAGAAAACAGCGGAGCGATAGTGGCGGCCCACGTCGTCCGCCTGCCGATCCAGATGTGTCGGATTATGGGCCACCGAAAAGAAAACCTTGAGCAACTGCCCGAGCGTCACGCGCGAGGGGTCGTATTCGATTTGGACCGCTTCGGCATGGTCCGTCCCGCCTCCGCTTACATCGGTGTAGTTGGCTGTCTGCTCAGTTCCACCCGCGTATCCGGAGGTCACGTTCAGAACGCCATCAAATTGCCGATAGACCGCTTCGGTGCACCAGAAACAGCCGCCTGAGAGCGTCAAACGTTCGAGTGGCCGCTCGCTGTGAATGTCCTCCGGCGCATCGGGGAAGCGGTCAGCCGCGGAAATCGAAGGAGACGTGATGGAGCAGGTCATGTTCATGGGACGGAACTCGTGCCGATCGAGCGCTGATTGTGTGCTGCGTGTCGAAGTGCGCACCGCCCATTAACTCGAATCGGACGTAGTGTCCGTAAAGCGGGACGGATCGACATAGGGATAACCCTCATTGGGACTAACGATCTAAGAAACATTAGAATGTTGGCCGTAGATCGACGCTTATCGGCCTCCACCCGGCCGACATTGGAGAACTCCTTGGGCACGAACCGCGCACTGAAAACCTTGATGTACGAGCAGGTCGAGCGGATGACCAAGAGCATGGCCAACGCCAAACGGCTCGAACTCATCGAACTGCTCTGCCAGGCGCCAAAGCCGGTGGAGATGCTGGCGAACGAAACGGGGATCAGCGTGAAGCTGGCCAGCGCGCATCTGAAAGAGCTCCGAATGTCGCGCCTCGTCGAAACAGAAAAGCAGGGCCGCAAGGTGATCTACCGGGTCGCGTGCCCCGAGGTGGCAGGCCTGCTGGTCACGCTCCGGACCCTGGCGATCGATCGGATGTTCGAACTGCAGCACGCGCTGCAGAACATGGCGACGGCCGGAGACCATTGGGAAGAGACGGACGGCGAGGTCTTGTTGCGCAAGGCGAAGCGCGGCCTGGTCACGGTGATCGATGTGCGGCCTGCTTCGGAGTACGAGCAGCAGCATCTGCCCTATGCGCGGTCCATCCCGCTTGCCGAACTTTCGAAACGGCTGCGCGACTTGCCCAAGGACAAGCCGATCGTCGCTTACTGCCGCGGCCCGTTCTGCCTGATGTCGGCGGATGCGGTGATCCTGCTCAAGAAGGCCGGATTCAAAGCCTACTCGTGGTGTGGTGGTGCGGCGGATTGGCTGGCCGAGAAGGCCGTCGCGTGACGTTCGGTCTCTCGAATCGACCGCGTCGGCGAAGAAAATGGACACACCTGATGCACGTGGAGAGATTCGCTCCATGCGTGCCAACAGGCGACGGCGTCGTCACAGAACTCGGCCGACGGTGCGTGGGGCGCATCGAGTGCGCTCACGCCATGGCGCAGCAGAGACGGGAGCGCCTACGGTGACTGGAACTGGGCCGCCAGACGCTCGCGTTCGGACTTGGCGTCCGACACCAGAGGCCGGCTTCTAAGGCCGTGCACCTCGGCAGAATCGTAGGGAACGAAGTCGGCCGGGATGTTTTCAGGGTCGAATGTCTGCAGACACCAATTGAGCAGGTTGGCCAGATCGGCATCGTTCAACGGAGCGAACGCGACGCCCGGAACACGGCTCAGGTACTGGCGTCCTCCGCGAACGGACAGGAACTGGCCCATCGCTCCGGACATGCTCGGCGCGCCGTCGGCGCTCCCGGAAGCGTCGGATTTGTGGCAACCCTGGCAGTTCATCATCCAGTGGAAGCGCGCTCGCTCGGTGGCGTCCGGCTGTGCTGCGCACGACATCGACAGCAGAAGCGCTGCGATGCCGAGTCGCAGGTTCACGGCTTGCCGTTGCCGGCGATGCCAGGTCGTAGGGCGAGCACTCCTTGCATGCCCAGCGCTGCGTTTTCGGTCCGGATCCTGCCGACCTCTTTCGCATCGAAGACCTTGGACTTCGGCTGCGATGTGCCCAGCGTCCGCAGACCGTTGAGAAGCTGGGCCACCTCGTCGTCGCTCAGTCCCGCCTGCGGTGGCGTGACGCCTTGGACCGTACCGCCGTCGACGGCGAGGCTGCCCATGAGTCCCTTGGAGGCGACCATCACCACGTAACGCCGGCCCTGCTCGTCGGCCACCAGGTCGTCTACGCGGCCCGAGAGGCGCGGGTACGCGGACGGAACGCCGGCTCCGTCGGCAAGATGGCAGGCGGCGCAGCGCTGCTGGAACAGGTTCGAGTCGGCAGCGTTCGCGTGACCCGCGGGAGATGCGAGCAAGGCTGCCACCACGATCGCACGGGGTATCGTTCGCGCCACGCTACTTCTCCAGTGCAACACCCAGAATGCTGGCGGTCGAGCAGTTGTAGATCGTGCTGCTCGTGCCCAGGCACCAGTTGGTGTCGTTGTTTGCTTGCGGGCGCACCATCGGCCGGTCGGACTCGTTGCGATTGCACACGCAACGCCCGCAGCTGCTCTTACCGCAGCAGTCGTTGTACGAAATGATGTAGTTGCGCCCGTCCGCAGGGTTCTGACAGGTGCCGATCCAGGTGATGGGCGACATCTCGGTTCCGGGCGGACAGGCATTGGTCGTGCCGCCGCAGCAGGTGCAGAGGAAGCCGTCGATGGCGCAATAGCGCCAGTAGTCGCAGCTCGCGGGGTTGCCGGGATCCTGCACGTCGCCGGTGGACTGGGGAGCAACGCAGCTGCCACCGCCTTCGCCGGCGGCTCGCGCGACGGGCAGCAGCGGCAGCGAACCCGCACCCACCATCGCGCTACCCAACGCCGTCAGGAAGCTCCGGCGGGACGTGCGCTGCGCGATGCGCCTCGACGCGCCCTCGGTGAATCGATCAAGGAATCGCACGGACC
>JBKJPX010000037.1:0-12171 GCA_046594215.1 Panacagrimonas sp.
TGGGCCAAAACGGGCCGGCCCCGGAGGGTTGCCCTCTGTGTTCAAGCCATCCTGCGTTGCTCCCTCGTCATTTGCAGTCAGCAAACCTCCTCGGTCACGCCTTGACTGGCTTGAACACAGAGGGCAACGCAGCGACCCACTAAGCGTTAACAGGCCCTCGGCGGGCAGGCTTCACCCACCCACCCTGCGCGGGGTCGCCGATCAGGCCACAGCCTTGCGCGTGAGTTCCGAAAGAACCTTCTGCAACTGGATCCCGTCGATCGGCTTCACGAGATGCCGGTCGAAGCCGGCTTCCTGCGTGCGGCGCCGGTCTTCTTCGTCGTCCCAGCCCGTCAGCGCGACCAGCACGATGTCGTCGCCACCCGGCTGCAGGCGGATCTGCCGGGCGGCCTGGTAGCCGTCGAGCTTGGGCAGTCCCAGGTCGAGCACCACGATGTGCGGATGGAAGACCTGCGCGACCTCGACCGCCTGGAGGCCGTCATAAGCCGCGCGAACCTGGTTGCCCTCCAGTTCGAGCAGGATCGCCAGCGAGTCCGCCGAGTCGTGGCTGTCGTCCACCACCAGGATGCGGCGGCCCGTTCGCGGAGGCGCGGGCGTCGCGACGTCAGCCGCGTCCAGCGACTTGGACCCGATGCGACGCACGCTGAATCCGTCGGGCGTCGAGCCGATCACTTCTGACGCGTTCCGATCGCGACGCGGCAGCGCCACGCGGAACACCGTGCGCCGGTCGTCTTCGACGTGTACCCCGATCTCGCCGTCGTGCGCATCGACGATCTGCCGGACGATGTAAAGGCCCAGTCCCAGCCCCTCATGACGCGCGCGGTTGTGGCGGCCCGAGCCGAAAGGATCGAAAACGCGCGGCAGCGCCTCGGCCGGAATGCCGCCCTGGTTGGCGACCGTGAGCGTCACCGTGTCGCGATGCGTGCCGTCGACGAACACTTCCACCGGCTGGCCGTGCTCGCCGTGTTGCAGGGCATTGCTCAGCAGGTTCGAGAGCACCTGCGCGAGACGGTCCGAGTCCCATTCGCCGTGCAGGTCGCCGTGCGCACTGACTTCGATGGGACTGGTCGGCGCGGTCGCCTCGAGTTCCTGCACCGTGATCGACAACAGGCGTTGAAAGTCGACCCGCTCGCGGCGCAGCGAGATGCCGCCGGCCAGGCGTGCGCGTGCAAGATCCAGCACGTTCTCGATCAGCGTCTGCATTCGCCGCCCGCTGACCTGGATGCGGTTCGCCGCGGACTGCACCGCGTCGTCGGCCGACGCCTTCAGCAGAAGCTCCGCCGACGTCAGGATGGTGCTGAGGGGCGTGCGCAGGTCGTGTCCGAGGATGGCCACGAACATCTCGTTGAGGCGCAGCGTCTCGGTGCGCTCCTTGAGGTCCTGCGCGAGCTGCAGCTTCTGGCGATAGAGCTGGAAGAAAACCGAGGCCTTGTTGGCGAGGATCAAGGGCTCGACGGGCTTGTGCAGGAAGTCGACCGCGCCGGTCTCGTAGCCCTTGAACACGCGGTGCAGCTCGTGCGTGCCTGCCGTGACGAAGATGATCGGGACGTGGCGCGTGCGCTCGGTGCCGCGCATCAGCTCGGCGAGCTGGAAGCCGTCGATGTCGGGCATCTGCACATCCAGCAGCGCCAGTGCGATGTCGTGCATCAGCAGCAGTTCGAGCGCCTCGGAGCCGGACCGCGCCTTGAGCAGCTCAACGCCATCCTGCTCGAGCAAGGCGCCGAGCGCGACGAGATTCTCCTCGAGATCGTCGACCAGCAGGCATTTGACCGTGGGTTGCATGGGATCAGGGTGCAGGAGAAGCGGGCACAGGGGAAGGCGTGGGAGCGCCTTGGACGCACAGGCCACGCAGCAGTTCGGCGATGGCCTGCGAATTGAGCACAAAGTCGGGCTCGGCAAGCCGGATGGCCGCCATCGGCATGACGGGCGCCTCGGCGCTCTGCGGGTCCTGCGCGATCGTGATGCCGCGCCCCTCGCGCACCGCGCGCAGGCCGGCGGCGCCGTCCTCGTTCCAGCCAGTGAGCACGATGCCCAGCAGGCGCGGGCCGTACACGTCGGCCGCGGACTGGAACAGCACGTCGATGGAGGGACGCGAGAACTGCACCAGGTCGTCGATCGACAGCGCGATGTGGCACCCGCGTTCGATGAGCAGGTGATAGTTGGGCGGTCCGAAGTAGATCGTTCCCGGCATCACCGGCGCCTTGTCCTCGGCTTCCTGCACGGGCAGCACGCACTTGCGCCGAAAGATGTCCACCAGGATGCTCCGGCGATCCGGTGGTTGGTGCAGCACAACGAAGACAGCGGCCTTCAACTGCGGGGGCAGGGCCGGCAGCAAGGTGCAGAGCGCCTCCACGCCGCCCGCCGAGGCGCCGATGACGATGGCGTCGAAGCGGTCGCCGACAGGCGCGACAGGCGCGACAGGCGCGCTCACGTGGGGTCCTTCTTCTGAAAGATGCGTTCTTCGCGCGACAGTTCCGCGAACGCGTCGGCCCGCGCGGAGAAGCGCAGCGATTCCTTCGAGCCCAGGCCCAGGAAACCCTTGCGGCACAGCGCGTCGGCGAACAGTCCGAGCGCGCGGTCCTGCAGCTCGCGGGTGAAGTAGATGAGCACGTTGCGGCAGGACACGAGCTGCACTTCGGCGAAGACGCTGTCGGTGGCGAGGCTGTGGTCCGAGAACACGATGTGCTTCTTGAGCGACTTGTCCATCGCGGCGCGCCCGAACGCCGCGGTGTAGTAGTCCGATAGCGACGAGTGTCCGCCCGACTTGCGATGGCTCTCGGTGAAACCGGGCATGCGGTCGATGTCGAACACGCCGGCCTCGGCGCGCTGCAGCGCCTGCGGGTTGATGTCGGTGGCGTAGATCAGGCTGCGGCTCAGCAGTCCTTCCTCGCGCAGCAGGATCGCCAGCGAGTACACCTCCTCGCCCGTGCTGCAGCCCGCCACCCAGATCTTCAGCGAGGGGTAGGTGCGCAGGATCGGCACGACCTGCTCGCGCAGCGCGAGGAAGTAGCTCGGGTCGCGGAACATCTCGCTGACCTGCACGGTGAGGTAGTCGAGCAGCACCGGGAACACGAGTGGCTCGTGCAGGAGCCGCTGCTGGAGCTGCGAGAGCGTGCTGCAGTTGAATCGGATCATCGCAGCGGCCAGGCGCCGCTTGAGCGACGCGTTGGCGTACTCGCGAAAGTCGTAGTGGTACTTGCGGTAGATCGCTTCGAGCAGCAGCGGCAGCTCGATCTGGAAGTCTTTCGAAGCCGCCGGGGAGAGCGGGTCTAATGAGGCATCCATACCCGCACCAGCGAAAGCAGCTTGTCCACGTCCAGCGGCTTGGCGATGTAGTCGTTGGCGCCGGCGGCCAGGCACTTCTCCTGGTCGTCCTTCATCGCCTTGGCGGTCAGCGCGATGATCGGCAGCTTGCGGAACTCGGCGCGTTTGCGGATCTCGCGCATCGCGGTAAAGCCGTCCATCTCCGGCATCATGATGTCCATCAGCACGAGGTCGATGGCGAGTTCGCCCTGCGCCGGTGCGGCCGTCAGCGCATCGATCGCCTCGCGACCGTTGCGCGCGATCTGGATCTTCGCGCCGCGCGGTTCGAGCACGCTGGTGAGCGCGAAGACGTTGCGCACGTCGTCCTCGACCACGAGGATGCGGCGACCTTCGAGCGCGGTGTCACGATCGCGCGCGAGCTTGAGCATGCGTTGGCTTTCCGGCGGCAGCGTGGTCTCCACCTGGTGGACGAAGAGCATCACCTCGTCCAGCAGGCGCTCGGGCGAGCGGGCGTCCTTGATGATGATGGCCCGTGAGAATTTGCGCAGGCGCTGTTCCTCCTCACGCGTGAGCGTGCGGCCGGTGTAGACGATCACCGGCGGGAAGGAGACGCCCTCCTGCGCGCTCATGCGCTCGAGCAGCTGATAGCCGGACAGGTCGGGCAGGTTCAGGTCCATCACCATGCAGTCGAAAGTGCTGGCCTTGAGCTGCTCGAGCGCCGCGCCCGCGCTCTCCACGCCCACGATCTGAACCTGCGTGCTGCCCAGGAGCTGGTCGATGGCCTCGCGCTGGCGCGCATCGTCCTCCACGACGAGCACGCGCTTGAGGCCCTGCGAGAATTTCGCCTCGAGACGCTGGAAGGCCTCGACCAGGGCTTCGCGCTCCACCGGCTTGAACGCGTAGCCGATCGCGCCCAGCTCCAGCGCCTCGCGCGAATAGTCCGCCACCGATATCACGTGCACGGGGATGTGCCGCGTCTTGGGGTTGCGCTTGAGCTGGTCGAGCACGCCCAGGCCCGAGTGATCGGGCAGGTTCATGTCCAGCACGATGGCGTTGGGCAGGAAGGTGGTCGCGGCGCTGATCCCGTCGCCGGCCGTGAGCGTCACCACGCACTGGAAGTTCAGCTCGCGCGCGAGGTCGCGCAGGATCAGGGCGAAGCGCGCGTCGTCCTCGATCACCAGCAGCACGCGGCCGCCGGGCTTCAGGCGCTCGCGGTCATCCTCGATGGCGCCTTCGCGCGGCAAAGCAGACCTGGCCTCGGCGGTGCGAGCCGCATCGGCAATGGGGGTCGCGGGCGACAGCGTTTCGACCGAGGGCGCCGGCGCGTCGGCCGCACGCGCGGTGTATACGCGCGGCAGGATCAGCGTGAATACGCTGCCTTCGCCGAGCGCGCTCTGCACGGTGATCTCGCCGCCGAGCAGGTGCGCGAGGTCACGCGAGATGGACAGGCCCAGGCCCGTGCCCCCGTAACGGCGATGCACGCTGCCATCGGCCTGGCGGAAGGCATCGAAGATCACGCCCTGCTGGTCGGGCGCGATGCCCAGTCCGGTGTCGCGCACGGCGAAGTGCAGCGTGTCTTCCGCGCCCTGGAAGATGCGCAGCGCGATCTCGCCGCGGTCGGTGAACTTCAGCGCGTTCGACAGCAGGTTCTTGATCACCTGTCCCAGGCGTTGCGGGTCGGTGTCGACGCGGTCCGGCGTGCCGGGTTCCATCATGAACTTCAGCACGACCTTCTTCTGCTTCGCCAGCGGCTCGAAGCCGCGCAGAAGGTTCTCGGCCGTGCGTGCCACGAGCAGGGACTCGATGTTCAGCTCGACCTGGCCCGCCTCGATCTTCGCCAGGTCCAGGATGTCGTTGATCAGTGCCAGGAGATCCTGGTTGGCGGAGGTGATGGTCTGCGCGAAGCGGACCTGCTCCTCGGACAGGTTTCCGTTCTTGTTGTCGGCCAGCACCTTGGCCAGGATCAGCGAGGAGTTGAGCGGCGTGCGCAGTTCGTGGCTCATGTTGGCCAGGAACTCGCTCTTGTACTGGCTGGCGCGTTCGAGCTCCTCGGCCTTCTCGGTGAGCGACAGCTGCGTGCGCGAGAGGTCCTCCTTCTGCGCCTCGAGCAGCTGCATCTGCTCCTCGAGCTGGGAGTTGGTCTGTTCCAGCTCCACCTGCTGGCTTTCGAGCTGGACCTGCGAAACCTTGAGCGCTTGTCCCTGTTCCTCGAGTTCTTCGTTGCTGACGCGCAGTTCCTCCTGCTGCGTCTGAAGTTCTTCGGACTTGCGCTGCATCTCCTCCAGCAGTTCTTCGAGGCGTGTACGGTCCTTGGACGCGCGCACGGCGGCGCCGAGCGATTCCGACACGCGCGCGAGAAGGTCCTGGTCGGCGGCGGTGACGTTGCGGAAGAAGCCCAGCTCGATCACCGCCTGCACGATGCCGTCGACGGCCGCCGGCGCCAGCAGCAGCTCGCGCGGATCGCCGCGTCCCACGCCGGAAGCCACGGGCAGGTAGTTGGCCGGAACCTCGGTGACGTGCAGCGGGGCGTTGCGCCGCATCGTCTCGCCCAGCAGGCCTTGTCCCGGTCGCAGCTCGTCGCCTTCGAGTTCGGGCGGGAGCGCATAGGCCGCGACGCGGCGGAAGCCGCGCTCACCCTGGACGATGTAGATCGCGCCCACACGCGCGTCCATGTGGCGCGCGAGATACTCGAGCACGGTTTCGCCCAGCCGATCGAGACGCTGCTCGCCCTGGATGCGCGAGCCCAGCCCCACCTGCCTCGCGCGCACCCAGGCCAGCGCCTGCTTCGCGCGATGGTCGCGCGAAGCCAGGATGCTGGCAGCGACGATGAGCAGCAGCAGCAGCGCCGAGCCGCCGGCGCTCACCCAGAATGAGACCGCCACCGCGCGGTTGGATGCGTCCTGCCGGCTCGCAAGCACCGCGCGTTCCTCGCTGTCCAGCCGTGCGATGACGCTGCGGATGGCGTCCATCGCCTGCTTGCCGCGATTCGTTCGCACCACGGCGAGCGCCTCCAACCCCTTGCCCGCGCGATACAGCGAGATGGTCTGTTCCATCTCGGCGAACTTTTCCGTCGTGAGCTGCTCGAGCTGCGAGAGCTGCTGTTGTTGCCTAGGGTTGCTGGCGGTCGTGTGCCGGGCTGCGGCGATCTGGCCGGCCAACTGGCTCCTGGCGATGTTGAACGGCTCGAGGTAGCCGTCGTCGCCGGTGAGCAGGAAGCCGCGCTGGCCCGTCTCGGCGTTGCTCATGCTGGTCAGCAGCGCGGTGAATTGCTGGATCGCCTCGAGCGTGTGCGTGACGCTGTCGAGTGTCTGGGTGCGAGTGGCAAGCGAGCGGGCGGACAGCAGCGCGATGATGCCCACGACGAAGCTTGCGAGCAGCAGGCCGACGAGCGTACCGAGCGGCAGATAGGTGAAGCGGTGCGTCGCGATCTGGGCGTCGACGCCCGGGGCGCGGTCGGCATTTGCTGTCACGGTTCGAACGTCCCCGAAATGTTGTGCCCGCGTCGGCGATGTTCCGGCGCAGGGCGGTTACTCCTCTCTTTTTCCGCCTCGCAGCGAAGGCCTGCAGGCCGCTCCACCACGCGCACGGCCGCAAAACCAGCCGTCTCTTCCGTGGATAGTGGCCTGACGGCCTCCCGCGGGCAACGTTGGCAAATTGCAAACGGACGACTTCGCGCCCGGTGATTCGCAGCCTCCTCCGATCGCCGGGCGGGCAAGCTGTTCGTTCCGCGACAGGTCCCGACGCTGCCGCATGAGCGTGCACGGCGCCCCCATCGCCTGTTCGCGTCGCCGGGCGTGCCGCGCGCCGCGACGGCGGAACGAACATCGCGCTCGGCAGTCCATCGGGTGGAACAAGGCTTGCCTGTAACGGCAGAAACCTTCGCCGACCTGCCGCATACTGTTTTCGATCCCGATGCCACCCGACTCTGCTCCACGATGACCGAAGACGAACTTCGCGCTGCTCCCGAGGGCGATTACATGTCGCCCGCGCAACTGAGCTTCTTTCGCGATCGCCTGATGGCGATGCGCGAAGAACTGCGGACCCGCCAGATCGAACTGCGCGAGAACCTCGAGACCGCAGACGTCCCCACCGATCCAGCGGACCGCGCCACGCGCGAGGAGCAGGAGTGGCTGGAGATGCGCCTGCGCGAGCGCGAGTCGACGCTCCTGAACAAGATCGACGAATCGCTGCGCCGCATCTACTCGAAGGAATATGGCTACTGCACCAAGTCCGGCGACGCGATCGGTATTTCGCGTCTGCTCGCCCGGCCAACCGCGACGACGGCGATCTACACCTGATGTGACGCCGCGGCCCGGATGACGTCCGGGCTTGCGGCATTGCAGACGCTGCTCGGTCTTTCGCTTCGCGTGATCCCGCGTGCCGGCTAGGCGGCCTTCAACGCGTCGTCCGCGCCGAGCGTCGCAAGCTCGCGCTGCCGGCGGATGAAGCGCCCCAGCGATTCGATCGCCTGCGCGCTTTCCGGCAGGCCCATCGCCTGCCACACGTGCGGCATTTCGTTCCACACTTCGACCTCGAGCACGCCGCCGGCGCGCCGGACTCTGGGCGCGAGGCGCACGGTCTCGTCGAGCAGGCGCTCGGTGCTGCCCACCTGCGCGATCAGCGGCGGCAGCCCCGCAAAGTCGCCGAACAGGGGCGAGCAATTCGGATCGCGCGGATCCGTCTCGCCCAGGTAGAAGCGCACGTGCATCGCGGGCAGTGGTCCGAACATCGGGTCCTTCGACGCGTTGGCGTGGATCGAACGTCCCGAGCAGGACATGTCGGTGAACGGCGAGAGCAGGACGCCGCAGCAGGGCATCTGCAGGCCGGTGTCGCGCAGCCGCATCAGCAGCTTGAGGACCAGGCCGCCGCCGGCCGAATCACCGGCGAGCACGATCTGGTCGGGGCGCAGGCCGCGCGCGAGCAGGCCGCGATACGCGGCGAGGCAATCGTCGATGGCCGCGGGATACGGGCACTCGGGCGCGAGACGGTAGATCGGCAGAACGGCCTGCTCGAGACCCGCAGCACGCGCAATGCCGGCCGCGAGATTCATGTGTCCATTAAGCGTGCGCAACAGGAAGGCGCCGCCGTGCAGGTAGAGCAGCACGGACTGCGCGTCCTTCGACGCGTCCTGGGGCTGCACGAAGCGCGCGCGAATGCCATTGATCGTTCCGCGACGCCAGTCGAAGCGCTCCGTGCGGCCCAGGCTGAGCAGCCCGCCGGCGCGATCGATCAGGGCGAGCCTGCGGCGCAGTCGCAGCAGCGCATCGTCGTTCGAGAAATGTCGATCGGCCGAACGGCACAGCCAGCGGATCACGCGGTTGGTGAGCCGCGCACGCGCACCGGGTTCGGCGACGACGCGATCCAGCCGCACACGACCACCACTCCCGGGGCGCAGGTGAGAACGTGCGCTCGTGTCGGTGACGGACGTCAGAGCCGGCGGTGCCGCGCCGGCATCGCCCTTGCCCTTTGTGAGAAGGCGGACGAGCCGCTCCAGGCGATTGTTGCCACGAGACTCGTTCGAGACGCTCATGCCGCCGTTCCGTCAAACGGGCTGATCGCCCGCGAGGCTCGGGTGCAATCGGCGTTCCCGCTCGCAGGCGCGAAGGTGCGGACGATCGACGCCCAAAAAAAGGCCCCCTGGGTGGAGGGGGCCGATCGGTTGGACGGTCGGGGCGGACCGTGAGGGAGTCCTGAGGGAGGCAGGAGTTCCAACCGATGAAAACAGCTTACTCAGCGGTGATGAAAGAACGCTGAACGAGCGAACCTCAGTGGATCAGCGCGATCAGGATGATGAGGGGGATGGGAATACCGATGAGCCAGAGCAGGAGCGATTGCATGGGAGGAGTCCTTGATCGAAGTGGGTGGGATCAGCGGGGCCAGGCGTTGCGATGGCGCCCGCCGAGCATGGCGGCGTACGAGGCGCAGAACGCACCGGCGAGCAGCGACACGAACAACCACAGCGAGACTTTCACCGCGGCCTTGCGCGCCTTGTCGGCAGCTTCGCGCGCCGCGGTCTTGAGTTCCTGGGCGGTCTGCTCGGCGCGATTCATCACTTGCGTGACGCGCACGTCCGCCTCGCTCTCGCTCAGGCCGGTCTGTCGCGCCACCGTCGACACGACGTACCGACGATCCGCGTCGGCCATCGGCTTCGCGCTGATCGCATCGAACGCGAGGATGCGTTCCACCTCGTCACGCGCCGCCTGGTCGGCCGGCCCGGCATTCGCGCGTTCGGAACGGAACAGCGCGTCGTTGAAGTATTGGTCGGCCGTGGATTCGTTCTGCTCCAGCACGGCCGTGGCGTCGCCCGCGCCTTGCAGTGCGGAGGACGCGAGGTCTGCCGTGCCCTTGGCGATTCCCGACGCGGCGGAGGTCAGAAGACCCGCGGTCAGCAAGGTGGCGATCGCCCAGACCAGGAACCCGTGCGCGGTGTCGCGGAAGTAGCGCTCTTCGGGCTTGACGTCGACCCAGCGGTGCCGCAGCCGTCCGGAGAGGTAGCCACCCATGGCCGAAGCGATGACCGCCATCGCGATGGTCCAGAGCACGGCGCTGACGCCGAGCGTCGTCGCGGAGGCGCCGTCGTGGACCCAGGGCGACATCACCGCGAAACCCAGTCCGCTGCCGAGCACGAGCAGGATCAGGGACAGCGCCGCAGCGGCGAGCGCGCCGGCAATCACGGCATGCCAGCAGATGGCCTCCGCACCCTCGGTGCCGTGGGCATGAGCGCCAGCGACGTGGACGGTGGTGGGGTAGGGCGGTGAGGCGGCAGGCAGGTTCATGAAAATTCTCCGAGGGTCGTGTGTGGGGCTTTGCTTGCTCTGATGAGGCGGCAGCGATTTCAATCGACTTTTACTTCGGCAACTTTCTTCGCGAGCGGGGGTGAGGGCGCACGAGTCGCGGGCATCTATGCATGGAGCGTGCAAATCTTTGCTTGGTTGTAAGAGGAGGTAAAAGAAGCCATTTCCTTTGCATCGGATCGATGTCGCACTGCGGCATGGCGTCGCCTTAAAGGCGAATTGCCATTCGCCTAAATCGGTGTCCTTCAATTCGCCATGATTCGTGAATCCCCGCGACGCGGGAAACACTTTGGAACGAGACCACTCTCGCCGCGGTCGTAGTAGAGCGAGCACATCGGTTGCGCTTCGCGCGATCGGTGCGAATGCGCTGGCCCGGGCACGACTTCTGATTACGTGGTTCGGGTTACGCGAGTGGGATGGACGACCGCGACCGCGTCCCTCTTTGCTTTAACTGACTCTATTGCTTTAACTGATTGGAGATTCTTCATGACCAGATCGCTTCCGCTTGCGCTTGCCCTGTTCGCGAGCCTCGGCGCGTTTTCGGCTTCGGCGCAGCCGGCGCGACCCGCCCCGGAAGCTTCCGTCACGCCATCGCCCGAGACCAGCGTCCCTTGCGAGGGGGGGAGCGATGACGAGACGGCGACTGATGCACCGCGCCGTGACGCGCGTCCGGACGGTGCAGCCACTTCGCCGGCCGGCATGTCGGCATCCACACCGGAGCCCGAGCACGCGGACGACCAGGCGCAGATCACGTCGTCGAAGCACGCGCGTTCGGCCAAGCGGCGTGCGGAAGACCGCCCTTCGAACACCACGCACTGAACACCACGCACTGAACACCACGCACTGAACACTACGCACTGATGGCAGGCCGCGCCGGCGCCGGTCCGGATCGTGCAGATGGCCGGGCGATCAATCCGGAGCACCGCCATGTCGATGCAGAAAGCCTTCGCCAAGTTCTCTCACGCGATCTCCAAGGCGGTCGGCACGCCCTACGCGTTCGTTCTCGCGGCTTCGTCGGTCCTGATATGGGCGGCCACCGGACCGATCTTCGGCTTCAGCGAAACCTGGCAGCTGGTGATCAACACCGGCACCACCATCGTCACCTTCCTGATGGTGTTCCTGATCCAGAACTCGCAGAACCGCGACTCGGAGGCGCTGCAGCTCAAGCTGGACGAGATCATCTTCGCGATCAGCGCGGCCGATGATTCAATGATCGATATCGAGCGCCTCGATCAGGACGCGCTCGATGCGCTGCAGAAGCGCTACGCGGCGGTGCTGGGCGAGGCGAAAGCCAAGCGCGAGGGTAAGCCGGTCGCCGGGAAGTCGCCTTCGGAAAAAGTGTCGGAAGGGAAATAGCGCGCACCGCCTACATTCACCACCGCGCAGCACCGTGCGCAGCTAGGGGCTGGGTTCCAGTGCAGTCGCGATCGCCTCGAGCGCCGCCTTCGCGCGAAAGGGCTTCGTGAGGATGCTTTCGAAACCCTCGTCCACCATCTGCGCCACCTTCTCAGGCGGCAGGCTGCTCATCAGGATCACCGGCACCGACGCACTGCCAGGGTCCGAGCGGATGGCCTTGAGCGTGGTGGGCCCGTCCATGATCGGTATCATCATGTCGAGCAGGACGAGATCGGGGCGTTGCTCGTGCACGAGTTCCAGCGCCTGGCGACCGTTGATCGCGCGACGCACGTGGTGCCCGGCATCCGTGAGGAGCGCCTCGAGCACCTCCGTGATGCCGAATTCGTCGTCGACGACCAGGACTGAAGCCATTGCGAGCGCCTAGATTTCCCGAGAGCCGTTGCCCGACGGCGAGCCGTCCAGCGAGTGCAGGATGCGCGCGGCTCTGCTGGAATCCTCGTCGATCTGGAGCCCGGCCGGACCTATCGTGTACAGGTGCAGCCCGGAGTCGATCGACGCGCTGCGCACCTTGAGCACGGAGATCATGCGGTGCAGCTCGCTGCGCAGCTCCACGTAGCGCATCAGCACGATGTTGTGCGCCACCGACGAGACGCCTTGCAGCGAGAGTCCGTCGAAGGGCTTGCCGTGGATCGCGGCACTCAGGTCGGACTCCGCGGTGTAGACCGCGGTGACGCCGCGGTTCTGGAATTCGAGGTTG
>JBKJPX010000019.1:0-58301 GCA_046594215.1 Panacagrimonas sp.
AGCCCGGCATGGGCCTGGCACTACCTGCGCGACCCGGCTTTCAGCATCGCCAACGTCACGCACCGCGTCGACGCGCTGGGCAAGGGCATCGGCCTGATCGACTACATCAACCAGCAGTTCGACCGCACGCTGGGCTGGAAGGACGTGGAGTGGCTGCGCCAGTGGTGGGACGGGCCGCTCGTGATCAAGGGCATCTCGACACCGGAGGATGCGCGGCAGGCGCGCGATGCCGGCGCCACCGCGCTGATGATCTCCAATCACGGAGGGCGCCAGCTCGACGGCTGCGCGGCGCCGATCGAGTGTCTGCGCCCGATCCGCGATGCGATTGGCGGCGATCTGCAGCTCATCGTCGACGGCGGCATCCGGCGTGGCACGCATATCCTCAAGGCGCTCGCGCTGGGCGCCGACGCGTGCTCGGTGGGTCGCGCGTATCTGTATGGCCTCGCGGCAGGCGGGCAGGCCGGCGTCGAGCGGGCGCTCGAACTGCTGCGCGACGAACTGCTGCGCGACGAACTGCTGCGCGACATGGCGCTGCTGGGTTGCGCGCGTATCGCCGATGTCGTGCCCTCGAAGGTGGCGCGGCTGGCATCCTGAATCGACACGTAGGCTCTTGGAGAAATGATGACATGAATTCGAAGTGGATCGACGTGAAGGCCGTCGACGGCGGCACGTTCAAGGCCTACCTTTCGCTGCCGCCGACCGGTCGGGGACCCGGCATCCTGCTGATCCAGGAAATATTCGGCGTGAACGAGCACATTCGCGGCGTCGCGGACCAGTACGCGATGGACGGGTACACGGTGCTGGCGCCTGACGTGTTCTGGCGCGAGGAGCCGCGTGTCGAACTCGGCTACGACAAGGCCGGATTCGCCAAGGGGGTTGAGCTTGTGCAGCGCACGAAGTTCGCGCAATGCGTGCTGGATCTCGCGGACGCTCTGGAACTGCTGCGCGGCTTGCCCGAGTGCAGCGGACGCGTCGCGTCGTTGGGCTACTGCATGGGCGGACGGCTGTCGTACCACCTCGCGGCCGAAACGGATGTCGACGCAGCGGTCTGCTACTACGGCGGAGGCATCCCGACGATGCTCTCGGAGGTGCCGAAGATCCGCGCCCCGATGCTGTTCCACTTCGCCGAGAACGACAGCTACATCCCGCTGCCGACCGTGCAGTCCGTGCGCGACGCTTTCGAGGGTCGCGACAACGTGATGATCGAGGTCTACGCCGGCGCAGACCACGGGTTCAACTGCTGGGCGCGCTCGAACTACGACCAGCGTTCGGCGGCGCTGGCGCGCGGCCGCACACTGGCCTTTTTGGCGACGAACCTTCCGCACTCCTAGGCAGGACAAGGTCGGGGCTTTCTCTCGACGGCGAAGCGCCATCGCGGAAGTCGTCGCGGCTACGGGGTGGCGTCGCATTCGGCAGCCTCGTCGCCGTGCTGCAGCCGTATCTTGCCGGGCGCCGGCTTCAGGAATTGCTGCACCAAGCTCGGGTCGAAGTTGGCCGGCGAGCGGGATGCCGAGCTGGAGCGCCGCGCCCAAAGGCCAGGCGCTGGAACAGCACGAATCGTGTCCAAGGCGAACCTCGCATCGGGCTTTTTTCGCGCGCGCCGCCGCTTCCCGTTATCGGTATTCGCAGCCGCGGAGGCGATGGGCCGGCCCTCATGTCATTCCGTTCGAGGTCGGCCTTTCACACGCGGGAGTAGGGATGCCCCCTAGGTTTCTCGACGAATCCGCGGGGCGCACACTCGGCCGACCCACGAGAGGGCCGCGTCCTGACGGCCCCCGCAACGCGCCCAGGAGAATCTTCCGCATGCACGTCGGAGCCTGCCCCATCTTCCAGGCGATCGGCCGCAAGGACGACGCCGAGATCTACCGCAACGAACTTCGCCTCGGCGACCTGATCGAGCCCCTGGGCTTCGATTCGCTCTGGGGCGTCGAACACCACTTCACCGACTACACGATGTGCCCCGATGTGTTCCAGCACCTCGCGTACTTCGCGGGTCGCACGCGCAAGGTGCAGCTCGGCTCGATGGTGGTCGTGCTGCCCTGGAACGACCCGATGCGGGTCGCCGAGAAGGTCTCGATGCTCGAGCATCAGAGCAACGGCCGCATGATCCTGGGCATTGGTCGCGGCCTGGGTCGCGTTGAGTTCGAAGGCTTCGGCGTCGACCAGAACGAGAGCCGCGGTCGCTTCATCGAGTCCGCCGAGATGGTGCTCGAAGGTCTCGAGCGCGGCTGGTGCGAATACGACGGCAAGTACATCAAGCAGGTCAGGCGCGACATCCGGCCGCGGCCGATGAAGGGCTTCCGCGGACGCAGCTACGCCGCCGCGATGTCGCCGGAATCGCAGCCGATCATGGCTCGCCTGGGCGTGGGCCTGCTCGTCATCCCGATGAAGCCCTGGGAAGTGCATGCGGCGGAGATCGAGGCCTATCGCACGGCGTATCGCGAGTTCCAGAAGGCCGAGGCGCCTGCGCCATGGATCACGAGCTGGGTGTTCTGCGACGAAGACCCTGCACGTGCCGAGGAGAAGGCGCGCAAATACATCGGCGGCTACTGGCACTCGGTCATCGAGCACTACGAGCTGGTCGGCGATCACCTGGGCAAGACCAAGGGCTACGAGTCCTACAAGGACATGCAGACCGCCGCTTCCGCGGACGGCGGCGCCGATGCGCTGGCCGAGATGTTCGTGAATCTGCACGTCTGGGGCACGCCCGAGCAGTGCTACGAGAAGATCGTGCACACCTGCGAGCAGACGGGTGGCGATTCCTTCACCGGCGTCTTCAGTTTTGCCGGCATGCCTTATGAGGACGCCGAGAGCAGCATGACCCTGTTCGCGAAGAAGGTCGTGCCCGAGCTGCACGCCCTCGGCTCACAGGCGAGAAAAGCGGCGTGACGCGGGCGCGTCCGGTCAACGAATCGGAGATGGAATGGCAACCTGGGTAGTGATGGGAGCGGACCGCGGCATCGGCGCCGCGATGTGCATGCAGATTGCCGCACGCGGCGACACTGCCATCGCCGCCTGCTTCGGAGAGGCGCCGGAGTTGGCCGCCAAGGGCATAGAGGTCGCGTCGGGTATCGACATCACGAAGGATGCCCCGGTAGAGAAGCTGGCGCGGCAGATCGGCATCCGCACGGTCGACGTGCTGGTTCACAACGCCGGCTTGGTCATCGAGCGCCGCCTCGGCGAGTTCGACTTCGATGCCTTCCACAAGGAATTCGACGTCAACACGCTGGGTCCTCTGCGCGTCACGCAGGCGCTGCTGGCGCGCATGGGCCAGGGCGGAAAGATCGGGCTCGTGACCAGCCGTGTCGGATCGCTGAGCGAGAACGGCAGCGGAGGGCTGTACGGTTACCGCATCTCCAAGGCCGCGGCCAACATGGCCGGCGTCAACCTCGCACACGAACTCAAGCCACGCGGCATCGCCGTGATGTGCCTGCATCCGGGCAGCGTGCGCACGCAGATGACCGCGGGCCTCACCGACCAGGCCACGGTCGGCATGCTGGTGGAACCCGAAGTGGCCGCGAAGGGACTGATCGCGCGGCTCGATGAACTGAGTATCGAAACGACGGGCACGTTCCGTCACGCCAATGGGCAGCCATTGCCTTGGTGACACAAGGGCTCCGTTCCGCGTCATCGAACGGAGTTTGAAAGTAATAAGAACGAGGAGAGATGAACATGATGAAAATGTATGGCTACCTGCCGGCCTGGGGCTGCTCCGATATGAGCCCGTTCGTGTCGTACACCGATGCCTACCTTCGCATGGCGGGCATTCCGTTCAAGGCTGAGATCCTGTACCGCGGCGATCTGACGGCAACGCCGAAGGGAAAGCTGCCGTGGATCGTCGATGTCGATGGCACCAATGTGTCGGACACGCAGCTGATCCAGTACTACCTGGAGGAGAAGTACGGAAACAAGCTCGACGGTTGGCTGAGCAAGGAACAGAAGGCACAGGCCGCGCTCATGAATCGCGCGATCGGCGAGTTCTGGTACTGGATCGTCGTGCAGACGCGCTACCGCCGTGACGAGGATTTCGCGATCTACGATCCGCTCTGGGTGAAGTTCCTCTCCTGGCTGCCGGTCGAGCAGCGCGCCCAGCCCGTGAGCGACTTCCGCGATCACCTGCTGACGCAGTTCTGGCATCACGGCACAGGGCGCAACACCGAAGCGGAAGTCGAGATGATCGCGGCCAAGCTCACCGATGCGATGTCGGACCTGCTCGGCGACAAGCCCTACATGTTCGGCGACAAGCCGAGCTCGCTCGACGCCAACATCTACGCGGGCCTCGTGCACGTGATGTTCACGCCCTTCCCCAGCCCGATCGGGCAGTACCCCAAGTCCAAGCCGAACCTGGTGTCGTTCACCGATCGCATCTTCAACAAGTACTACCCGGAGCTGCGCAAGGATCGCGAGGAAGCCGCGATCTATCTGCAGGACAACCTCAAAAAGCGCAAGCCTCCTTATCCCACGGCCGATCACCGGCTCGAAGAGCTTTTCAAGGCGCCACATGACGGTCCGGGTGTGACTCGATGACGCCGGGGAAAAAGCTGGACGGCCGCAAGGCGCTGGTCTCGGGCGGTGCCTCGGGCATCGGCGAAGCGTCGGCGCGGCTGCTCGCTGCAGAAGGCGCCGCCGTGATGATCACGGATATCGACGATGACAACGGCGAGCGCGTCGTGCGCGAGATCCGCGAGGCCGGCGGCGTGGCGCATTACCGTCACGTCGACGTCACCGATCGCGCCGCGGTCCGCCGCATGGTGCATGACGCCGAGACCACGCTCGGCGGGCTGGGCATCCTGATGAACAACGCGATGACCAACCCGAGCGCGGATTTCACCGAGGACCAGCGCTGGAACCTGATGCTGGAAAGCGGACTGTCGGCCTACTGGGCGGCTGCGACGGAGGCGGCGCCGATACTCGCCCGTTCGGGTCACGGAACGATCATCAGCATCTCGTCGATTGCGGGCGCGCGACTGGGCATCGACTTCGCAAGTGAGGCCTACAGCGCGGCCAAGGCTGGCGTGATCGGGCTGAGCCGCAAGCTGGCCAAGCGATTCGGCCCCAGCGGGCTGCGGTCCAACGTGATCTGCCCGGGCATCATCGAGACGCCGCGTTGGCGCAGCCCCGACATGGTCGAACCGCAGTTCGCGCGTCGCTACCGGCAGATGGCGCCGCTCGGGCGCTTCGGAAAGACCGACGAGGTGGCGAAGCTGGTGTTGTTCTTCGCCAGCGACGATTCGTCGTTCATCACCGGGCAGGACATCGCGATCGACGGCGGCTTCACGATGGCTTTCCGCTTCGAAGCGGTGGACTTCGGCGCGGAATAGTCCGTGTCTTCAGGCCGTCGGAGGTTGCACGACTTCCGGCGGCTGTTCGGACGGGGGCTCCGACCAGCGTTCGCCCCGCGCTTCCGACAACAACCAGTCGCGCATCGCGGCCACGCTGGGTTCGCGCGCTGATTTCTCGGCGTGGATCAGGTAGTACGAAGCCGCGATCGGAAGGCTGAGCGGGAAGGGCATCACGAGGCGACCAGACTCGAGATCGGATGCCGCCACCACCGGGATGCCCAGCACCACGCCCAGGCCGTCGGCCGCGGCTTCCATCGCCATCGCGACCTGGTTGAACGTCGGGCCGCGTCGCACGTTCACACCTTCGACGCGCGCCGCCTTCAGCCAAGCCGTCCAGTTCGGCCGCTCCGAATCCGTCTGGTCCATGCCGGTCTCGTGATGCAGCAGGGTGTGGTGTCGCAGGTCCTGCGGCGTGCGCAGCGGGTTCACCCCGCCGAGCAGGCGCGGACTGCACATCGGGATCGCGTAGATCCGGAACAGCGGCTCGACGACGTAGCCCTCGTAGTCGCCATGCCCGGAGCGGATCGCGAGATCGGCGTTCTCCAACAGGTTGCCCCCATCGCCGCTGTCCTCGCGCACGGTGTCGATCAGCGTGCTCTCGGCCGTGATGTGCAGGTCGATGTCCGGGTAGAGCGCGGCGAAACGGTGAAGGCGTGGCGCCAACCACTTGGACGCCAGCGCCGGCGGCGCTGCCACCGTGACCTGGCCCGAATGCTTGAGCCGACGGACTGCGGCCACGGCTTCGGCCATCTGCTCGAAAGCCTCGCTCAGGCGCGGCAGCAGCGCTTCGCCGGCGGCCGTGAGTTCGATGTGCTGGGGCAGGCGTTTGAACACCAGGGTCTCGAGCGACTGCTCGAGGGACTTGATCTGGTGGCTGACGGCGGCCGGGGTGACGTGCAACTCGGCGGCCGCCTTGCGCAAGCTGCGGTGGCGGGCGGCGGCTTCGAAGGCCCGCAACGCATTGAGAGGGGGAAGACGCATCGACAGGTTATTTTTTCTAAACGAGCCTGCTAAAACAAATCAATTGCTGCGCTGCAACACGGTGCGTAGAGTACACCCATCGAAGCGCGGCACGGGAACCAAAGGGTCCTCACCGCAACGCCACTGGACCGGGCCTTCGAGATTCGAGGTACTGGATTTCGTCACCGCAAAAGCGAACGGAATCAGTAAGTCGGAAAGTCTCCTCCAGTCCCGCCTCATGCGGGACCGCACTCAACGCCACCGAAAGGTGGCGTCTTTTTTTGTGCGGTCGGCTCAGCCCCGGGACTGGTAGACGGCCGTTTCAAGGCTCTCCCAGAGCTGGATCACCGGGCCGTCGTAAAACGGCAGGATCTGCGTCGAAAGGGCCCCGGTTACTTTTTTGACGGGGTCGATCCAGTAGTAGCTGTTGGCCAGGCCGGCCCACATCAGGCTTCCGGCCGAGCGGCCCTGCGGCGTGGCCTTCATGTTGATCAGGAAGCTGAGGCCCCACTTGCAGTTGACCCCAGACCACCACTTCACCGCGTTCGAATAGGGCTGCGATTCCGGCAGATCGGTCACGTTCAGATCGCCCATCTGGTTCTGCGACATGGTCGCCACGGTCCTGGCTTCCAGCACGCGGCTGCCGTCGAGCGCGCCGCCCCCCAGGATCATGCGGGTGAAGCGCAGGTAGTCGGGCAGCGTGCCGTACAGCGCATGTCCGCCCATCTCGATCGGCGATTCCTGGCCGATTTCTAGGGGGTAGGGAACGATCGTGCCGTCCGGCGTGCGCGCATGCAGCCCGGCGAGCTTTTCGCGGTGCTTCGGGCCGAGGCGGAAGGTCACGCTCTTCATGCCCAGCGGTTCGAAGAGGTTCGCGCGCATGAAATCACCCAGCTTCTGCCCGCTCGCTTCCTCCACCATGCGACCCGCGAAATCGATGCCGGGTGCGTAATCCCAGGCCGTATCCGGATCCCGCAGGAGGGGACGATCGAAGGTTTCCGGCGTGCCGCTGAGGACGTTGCCCGTTCCGCGGCCCTCGAGTTCCTTCGCTGCGTCGGGGTTCCAGAATTCGTAGCTGAAGCCGGCGCTGTGCGTCAGCAGGTTGCGCAGGGTCACCGTGCCCTTCGGCGGCCGCAGCTTCGGCTTGCCCGCGGCGTCGAGGCCTTCCAGGACCTGCACCTTGGCCAGCAAGGGAAGCACCTTCGCCGCGGGCGCGTCGAGCGACAGCTTGCCGCGCTCGACCAGTTGCATCGCCGCCGCGCCTGTGATGGCCTTGGTCATCGAGGCGTACCAGGCGACCGTGTCGACGGTCATCTTCTCGGGCTTGTCGCAGGAGCGCAGGCCGGCGGCGCCTTCGTAGATCACACCCTTGTCGTCGGCCACCGTAGCGACGACGCCCGGAATGCGATTGCCCGCGCAGGCGTCCGCCAGCAGCTTGTCCAGCGTCTTGTTCAGATCCATCTCGCGCTCTCCCCTCGAATATGAATTTTTGGCGCCGCGCACCGCGCGTTCCGAATCATGCCTTCCCTTCACGCGCCGGATCGCCTACTCCGACGGGGGAGGGGACGCCTCAGGAATCCTTCTTCACGACTGCGCGGAAGCGACTCGTGAGTTCCCGCGCGTTGGCCACTTCGAGCTTGCGCAGGATGTTGGCACGGTGCACGTCGACGGTCTTGGGACTGATCGCCAGCTTGCGGCCGATCTCCTTGCTGCTACCGCCGTCGAGCATCAGTTCCAGCACCTCGCGCTCGCGCGTCGACAGCCGCGCGAGGCTCTCGTCGTAGTCGCGTCGCTTGAGCCATTCCGCGTGGCGTTCCACCGCGCCGGTCCGCGCCCGGTTGATGCACTCGAGGAACTGCTGCGGGTTGAAGGGTTTCTGCAGGAAGTCGAAGGCGCCCAGCTTCATCGCGCGCACGGCGCTGGGCACGTCCCCATGCGCCGACAGGAAGATGATCGGGACGTCCGGGCGCTTCGCGACCATGCGTTCCATGACCTCGATGCCGGAGAGGCCGGGCATGCGCAGGTCGAGGACGGCGCAGGCTGGGCCGGGATGACGCGCGAGGCTTCCGAGGAAGGAATCGGCCTGCTGATGCGCCTCCGCCTTCAGATTGACGGACTCCAGCAGCCAGGACAGGCCACGCGTGACGTCGGCCTCGTCGTCGACCAGGAAGATGCGGACGTCGTCCGACAGCATCAGCGCTCGTCCTTCTCGACCGGCAAGGTGCAGCGAAACGCCGCGCCGCGCTTGCGCTTGGAATCGATCAGCAGTTCACCGCCGTGCGATTCGATGATGGTGCGGCACATCATCAAGCCCATGCCCAGGCCGCCGGCCTTCGTCGTCGTGTAGGGCTGGAAGATCGACTCGCGCATGTTCTCGGCCACGCCGGGCCCGTTGTCGGCTACGACCAGGCGCACGCGCTGCCGCGGTACGCGTGCCACCGCGACCTCGATCTGGGGCTTCGTCGTGCCGGCCTCGCGCATCGCGTCGATCGAATTGGCGACCAGGTTGACGAGCACCTGCTGCAGTTCCACGCGCGTGCCGCGCAGGCGCGGAAGATCGTCGGCGATGCGCAGCTTCACCATCACCGCCGCCTCGCGCAACTGCAGCTGCAGCAGGTCAAGCGTGCCGTGCACCAACACGGCCAGGTCGATCTCCTCGTCCTCAGGTTTGTGCTTGGCCACGAAGGCGCGGACGTTCCTGACCACGTCACCCGCCTGGTGCAGGTGTAGCTGGATACGCGACAGGGCCTCCTGCGCGTCTGGTCGCTTCTGGAGTTCGGGTCCGAGGCGATGCTCGATGCCGGCGGCGTAGCTGATACAGGCATTGAGCGGCTGGCCGAGCTCGTGTGCGAGCGCCGATGCGAACTGGCCCATCATCGACAGGCGTGTGGCATGCGCCAGCTGCTGCTGCTGCGCATGTTCGCGCGCACGCGCTTGACGCTGCTCGGTGCGATCGAGGAACACGATCGCGCAGCCGAGGTCGCGCACGGGCACGCGCACGCCGGCCACGTCGAACCAGCGGGGCTTGGCGTCGGGCCCTATCCAGCGCGCCGTCAGGTGTTCGACGCGCCGCGTCACCGGCGGCGACGCTGCCTGGATCAGGTCGCGCAGGCTCATCGAGGTGCCGTCGCCGACGACGCTGCAGGCGGCGCGAGTCGCCATCGCGTTGAATGCGTCGAGGTCGGTGGCGCCGAAGAAGGCCTGCATCGCCGGATTGATCTCCGCGATTTCGCCCGTACCGTCGGTGATGACGATGCCCAGCGGGATGTTGCGGATCAGCACGCGATACTTCTCGCGGCTCTCGATCATCGCGCGCTCGGACTCGCGCCGGCGCTCCACTTCCAGCTTGAGCGTCGCGTTGGTCTTCTGCAGATTGAGCGTGCGGCTCTGCACGATCTGCTCGAGCCGCTGGTTGGAACGCGCGAGCTGGTCTTCGGCCCGTTTCTTCGCCGACATGTCCTGCACCACCCACACGGAGGTCGTGTCCGGATCCTGCGGGTCGATCATGCGACCCGAGATCAGGCACCACAGCAGCGAGCCGTCCCGGGCAACCAGCGGGCGCTCGTGCACGTAGCGATTACTGGTGGGAAAGGACTCGATCACGCGTCCGACCTCGTCGAAGTCTTCCCTGCGTGCGTATACCGCGCGGACCGACTGGCCCAGCAGCTCCCCCGGTTCATAGCCGAGCATCTCCTCCATGCGCGCGTTGACCCGCAGGAAACGGCGCTGCTGCATGAAGCAGATCCCGACCAGTGCGTTGTCGAAGACCTGCTCGTAGATCAGCCGATCCGTCTCCGCGGAGCGGTTGGCGGTCTCGAGCGGCGCGTTGGGAAGGCCCATCAGCAGGGGATACGGAGGCGATCGGCGAATCGGACGCGATGATAACGCCGGTGACTTTCCGAACTAGGGCGCGCCCCAAGTATTCGCGGCGCGACCGCGTGGGGATCATGCCCTTTACCGTCTGATCAGGTGGTGTGAGCCGCGCGCCCAGGCTCCAGGATCGCAGACGAATCAGGAATGCCGTCTCAAGCAAGGGTCTGCCATGCGAATCATCGATTTCTTCGACCGCGGTGTCGTCCTCAATCCCGACCGCGCCTGCCTGAAGGACGCCAGCCTCACGCACAGCTACCGCGAGGTGCAGAAGCGCAGCTACCGCATCGGCAACGCCCTGATCGCAGGGGGGCTCAAGCCCGAGCACATGGCGGCGGTGTACAGCCCCAACTGCGCGGTCGCTTTCGAATGCCTGCTCGGCATCCTGCGTGCCGGCGGAGCCTGGGTGCCGGTCAATGCCCGCAACGTCGCCGCCGAGAACGCCTACATCCTCGACAACTGCGACGTGGAAGTCCTGTTCTACCACTCGGAGTTCGAGGCCAGCGTCGCCCTGTTCCGCAAGGAGTGCCCGAAGATCCGGCAGTACGTCTGCATCGACCAGCAGGGCGCTGTCGAAGGCGCGCAGTTTCTCGAGGACTGGATCGCGAAGGCGCCGGAGACGGATCCCGACGTGCCCGCCACGCGCGACGCGACCGCGTCGATCTTCAGCTCCGGCGGCACCACCGGTCGGCCAAAGGGTACGCAGTGGTCGCACCTGACCTGGGAGACGATGATCGGCAACTTCTACTCGTCGCTGCCCATCGGCAAGCCGCCGGTGCATCTGGTGATCGCGCCGATGACGCACGCCGCCGGCGGGGTGGCGATGATTCTGATGGCCGCGGGCGCCACACACGTGATCCTTCCGCATTTCGATGCCGAGCACGTGATGCATTCCATCGAGAAGGAGGGGGTAACGCACCTGTTTCTTCCGCCGACGGCCATCTACGTGCTGCTCGCGCATCCCGACATCCGCAGGCACGACTATTCGTCGCTGGAGGCCTTCATCTACGCGGCGGCGCCGATGTCGGTGGAAAAGCTCAAGCAGTGCCTGGAAGTCTTCGGGCCGGTGATGGCGCAGACCTTTGGCCAGGCCGAGGCGCCGATGCTGTGCACGTGCCTCACGCCCAAGGATCACCTCGTGCTCGGCAATCCGAAGCTCGAACACCGGCTCGCGAGCTGCGGGCGGCCGACGCTGTTCACGACGATGGGGATCATGGACGACGACGGCAAGCTGCTGCCGGCGGGCGAGCGCGGCGAGATCGTCGTGCGCGGCAATCTAGTGATGCTGCGTTACTACAAGAATCCCGAGGCCACGAAGGAAGCTTCCGAGTTCGGCTGGCACCACACCGGTGACGTGGGCTATCTCGACGAGGACGGCTTCCTGTACATCGTCGACCGCAAGAAGGACATGATCATCTCGGGCGGCTTCAACATCTATCCGAGCGAGATCGAGCAGGTGTTGTGGGCGCACCCGTCGGTGCAGGACTGCGCGGTGATCGGCGTGCCGGACGACAAGTGGGGCGAGGCGGTGAAGGCCGTCATCGAGCTCAAGCCCGGAGCGAGCGCCACCGAGGCCGAGATCCTCAAGCTGTGCAAGGAAAAGCTCGGCAGCGTGAAGTGCCCCAAGAGCGCCGAATTCTGGGACGCCCTCCCGCGCAGCCCGGTTGGCAAGGTCCGCAAGAAGGACATCCGCGAGACCTTCTGGAAAGGCCAGAAACGCGCCATTTAGCAGGACCGCAGCACCCGGCGGACCTCGCCTCCGACCCGACCCGATGGACGGGTTCGGCGTCTGCTGTCCCGCGCGCCCAAATTGTCCTACAGTGTGGTCAGACGGCGGAGCCTAGTGAGCGACTCCCCGTCCATATAAAGAAATCCGGCCGCCCTGCGAGCCGGGCAGGCACGGGGGAGTCAAGGGCAGGTAAATCAGCTGTTAACGAGGACGGTGCGCGAGCTCGGTCAACCGAATGCCGGCCGCGCGTTGTCCTTCACTCGAGGAGAAGATGACGATGTCGAATCAGGTCGGTAGCAAGGCGTTGCGGTCTTGTGTTGCGGCACTGGCACTCGGTGCGGTTTCGATCACGACATCGGCAATCGCCGAGGACGCTCCGCCACCCGATCCGGGTACCGATGCTCCATCGTCGATCTGGACGACAGGCGGATTCCTGCGGCTGGAAGGCGCGCTGCGAACGGCCAAGAAGGAAAACATCGTCAACCAGCGCGGCAATCCCTTCAACGGCAAGGTGGTGGCGCGCGACAGCACTGCGCTCGGCGGCGGCGCCGACACCGTGACGCGCACGGGCGACCCTGCGGACAACGAATGGAACCTGCAGCAGTTGCGCGGGCAGTTCGACCTCACGGGTGCGCTGAGCCAGAACTTCCGCCTGTTCGCGCGCGTGCGCGGCGTGGCCGAATACGCGCATTACGACGAGTTCGATCCGAGCGCGGTACCCGGCGCCAATCCTGACGGCTTCAACTACCAGGAGCCCGAGTATTTCGAGTACCGGAAGTATCACCACGGCGGCGCCACCAATCCGCTGGAGATCAACGGCCGGCAGTACATGATCGACCTGCCCGCGCTGTACCTGGACTACCAGAGCGGACCGCTGCTGGTGCGCGTGGGCCAGCAGCAGATCGCCTGGGGCCAGGCCCTGTTCTTCCGCGTACTGGATCTTCCGAACGGCCTGGACCTGCGGCGTCACCTGTTCCTCGACTACGCCCCGGAGGAATACGCCGACGAACGCATCGGTTCGCTCGGCATCCGCACCACCTGGCAGGCCACGCAGCAGTGGGAAGTCGACGCTTTCGTGCAGCGCTTCCTGCCCACGATCTACCCGAACGCGAACACGCCGTACAACGCCATCGCCTCGCAGTTCACGATCCACGACCAGTGGAACGTGAAATACGACGACAAGTTCAACGAAGGTATTCGCGTCCGCGGAAACAGCGGCGCGCTGAGCACGCAGTTCGTCGTCACGCACCGTTACAACCCGGACGGCGTCTATCGCTGGACGCGAGCCGGTGTGAATCGAGGTCTTCCCGGCGCCCCGGCTACCGGCGCGGTGTTTGCTGACACCGCGTTCGAAGTCGATCCCACGGGCGTGGTTTCGGCCCAGGAATGGTTCACCTACGCCGGCAACGCGCGACTCAACGGCCTCGAAGGCCTCAACACGAGCATCACCGAGTTCCCGGCAGCGGGGCTTCTGGGCGCGGCACCCGTACCCACCAAGGATCTCGCCGCGGCGGAACTCGATCTGTTCTTCCAGCTGTCCGGCGGCCTGCGTGGCCATCTCGCACGCGAATACAAGCAGGAGACCAACCTCGGCGCCGGCGTCGGCTACGTGATCAGCGCCGCGCCCGGTTCGCTGCTCGACCAGTTGATCATCAACCTCGAGGGGACGTTCACGCCCAATCGCAAGTTCACCAACACGACGCTGTCGCACGACTACATCGAGAAGGACGAGTGGATCACGGCACTGGTGGCGGAGAAGTACCAGCGTTTCAGCCAGGCCTTCCCGGCGACCTACATGGTGTTCCAGTGGATGTATCGATCTGAATCCGACCTGTTCGGTCGCCACCTGAGCGGCATGGGCGGCAACCGCGACAAGATCGCGAAGGGCGTCGATGGATGGAATGGCCTGGTGTTCGCGATGCAGCAGCCGTCGCCGTCGCTGACGTGGCGCTTCGATGGCGCCGTATTGCTCGACACGCGCGGCGGCATCCTCGTGCAGCCCGCGCTGCGCTATCAGCCGAACTCCACGTGGAGCGTCGAGACGTTCTACAACTTCCTCAACGGCAATCTGTACGGCGACGACAACGAGAACATCATTCAGACCCTTGAGTACGCGGACGAGATCGGCATGCGCGTGGGATTCCAGTTCTGATTGTTCGAAGCTGAGGAGCCTCGCCGACGATCGATCAGATCGCTGGCGAATTCACGAGAAAGGCCCGGGAGACCGGGCCTTTCTCATTCATGAAGGCACCCGCCCTTACCTGATGATATGTCTGCATGTCGTGCCATGCCGCGCGCCACGTCGTGCCAGCCGGTGCAAAACGGGCCATTTCGCGAGTGCGTAGAGCGGCTTTCGATGCGCGGAGGAAGGTGGCGTGCAGGCCTTCGGCAGGTACTTCGGAACGCAAACAAAGCTTCGCTCTTCGGGAGACAGCCGGGTGAAACGTTCAAGGATCGACGTCGGCGGGCTGGTCAGCGAAGACGGTGAAGTGCAGGACCGGCGCATCTACTGGGACCAAGACATCTACGCGCTCGAGCTCGAACGGATCTTCGCGCGCTCCTGGCTGTTCCTGGCGCACGAGAATTCGATCCCCAAGTCCGGCGACTTCGTCACCACGTTCATGGGCCAGGACCGCGTCATCGTGACGCGGGGCAAGGACGGCAAGATCAACGCTTTCACCAACGCCTGCCGGCATCGCGGCAACCTGCTGTGCGCGGCGGACTCGGGCAACTCGCGCAGCTTCGTGGGCAGCTACCACGTCTGGACCTACGGTCTCGACGGCAGCCTCCTGAACGTGCCGCTCGAGTCCGAGGCCTACTACAGCAACATCGACAAGTCGCAGTGGGGCGCGCGCAAGGTGCGGGTCGAGAACTATCGCGGTTTCCTGTTCGGGACCTACGATCCCGCCGCGCCTTCGTTCGCCGAGTACCTGGGCGACGTGGCCTGGCATATCGACAGCTTCATGCACGTGCCCGGCGGAGCACGACACCATCGAGTGCCCGGTCCACGGGGGAATCTTCAACATTCGCACGGGCGCCGTCGTTCGATTTCCCTGCCGCATCCCGCTCGGTACTCACCCCGTTTCCATCGTGGATGGGTGGATCTGCGTTCCGCGGCGAGCGCCCTGAGCGGCGGCCACGGCGTCGTCTAGGGAATCTGCCTAGCTCCTAGGGAATCGCTCCGCCTGCCCGCTCGAGAGAGCCGCGCCTAGGCTCTGTCCATAACGAAAGGTCGCCTCGTCGCGGCCGACAAGACTGGACGGAGAATGAGCGATGCTCACGATCGACATCGATACGGGCGGCACGATGACGGACGCCCTGATCACCGATGGCGCCACGCGCCACTGCATCAAGGTCGACACGACGCCGCACGATTTCACCGTCGCATTCCAGACCTGTCTCAAGGAAGCCGGCAAGCTCTACGGCATCGACACGCTGGAGGAATTCCTTCCCAGGGTTTCGCTGATCCGCTGGTCGTCGACGATCACCACCAACGTTCTCGCCGAGCGCCGCGGCGCCAAGGTCGGCCTGCTCGTGACCAAGGGCCACGAGCAGGACCTGTACGGGACGGGTCGCTCCGCCATCATCGACGAGCTGGTCCCGGCCGATGCCGTGATCGGCCTGCCGGAAAACCCCGAGCCCAAGGACATCCTGCTCGCCGTGAAGCAGCTGCTCGAATCGGGCGTACGCCGCATTTGCGTTGCGCTGGCGGGCTCCTTCCCGGACAACCGCAGCGAGATCGCGATCAAGCGCGTGATCGAAAGCCAATACCCGGACCACATCATCGGCTCGGTGCCGGTGCTACTGGGCTCCGAGATGGCGCAGATCGGTCACGACCAGACGCGCGCGCACTACTCGGCGATGAACGCCTACACGCACTCGCGACTGGCAACCTCCTTGTTCAAGGCCGAGGACGTCCTGCGCGACGAATTCGGGTGGCGCGGAACCCTGCTGATCGGCCAGACCAGCGGTGGCGTGGCGCGTATCGGCAAGACCAAGGCGGTGGACACGATCGAGTCGGGCCCGGTGTTCGGCACTTTCGGCGGTGCCTTCGTCGCGCGTGAATACAAGCTCGGGAACGTCGTCTGCTTCGACGTCGGTGGCACCACGACCAAGTGCTCGATCGTGCGCAACGGCAAGCCGGTCTACCAGCGCGGCGGCAATCTCATGGAGATTCCCGTACAGACCTCGTTCGCGATGCTGCGCTCGGCCGCCATCGGCGGCGGGTCGGTGGCGAAGGTCAAGGACGGCCGCCTGCGGCTGGGTCCCGAGAGCCAGGGCGCCGCACCCGGTCCCGCTTGCTACGCCCTGGGCGGACGCGAAGCGACGCTCACGGACGCCATCCTGCTGCTCGGGTACCTCGATCCCGACAGTTTCCTCGGCGGACGACGCAGGCTCTCGGTCGACCACGCGAGGAAGGTCATCGAATCGAGGGTGGCCAAGCCGCTGGGCCTGTCGGTCGAGCAGGCCGCGCTGGTCATCCGCGACGAGGCCGTGAGCGTGATGGCCGAGCTGATCGCCAACACCTTGGTCGAAGCGGGACTCGAGGCTTCGGATACCGCGTTGTTCTCCTTTGGCGGCAACGGCCCAATGTTCGGGGCGTTGGTGGCCGAGCACCTCGGCATCGCGCGTGCTTTCGCCTTCGAGTTCGGCCCCGTCTTCGGCGCCTTCGGCTCATCGGTGTCCGACGTGGCGCACGTGTACGAGCGCGGCGTGGGCCTGAAGTGGGAAGCCGGCAACCAGGACGCAATCCTGAAGACCGCCGAACGCCTGTACACGCAGGCCGTGCGCGACCTGCAGGGCGAGGGCTTCGATCCCGCCGCCGCGACCTACCTCTATGAGCTCGAATTCGGCCGCGACGCGAACCTGAGCGGTAGTGCCCGCTTCGATCTCGCGGGTGAACCCGCCAGCGGATTCGCCAAGGCCGCGGCGAAGGCCGTCGCGGACGCCGGCCTGTCGAAATCGAGCGACCCCCTTCTGCTGCTGCGCCTCACGGCGCGCTTCGAAGTGGGCGCCAACCAGTTGCAAAAGCGCAGCGAGCGACGCGAGAGCGTCAAGCCCGCCACGCGCCCGATGCAGTTCAACGGCCGCGGCGCCGAGCCGCTGCCCGCGTACGTGTGGGAACAGCTCAACGTCGGCGACACGATCAGCGGTCCCGCGATGATCAACGGCGCGACGCTGACGTGCCTGGTGCCGCCCAGGTGGGTGCTCACGGTCGACGACTACGGGAACGCCGCGATGAGGAAAGACGCCTGAATACATATCCCGGCGCATCGGGTTCGTCCCAAGCGGTCATGTCCCCTTCTTGCTGCCAACCTCCGTGCACGCCGGTCCCTTTTGGAAGGCCACAACGAGGAGCAATACGATGAAACAGCGCGAAGTTCATTTCTACAGCGAAGGCTTCAAGATCATCGGCGATTACTTCACGCCGGACGACATGAAGAAGGGCGAGAAGCGCCCCGGCATCGTGCTGTGCCACGGCTACAGCGGCATCCGCCCGCTGATCCTGCCGGACTACGCGAAGGTCTTCGTCGCCGCGGGCTTTCCCTGTCTCACGTTCGACTACCGCGGCTTCAACGGCAGCGAAGGTCCGAAGTGGCGCATCCAGGCGCTCGAGCAGGTCGACGACATCCGCAACGCCATCACCTACCTGCAGGCGCAGGACGAGGTGAACCCCGACCAGATCGGCATCTGGGGAACGTCCAACGGCGGCGCGCACGTGGTCTACGTGGCCGGGGTGGACGATCGTGTGAAGTGCGCGGTGGGGCAGGTCGGCTTCGGCGACGGCTGGCGCCTGATGATGGACATCCGCTCGCCCAAGGAGCGCGAGGAACTGCTCAAGACGATTGCCGCGGATCGCACGAAGCGCGTGCTTACCGGGAAGGGCGGCGCCGCGGATACGGCCAGCCTGCTGTCGAGTCCGCAGACCAAGGAGTTCTTCGCCGAGGCGCTCAAGGTCATGCCGGATTTCTATTGCGAGATCCCCTGGCAGTCGGCGGAAGGCACGCTGGAGTACCGCCCCATCGACGTCGTCCACAAGATCGCACCGCGCGCGCTGATGCTCATCGGCGCGGAGAAGGACGATCTCTGCAAGATCGACGGCTACAAGGCCGTGTTCGACAAGGCCGGCGAGCCCAAGAAGTGGGTGCAGTACCCGATCACGCATTACCAGATCTACACGCCGGAATGGGTGGCGCCGTCGTCGAAGGTCGCGGCGGAATTCTTTACCGAGCATCTGAAAAAGTAGGGCGGATAGCCGCGGCGTCATCGCGGCGATTTCCGCCATTCGCGAAGGAGCGGGTCCTGCCTTGCGGCTGACCCGCCCTGCGCAAGGGACGGAGACGATGACGTGGCAGACAAGATTCGCTTCACCGAGTATCTCGACCTCGACGTCGATCGTGAACTGTGGCTCTGCCACACCTGCGATCACGTGCTGATCTCCGCGCGCGAGAACTACAAGAAGGGGTGCCTGGTCGCGGAGCGCGACCCGCGCGAGATCCACGCGCCGGTGCTCGAAGGCGCCTACAGCTTCTCGCCCGACCCCGACTGGTCGCGCATCGTCGAGTTCTACTGCCCCGAGTGCGGCCGGCAGATCGAGACGGAATATCTGCCGCCCGGGCATCCCATCACGCACGACATCGAACTGGATGTCGACAGCCTCAAGAAGCGCCTGGCGTCGGGCGATCTGAGCGTGAAGAACGGCAAGCTGGTGATTGCGGAGGACGTGGCATGAGCGCCAGCAAGACCAGGACCTCGTCGGTGATGAATTCCATCGACATCGACGTCGGCGGCACCTTCACGGACTTCGTGCTCACGCTCGACGGCGAGCGCACCATCGTCAAGGCGCCGACCACGCCGCACGATCTTTCCGTCGGCTTCGTCAACGCGGTCGAGTCCGGCGCCGAGAAGGTCGGACTGACGATAGAGGAGCTTCTGCCGCGCATCGACATCGTGCGCTACTCGACGACGGTGGCGCTCAATCGCCTGCTGCAGCGCCAGGGTCCGCGCATCGGTTTCATCACGACCGAAGGCCACGAGGACATGATCCACATCGGCCGCGGCGCGCAGTGGGTCGACGGCCAGATCATCTCCGAGCGGCGCAATCTCTGCGTACAGAACAAGCCGCACCCGCTGATCTCGCGCGATCTCGTGGTCGGCATCAAGGAACGTGTCGACTCCAAGGGCGAGGTCGTGCGGCCGCTGGACGAGGAAGATGTGCGCCGCAAGCTGCGAACCCTGATGGATCGCGGCGCACGCGCGATCGTCGTCTGCCTGCTGTGGTCGTTCGTGTATCCCGAGCACGAGAAGCGCGTGCGCGAGATCATTCGCGAGGAGTACAAGGAGTTCCACGTCGGCTTCGTGCCCGTCGTCATGAGCCACGCCGTGACCGCCAAGCTCGGCGAGTACGAGCGCGCCATGACCTCGGTGCTCGACGCCTACCTGCAGCACGCGATGCAGACCGAGATCTGCGCCACCTGGGACAAGCTGCGCGACAGGGGCTATCGCGGCACCTTCCTGATGATCCACAACTCCGGCGGATCGGCCGACATCTTCAAGACTCCGGCCTCGCGCACCTTCAACGGCGGCCCGGTGTCCGGCCTCATGGGTTCAGCCTTCTTCGCCGAGAAGCTCGGCTACCGCAACGTGATCATGGGCGACGTCGGCGGCACAAGCTTCGACGTGGCGCTCGTGGTCGAGTCCGGCGTGCGCAACTACGAGTTCAAGCCCGTGATCGACCGCTGGATGGTCAACGTCACGATGATGCAGACGATCTCGATCGGTGCGGGCGGCGGCTCGATCGCGGGCGTCGACAAGAACGGTCGCCTGAGCGTGGGCCCCAAGAGCGCGGGCTCGATGCCCGGGCCGGTCTGTTACGACCTCGGCGGCACCGAGCCGACGACGACTGACGCGGACGTCGTGCTGGGCTACATCAACCCGGACGGCTACTTCGGCGGCCAGATGCCGCTCAACAAGGCCAAGGCGGAGAAGGCGATCAAGGAAAAGATCGCGGACAAGCTCGGGGTCACGGTGCACGAGGCGGCCGCGATGATCCGCAACGTCATCGACGAGAACATGGCCTCCGCGATCAAGCGCGAAGTTCACATGCGCGGCTATCACCCCGAGGAGTTCGTGCTGTTCGCCATCGGCGGCGCGGGTCCGACGCATCTCTGCGGCTTCCAGGCCGACGTGCCCGTGGGCGTGGTATTCCCCGCCGCGCCGGTGTTCTGCGCGATGGGCAGCTCGATCATGGACATCGTGCACCTCTACGAGCAGTCGAGGCGCCTCGTGTTCATGGAGCCGGTCAGCGAGAAACTCATCATCGACCGAGCTCTGTTCAACGCGACGGTCGAGGAGATGATCTCCAAGGCCGACCAGGAACTCGTGTCGGAGAACCTGGATCCGGGGGAAGCGAAATACACGCTGGAGCTCGACATGCTCTACGGCGGCCAGGTCAACGTGAAGCGCACGGCCTGCCCGGTGCTGAAGATCGAATCCGATGCCGACGCGCAGGCCGCCTACGACGAGTTCGAGAAGGAATTCTCGGCGGCGTTCAGCCCGCTGGTCGTCAACCGGCCGGGCGGCGTCTACCTCGACAACTTCGTGCTGCGCGTGACGGTGCCCGTGAAGAAGCCGCCGATCCCCGAGTACCCGTTGCACGGCAAGGATCCGGCGGGGGCTCGAACGGGTACGCGCGAGTGCTACTGGATGGAACTCAAGAGCACCGCGCCCACCGTGATCTACCAGTTCGAGAAGCTGCAGCCGGGCAACGAGTTCGTGGGCCCCGCGATCGTCGAGGCCGAGCTGACCACCGTGGTGGTCCCGCCGGGTCGTCGCTTCCACATCGACAAGCATCGCCTCGGGATCATGGAATACCTCGAGGGTCAGAACCCCGCGGAGAAGGCCAGGGCGAAGGCAGCAGCCAAGAAGAGCAAGGCCGTCACGGCCTGAACGAATCGAGAACGGAGAAACCACGAGATGAGCATCCCCACACTCGAACAGAAGCTCGCCTGGCTCAAGACCGTCCCGCCGACCGCCGAGGTCCAGGCCGCCGCCGATGCTATCGACGCCGCACGCTTCGAGATCGGCTTCCAGCGCACCAACGACATCCTCGACGAGGGCATGGACGTGTTCATGCGCTCGGTGCGCTGCGCGATGGGCGTGGCCGGCGACTCGCTGGTGGGCATCTGCACCGCCGACGGCGACATCGTCAACGGATCGATGGGCACCTACCTGCACGCGGTGATTCCGCCGCTGATCATCAAGTACATCATCCACACCTACGGCAAGAACATCGGCATCAACGACGGCGACTACTGGTTTGCCAACGACGCGGTGTACGGCGGCGTACACAACCCGGACCAGGGCGTGATGACACCGGTGTTCTACAAGGGCGAGCTGGTGGCCTGGACCGTCGCGCTCGTCCACACGACCGAGACCGGCGCCATCGAGCCGGGCGGCATGCCGGTGTCGGCGACCACGCGCTTCGAGGAAGGCATGAACCTGCCGCCGATGCGCATCGGCCAGAACCACAAGCTCTCGCCGGACATCGAGACGATGTTCCAGGCTTTCGGCATCCGTGCGCCGCAGATGATCGCGGTGGACCTCAAGGGTCGCTGCACGACGGCCGACCGCGTGCGCACGCGCGTCATCGAGTTCTGCGAGCGCGAAGGCGTCGAGTTCGTCAAAGGCCTTTTCTGCAAGATGATCCAGAGCGCCGACAAGGGCGCGCGGGAACTCATCCGCACGTGGCCGGACGGCAAGTTCCGCTGCGTGAACTTCTCCGACGGCGTGGGCCTCAAGCAGGGCCTCATCCGCAACTGCTACATGACCCTGCACAAGAACGGAGACCGTATCCTCGTCGACTTCCGCGGCACCGGCCCGGAGACGCCGTCCTCGTACAACGCCCACCCGCAGGCCGCGATCGCGCACTTCACGAACTACATCTACGAATACCTGTTCCACGAGCTGCCGCTGTCCAACGGTACGTTCAACAACATCGATTTCGCGTTCGACCCGGGAACCTGCCTGTCGCCCGATCCGCGTGCGGCGACGTCGAACTCCGTGATGATCGCCACCGGGATCATGTCGGCGGTGCACAACTGCTTCGCCAAGACGATGTTCTCCACCGACAACTGGAAGCAGGCGGGCGCTTCGATGGCCAACGCCGGGAACGCGCTGGTGCTCGCTGGCCTTTCGCAGTGGGGCGTGCCCTTCGCCGACATGCTCGCGTACTCGATCAACTCCGAGGGGCAGGGCGGTCGCCCGACCGAGGACGGCATGGATGCCTACGGCTTTCCGTGGGCGCACGGAGGTCGAGCGCCGAACACCGAGAACGTCGAGAACGAGTTCCCGCTGCTGATCCCGCTCTCGAACCACTGGATCGACAGTTGCGGCCACGGAAAGTACCGCGGCGGCGTCGGCACGGTGCAGATGTGGATCGCGCACCACGTGCCGCAGGTCTACATGATGAGCATCGCGGACAACTCGAAGCTGCAGACGCCGCAGCCACTGTTCGGCGGCTACGCGCCCTGCACGGTGCCCGGCATCTCGATCATGAACAGCACGGTCAAGGACCAGCTTCTCAATCAGAAGGGCTTCACGGTCGACATGCAGGAGATGCTGTCGGACAAGACCGTCACGGGCGACTACAAGACCGAGTTCCTCGGCCGCTCGGTGCGTCCGTACAACAACGGCGAGGTCATCACCTTCGGCTTCTCTGCCGGTGGCACCGGTTATGGCGACCCGCTGGATCGGGAGCCCGAGTCCGTCGTCGTCGATCTCGACAAGGGCACGATCACGGCCGAAACCGCCAGGCGCATCTACAAGGTGATCTGGGACGAGACCAGCCGCCGCATCGACAAGGCCGCCACGGCCGAGGCGCGCAAGGCCGAATACGCGGCCCGCAAAAAGCGCGGCCGGCCTTACGATGAGTTCAATGCGGAGTGGTCCAAAAAAAAGCCGCCCGAGGCCATCCTCGAGTATTACGGGACGTGGCCGGATGCCAGGCCGAACAAGGTATGGATGCGGGCGTGAAGCAACGCGCCGCCCGCAGTCCGGACGAAATCCGGGGCGACTTCGCCGGTGGGGCGAACGGCCGCGGACTTCGTCCGGGCTGCGTACGGATGAGATCATCCGGATCCTTCCGACGAGCACGTCCCGCATGACTGCCATCAACCGCCAGTGGCTCCTCAAGTCCCGCCCTGAAGGCCCTGCCGTGGAGCGTGAGCATTTCGAGAAGTGCGAGTCCGCGATCCCGAAGATCCGCGACGGCGAGTTCCTCGTCCGCAACCGCTGGTTCTCCTGCGACCCCTCGCAGCGCGCGTGGATGGACTCCGAGACCTACGTGAGGAAGGTCGCGCTCGGCGAAGCGATGCGCTCGTTCACCGGCGGCGAAGTGATCGAATCGCGGCACCCGGGCTTCAAGCGAGGCGATGCCGTGACCGGCACTTTCGGCTGGCAGGACTACGCCGTCAGCGACGGTCGCGATGAACTCGGCGCGGTGACCAGGCTGCCCAAGGACATCGACCTTCCGGCCGCACTCTCGCTGTTCGGCATCACGGGCCTGACCGCCTACTTCGGCATGTTCGACATCGGCAAGCCGCGCGCGGGCGAAACCGTCGTGGTCAGCGGCGCTGCCGGCGCGACGGGTGTCATCGCCGCGCAGATCGCGAAGGCCCGCGGCCTTCGCACGATCGGCATCGCCGGCGGCGAGGCGAAGTGCCGCTGGCTGCGCGAGGAGCTGGGTCTCGACGACGCCATCGACTACAAGGCAGGCAGCGTGCGCGACGCGTTGCGCGAGCGCTGCCCTGACGGCATCGACGTGTACTTCGACAATATCGGCGGCGACATCCTGGACGCGGGCCTGGCGAACCTCGCCTCGGGCGCGCGCGTCGTGATGTGCGGCGCGATCGCGGGTTACGGCAGCTTCGACGACATGCCGCCGATCCGGCAGTACCACCAGCTGATTCTCAAGCGCGCCCTGATGCAGGGCTTCCTCGTCTTCGACTACCTGGCACGCACCGACGAGGCGGTAGCCGAGATGAGCCCGTGGCTTGCGGCCGGCAGGATCAAGAACCCGCTCGACATCGCGGAAGGTTTCGACGCGGCGCCCGATGCGCTGAAGCGCCTTTTCGCGGGCCAGAACCGCGGCAAGCAGCTTGTCCGCGTGGACGGCTAGACCCGGCGCACGAGGTGGATCCCCGCCCCCCGACGATGATGATGATGAATCCCGGGTTGCCGGCCGCGCGGCACCGCGTAGCGGACCCTGCGTTGCTACTGCGCCACGCCGGTCAGCCAGGCCTTGCGGATCAGGCGGCCGCACTTCACCGAGTCGTTGTAGGGCGCGGGGTTGGCGAGGGACGGATCTTCCTGCCGGGCCAGCAATCCGTACCAGGTCTTGCCGGCGTCTATCCACGGATAGAAGCCGAACGCACCGGGGCTGCTGAATGCACCATCCCCGACCTTGGGATCGCTCTCCACCCAGTGCCCCTGCGCGTATTGCCATCGCTCGCCGGCCGGTGTCGGCGTGCCGTGCGCGTCGGGGCACGCGACCCGGTCGTACCGTGTGCACACCGCATCCTGTCCCAGCAGCGCGCCGGCCCTCAGGCCCGTGGGCGCGGGCTGCGCGAAGTTGAGCAGCTTGCGCAGGAAGGCGGCGTAATCGCCGGGCGTCGTGCGTACGCCGCCCGCGAGCTGGGGCGAATCGTAGGAGAACGCAAAACCGCCGCCCAGCTTCGACGACAGTTCCTGTGCCAGCGAGCCGCTGACGGTCTGCGCTCCGGTGGATTTCAAGCCCAGGCCCAGGTCGACGGCAGCGTATTTCTGGAAGTGGCCGCCGTCGTAGGTGAACGCGCCGTCGTCGGCCTGCTGGTAGCGATCATTCGCGCCGAGCAGCAGCGAGCTGGCGTGGAAGCATTGAGCGACGGTCTGCGTGCCCAGGCACAGGCGGTAGGCGAGGCTGCTGTAACCGGTCTGCATGTGCAGGGCCTTGAGATCGGCGGCGGACAGCGTCGTGACGCCCTGGGCATTGGTACGCAGCTGGACGAGGTAGGCGCCGAACAGCCACTTCGATGCGGAGGCCACGAGCATGGGGGTGGCAGCGGTGTAGCTGGCGTTGCCCTGGCTCGCGCCGACGCGCCGCCCGCCGGCGTCACCGATCTCCCAGTAGAACGGCGCGATCGAGGTGCACAGCGGCTGACCCGTCGCGGTGGCGCGCGCCGCGGCTTCGCGCCCAGCGAGCGTCAGCGGCGCCGCGGCGCAGGGCCACGCGCTCACCAGGCAGGTCAGGCCCACGAGGCCTGCGATCTTGCTGGCGACGCTGCCGCGCATCGGGTCATCCTCCGGCGAACCCGCAGCGCAGGATGCGCATCCGGTTCGCTGGCGCAGTATCCGTCACGTATGGCGCGCGCATCGGGTTCCCCGGATCGCGAGCGCCTGCGCATCCCGGCGACCTTCTTCTCCTTCCGAGCATGAGCCAACTCCCACCGCCCTGGCGCCGACGCCTCTCCGAGCTCGGACGCAACGTGGGAAAGCCGCACGCGCCGCTTTTCGCGCCCCTGCTGTACGCAGTGTCCGCGCAGATCGAGGCGCTTCCGCCCACCGAAGTGACCGCCGACCCGACGCGCCTGGGCAAGTGCCTGTCCGAACTGCGCCGCGTCACCGGCACCGCGCCCTTCGTTGTCGCCGCCCCGACTGCGATGGAAGCCGAGGCGCTCGGCGCGGATGTGGATCGCCAGACCTGGCCGCCGAAGGTCGTCGCGTGCGCGGGCGAAGGCGTGATCGAGCTGGGCGAATTCGATGACGTGTGGTCCCGCTCCGAAGCATTGGCCGCGAGCCTCGAAACCTGCAGGCGTCTGTCGACGACGCAACAGGGCGAGCCGGTGTTTCTCGCGGCCCTGACGGGTCCGGCAAGCCTGTTGGCCGAACTGTTCGGTCGCGACGCCGTGCCCGGCGCCGCCGCCTACGAGTTCGTCGGCCGCGCGCTGTCGGCACTCTCCCGCCAGTTCGCGCAGTCCGGCGTATCGGCCATCCTGCTGTGCGAACGCGAGCTGCCGGCCGATGTCGGCGCCTGGTCCGCCGCGCTGAACACCATTTCCAACATCGCGCGTTTCCATCGCATCCCGGCACTGCTCGCGTTCGACGGCGTCGCGCCGGGCGAATGGCCGTCCGCGACCGTTCCCTGCCCGGCACCGGAGCAGCAGGCCTCGATCGAGAAACCGCATGGCCTCACCGTCTCCACGGAGCCGGGGAGCTGGGCCGAACTCGTCGGCAACACCGGCAGCGCGCGCGTGGTGTTTACCGCCCGCGAAGTCGACGCCGGTACCTCGATCGAGGCGCTCGGTGATTGCTGCGCCGATGCGCTCCACATGGAACGGGAGTCCTAGATGAGACCCGTCGCCATCCCCGTGACCGTGCTCACCGGCTTCCTCGGTTCCGGCAAGACCACGCTGGTCAACCGCATCCTCAAGGAAGCCCACGGCCGCCGCTTCGCCGTGATCGAGAACGAGTACGGCGAGATCAACGTCGACTCCGACCTGCTCGTGAAGGACGGCGGCGAGACGGTGGTGCAGCTCACCAACGGGTGCGTCTGCTGCACGGTTCGCGGTGATCTCGCCAATGCGCTCGCGGACCTGGCGACGCGTCGCGAAAAAGGCGAGATCCAGTTCGACCATGTCCTCATCGAGCCGACCGGCCTGGCCGATCCCGGCCCGATCGTGCGCACCTTCCTGGCCGAGACCGAGGTGCTGGCGAAGTATTTCCTAGACGGCGTGGTGACCCTGTTCGATGCGGTGAACGGCGAACGCAATCTGGCCGAGTCGGTGGAGGCGCAGGCGCAGCTCGGCTATGCCGACCGCGTGCTCGTGACCAAGATCGACCTTCTGCACGAGCGCGCCGGCCCCGACGCGGAAGCGCCGGTGCTGCGCGCCGTGTCGGAGGCCAACACCGTCGCCGCAGTGAACGCGATCGACCTCAACCGCGCGCCCTGGGACGAGGTGTTCGAGAAGATGCTGGAGATGCGCGGCTACCAGTTCGACCGCGTCGTCTTTTCCCCCTCTCCCGGCGGCGGCGGGGATCGGAGTGAGGGCCTGCCTGCCGGGGAAATCTCACGGCTCGCAGCCGGCCCTGCGAGAGCTGTGCACACGCCCGGCGTCACCAGCGTGAGCTTCCAGTCCGAGACCGAACTCGACGGCGTTGGCCTGAACCGCGCGCTCGCCGCGATCAACGAGCGCTACGGCGAATCGCTGTGGCGCATCAAGGGCGTGCTCGCGATCCAGGGCATGCGCAGCCGCATCATCGTGCAGGGCGTGCAGGGACTCATCCAGGCGAATCCATCGACGGTCTGGCGCATGTTCGAGCCCAAGTTGTCGCGGCTGGTGCTGATCGGGCGGGAGCTCGACAAGGACTGGATCCTGTCGACGCTCGGCCAGGCCGTCGTCGCGCAGCCGCCTTCCCCCGCCGCCACGCACTAATCCACCGATCGATCACGCGACGTCACTTCGAAACAACGTCGCAGAGAAGGAGACAGAGCCCATGAGCAACAAGGTCATCATCACGATCGCCCCCACCGGCGGCATGGCGAGCAGAAAGCAGAATCCGCATCTGCCCACGCAGCCCGACGAGATCGCGCGCGACGTCTACGACTGCTACAACCTAGGCGCCAGCGTCGTCGCGCTGCACGCGCGGCGGCCCGATCATCTCGCCACCTGCAACGCGGACATCTACCACGACCTCAACACGCGCATCCGCCAGAAGTGCGACATCATCCTCAACAACTCCACCGGCGGTGGCGTCAGCGGCGACATGATCCGCCAGGCCTCGAACGGCTACTGGGAGATCATGTTCGAGGAGCGCGTGAAGGGCATGGAGGCGGGCGCTGAGATGTGCACGCTCGACGCCACCACGATCAACTGCATGTTCGAGGGCAAGGAAATCCTCATGAACACCGGCCCCGAGCGCTGCAGGATGCTCGCGGTGGAAATGCGCAAGCGTGGCATCAAGCCCGAGTGGGAGGTGTTCTCGCCCACGCACATCCTGCAGGACACGACCGCCCTCATCGAGGCGGGCCTCGACGAGGAGCCGTACTTCATCAACCTCGTGATGGGCGTGCACGTGGGCTTCCAGAATGCGATGCCGTACTCGCCGCGTCATCTGCAGATGATGGTCGACCTGCTGCCCAAGGGCGCGATCTTCGGCGTCAGCGGCATCGGCAACGCGCAGCTTCCCTGCGCGATGAACGCGCTGCTGCTTGGCGGTCACGTGCGCGTGGGCCTGGAAGACAATCTCTACTTTGCAAAGGGCGACCTGGCGACGAATCAGCGCCTCATGGAGCGCGTGGTGCGCCAGGTGCGCGACATGGGTTACGAGCCGGCCTCGCCGGTCGAGGCGCGCAAGATGATGGGCCTGCCCCTGAAGAAGACGCCCATGCGCGCCGAGTTCGCGCTGGGGTGAGCGGCCTGCCTGCCGCGATCGAGCAGCCGCTGTCCCTGTACCTCGACGAGGAGGAGGGAGAGGGCGCACTGCGACGTGCCGCCGGGTGGGCGGGCTCCAACCCGGTCGACATCGCGGACCTGCTCGACTGGGTGCAGCGCTATCCGGCCTCGCGCGAGCGCAAGGCGCGCGCAAACGTCGTGCTGCGCGCAGCGCTGGGCCTGCCGCTCGTGCCCGGACCCGCCTGCCGTCCGCTGCCCAAGGACTAGACCCGCGCGTCCGGAACCACCGGCGGCGCGTATCCCTGCCAAGCCCCCAGTCCTAGTCTGCCGACATGCGAAACCCCCTCGTGAAGCGCGCCCTGTGCGGGCTGGGCCTTTTGGCCACCCTCACCGCTCCTGCGATGGCCAGCCCTGATGGGTACCGGCCCCAGTCCATCGTGATGCGCGATGGCGAGACCGTGGTCACGCGCTCGATCGGTCACGACGTCGATGGCGCTTTCGCCAGGGCCGCCGAGCTGTCCCGGCGCGAAGACAAGCTCATGCAGTCACGCCTGGAAACCGAGAAGCACGAGGTCAGCGAAGCCGCGGCGGGCCTGGGCGCCCTGCGCAGCGTTGCGCCGGTGGAGGAAACGGTCTTCGCGGGCTGCGTGACGCGTCGCTACCTCGTGCGTTACGCCGAGGGCAGGCAGCGCTGGATGCTGAAATACCGACGCGGGGTCGGCGGCTGGTACCTCGCCGACCTGCACGTGGACAACGACAAGGGCTGAGCCGCGCGGCTCAGCGTCCGCCGGTTCGGGCGCCCGCCGCAGGCGAAGGCGCGGCGCCGGCCGGCGCGGCCACGCGTCCGCCGCCGGAGGGCAGGCCCGGAGCGGAGGGCACTGCCGGTCCCGCGGAAGAACCGGCTGAAGGCGCCGGGGCCGTCGCGCCATCCATGGTTTCCGGCGATGACGATCGGCCGGCGCCACTCGGACCGCCGACGGTGGCTGTTCCCGGCGCCGGCGTCTCGAGTCCCGGGAGTTCCGCCGAATCGAGGCGTCCGTCCTTGTTGGCGTCGAGCGAGTCGAAGCGCGAGTCGAAGCGCAGACCGAGCTTGCCGTCGTACTCCGCCTCCGGGCGGCTGACGAGTCCGTCGTGGTTGCTGTCCAGGGCAGCGGCGTTGCTGCCGTCCTCGGCCCGAAGGGTCGGCGCGCAGAGCAATGCGACGGCGGCCATCAGTGGCAGTGCATACAGGAACCTGATCATGAGCGTCTCCGTCCGGAGCCTGTCCGGCGTTCGTCGCATCGTCTGCGATAAACGCTTCCAGCAACTCCAGTGCCCGGGAAAGCGGTACGTCGAGGCGGCGCCGACATTCGCGGCGACGCCGCTCAGCCCGGGTGACGCGCGATGAAGCGGGTGCTGGCCTCGATGACGCGGGCCGGCTGGTCGCGGTGCGGCGAGTGCCCGCAGGCGTCGAGCTTGAGGCGCTCCGAGCCCGGTACGAGTTCGGCGATTCGGTCGACTTGCGCCATCGTGCCGTACTCGTCGTCCACGCCCTGGAGCGCGAGCAGCGGGCAGCGGATCGCGGCGACCTCCTTCTCGATGTTCCAGTCGCGAAAGTCCGCGTCCAGCCACACGTCGTTCCAGCCCCAGAACGCGGAGTCGACGTCCGCGTGGTGGCGCGCGAGCTTGTCGCGCAGGCCGGGCTGGCCATAGGCCTGGCGCACCTTGGCGATGCTGTCGACGCTGAGCTCTTCGACGAACAGGTGCGGCGCGAGCACGATCGCGCCGCGCACGCGAGAGGGATAGCGGCCCGCGTGCAGCAAGGCGATCGATGCGCCGTCGCTATGCCCGAACAGCCAGGGACGCTCGCGTTCCGCGTCGATGCCGATCGCCGTCAGCAGGTCCGGCAGCACGTCGTATGCCTGCTCGTGCATGAAGCGGGGCGACCAGCGCACGTCGCGCGGGCGCGGACTCGAGCGTCCGTAGCCGGGGCGCGAGTAGACGAGGCCGCGGTAGCCACCGGCCGAGCAGAGCCGCTGCGGAAAGTCACGCCACATCGAGATCGAGCCCAGGCCTTCGTGCAGGAATACGAGCAGCGGCGCGGTGCGTGCTGCGTCGGCGTCGAGCCACTGGTATTCGATCGTCATCGGACGCGTGGCGCCCGGCACCAGCGCGAGTTTCGTCGTCATGTGGAAAAAAGGGTGACGTGGGTACCCGGGCAAAAGCGTACCCGACGCGGGCGGCGGCATCCGGATCGGCGACGAGCAAAAAAAGAAGGGGCGTCCAGCGGACGCCCCTTGGGGTTCAGCGTGTGGCCGGGCCGGTCAGAAGTCGTTGCCCATGCCCTTACCGCCCTTCAACCCATGCCCGGAATGCCGCCACCACCGCCGGCCATGCCGGTGTGCTGCGGCGCGGGGGGCGCGGGCGCGTCGGCGACCATCGCCTCGGTCGTCAGCAGCAGGCCTGCTACCGAGGTCGCGTTCTGCAGCGCCAGTCGCGTGACCTTGGTCGGGTCGATGATGCCGAACGCGATCATGTCGCCGTACTCGCCCGTGGCCGCGTTGTAGCCGAACGCGCCCTTGCCGGCGGCCACCTTGTCGAGGACCACCGAGGACTCCTCGCCCGCGTTCCTGACGATCGTGCGCAGCGGTTCCTGCAGCGCGCGCTTGAGGATGTTGATGCCGTTCTGCTGGTCGTCGTTCGCGCCCTTGAGCTTGTCGAGCACCTTGGACGCGCGTACGAGCGCCACGCCGCCGCCGGCCACGATGCCTTCCTCGACCGCCGCGTGCACGGCGTGCACAGCGTCGTCGACGCGCATCTTCTTTTCCTTCATCTCCATTTCGGTGGCCGCGCCGACCTTGATCACGGCCACGCCGCCGGAGAGCTTGGCGAGCCGCTCGTGCAGCTTCTCCTTGTCGTAGTCGGCGGAGGTCGTCGCGATCTGGGTGCGGATGTCGGCGATGCGCGCGTCGATCTGCGTCTTCTGGCCCGCGCCGTCGACGATGGTGGTGTTCTCCTTGTCGATCACGACGCGCTTGGCGGTGCCCAGGTCTGCCAGCGTGGCCTTCTCGAGGGTCAGACCCACGTCCTCGGAGATGACGGTGCCGCCGATCAGGGCCGCGATATCCTTGAGCTGTTCCTTGCGACGGTCGCCGTAGCCCGGCGCCTTCACGGCGGCGGACTTGAGGATGCCGCGCACGTTGTTGACCACGAGCGTGGCCAGCGCCTCGCCCTCGACGTCCTCGGCGATGATGAACAGCGAGCGGCCCTGCTTGGACGCCTCTTCGAGAAGGCCGAGCATGTCGCGCAGATTCGCGATCTTCTTCTCGGAGATCAGGATCAACGGATTCTCGAGTTCGACCGTCTGGCTGTCGGTGTCCGTGATGAAATAGGGCGACAGGTAGCCGCGGTCGAACTGCATGCCCTCGACCACGTCCAACTCGTTGTCCAGGCCCGTGCCCTCCTCGACGGAGATCACGCCTTCCTTGCCGACCTTGTCCATGGCGTCGGCGATGATCTTGCCCACGGCCTCGTCCGCATTGGCCGACACGGTGCCGACCTGCGCGATGGCCGTGCGATCGCTGCAGGGTGTCGACAGCTTCTTGAGCTCGGCCACGACGGCCTCGCAGGCCTGGTCGATGCCGCGCTTGATGTCCATGGGGTCGACGCCGGAGGAGACGGCCTTGAGGCCCTCGTTGAAGATGGCCTGGGCGAGCACGGTAGCGGTGGTGGTGCCGTCGCCGGCGTCGTCCGCGGTCTTGGACGCGACTTCCTTGACCAGCTGAGCGCCCATGTTCTCCATCTTGTCGGAGAGCTCGATCTCCTTGGCCACCGTGACGCCGTCCTTGGTGACGATCGGACCGCCGAAAGATCCCTTGTCCAGCAGGACGTTGCGGCCCTTGGGGCCGAGGGTAGCCTTCACCGCGTTGGCCAGGATGTTGACGCCGGCGGCCATGCGCGTGCGGGCGCTGTCGGCGAATTTGACGTTCTTTGCTGCCATCTGAAACTTCTCCGTTTGTTGTTTTCTATCTCGGCCGGGAGGCGGGTGACGCCGGCCGGGATTGCAAGAATACGCTGCGTGCGCCGGTCCACGACGACCGATTTCGATCGCCCGACGTAGTGATGGGTAGCGCGTTCCCGCTTTTCAAGGGGTCGCGTCCGGCTCCGCGGACGATCGTCGCGGGTTCCGCGCTGCTCCTGAATACGGACTCCGGTCAGGTCTGGATGCCGGCCCGCCGGATCGCGGCGGCCTCCTGGTCACGCAGCTTGAACCGCTGGATCTTCCCGGTCGGCGTCTTCGGGAGTTCGACGATGAAGTCGATGCGACGCGGATACTTGTGCGGCGCGAGCCTTTCCTTGACGAAGCGCTTGATCTCGACGGCGAGCGAATCGCTCCCCTGGACGCCCTGCTTGAGCACGACGAAGGCCTTCGACTTGGTCAGCCCGTCGCCGTCGACGATGCCGATCATCGCGGCTTCCAGCACGAATTCGTGCTGCATCAGGCAGGACTCGACCTCGAAGGGCGAGACATATTGCCCGCTGACCTTGAGCATGTCGTCCGAGCGGCCAGCGTAGGTGTACCAGCCCTGCGCGTCGCGCACGTATTTGTCGCCGGTCTTGGTCCACCCGCCGAGAAACGTCGCCCGCGATTTCTCGCGGTTGCCCCAGTACATGAGCGCCGAACTGTCGCCTTTCACGTAGAGATCGCCCACCTCGCCCGCGCCGACCGGCAAGCCCTTTTCGTCGAGCAGCTGCAACTCGTAACCCGGCACCGGCCTGCCGCTGGTGCCATAGCGCAGGCCGTCTGCGGTGTTCGACAGGAAAATGTGCAGCATCTCGGTGGAGCCGATGCCGTCGAGGATGGAACAGCCGAAGTGCGCATCGAACTTCTCGCCGATCTCGCGCGGCAGCGCCTCTCCTGCCGAGATGCAGCGGCGCAGGCGCACCGCGTCGCGCGAGGGCAGCGCGGGCGAGGCGAGCATGCCGGCATAGAGCGTCGGAACACCGAAGAAAACGGTGGGCTGCCGGACGGTGAGGCGCTCGAACACGGCCTCCGGCGTCGGACGCTCGGCCATCAGCAGGACGGTGGCGCCCACGCTCAGCGGAAAGGTCAGCGCGTTGCCCAGGCCGTAGGCGAAGAACAGCTTGGCGGCGGAGAACGTCAGGTCAGATTCGGCGAGGCCGAGCACGTTCGCGCCGTAGGTCGCCGCGGTGGCGAAGAGATTTCCGTGCGTGTGCACGGTGCCCTTCGGCCGGCCGGTCGAGCCCGATGAATACAGCCAGAACGCGATGTCGTCGCGGCCGGTGGACGCCGGCGCGGGAAGCTCGAAGCCTGCTGCGAGCAGCTCCTCGAAGCGCTTCACACCGAGGGGCAGGGCGTCGTCGCCGCGCGACACCACGATGGCCTGCGGTTTCGCGCCGGACTGCGCGATCGCCGATTCGATCGTGGCCAGCAGGGGCTGCGACACGATCGCGGCGCGAGCCTGCGCGTCATCGATCATGTAGGCGTAGTCGGCCGCCCCGAGCAGAGTGTTCACCGCCACGGGCACGATACCCGCGTAAAGGCAGCCGAGGAATGCGACGGGCCAGTCGGCGCTGTCGTGTGCGCACAGCAGCACACGCTCTTCCCGCCGCAGGCCCAGGCTCTCGAGCGCGCCGGCGAAGCGGCGGATCGCGGTAGCAAGCTGTCCGTAACTCATCTCGCCGGCATCGTCGATGTACGCGACCTTGTCCGTGCGCATCGCGTTGAGGTCGATCAGGTGCCGTGCGAAGTTCAGCCGCTCGGGCAGGGGCTCGATGCGGACGGCGTCATTCATGCTGCGACTCTCCTGGCTGCTGCGTTGCCGGCGGCGTCATCCCGGCCGGGCGTTTCTTGTTCGTCCTCGATGCGCGCCGACTTGCGGCGCAACCGTCGCTCCCAGGACGATTCATTCTGGCGGGGCCTCGGGCACGCGCAACGTGGTCCCCTTGCGTGACCGCCGGGCCGCGTCATCAGCCCGGCTTCGCATCGTCCGGTCCGGGCGTGAACTGGATGGCGCCCTGCGGCAGCAGGTACAGCACCAGCGCACGGCCCTCGCTCACGGTCGGGTAGTGCGCGGTACCCGGTCCGTAGACCCTCCAGCCCGCAGCTGCACCGTCGAACTTCGCTTCGCCCTCGAGCGGCATCAGCAGATCGATCTCGCCATTGGGATGCAGATGGTGCGGTCCCCTGATGCGGTCCATGTCCACCACGTCGACCGAGAAACCGGCGATCGCCGCGTCGGGCTTGATCACGCGGCCGTAGCGGATGCCGCCGGCCTCGCGGCCGCACATCCAGCCGGCCTTCACGCCTTCGCGACAGGCGTCGAAGATCTGCGTGAATAGCGCACTACCGGCGCCGGCCCATCGGTTGAGATCGGATTGGAGGTCCGCGTCGAGAGGACGGCCCGCGACGTAGGAAGTGACCTGGGCGATGAGATCGCGGAACTGTTCCTGCGAGCCGTTCGGGGTCATGAGGGTTCTCCTTGCGCGGGGTAGCCCGTCTTGCGCGTACGGGGCTGCATGCGGTAAAAATGCATCATAGTGCATAAGATGTAAAGCCATGGAGGCCGGTTCGTACTGAAGTCCGATGCCCCCGAAAACTCCCGCACTCATTCCTGCTGCCCCCGAGACCTTCGAAACCCGCGATCCACTGCAGTCCGCGCTAGGGCATCGCGTGCGGCGGCTGCGGGCGCGCCGCGGCATCACGCGCAAGGTGCTGGCGCAGATCGCCGACGTCTCCGAGCGACACCTCGCGAATCTGGAGGCGGGTGACGGCAATCCCTCGATCCTGATCCTGCAGCAGATTGCGCAGGCGCTGGACTGTTCGCTGGCCGAGCTGCTCGGCGACGAGACCACCGATTCGCCGGACTGGCTGCTGATCCGGGACCTGCTGCACGGCCGCACGCCGGCCCAGCTCGAAGCGGCTCGCAACGCACTCAACAAACTGTTCGGGAGTCCCGAGGCGCGCGATCACCGGCTCGACCGTATTGCGCTGATCGGCCTGCGCGGCGCGGGCAAGTCGACCTTGGGTCGTGGGCTCGCGGAGCGCATGCGCAGGCCGTTCGTGGACCTCAACCGCGAGATGGAACGCATTGCCGGCTGCCGGCCGGACGAGATCCACTCGCTATACGGGCCCGTCGCGTATCGGCGCTACGAGCGGCGTGCGCTCGAAGAAACCCTGGCCAAGCATCCGCTGGCCGTGATCGACACGCCGGGCGGCATCGTCACCGAGGCGGCCACGTTCAACCTGCTGCTTTCGAAGTGCTACACGATCTGGCTCACGGCGGCGCCCGAAGAACACATGAACCGCGTCATCGCGCAGGGCGACCTGCGACCCATGTCCGGCAACAAACAGGCGATGGACGACCTGCGCCTGATTCTCCAGGAGCGCACGCCTTTCTACGCCAAGGCCGACCTCCTGTTCGAGACCAGCGGCAAGGCGCCAGCCGAGTGCCTGTCCTCGGTCGCCACCGCGCTGGAACGCACGATCGCGACGCGAGAGTAGGGGTCTCTCCGGGTTGACATGCAAGATAATGCATGCAAAATAGTGCATAGGCGCCGTCCTGTGCCGAGGAGTCCGTTGCCATGCAGCCGTCCGCGTCCAAAGTCGATTACCGCACCGAACCTTCGAAGTACCGTCACTGGCGCCTGAGTTTCGACGGCCCGGTCGCGACGCTCGCGATGGACGTGTCCGAGGACGCGGGCCTGCGCCCGGGCTACAAGCTCAAGCTCAATTCCTACGATCTGGGCGTCGACATCGAGCTCCACGACGCGCTGCAGCGCATCCGCTTCGAGCACCCGGAAGTGCGCAGCGTGGTGGTCACCAGCCTCAAGGACCGCATTTTCTGCTCGGGCGCCAACATCTTCATGCTCGGCACCTCATCGCACTCGTGGAAGGTGAACTTCTGCAAGTTCACCAACGAGACCCGCAATGGAATCGAGGACTCCTCGCGCCACTCCGGGCTGAAGTTTTTGGCTGCGGTGAACGGCGCCTGTGCCGGCGGCGGCTACGAGATGGCACTGGCCTGTGACGAGATCTACCTCGTCGACGATCGTTCCTCCGCGGTGTCGCTGCCCGAGGTGCCGCTGCTCGGGGTGCTGCCCGGCACCGGTGGCCTGACGCGCGTCACCGACAAGCGCAAGGTCCGGCACGATCTCGCCGACATCTTCTGCACGAGTATGGAAGGCCAGCGCGGCCAGCGTGCGAAGGACTGGAAGCTGGTCGACGAGATCGCCAAGCCCGCGGTGTTCGCCGACACGGTGAAGAAGCGCGCTCTCGAACTGGCGGAGCGGAGCGATCGCCCGGCCGAGGGCAAAGGCGTGATCCTGACGCCGCTCGAACGCAACGAGACCGCCGACGGCATCGACTACCGCTACGTGACGATCGGCATCGATCGCAACCGTCGTCTCGCGAACCTGACGGTGAAGGCGCCGGAGGCGGCGCAGCCCGGCGATATCGACGGCATCGTCAAGGCCGGTGTGAACTGGTGGCCGCTGCGCCTGGCGCGCGAGCTCGACGACGCGATCCTGTACCTGCGCACCAACGAGTTGGACATCGGGACCTGGTTGCTGCGCAGCGAGGGCGATGCCGCCCACGTGCTGGCCTGCGACGCCGTGATGGAAGCAAACCAGCAGCACTGGCTGGTTCGCGAGACGCTCGGCTTCCTGCGCCGCTGCCTGGCGCGCCTCGACGTGTCCTCGCGCACGATGTTCGCGCTCATCGAGCAGGGCTCCTGCTTCGCGGGCACCCTGCTCGAAATCGCACTCGCGGCGGATCGCAGCTACATGCAGGCGCTGCCCGAGAACGCGCCGAGCCTGCAGGTTTCCGCGCTCAACTTCGGCCACTACCCGATGGTCAACGGCAAGGCGCGTATCGCGCACCGCTACTACGACAACGCGGGCGAGATCGAGGCCGTGCGCAAGACGCTGGGCTCGGCGATCTCGCCCGAAGATGCACAGAAGCTCGGCCTGGTCACCGGCGCGCCGGACGACATCGACTGGGACGACGAGATCCGCATTGCGCTGGAAGAGCGCGCGGCGCTTTCGCCCGACGCGCTCACCGGGCTGGAAGCGAATCTTCGCTTCGGCATCACCGAGACGATGGAGACCCGCGTGTTCGGTCGTCTCTCCGCCTGGCAGAACTGGATCTTCATCCGCCCCAACGCCGTCGGCGAGAAGGGTGCTCTCAAGGTCTACGGCAAGGGCGAGAAAGCAGCCTTCGATTTCCAGAGAGTCTGATCAACCACTCCCTCTCCCCATTCGCGATTTGAATGGGGAGAGGGCTGGGGTGAGGGGCAGGCGATTGACTTGCACCTCCCCGAAAAACTTACGGAGCCCAGCATGTCCATCGACTACAGCCAGAAGATTCCGAACAACGTCAATCTCAACAGCGACCGCGTCCTCCAGCGCGCGCTCGAGCAGTGGCAGCCGAACTTTCTCTCCTGGTGGGGCGACATGGGCCCGGAAGGTTCGCACCAGCACGACGTGTATCTGCGTACGGCGACCAGCGCCGAGCCCTCCGGCTGGGCGCACTTCGACTACGTGAAGATGCCGGACTACCGATGGGGCATCTTCCTGTCGCCTGCGGTTACGGACCGCAAGATCCACTTCGGCGAGCACATGGGCGAGGACGCCTGGCAGGAAGTGCCGGGCGAACATCGCGCCAACCTGCGCCGCATCATCGTCACCCAGGGCGACACCGAGCCCGCGTCGGTCGAGCAGCAGCGCCACCTGGGCCTCACGGCGCCGTCGCTTTACGACCTGCGCAACCTTTTCCAGATCAACGTCGAGGAAGGTCGCCACCTGTGGGCGATGGTGTACCTGCTGCACCGCTACTTCGGGCGCGACGGCCGCGAGGAAGCGGACGCCCTGCTGCAGCGTCGCTCGGGCCAGACCGACAACCCGCGGATCTTGGGTGCGTTCAACGAGCCGACGCCGGATTGGCTCGCGTTCTTCATGTTCACGTACTTCACGGATCGCGACGGCAAGTTCCAGCTCTGCGCGCTGGCCGAGTCGAGCTTCGACCCGCTCGCGCGCACGACCAAGTTCATGCTCACTGAGGAAGCGCACCACATGTTCGTGGGCGAGTCGGGCGTGTCGCGCGTCATCGCGCGCACCTGCGAGCTGATGAAGAAGCACAACGTCGAGGCGCCGGACCAGGTGCGTGCGCTGGGCGGGATCGACCTGCAGACGATCCAGCGTTACCTGAACTTTCACTACAGCGTCACGCTGGACCTGTTCGGCGCCGACCAGTCGTCCAACGCGGCCACGTTCTACAACACGGGCCTGAAGGGCCGGTACGAGGAGACCAAGCGCGGCGACGACCACATGCTCAAGGATCGCGGCTACAAGATCCTCGACGTCGTCGACGGCAGGCTGGTCGACAAGGAAGTGCCGATGCTCAATGCGCTCAACGAAGTGCTGCGCGACGACTTCATCAAGGATTCCGAGGCGGGCATCGGTCGCTGGAACAAGGTCATAGAAAAATCGGGTCTGCCTTTCAGACTTTCCGTCCCGCATAAAGCGTTCAACCGCCAGATCGGCACCCTGTCGGGCGTGCGTATCGCTCCGGACGGCCGGCCGGTGTCGCAGGAAGAATGGAACGCCAAGGTCAGCGAGTGGATGCCCACGGCAGCCGACCGCGCGTATGTTGCGTCCTTGATGGGCCGCGTCGCCGAGCCGGGGCAGTACGCGAACTGGATTTCGGCGCCCCTGTCGGGCATCAACAAGCAGCCGATGGATATTTCGTACGTGCGGTTCAACTGAGGCCTGGCCTCAAAGGCATTCAACGCAAAGGCGCAATGGTAAAGAAAGAACGCAGAGGAATGCAGGAGTAAAAGCGATCCAGGTCTCTGCCTTTATTTCTTTTGCTTTGCGACCTTTCTTTACCTTTGCGCCTTTGCGTTGAAGTTTTTTGGATCTCTCATGAGCACTGCCCCGACAGAAGTCCTCAAGCAGCACCTGATCGATCCGGTCATCTGCATTCGCTGCAACACCTGCGAAGAGACCTGCCCGGTTGACGCGATCATCCACGACTCGCGCAACTACGTCGTCAACCCGGACATCTGCAACGGCTGCAACGCGTGCATCTCGCCGTGCCCGACGGGCTCCATCGACAATTGGCGCAACGTCGTTCGCGTCAAGGCGTACTCGCTCGACGAGCAGCTGGGTTGGGACGAGTTGCCGCCCGAGCAGGAGATCGAGGGTGCCGGGACGGCGATCACGACGCCGGCGGGCGGCGGCACCGAGGAGGCTGCTTTCACGCCGCCGCCTGTGGATGCGGCACGCGGCTCCACCGTGCCGCCGAAGTCCGCTGCCAAGCCCGTCGTCAACTCGCACACGATCAAGCAACCGGCCGTGGCGACCGTGACGGGCAACTTCCGAGTGACCGAGATCGGTCGCGACTACGACACGCACCACATCGTCCTGGACTTCGGCTCCTCGCCATTCCCGGTGCTCGAAGGCCAGTCCATCGGCATCATCCCGCCGGGCACCGACGGGCGCGGCCGTCCGCACCATGCGCGCCAGTATTCGATCGCGAGCCCGCGCGACGGTGAGCGGCCCAAGTACAACAACCTGTCGCTGACGGTGAAGCGCGTCACCTCCGACTACGACGGCAAGGCCGTTCGTGGCGTGGGCTCGAACTACGTCTGCGACCTTCAGAAGGGCGACCAGGTGAAGGTCATCGGTCCCTTCGGCAGCAGCTTCCTGATGGCCGACGATCCCAAGTCCAACCTGCTCATGATCTGCACCGGCACCGGCTCAGCGCCGATGCGCGCGATGACGGAGCGACGGCGCCGGTTGCGCAACGACGGCGACGGCAAGCTGATGCTGTTCTTCGGCGCGCGCACGAAGGAGGAACTGCCGTACTTCGGGCCCCTCATGAGCCTTCCCAAGGACTTCATCGACGTCCATCTCGCGTTCTCGCGCAATGCCGGCCAGGTCAAGACCTACGTGCAGGACCTCATGCGCGAGCGCGCGGACGATGTCGCGGCGCTGCTCAAGGACGACGCGACGCATATCTACGTCTGCGGCTTGAAGGGCATGGAGGACGGCGTGATGGATGCGCTGCGCTTCGTGGCCGATCGGCATGGGATCGCGTGGAAGGATCTGCATGCGCGCATGAAGACCGAAGGGCGGCTGCATCTCGAGACGTATTGAGCCGTCGCGTGCGCAGCGTGCGCGAACCTCGGTAGGCTCCGGACGGAGCCGCCGTCCTGCGCGGCGCGCAAAGCCAAGTTGCTCGACCCCAGGAGCCTGCTGATGGATGCCCTCTACGAATCCCCCGACCTGCGTGTCTTGGTGCGCGACGACGGCATCGCCGAAGTGGTCTTCGGCCCCGCGGGCACGATGCCGGTCTGCGGTACGGACACGCACTTCAAGCTGAGCCGGATCTGGACCCAACTCGACGCGCATCCGGATGTGCGCGCCATCCTCGTGCGCAGCGACGGCAAGGGTTTCTGCGCCGGCGGCGCGCACCCGATGATCGAGCAGATGATCGCGACCGAAAGCGTACGACTGCAAGTGATGCGCGAGGCCCGCGACATCGTGCTGGGCATGCTGAACTGCGACAAGCCCATCGTCTCGGCGATCAACGGCGCGGCGGTCGGCGCGGGCCTGGCAGTGGCGCTGATGGCGGACATCACGGTCGCGGCCCGCGGCGCCAAGCTCATCGATGGGCACACGCGCATCGGCGTCGCAGCCGGCGATCACGCTGCGCTGGTGTGGCCGCTGCTGTGCGGCATGGCCAAGGCCAAGTACTACCTGTTGCTCTGCGAGACCGTGGTCGCCGAAGAGGCCGAGCGCATCGGGCTGGTCACGATGTGCGTGGAACCCGACAAGCTGCGCGAGACCGCGGAGTCGATCGCGCAGCGCCTCGCGCGCGGCAGCGCCACCGCGATCTCCTGGACCAAGCGCAGTCTCAACCACTGGCTGCGCCTGGGCCTGCCGGCCTTCGAGCATTCCGTCGCCGCTGAGTTGAACGGCTTCGGCGGCGCCGACGCGCGCGAGGGGCTGGCGGCGATCACCGAGAAGCGCGCGCCACGCTTCGGATGAGCAAGTGGAGGGCCGGTCGATGAAATTCGCCGACATTCAGGAAGGGCAGGTCATCCACCTCGGACCGGCAACGGTCACCGCGCAGGAGATCCTCGACTTCGCGCGCCAGCACGATCCGCAGTGGTTTCACACGGACCCCGCGAGGGCCCAGGCGGGACGCTGGAAAGGACTGATCGCAAGCGGCTGGCATACCTGCTCGATCGCGATGCGCCTGATGGTCGAAGGCGTGCTCGGCGATTCAGAGTCGCTCGCCTCGCCGGGCATGAACTACCTGAAATGGCCGGCGCCGGTGCGGCCGGGGGATCGCCTGCGGCTCGTGGTGACGATTCTGGAGAAAAGCGTTTCCGGCAGCGGGCGGGTCGGGTCGTTGCGCTGGCGCTGGGAGCTGTTCAACCAGGACGAGGGGCTCGTGCTGGACCTGGAAGCGGTGAACCTTTTCACGCTCGCCACCCGGTAGCCGGGACGAGGTCCGGGGTTGTTGCGCGCGGTGGAACGAGGACCGTCGCTGCCGGTCCGTGCGATTCGGCGCCGGGCCAGGGGCGCAGGCCGCCGAGCGCGCCGGCGGAGAATCGCCCTCGTGCTCGAAAGAATCTGAATCCAGAACAAGAAACGGCTTTCCGACCCGGGACGATGAACGCGGTGGCCTGCCTCTTGCTTCCTCGCCATACTGGGATCAACGCAAGAAGGGCAGCAGACATGACCTTGGACCAGATCGAACGGCGCGCGGCCGTGGCCCGCAGGATGCACGCTCACTACGTTCCGTTCGTCGAGCAGTGCGAGCTCATTCTCCAGCAGGCGCACGACCTGGGCTGGAAGGTGGCCCTCATGCTCAACGACGAATACTCGATACGACGCGCGGAGTCCCTGCTCGGCGCGCATATCCGAGGCGACTTCAAGGCGAGCACGCCGCTGTCGAGGCTGATCTACGGCATCTAGACGTAGTAGGTTCAGCGTTCAGGCCGCCCACGACGCGGCACACGAGTGACGAGGAGAAGCACATGACGGCGAACGTACGCGGCCCGAAATCGATTTACGCCCTGCACACCGACGGCGCAGGCATGGCGCAGACCATCAAGGTCCGCGGCACGCCGCACGTGATCGAGGTGGACGCGGTGGTCGCCTTCGGCGGAAAGGACGCCGCGCCCGGACCGCTGGCGTATGCCGTCGCCTCACTGACCTCCTGCTTGCAGGCGACGGCTCAGATCGTTGCAAAGGGCATGGGCATCGCCATCGAACGCATGAGCTTCGACCTCGAGTCCGAGATCGACATGTCGGTGCTCGTGGGTCTCGAGCCCAAGGGCCTTCCGGACTTCCAGGCGGTGTCGATGAACGTGAGCGTCGCCACCGCGGCCAGCGACGCCGAACTGGTCAAGCTGCAGGCCGAGACCGAACGCCGCTGCCCGATGTCGCAGGTCTTCGCGCGCGCCGGCGTGCCGGTCATGGCGCGCTGGACGCGGGCCTGACGACAAGGGCCGGGTGCGAAAACGGCTTCTCCGTTTGCCCGTGCGTCTTAGGCCGTCATCGCGTGGGCAGATGAGGTCTGCCCACCCTGCGTGAGTAGCCCGAAGCTTCGGCGGTTCTCAGCACAGAAGAACATCGTCTGACCCATCCAGGGAGGCCCCGCGGCGGCCTGCGATCGGCTGGCTATACTCGGCCCCGCACCGCCACCGACCCCAGGGAATTCACGATGCCAGAGCCGACGCACAAGTTCGAAACGCTCGCGATCCACGCGGGTTACAAGCCGGATCCGACCACGCATGCCGTGGCCGTGCCGATCTATCAGACCGTCGCCTTCGCGTTCGACAGCACGCAGCACGGCGCCGACCTGTTCGACCTCAAGGTCCCCGGCAACATCTACAGCCGCATCATGAACCCGACCAACGACGTGCTCGAGCAGCGGCTCGCGGCGCTCGAAGGCGGCATTGCGGCGCTGGCATTGGCCTCGGGCCAGGCGGCGACGACCTATGCGATCCAGACCATCGCGGGGGTCGGCGACAACATCGTGTCGTCGAGCACGCTCTATGGGGGCACCTACAATCTCTTTGCTCACACGCTGCCGCAGTTCGGCATCGAGGTTCGCTTCGCCGACCCGCGCAAGCCCGACAGCTTCAAGGGACTGATCGATTCGAAGACCAAGGCCGTTTTCGCCGAGTCCATCGGCAACCCGCTGGGCAATATCACCGACATCGCGGCGCTGGCGAAGATCGCGCATGACGGCGGCGTGCCGCTGATCATCGACAACACGGTGGCCACGCCCTACCTGCTGCGTCCGATCGAGCACGGCGCGGACATCGTCGTGCACTCGCTGACCAAGTACCTCGGCGGCCACGGCACCACCCTCGGTGGCGCGATCGTGGACTCCGGCAAGTTCCCCTGGGCGCAGCACAAGGAACGTTTCAAGCAGCTCAACCAGCCCGACCCGAGCTATCACGGTGTCGTCTACACCGAGGCACTCGGCCCGGCCGCGTACATCGGTCGTGCGCGCGTGGTGCCGCTGCGCAACATGGGCGCCTCGCTGTCGCCGTTCAATGCCTTCCAGATCCTGCAGGGCATCGAGACGCTGGCGCTGCGCATGGACCGGATCTGCGAGAACGCCTCGCGCATCGCCCGGCATCTCAAGGACCAGAAAAAGGTGAAGTGGGTCGGCTACGCCGGCCTGCCCGAGCACGTCGACAACGCGCTGGCGAAGAAGTACCTCGGCGGTCGCGCGTCCGGAATCATCACCTTCGGCCTGGAAGGCGGACGCGAGGCAGGCGCGAAGTTCCAGGACGCGCTGAAGCTGTTCACGCGCCTGGTCAACATCGGTGACGTGCGTTCGCTCGCCACGCACCCGGCCTCGACCACGCATCGCCAGCTCGCGCCCGAGGAACTCGCGAAGGCCGGCGTCAGTGTGGACACGGTGCGGCTGTCGGTCGGCATCGAGCATGTCGACGACCTGATCGCCGACCTGGACCAGGCGATCGCCGCGGTGTGAAGCCGGGCTGGAGAGGCGGCGCGTCCGTCCTGCCGGACCGAGGCCGTCGCTTCTCCCGCACCGTGGGAACCGCCCGGGACCGTGCGGATGTCGCGCCGACGCTCTCCGTACGCTTTTTTTACGGGGGATAAGGCACGCCCGGCACTGCGTTCCCGTGTGCGGCGCAGTAATATCCGGGCAGGCACGGCGTAACGGCGTCGCGCCTCGAACCCAGGAAAAAAGTGCGGACCGCATGCCCCCTGCCTCGGCAGGCGAGCATGACGGTCGCCCAGAAGGAGAAACGCGTGAAAAGCCGAATCGCCGCCGCAGCCAGTCTCGTGGTCCTCTTCAGCGTGGCCGGGTGCGGCAAAAAGCCCGCACCCCCGCCGGCTCCCGAAACCACCGCTCCCCCCGCGGCAGCGCCGGCCGCCGCCGCGCCCGCAGCGCCTATCGCTCAGGTCGACACCGCGCGTATTCAGGCGTCGGACAAGGAGCCCGCGGTCTGGCTCAGCACCGGCGGCAACTACGGCGACCAGCGCTACAGCCTGCTCGACAAGATCAACGCCGGCAACGTCTCCAAGCTCGGCATGGCCTGGACCTACAAGGTCGACGTCGATCGCGGTGCGGAAGCCACGCCCCTGGTCGTCGACGGCATGATGTACACGACGGGCGCCTACAGCATCGTCTATGCGCTCAACGCCAAGACCGGTGAACAGGTCTGGAAGTACGACCCGCTGGTACCGCGCTCCAAGTCCGGCAACGCCTGCTGCGACGTGGTCAACCGTGGCGTCGCGATCGCCGGCGGCAAGGTCTTCGTCGCCGCCTTCGATGGGCGCCTCGTCGCGCTCGACGCCAAGGACGGCAAGAAGGTCTGGGAAGTCGATGCCTCCGACGGTTCCGGCCGCACCTTCGCGCTCACGGGCGCGCCGCTGATCGTGAAGGACGCGGTGATCGTCGGCAGCGGCGGCGCCGAGTTCAACGCGCGCGGTTACGTGTCCTCGTTCAATGCCGCGGATGGCAAGCTCAAGTGGCGCTGGTACACGGTGCCGGGCGACCCATCGAAGCCGCAGGAAACACCGGCGCTCGACAAGGCCGTGAAGACCTGGACCGGCACCAAGTTCGTCGAGCAGGGCGGCGGTGGCACGGTGTGGAACAGCTTCTCCTACGACCCCGAGACCGACCTGCTGTATTTCGGTACCGGCAACGGCGTGTCCTGGAACAAGATCGAGCGTGGTGAGGAGGGCGACAACCTCTACATCTCCTCCATCGTTGCGCTCAAGGCCGATACCGGCGAGTACGCCTGGCACTATCAGGAAACGCCGGGCGACAACTGGGACTACGACGCCACGGCGAACATCGTGCTGGCGGACCTGACGATCGGGGGCACGCCTCGCAAGGTGCTGCTGCACGCGCCCAAGAACGCGTTCTTCTACGTGCTCGACCGCGTCACGGGTGAACTGCTCAGCGCCGAGAAGTACGGGCCGGCGAACTGGGCCACCAAGGTCGATATGAAGACCGGCCGTCCCCAGATCGACCAGAAGGCCGCGGACTGGACCAAGTCGCCGAAGCTGCTGATCCCCGGTCCGTTCGGTGCGCACAACTGGCACCCGATGTCCTTCAGCCCCAAGACCGGGCTGGTCTACATCCCCGCGCAGGAAGCCGCGTCCCTGCTCTCGCCGCACAAGGAGCTGAAGTTCGACAACCGTGAGGGTGTCTGGAACATCGGCCTCGATCTTCCCTACCCGGAGGACGCCAAGGCCGCCGCCGGCGCCGCGGCGAGCTACAAGGGACGCCTGCTGGCCTGGGACCCGGTCGCGCAGAAGAAGGTGTGGTCGCAGGAATATCCCAACATCTGGAACGGCGGCACCTTCGTGACCGCGGGCAATCTCGTGTTCCAGGGCACGGCGGACGGTCGCTTCGCGGCGTACTCGGCCGACAAGGGCGAGAAGCTGTGGGAAGCGCCGACCAACAGCGGTGTGCTCGCGGGCGCGATGAGCTACGAGATCGACGGCGAGCAGTACGTCACCGTGATGGCGGGGTGGGGCGGCGTGTTTCCGCTGATCGGCGGCGTCATCTCGAACAACGCCAAGGTCCGTCCGGAATCGCGCGTGATCACCTACAAGCTCGGCGCCACCGGCGAGCTGCCGGCGCCCAAGCATGAGCCGGTGCCCTTGCCCGAGATGCAGGAACAGAAGGCCGATGCCAAGACCCTGGCCAAGGGCGAGAACCTGTACGGCAACAACTGCTCGTACTGCCACGGCCTTAACGTGGTTGGCGGCGGCATCATTCCCGACCTGCGTTACCTCACCCCGGAGAAGCACCAGATCTTCGCGGGCATTGTGATGGGCGCGAAGTCGGACCGCGGCATGCCCTCGTTTGCGGGACGCCTGAGCGTCGAGGACATCGAGGCGATCCGTCAGTACGTCATCAAGCACGCGATCGATCTGAAGAAGAGCCTCGACGCGCAGGCCGCGCCGCCTGCGGCGACCCCGGCGGATGCGAAGGCGGCGCCGGCGGCGGGCTGAGTTTCGATTCGGTCCGTCTGATGGTGAGAACGCCCGGCTCTGCCGGGCGTTCTCATTTGGACGCAAGTTCAACCGCTACGGGCGCGATTTGCGAAGCAGCGGCATCAGGGCCCACACCCCGAGTGCGGGTCCGATGCCGAGCCAGGGAATCAGATCGGCCAGTGGAAACCGCTGCGCCAGCCACACGAACAGCTGGATGCTGACGATCGAGATCGCGAATCCGATGCTGTTGGTCAGGGTCAGCACGCTGCCCACCAGTGCAGGCGGCGAGTTGCTCGCCGTCAGCGCAGAGAACTGGGGCGAGTCGCCGGAGATCGAGATGCCCCAGATCAGCAGCCAGGCCGCGAACACCAGCGGCGACGCCTCGAGCGCCCACGGCGACACCAGGCAGCACAAGCCGCTCAGCGCGAGCAGCACGCCGGCCACCGGCGCGCTGCCGAAGCGCTTGGCGAGCAAGCCGCCGCCGACGCAGCCCAGCGCACCCGAGCCGAGCGCGAAGAACGCGGCCCAGGAGATCTGTGTCGGGTTGCCCAGGTGGGTGCCCAGGATCGCCGGCATCAGCACCCAGAAGGTGTAGAGCTCCCACATGTGTCCGAAGTAGCCGAGCACCGAGGCGCGAACCTTCGTATCGCCCGACACGGCCCAGAGCGCGCGCAGCTGCAGCCCGCTGCCGCCCCGCACCGCCCGCTGTGGCGGCTCGGGAATCAGCAGGAACAGCAGCGCGCCGGCCGAGGTCGCGATGGCGGCGACGCCGTAGAACACGCTGTGCCAGGGCCAGCCCACCGACATCGCGCGCAGCGCGTGTGGGAATGCGCTGCCGATCACCAGCGCACCGACGAGCAGGCCCAGCGCGTTGCCCAGGCCTTTGGGAAACCACTGCGCCGCGATCTTCATCCCGACCGGGTAGATGCCGGCGAGAAAGAATCCGGTGAGGAAGCGCCAGACACATAAGGCGGTGAACGATTCGGCGACCCACATCGCGACGATCGTGCACCCGGCTTGGGCGACAGAGCACAGCAGGAATACCTTGCGCGTCGAGTAGCGATCGGCGATCGATAGAAGCGCGAACACCAGCGCGCCGATGATGAAGCCGAGCTGCACCGCGGAGGTCAGCGTGCCGACCGACGAAGCCGGCCATCCGAACGCAGACTGGAGCTCGGGCATCACGGCGTTCACGGCGAACCAGGTAGAGGTGCCGGCGAGCTGCGCGAGGACGAGCACCGGCAGCACGCGCGCGGGTGCTGCGGCAGCGGCAGGAGAGTCGGCGAGCGGGGCGTAAGGATGCATGCGAGGCGGGCGCAGGGGCAGTCGCAACCCTAGCAGGCGCGCGCGCGTCTTTTGCGGCACGGGCCCGTGGCTCAGCCGTGCCAGGAATCGCATGGATCGCGCTGCTAAGCTCGCGACGCGTGCGTCTCGCACCGCTTCAATACACGCCGTGAAGAGGATCGATGCTGCTGGAATTCCCCGATGAGAAGCGGATCAGCCTGTCTGACCACGGCGACACGCGGGGTCTCGCGCTCGAGAACAACCAATGGGGCCGGCGGCGCAACGATGCGCAGGGCTCGCAGTCGACGTGGTACGACGCGGACAGCCGGCACTTCGGCTGGAACTGGGAGTGGACAACCACGAGCGGCACCCGGGTGACCTCGTACCCGGAGGTCATGTTCGGCTTCAAGCCCTGGTCCAGGCGCGAGACGCTGGGCTGCGTGCGGGACCTCAAGGCCCTTGCCGTGGACTACGCGTTCGAGACGAGCGCCACGGGCGGCTGGAACGCGATGTTCGAGATGTGGCTGACGCGGGCTGCGACGGCGCACGAGGACGAGATCACCGCGGAAATCATGGTGTGGGTGGCGCGCGATGCCGATGGCGCGATCCGTCCCGCCGGGGGCAAGGCCATCAAGAAATGGCCGGACAAGGGCATCAGCCTGCACGAGGAGCGTCCGCTGAAGCGTCCGCCGATCTACACCTTTGCACTCGACGAGGCCGCGTACGAGGGCAGGATCGACCTGCGCTGGTATCTCGATGCGCTGCTGGGCTGGAGCCGCATCAGGGACAGCGACTACGTGGCCAGCGTCGAGTTCGGCAACGAGACGATCAATGGCAAGGGCGGCACGATCGTCAGGCAGTTCGACGTGACTCTCGCCGCCTGACGCGGCGCGCCCGGCTCAGACCGCGAAGGCTTCGGCCAGGCTCATCACCTGCCCTGAGGCCATCGCGTCGTACCCCGGCAGTGCGTTGATCACGGCGCGGAAGTCCGCGCTGCGCAGCTCGGCGAGCACCGGTTGCATCGTCGGCGATGCCAGCGTCTCGGCGCGGCAGGCGAAGAAGTAGCGCTCCGAGATCAGCGGCAGGAAATCCAGGCCGAAGCGATGCGCCGGCGTCTCCACGCCGAAGCCCACGTCGGCCATGCCGCTGGCGATGTAGGCGGCGACCGCGGCGTGCGTGAATTCGTGCGTGTCGTAGCCCGGAACGCGGCGCGGCTCGATCTTCTCGTGCCTGAGCATCAGATCGATCAGCAGGCGCGTGCCCGAACCGGGCTGGCGGTTGACAAAGCGAAGGTCGCCGCGCGCCAGATCCTGCAGGCCGCGCAGCTGCTTCGGATTGCCGCGCGCGGTCATCAGTCCCAGGCGTCGCGTGGCCAGCAGCACGAGCCGCGCGTCGCTGGCGCGCAGATCGCGCAGGTAGTGCGCCAGCGCCGGCTTGGCGTACTCGCCGAGCGGCACGTGGAAGCCGGCCATGTCGCAGCCGCCGCGCGCGAGCGCGGTCACGGCCTCGACGCTGGTCGTGTACTTGAGGTCCAACGGGATCTGCTGCTCGTGGAACCGGCTACGCAACGCCTCCACCGCGAAGCCATGGCTTGCGTGCAGGCGCAGGATGCCTTGCGCATGGGTCAGCGCCCGTTCGATCTCGGCTTCCAGTTCTGACGCCAGCGAGTCGAACACCGGGTTGAGTCGCGCGCTGATGCGCCGGTCGGCCCAGACCAGTTTTTCACCGAGCGGGCTGAGCACGGCGCCGCGGCCGCGGCGGCTCACGACCAGCGGCACGCCGAAGGCGCGCTGGCCCTCCCTGAGCACGCCCCAGGCGTAGCGGTACGACAGCTTCATGCGGCGGCAGGCCTCGGTTAGCGTGCCGGCCTCGTCGATGTGCACGAGCAGCTCGACCAGCCGCGGCAGGATCGCGGCGCCTTCGCCGCGATCGAGCTGCCACTGGGGTCGGATGGAGACTCGGAACATGACACAGCATATCGGCTGTTAAGAGCCTATAGAAGCGGCAGCTACGGACCTATTGTTGGTGATCGACTGGGCGAGGAATAACGTGATCACCTGATTCGGTGGGCTTTTCCCATGAGGACGGGAATCGGCTCATCGACAACCGATAGAGCGAGCCAGAAGCCAGCCATGAAGCAGGGCAACAGGAAAGTCATCCCGATCAGGCCGGTTCCGGGCGCGAACCTGCCGGCGGGCGAGCGTGCGGCGGTGATGTCTGCGGTGCAGGCCCACCGTGAAATCCCGGGAAACCTGCTGCCGGTGCTGCACGCGGTGCAGGACGCGCTGGGCCATGTGCCGAAGGAAGCCGTCGCGCTGCTCGCCTTTGAACTCAATCTCTCGCGCGCCGAGGTCCACGGCGTCGTCAGCTTCTATCACTGGTTTCGTAGCGAGAAGCCGGGCCGTCACGTGGTGCACCTCTGCCGGGCAGAGGCCTGCCAGTCGGTGGGTGCCGTTGCGCTCGAGGCACATGCGAAGAAGACGTTGGGCGTCGACTTCCACGGCACGACCGCGGACGGTGCGGTGACGCTCGAACCGGTGTACTGCCTGGGCAATTGCGCGCTCGGGCCTTCGCTGATGATCGACGACAAGCTCTGCGGCCGCGTCACGGCCGCGCGCTTCGACCAGCTGGTCGGAGACATGCGCGCATGACCACCCCGCAGGTCAGGGTCTTTGTTTCGCGCGACGCCGCGGCCTTGTCTGTCGGCGCCGACGAGGTGGCTCATGCGATCGCATCGGAAGCCGGTCCGCGCGGGCTGGAAATCCAGCTGGTGCGCACGGGTTCGCGCGGCATGCTCTGGCTTGAGCCGCTGGTGGAAGTCGAGACCGCGCAGGGACGCATCGCCTACGGCCCGGTGACGCTGGAAGACGTCCGCGACCTGTTCGACATGGACTTTCTGCAGGGCGGGGCGCATCCGCTGAATCTCGGTCCCTCCTCGCAGATCCCGTATTTCCAGAAGCAGCAGCGACTGACCTTCGCGCGCTGCGGCATCACCGATCCCTTGAGCCTTGGCGACTACCGCGCGCACGGCGGTTATCGCGGCCTCGAAAACGCGCTGTCGATGCAGCAGGCCGACATCGTGATGGCCGTGACTGAATCCGGGTTGCGCGGCCGCGGCGGCGCGGCGTTCCCGGCAGGCATCAAGTGGAAGACCGTCCTCTCCGCGCCCTCGGAGCAGAAGTACATCGTCTGCAACGCGGACGAAGGCGACTCCGGCACGTTCTCCGATCGCATGATCATGGAGGGCGATCCCTTCGTTCTGATCGAGGGCATGACGATCGCCGGCCTCGCGACCGGTGCGACGAAGGGCTACATCTACCTGCGCTGCGAATATCCGCACGCGCATCGCACGCTGGTCGCGGCGATCGCGGCGGCCAACGAGGCCGGCTATCTCGGCTCCGATGTTCGAGGCAGCGGACGCCGGTTCGATCTCGAGGTGCGCCTCGGCGCCGGCGCTTACATCTGCGGCGAAGAGACCTCGCTGCTCGAATCGCTGGAGGGCAAGCGCGGGCAGGTGCGCTTCAAGCCGCCGCTGCCGGCGATCGCGGGGCTGTTCGGAAAACCCACCGTGATCAACAACGTGATCACTCTGGCGTCGGTGCCGGTCATCCTCGACCAGGGCGCGGAGCACTACAAGAACTTCGGCATGGGCCGCTCGCGCGGCACCCTGCCGATCCAGCTCACCGGCAACATCAAGCACGGTGGCCTGGTGGAGCTCGCGTTTGGCGCGACCTTGCGCGAGCTGCTTTATGACTACGGCGGCGGCTCGCTGACGGGACGGCCGATCCGCGCAGTGCAGGTGGGAGGACCCCTGGGCGCCTACATGCCCGAGTCACAGTTCGACACGCTGCTCGACTACGAGGCCTTCGCCGCGGCGGGCGCGATGCTCGGCCACGGCGGCATCGTGGTGTTCGACGACTCGGTCGACATGGCCGCGCAGGCGCGTTACGCGATGGAGTTCTGCGCCGTCGAGTCCTGCGGAAAGTGCACGCCCTGCCGCATCGGCTCGACGCGCGGGGTCGAGGTCATCGACCGGCTCGTCGCGGGCCAGGAATCCGAGAAGCAGGAAATCCTGCTGCGGGATCTCTGCGACACGATGACGCATGGATCGCTGTGCGCGCTGGGGGGGCTGACGCCGTATCCGGTGCTCAGTGCTCTGAATCATTTTCCGGACGACTTCCGGCGTTCGATGTGAACAGCATTCAACGCAAAGGCGCAAAGGGAAAAGAAAGGACGCAAAGGTGAATGAAAATGAATGCTCTAAAGTCGTCATTGGTGCGGCCATCGACGTTCACCGGGAATTGGGTATCGGGTTGCTGGAGTCGGCGTATGAGTTCGCGATGGCGATCGAACTGCAAGATCGAGGAGTTCGGTTCGAGCGTCAGACTCTCCTCCCCGCGGTCTACAAAGGCGTGTCGCTCGGCGATGCTTATCGCGTCGATTTCCTCGTCGAAGACCTTGTCATCGTCGAGATCAAGGCAGTTGGAAACCTGTCGCCGATCCATTCGGCGTAGCTCCTTACCTATCTTCGGTTGGCCGATAAGCGTCTCGGGTTGCTACTCAACTTCCACGCCGAGTCAATGCGCTCTGGCACGAAGCGCATCGCCAATCATTTGTAGACCTTTGCGTCCTTTCTTTTCCCTTTGCGCCTTTGCGTTGAATGCCACTGAAGCAAGGAGAAGTTCATGCGCTCGATAGCCGAAGGCGACTGTGGCACTCCAGGGCGTGAAACCAGCCAGCAAGTGTCCTTGGTCATCGACGGACGCTCCGTGACGGTCCCTGAAGGCACCTCGGTGATGCGCGCCGCCGCGCTTGCCGACCTCAGGATCCCCAAGCTCTGCGCCACCGACCAGCTCGAGGCTTTCGGGTCCTGTCGCCTCTGCCTCGTCCAGATCGAGGGCATGAAGGGCTACCCGGCCTCGTGCACGACGCCCGTGGCCGAGGGCATGAAGGTCAGCACGCAGAATTCGAAGCTCGCGCAGCTGCGTCGGGGCGTGATGGAGCTCTACATCTCGGATCACCCGCTCGACTGCCTGACCTGCCCCGCGAACGGCCACTGCGAGCTGCAGGACATGGCGGGCGCGGTGGGGCTGCGCGAAGTTCGCTACGGCTACGAGGGTGCCAATCATGTGGCGCCGCACGTCCACAAATACGTGCCGGGCAAAGGTGAAGCGAACCCGCGTTTCGTCGCGAAGGACGAGAGCAACCCCTACTTCACCTTCGACCCTTCCAAGTGCATCGTCTGCTCGCGCTGCGTGCGCGCCTGCGACGAGCAGCAGGGCACGCTCGCGCTGACGATCCAGGGTCGCGGTTTCGACTCGAAGGTATCGGCCAGTGCCGACGAGAGTTTTTTTGCGTCCGAATGCGTGTCGTGCGGCGCCTGCGTGCAGGCCTGCCCCACGGCGACGCTCACGGAGAAGTCCGTGATCGCCAAGGGCCAGGCCGAGCACAGCGAGATCACGACCTGCGCCTACTGCGGCGTCGGCTGTTCCTTCCGCGCCGAGATGCGAGGCGAGGAGATCATCCGCATGGTGCCGAACAAGGACGGCCACGCGAACCACGGGCACTCCTGCGTGAAGGGGCGCTTCGCGATCGGTTATGCGACGCACAAGGACCGCATCACGAATCCCATGATCCGCGCGACGATCACCGATCCCTGGCGCGAGGTGAGCTGGGACGAGGCCATCGCGTACGCGGCCTCGGAGTTCAAGCGCATCCAGTCGAAGTACGGGCGTGACTCGGTAGGTGCGATCACCTCGAGCCGTTGTACGAACGAGGAGGTCTACGTCGTTCAGAAGCTCGTGCGCGCCGCGTTCGGCAACAACAACGTCGACACCTGCGCGCGTGTCTGCCATTCGCCGACGGGGTATGGCTTGAAGCAGACGCTCGGCGAATCCGCGGGCACGCAGACCTTCGACTCGGTGATGAAGGCGGACGTCATCGTCGTCATCGGCGCCAATCCCACGGACGGCCACCCGGTGTTCGCCTCGCAGATGAAGCGGCGGCTGCGCCAGGGCGCGAAGCTGATCGTGGCCGATCCACGTCGGATCGACCTCGTGCGCACGCCGCACGTCGAGGCTGCGCATCACCTGTCGCTGCGGCCGGGCACGAACGTGGCGTTGGTCAACTCGCTCGCTCACGTCGTCGTGACCGAGGGACTCGTGAAGGAGGACTTCGTGCGCGCGCGCTGCGACATCGAGTCCTTCGACAAGTGGCGCGCGTTCGTGGCGCAGGAGCGCAATGCGCCCGAGGCGATGGAGACGGTCACGGGCGTGCCGGCCGCCGAGGTTCGGGCGGCGGCGCGCCTCTACGCGACCGCCGGGAATGGCGCTATCTACTACGGCCTGGGCGTGACCGAGCACTCGCAGGGTTCGACGATGGTCATGGGCATCGCGAACCTCGCGATGGCCACCGGCAACGTCGGCCGCGAGGGCGTGGGCGTGAACCCGCTGCGCGGCCAGAACAACGTGCAGGGCTCCTGCGACATGGGGTCCTTCCCGCACGAACTGCCGGGCTATCGCCATGTCTCCGACGATGTCGCGCGCGGCGCCTTCGAGGCCGAGTGGGGCGTCAAGCTCTCGCCCGAGCAGGGCCTGCGCATCCCGAACATGTTCGAGGCCGCGCTGGACGGCGACTTCCTGGGCCTCTATGTGCAGGGCGAGGACATCGCGCAATCCGATCCCAATACGCAGCACGTCACCGCCTCGCTGTCGGCGATGGAATGCATCGTCGTGCAGGACCTGTTCCTCAATGAGACGGCGAAGTTCGCGCACGTCTTCCTGCCGGGCTCCTCGTTCCTCGAGAAGGACGGCACGTTCACCAATGCCGAGCGGCGCATCTCGCGTGTGCGCAAGGTCATGAGTCCGAAATCCGGCGTCGGCGAGTGGGAGGCCACGCAGCGCCTTTCCAATGCGCTCGGCTATCCGATGAATTACACGCATCCGTCCGAGATCATGGACGAGATCGCGCGCCTGACGCCGACGTTCAAGGGCGTTAGCTTCGACAAGATCGACCGTCTCGGGTCGATCCAGTGGCCGTGCAACGACGCTGCACCCGAGGGCACGCCGACGATGCACGTCGACGCGTTCGTGCGCGGAAAGGGCCGGTTCCTGGTCACCGAGTACGTGCCGACCACGGAGAAGGTCAACGCGCGCTTCCCGTTGATCCTGACCACGGGCCGCATCCTGAGCCAGTACAACGTGGGCGCACAGACGCGCCGCACCGAGAACCTCGCGTGGCACAGCGAGGACCGCATGGAGATCCACCCGCACGACGCCGAGGTGCGCGGCGTGGCGGAGGGCGACTGGGTTGGCGTGACCAGCCGCGCGGGAGACACCGTGATGCGCGCGCACATTACCGATCGTGTGCAGACCGGCGTCATCTACACCACGTTCCACCACCCGTTCTCGGGCGCGAACGTGATCACCACCGACAACTCGGACTGGGCGACCAACTGCCCCGAGTACAAGGTCACGGCGGTTGAGGTCACGCGCGTGAGCCAGCCGTCGGAGTGGCAGAAGCGCTACCGCGAGTTCAGCGACCGGCAGGACGAGTTGCTGCGGACGGCTGAGGTCACTTCGAAGAAGTGAGCTTCACAGCATTCAACGCAAAGACGCAAAGGAAAAGATGAAGCAAAGGACGCAAAGAAAGACGTATCGGAGCATCCGCTCGCGGCCGGTGTTCGCCCATTCGATTTCCTTTGCGTTCTTTCTTTTCCCTTTTCGTCTTTGCGTTGAAGCTGTCTGTTCTTTGGTGAGCGACCGATGAAAGCACAACCGCACTCCGGAGTGGAGGTCTGGCGTGAAGACGGCCCGGCGTCGGACCGCGTCGCCGAGGAAGTCCCGGTGGCACTGCTCTACAACGGCCAGTCGCACGTCGTGATGATGTGCACGCCGGCAGACCTCGAGGATTTCGCGCGTGGTTTCTCGGTTACCGAAGAGATCGTCGCGGACATCGGCGAGGTCGGCGAGGTGCTGGTGCGCGAACTGGTCGAGCAGCGCGGCTACGAGGTCGACGTCGGCATTCCCGCCCATCGTGCCGAGCAGCTGCAGGGCCGGCAGCGCAACCTTCAGGGCCGCACCGGCTGCGGGCTCTGCGGCGCGCAGACACTGGAAGCCGCGATCCGGCCCACGCGCCGCGTCCCGGCCGGGACCAGGCTCGGCCTGCCCGCGATCCGCCGCGCGCTGGAGTCGCTGCGCCGGCAGCAGCCGCTGAACGCGGCGACCGGCGCCACGCACGCGGCCGCCTGGGTCACGCCCGATGGCCTGATCGTGGCGACGCGCGAGGACGTGGGCCGCCACAACGCGCTCGACAAGCTGATCGGTCACCTGCTGATCGCGCGAGTGGACCTGTCGCGCGGCTTCCTGCTGATCACCAGCCGCGCCAGCTACGAGATGGTGCAGAAGGCGGCGAGCGTGGGCATGCCGGTGGTGGTCGCGATCTCGGCGCCCACGGCCTACGCGGTGCGCGTGGCCGAGGAAGCCGGCATCACGCTCGTGGGCTTCGCGCGCGGCGACCGCCAGGTCGTCTACGCCTGCCCGGGGCGGCTGGCGTCAGGGATCGGCGCATGAACGTCGAACGGCTGGTGCTCATGGCCAACGACATCGGCAATTTCTTCGGCGGCGAGCTGCGGCCGGAGGAACGGGTCGAAGGCGTGCGCAACCACCTGGCCAAGTTCTGGGACTGGCGCATGAGGCGCCAGATCCTGGCCCATGCACGCGAAGGCGGCGCCGATTTATCGGATCATGTCCGCGAGGCGGTGCTCAAGCTCGAGGTTCCCGCGCAAGGCTGAAGCGCTGTCCCGCGGCCGGCGGCGCGGAAACCTGGCGCCGCGCGCGACCCATTTGCTACTAGAAGAGGCCGGGTACCACGCCGCTGGCGTGCCCGGCCGACGTTCCACATCCTCCAGTACGATCCATCCATGCAAGACGCGACCCGCAAGCTGCTCGAAAACTACTACGCCGCCTTCAACAAGGGCGACTGGAACACGTTCCTCGGAATGCTCACGGAGGACGTGATCCACGACATCAACCAGGGTGGGCGCGAAGTCGGGCGCGACGTCTTCGCGCTGTTCATGGAGCGCATGAACCGCTGCTACTCGGAGCAGATCGCGGACATCGTCTTCATGGTGTCCGAGGACGGCGCGCGCGCAGCGGTGGAATTCACCGTGCTGGGTACGTACCTGCGCAGCGACGAAGGCCTGCCCGAGGCCAGGGGCCAGAAGTACGAGCTGCCGGGCGGCGCGTTCTTCTCGATCCGTGGCGGCAAGGTCGCGCGGGTGACCAACTACTACAACCTGCAGAGCTGGCTGGGCCAGGTTGGCGCCGACACGGCGTCCTGCGACAGCAATGGGTTGCGGGAGGCGCCGACAGGGTCCGCATCCCCCGCGCTGCGCCCGGACACCGTGACGCGGACCCGTGCCTGATTCGATGTCGGAACTGCGGATCGAGGTGCTGCGCGGCACGCAGATCGCGACGCAGTTGTCGGCGCTGGCAGAGCTGCGCATCGCGGTCTTTCGCGAATGGCCCTACCTCTACGACGGCACCGCCGCTTACGAGAAGAAGTATCTCGACACCTACCTTCGGTGCCCACGCAGCCTGGCGATCCTCGTGTGGGACGGCGATCGCTGCATCGGCGCCTCCACCGTGCTGCCCCTGGCCGATGCCGGCACACCGGCGCAGGCGCCCTTCCTGGCCAAGGGTATGGCGGTCGACCAGATCGACTACTTCGGCGAGTCGGTGATCCTGCGGCCCTGGCGCGGTCGTGGGCTGGGCGTGAAATTCTTCGAGTTGCGCGAGGCGCATGCGCGTGAGCAGGGGCTGTCGGTCTGCGCGTTCTGCGCGGTGGAGCGGCCGGCCGATCATCCCGCGCGCCCGCAGGACCATGTGCCCAACGACGCTTTCTGGACGCGTCGCGGCTACAAAAAACAGCCGGACATGCGGACCGCGTTCGACTGGCTGGACCTGGGCGAGCGCGAATCCACGGCCAAGCCGATGAGTTTCTGGATCCGCCGCCTGTGACGGGCGCTTTCGTCGCGGCCGTCGCGCAGTACCCGGTCAGCCGCCCCGCCTCCTGGGCCGCGTTCGAAAGCCAGCTCGCGCACTGGATCGAGGAGGCCGCGGGTCGCGAGGCAAAGCTGCTGGTGTTTCCGGAATACGCTTCGATGGTGCTGGG
>JBKJPX010000074.1:0-4920 GCA_046594215.1 Panacagrimonas sp.
CATCGATGCCCGGGGCAGCGACATGCGCATTCCTCAACACTGGTTGCTGATGGTGATGAAGGCCGTCCTGGCGTTTGCGTTCTGTCACCAGGCCCTCGGCTATGACATCGGGATCTCGTCGCTCCTGACGCTGCTCGCCCTGCATCCGGTGACCCTCGCCATCCCGGGGCTCCTATGCCTGCACGCGATCGTCAATGCGCAGGGCCTGCAACAGCTGGCCACCATCCTGCTGCCCCTCACGGCGCTCGCGGCTCTGATCTGGATCGTCCGCGATCCCGACGCCCCGGCAACGGCTTCGAGGGCTTCGCGCGCGACGCCCCTGGTATCGGGGACCTGAAGCCCGTCAGAGCTTGATGACGCGCCATGCCTGGCTCGCAAGCGCCGAACGCGGCTCGCGAACAACTGCCGACCGGTCCGGTCGCAGAAGATTTTCCGGTGCGTCCCCCTCTTTCCCGTCTGGAGAACGGCATGACCGGCACGTCGCCCCACGCTGCGCCTGCCTTGATCGGTTCGGGTGTCCCCGGTTTCGATGATGTGCTGGGCGGTGGCCTGACGCCGTATCGCCTCTACCTGGTGGAAGGTGCACCGGGCTCGGGCAAGACGACGTTGGCGATGCAGTTCCTGCAGGAAGGCGCGCGCCTGGGCGAGCGCGTGCTCTACGTGACCCTGTCGGAGTCCGAGGATGAGATGCGAGGGGTGGCCGCCTCGCACGGTTGGTCGCTGGACGGCGTCACGATCTACGAGCTCGCGCCCGGCGAAAGCGCGCTGCAGCCGGACGACCAGTACACGATGTTCCATCCTTCCGAGGTCGAGCTGGGCGAAACCACCCAGGCGATGCTCAAGGCTGTCGAGCAGTTGGGTCCCACGCGCGTGGTGTTCGACTCGCTCTCCGAGCTGCGCCTGCTTGCGGGCTCCCCGCTACGGTATCGCCGGCAGATCCTGGCGCTCAAGCAATTCTTCGTCGGCCGCCAGTGCACCGTCATGCTGCTCGATGACCTGACCGGCGACCGGCAGGACCTGCAGGTGCAGAGCATCGCGCACGGCGCGGTGCGGCTCGAGCAAGTGGCGCCGGAATACGGCGCCGAGCGTCGTCGCCTCGTGGTCCTCAAGTACCGGGGGAGGGCGTTCCGCGGCGGGTATCACAACTACCTGATCCTCCGGGGTGGCCTCGAGGTCTTTCCGCGCCTGGTGGCGAACGAGCACGGGGTGCGGCGGCAGGCCGGTGCCATTCCCAGCGGTGTTCCGCAACTCGACGCGCTGCTCGGGGGAGGCCTGGATCGCGGCACCAGCACGCTGATCGTCGGCGCGCCCGGCACGGGCAAGTCGACGCTCTCCACGTGCTTCGCGCACTCGGTGGGCAGCGCTGGCGAACACGCCGCGCTGTTCCTGTTCGACGAGAGCGAGGCGACCCTGCTTCGCCGCAGTTCCGGCCTCGGGCTGGACCTGCAGCACCTCGTCGACGCCGGTCGCGTTTCGATCCAGCAGATCGATCCCGCGGAGCTGTCGCCCGGCGAATTCGCCGATTCGATCCGGCGGGCGGTGGAAGAGCGCGGCGCCACGGTCGTGGTGATCGACAGCCTCAACGGTTACCTCAACGCGATGCCGGAGGAGCGGTTCCTCATCATCCAGTTGCACGAGCTGCTGACCTACCTGGGCAACGCGGGCGTTGCAACGATCCTGATCGGCGCCCACCAGGCAATGATCGGCACCCAGATGAACGCGCCCGTCGATGCGAGCTACCTGGCGGACTCGGTCGTGCTGATGCGCTATTTCGAGCTGGCCGGCGAAGTCAGGCAGGCGGTCTCGGTCGTCAAGAAGCGTAGCGGGGCGCACGAGCGCACGATCCGGGAAATGAAGCTCTCGTCCAAGGGCATCTCCATCGGGCCGCCGCTGCGCGAGTACAGCGGCATCCTGACCGGCGTGCCGGTTCGCGACGAAAGTTTTTCTTCGGCAGGGACCTGAACCCGTGCGCGGGATGGACTTCGAACGACGCATCCTGCTGCTGATGCCCGTTGGCCGCGATGCGGCCATGACCGGCGAAGTCCTCCAGCGCATCGGGATGATGTGCACGCCTTGCGCCGACGTCGTGGGGCTGTGCCGCGAGCTCGACCGCGGCGCCGCGCTGGTGCTGATCGCCGAGGAGGCGATCTCGCGCGAAGGCCACCAGGCGATCGTGGCGTGGCTGGATCGGCAACCGAGGTGGTCGGACCTGCCGCTGCTCCTGCTCGCAAGGCCGCTTGCGGATTCCAACACGGTGGCGGAGGCCATCGCGTCGCTGCGCAACGTCACGGTCCTGGAACGACCGCTGCGCGTCGCCGCCTTGGTTAGCGCGGTGACCTCGACCTTGCGCGCGCGGGAACGCCAGTACGAGCTGCGCGCCCATCTGGAGCATCTCGAGATGCAGCGACGGCAGCTCCAGGACTCGGATCGGCGCAAGGACGAGTTCCTGGCCCTGCTCGCCCACGAGCTGCGCAACCCGCTCGCGCCCGTGCGCACGGCCCTGAGCCTGCTCATCCGGCGATGCGCCGACCCCGCCACCACCACCCGGCTCCACCAGATGATGGGGCGCCAGATCGACACGATGGTCCGGCTGGTCGACGACCTGCTCGACGTGTCGCGGTTCACGCGAGGGAAGATCGTCCTCGACCCAGAACGGCTCGACCTGCGACACGTGGTGGAACGGGCGCTCGAGACCAGCCAGCCCCTGATCGCGGCCGCGCAACATCGGCTCACCGTCGATCTACCGCCGTCAGCGGTGTGGGTTCGCGGCGATGCGATCCGACTGTCGCAGGCCTTCTCCAACGTCCTCAACAACGCGGCGAAGTACACGCCGGCGCAGGGCGAGATCCGCGTCCAGCTGGGCGTAGAGGGCGGTTGCGCGTGCGTGAGCGTTGACGATTCCGGGATCGGGGTGGAACCCGATTCGTTGGAGCACGTCTTCGACCTGTTCATGCAGGTGCGGGAAGGACGCCAGTCGGCGCAGGGCGGCCTGGGCATCGGCCTGACGCTGGTCAAGGGGCTGGTCGAGCAACACGGCGGCACCGTGACGGCGCACAGCGACGGTGCGGGCAAGGGTTCGCGCTTCGAGTTGCGCCTTCCGCTGGATCGAGCGCAGGACCTGCCTGTCACCGCGCGCGCGCCGCGCGTGCGCAACGCCGAGGGCCTGCACGATCTTCGCGTGCTGGTGGCGGACGACAATCGCGATGCCGCCGACAGCCTCGCGCTGTCGCTGCAACAGTTCGGGGCTTCCGTGAAAGTCGTCTACGGCGGCGAGAAGGCGGCCAACGCCCTGCTGGAAGGGCGGTCCGACGTGGCCCTGCTCGATATCGGCATGCCGGGCATGGATGGATACGAGGTCGCGCAGCGCGTGCGTGAGGCGCGGCTCCATCCCGGCCCCGTGCTCATCGCCCTGACCGGCTGGGGACAGGCGGGCGATCGCGAACGTTCGCACGCGGCCGGGTTCGAACATCACCTGGTCAAGCCCGTCGCGCTCGAGACGCTGCGCGACCTGCTCGTCCAGGTGCGCCCCGCTCACGCGGTGGGCCGTCACTGATTCGCGGATCTTCGTCCGCGGGCAAAGACGCGTCCGCAGGCGCGCCGCTAGGACGCCGGGTTCGGTCCCGGTCGATCGCCCAGCCGGCCTTCCGACAGCGCCGCCGCGTCGGTCCGCAGGTTGAGCGTGAGGTCCGCGATCGGCGTCGGCGTCACGACGACGGGCGCGGTGGACGCGGGCTCGACCGGGCGAGCACTCGACACCGGTGTCGTGACCGTGCGCAGCAGGTCGACGAGTTCCTCGTACTGCGGCGGCTTGACGAAATGGGCGTTGAATCCGGCCTCTTCGGTTTTTCGCCGATCCTCGGACTGACCCCAGCCCGTGAGGGCCACGATGAGCATGCCGCCGCCGAAGGGCTGCGCGCGCAGCTGCCGGCAGAGTTCCAGGCCGTCGATCCGCGGCATGCCGATATCCAGGATCGCGGCGACGGGATGGTGCAGCGCCGCGGCTTCGAGGGCCTGTTGCCCGTCGTAGGCCACCACGACCCGGTGACCTTCCAGCCGAAACAACTGCGCGAGGCTCTCGGCGGCATCCTCGTTGTCGTCGGCGATCAGCACGCAGGGCCCTTCCTGGCCCTGCGCATCGCGGCCGTCCGCCTCGACGGCCTTGAAGTGCTTCACGGGCGCCATCGGCAGGCGCACGCGAAAGACGCTGCCCTTGCCCGCACCGGCGCTCTGGGCAGTGATGGTGCCGCCGTGGAGCTCGACGATGCTGCGCACCAGGGATAATCCAATGCCCAGGCCCCGCCGCGTGTTGGGGGTGCCTCCCGGCGCCTGCCAGAACAGGTCGAACAGCAGGGGGATCTGCTCGGCGGTGATGCCCACGCCGTGGTCCTGCACTTCGACCTCGACCTGGAAGCCGATCCTTCGCACCGTGACGCGGATCTGCTGGCCGCGTTCACCGAACTTGGCCGCGTTGTTCAGCAGGTTGGCGAACACCTGCGAGAGCCGGAACAGGTCGCCGTGAACCTCGAGGAGCGGATCGGCGCCTTCCACCACCAGCGTCTGGCCCGCGTTGATGATGAAGGCGTCGACCATTTCCTGCGCGAGTTCGAGGGCCTTTGGCAGACTCATGCGCTGCCGGTGCAGCTCGAGCTTGCCGTGCTGGATCCGTGAGACATCGAGCAGGTCGTCGAGCAGTCGGCTCACGTGCCCGAGCTGGCGATCCATCATCGCCTGGGTCCGGCCCCATGCCTTGTCCGGGATGTCGAGGCGCTTGAGCACTTCCAGCCCGTTGCGCAGCGGCGCCAGCGGATTGCGCAGCTCGTGCGCGAGCGTGGCCATGAAGGCGTCCTTGCGCTGGTCCTCCTCGCGGCGCTGCGCTTCGAGCGCCACCTGGCTGGTGATATCGGTGTGCGTGCCGAACCA
>JBKJPX010000033.1:0-16223 GCA_046594215.1 Panacagrimonas sp.
GACAGCGCGGCCCGGACGAACCAGATGGAGACGCTGTCCTTGGTCTCGGTGGCGTCGGTCATGGCCACACGCCGCCGCGTTGCTCCCTCTCCCCATGCGGCTTCATGCATGGGGAGAGGGCTGGGGTGAGGGGCAGGCTTTTGGACGCGCGCGTGCAGCCAGCCGCAGTTGCTGACGTCAGGCCCCTCACCCCGGCCCTCTCCCCGCTGGCGCGGGGAGAGGGAGCAAAACCTGGGGAGAAAGAGAGGGCTCCGGTGCATGTCGAATTCTGTCACGCCCACCGCGAGAATCCGGCATCGCCTCGGGGCGCCCCGCGCAGTAGATTGCAGGCCCCCTGCACCACCCCGGACCGGCCATGAACGACCTCTCGATCCCCGCCAAGCTGATGCCCTACAAGTCCACCCACAAGGTGCGCTTCGTGACGGCGACCAGCCTGTTCGATGGGCATGACGCTTCGATCAACATCATGCGCCGCATCATCCAGGGCTCCGGCGCGGAGGTGATCCACCTCGGACACAACCGCTCGGCCGGCGAGATCGTGAATGCGGCGCTGCAGGAAGACGCCCACGGCATCTGCATCACGTCCTACCAGGGCGGGCACATCGAGTTCTTCAAGTACATCGTGGACCTCCTGCGCCAGAACGGCGGCGAGAACATCAAGGTCTTCGGCGGTGGCGGCGGCGTGATCGTGCCGGCCGAGATCCGCGAACTCATGACCTACGGCGTGACGCGCATCTACTCGCCCGAGGACGGCGCCACGATGGGCCTGCAGGGCATGATCAACGACCTGCTGTCCAAGTCCGATGCGGATCTCACGGCTGCCGCGCCCAAGGCGCAGGACGTGGGCAAGACGCTGAAGTCGGGCGACCGCCGCGCGCTGGCCCGCATCATCACGGCTCTCGAAGCCGGCACCTACCCGGACTCGCTGAAGGCCGAGCTCGTCGAGCAGTCCAAGGCGCTCAAGGTCCCGGTGCTCGGCATCACGGGCACCGGCGGCGCCGGCAAGTCCTCGCTCACCGACGAACTGATCCTGCGCCTGCGCCTGGACCAGGAAGACAAGGTCAAGGTCGCGGTGATCTCGATCGATCCTTCACGCAAGCGCACCGGCGGCGCGCTGCTGGGCGACCGCATCCGCATGAACGCGATCGAGAGCGAGAACATCTACATGCGCTCGCTCGCCACGCGCGACACCGGCATGGAGATCTCGGCGGCACTGCCCGAGGTGATCGCGGCCTGCAAGCTGTCGGGCTTCGACCTCGTGATCGTGGAGACCTCGGGCATCGGCCAGGGCGACGCGGCGATCGTGCCCTTCGTGGACCTCTCGCTGTACGTGATGACGCCGGAATTCGGCGCGGCCAGCCAGCTCGAGAAGATCGACATGCTCGACTTCGCCGACTTCGTGGCCATCAACAAGTTCGACCGCAAGGGTGCCGAGGACGCGCTGCGCGACGTGCGCAAGCAGTACCAGCGCAACCGCGAGCTGTTCATGAAGGCGCCCGACACGATGCCGGTGTACGGCACGATGGCCGCGCGCTTCAACGATGACGGTGTCACCGCGCTGTATCAGGCGATCCTGCCGCGGCTCGCGGGAAAGGGCCTCAAGCACGCGGCGGGCAAGCTGCCGGTGATCACGGTCAAGCACAGCAGCGGCGGGCGGGCGATCGTGCCGCCGGAGCGCGCGCGCTACCTCGCCGACATCGCGGACTCGGTGCGCGGCTATCACAAGGAAGTGGCGGCGCAGGCGCGCGTGGCGCGCGAGCGCCAGTCGCTCAAGACGGTCAAGGAACTCATGGAGCGCGCCGGCAAGCCGGTGGCGGGGTTCGACGAGATGATCTCGTCCAAGGACGGTGAGCTGATGCCCGCGGCGCGCAAGCTGCTGGCGCAGTGGCCGACGATGCAGCAGCAGTACGCGGCCGACGAGTTCGTCACCAAGGTGCGTGACAAGGAACTGCGCACCAAGCAGACCAGCGAGTCGCTGTCGGGCACCAAGATCCGCAAGGTCTCGCTGCCGCGTTACGAGGATGACGGCGAAACGCTGCGCTTCCTGATGAAGGAGAACGTGCCGGGTTCGTATCCGTACACGGCCGGAGTGTTCCCGTTCAAGCGCGAAGGTGAAGATCCGACGCGCATGTTCGCCGGAGAAGGCGACGCCTTCCGCACGAACCGCCGCTTCAAGCGCGTCTCCGAAGGCATGCCGGCGCACCGCCTGTCGACCGCGTTCGACTCGGTGACGCTCTATGGCTGGGACCCGGACCTGCGCCCCGACATCTACGGCAAGATCGGCAACTCCGGCGTATCGATCTGTTCGCTCGACGACATGAAGGTGCTGTACGGCGGCTTCGATCTCTGTGCGCCCACGACCTCGGTCTCGATGACGATCAACGGGCCCGCGCCGATGATCCTCGCCATGTTCATGAACACGGCCATCGAGCAGCAGGTCGAGAAGTTCAAAAAGGAACACGAGGGCCGCGGCCCGAACGACGCCGAGGCCGCGAAGATCAAGGCCTGGACGCTGTCCAACGTGCGCGGCACGGTACAGGCCGACATCCTCAAGGAGGACCAGGGCCAGAACACCTGCATCTTCTCCACCGAGTTCGCGCTCAAGATGATGGGCGACATCCAGGAATACTTCGTCAAGAACAAGGTTCAGAACTTCTACTCGGTGTCGATCTCCGGGTACCACATCGCCGAGGCCGGCGCGAACCCGATCTCGCAGCTCGCGTTCACCCTGTCCAACGGCTTCACGTACGTGGAGTCGTACCTCGCGCGGGGCATGAACATCGACGACTTCGCGCCGAATCTCTCGTTCTTCTTCTCCAACGGCATGGATCCGGAGTACACCGTGATCGGCCGCGTGGCGCGCCGCATCTGGGCGGTGGCCATGAAGAACCGTTACGGCGCCAACGAGCGCAGCCAGAAGCTCAAGTACCACGTGCAGACCTCCGGCCGTTCGCTGCACGCGCAGGAGATGAACTTCAACGACATCCGCACGACCTTGCAGGCGCTGATCGCGATCAATGACAACTGCAACTCGCTGCACACCAACGCCTACGACGAGGCGATCACCACGCCCACGGAAGAGAGCGTGCGCCGCGCGATGGCGATCCAGCTCATCATCAACCGCGAGTTCGGCCTGGCCAAGAACGAGAACTCGCTGCAGGGCAGCTTCATCGTCGACGAACTCACGGACCTGGTCGAAGAGGCCGTGCTGCGCGAGTTCGAGGCCATCGCGGGCCGCGGTGGCGTGCTCGGCGCGATGGAGACCGGCTACCAGCGCGGCAAGATCCAGGAGGAGTCGATGCTGTACGAGCACAAGAAGCACGACGGATCGCTGCCCCTGATCGGCGTCAACACCTTCCGCAATCCGAACGGCGATCCGGCGCTGGAGATGGTGGAGCTGCAGCGCTCCACCGACGACGAGAAGCAGAATCAGCTGACGCGCCTGAAGAACTTCCAGGAGGCGAACCAGGAAGAGGGCAGCAAGGTGCTCAAGCGCCTGCGCCAGACGGTGATCGAGAACGGCAATACCTTCGAGGTGCTCATGGACGCGGTGCGCTGCTGCTCGCTGGGGCAGATCACGCAGACGCTGTTCGAAGTGGGCGGGCGGTATCGTCGCAACATGTAACGAGCCGGATCGGCCTTGCGAGAAGCGCGATGACGAAAGTCCTCGCGTTTTTTTTATGGGTTTCGGCGCCGCCTTATTCGGTGGAAACCGCGGTACTCCCTCTCCCCATGCGGTTTCATCGCATGGGGAGAGGGCTGGGGTGAGGGGCAGGCTCTTGGAGTCTGCGGAGGGCCTGCTATTCCAGCGAAAAAGCGGCCCCTCACCCCGGCCCTCTCCCCGCTGTCGCGGGGAGAGGGAGAAAACCGCTATCGCTCAGCTCGCGACCATTCGCCGCGCCGCCTTCAGGTGCGGAATGTCGTACATCTTTCCATCGATCTGCACCGCACCCGCGCCCGACTTGAACGCGTCGATGATCCGTTGCGCCATGGCGCGCTCGGCATCGGTGGGCGTGAATGCCTCGTTGATGCCGGCAACCTGGTCGGGATGGATGGCGATGCGGCCGGTGAACCCGTCGTAGCGGGATTGCAGGCAGGCCTTGCGAAGACCCTCGGGGTCCTTGAAGTTCACGTAGACGGTGTCGAGCACCTCGACGCCCAGCGCATGGCCGAGCAGCAGGCACTGGTTGCGGGCGTACTCGTACATGGGACGCCATGCGCCTTCCGGTGTGCGCGGATCGCCGGCGCCCATCGCGGCGCTCAGGTCCTCGCCACCCCAGGCCACGTGACTGATGCGGGGATGCGCCTGGCGAACCAGTTCGCCCATGCGCAGCATCGCCGACGGCGTCTCTGTGACGATCGCGCAGACGCGGATCTGGCCCTGCGTCAGGCCGTGCTCGGCCTCGAGGGCGTCGAGGTAATGGCCCAGGATCGCGAGGTCCTCGGGTCCCTTCACCTTCGGGAACAGGATGCCGGCGGGACGTGAGGGCACCACCTTGGCGAGGTCGCGCAGGATCTCGCCGGAGGTCATGTCGTTGACGCGCACCCACAGCCGGCTGCGGTCGGACTGCGCGCCGAGATACTGCTGCATCATCTCGCGCGCCTGCGGCTTGCGATCCGGCAACACGGCGTCCTCGAGGTCGAGCACAAGCGCGTCGGCGCCGGAACCGGCGGCCTTGGCGAGCTTCTTCTCGCTGTCCGCAGGGACGAACAGGATCGAACGCATCACGGGAAACTCCTTGAGTGCGAGGTGCTGCTGGTTGTTCAGGTTGGCGCGTCTGCAGCGAAGCGCAGGCGGCAGCTTGAGTCTTGATTCGGAGGCTGGACGGGACCGCTGAAGGGTCTCGGGTCCGCTTTGGTGTGCGTTTCGCGGTGCTTCTTGTGTCGTCGTGATCCCGGCGATCGGATTCCGCAGGCGCGGCGGCCTGCGGAATCCGTCGGGAGCATTCTCCTGACGAATGAACGGGCGCGAAGCGCCGCGTTCCTCGTTCAGCAGATCAGACTGCCGCGTCCTTCAGCTTCTTCAGGGGACGCACCTTGACCTTGACGGTGGCCGGCTTGGCGGCGAACCACTGTTCTTCCTTCGTGAACGGGTTGATGCCCTTGCGCTTCGGCTTCGCGGGGACGCTGACCGAGGTGATCTTCAGCAGACCGGGCAGCACGAAAGTGCCAGCGCCCTTCTTGCTGATCGAACCGGCGACGGTGGCTTCCAGGGCGGCGAGAACGGCGCGCACGTCCTTGGCCGCAACTTCGGCGGTCTCGGCCAGGTGGGCCACGAGGCCCGACTTGCTCAGTGCATCCTTGATGGGCTTCGGTGCTGCGGTCGTCTTCTTGCTCTTGGCCATTCTTAATTTCTTCCAGTAGTTGAACGGGGGTTCCGCGGAGTCGGTGCGGTGCCCGACGCGATATTTCGCGGGCAGGCGGAATGTAGTCCATGTCTGCGCTCACGCCAACGCCTAATTTCAGGCTTTTTTTGCATTGCAACGGTTGCAATCTGTCCCGGCTTCGGGGCAGACGGGCGCCTTCCGGTTTCCGGCGACGGAAAAAGCCCCGACCGTGAGTGGAAGGATTGCGCCGTGCCACGCCGCATTCCCTAATACACGCCGTCGTCGCGAGCCTGCGATGCGAGTCGATCGACGTTCGCGCCACGTGGCGCGAACGCACTCCGGACGCAAAGAGAAACATGAACCTGCAACGCCGTGCCGCCTGCGTGATGGCCTGCGGCCTGCTCGCCATCTTCGTCGCGGAGCCCTTAAAAGCAGGGGAAATCGAGACCATCGAGGTCTACGCGGATGCTCCGATCGGACCCGCGCACGGCGACGCGCAGCGCGCCGTCGGCAACGGGCAGTCGCTCGACTCTTCAGAACTCGCGCGTCCGGGCAACCGCGCGATCGGTGACGCGCTGCAGGACCTGGGCAGCGTCTTCGCCACGGACGCCACCGGAAATCCCTTCCAGCCCGACCTTTTCTACCGCGGCTATTCGATCTCGCCCTTGCTCGGCCTGCCGCAGGGAATCGCCGTCTACCAGGACGGCGTTCGTGTGAACGAAGCCTTCGGCGACACCGTGAATTTCGACCTGATCCCGCTGATCGCGCTGTCGCGCGCAGATCTGGTGCCCGGTTCGAACCCGGTGTTCGGCCGCAACACGCTCGGCGGCGCGCTGGCGCTGACCACCAAGACGGGCTTCGACGCGAAGGGCGTGGGCGTGGACATGAGCGCCGGCGAATTCGGCCGGCGCGGCCTGAGCGCGGAGGTCGGCGTGGCAGGCGACACGCTGGCGCTGTACCTGTCGGGCGAGCTGTTCAAGGAGCACGGATGGCGCGACTTCTCGGACAGCCGCGCCTCGCGCGTCTTCGCGCGAGGCACCTGGCTGCCGGACGCGGCGACGCAGCTGGATCTGAGCCTGACCGCTGCGGACAACCGCCTGCGTGGCGACGGCGCCGCTCCGATCGACCTGATCGAGGTCGAAGGGCGTGACGCCGTGTTCACTCATCCCGACGAGACGCGGCCAAAGCTCGGGTTCCTGAACTTCAACGGCAGCCACAAGCTCGAGGACGGCGTCACGCTGTCCCTGGGCACCTATTTCCGGCGCAACCGTGCGCGCGGGTTCAACGGCGACGGCACCGAGTACGAGGCCTGCGGGGATCCGGTCAACGTCAACGGCGCGGGACAGGCCTTTCTGTGCGAGATCGGGAACGACGGCGAGGACGTGGTCCGGGGTCGCGACGGCAATCCCGTCGTCGCGGGCGACGACAACGACTCGGCCACCCGGAACCGCAGCCATACGCGTCAGGACAGCTACGGCCTTTCCGCCCAGATCGAGAAGCTCGTCGGCGCGCACCGGCTGGTGGCCGGCGGCAGCGTGGACTTCGGCGACATCAGGTTCACGTCCGACAGCGAGCTGGGCCGGCTCACGGATTCTCGCGGCACGATCGGCAGCGGTGTCTTCGTCGCCGACTCGCGGGTGGACGTCCATGCCGACAACGACGGCGTGGGCGTGTATCTGATGGATACCTGGCGCGCGACCGAGCGCCTGGAGCTGGTCGCTGCGGGCCGCTGGAACCGCAGCACGATCGAGTTGCGCGACCAGCTGCCCGGGGGCGACCTGTCGGGCAGGCATGGGCTGGAGCAACCCGCGCTTCGACGTGGGCCTCGAGGCGCTCGGGCGCGGCAACAGCCCCTACCGCGGCGACGAGGCTAACGTGGACTCGCAGAAGGTCGACGGCTTCGTGCTCGTGAATGCCAGCGCGACCTGGAAGCTGATGTCGCAGCTTTTGCTGTTCGCGAACGTGGACAACCTGTTTGACCGCGACTTCGAGACCTTCGGGGTATACGGCGAAAGCGGCCAGGTTCTCGGCGACGATTTCCAGGACTCGCGCCGCTTCGTCGGCGCCGGCGCGCCGCGGATCTTCGAGGCGGGCGTGAAGATGAAGTTCTAGTTGCTTGTCTCCCTCTCCCCGCGACAGCGGGGAGAGGGCCGGGGTGAGGGGCAGGACGTGAGGAGCAATTATTTTTTCGGCGCCGCCAGCATCCCGACGATTGACACCGCCGCACAGGCCAGCGCCCACGCACCCAGCCACCCGACGTGGATCATCCCGCCCGCCGTCAGCGGCGCGAGGATCAGCGCGATCGACTGCAGCGACTGCGTGACGCCGAACACCAGTCCCTGCCGCGTGGCCGGCACCGCCTGCGAGATCAGGCCCAGCAGCGCCGGTCGCAGCAGGCTGGTCGCGATGCCGACCAGGCTCAGCGCGACGACGAGCAGCGGCAGCTCGTGCGCGATGGCGAGCAGTGCAGCGCCGGCCGCCGTCACCACGAACCCGAGCCGCACCACCCAGGCCTCGCCGAAACGATCCACGAGTCGTCGCAGCACCCAGAGCTGCACGACCAGGCCCAGCGAGCCGAGGTAGGCCAGTGCGAGACCTACCTCGAAAGCGCCGTAGGCCTTGCCGTGCCAGGAGAAGCGACGCTCGCTGAACAGCGCGAAGCCCGAGGTGAAGAGGCTGAAGGCGAGCAGGAAGGCGAACCACTGCAGCAGCCGCGGCGCCACGCCCGGCGCCGCCAGCAGTTCTCGCAGCGACGGTGCCGTCGTGGTGCTCACCACCGGGCGCGTCGAGGGCAGCATCAACAGGGTGAGCACGATGCTCGCGGCCGACAGCGCCGCGGCGGCCCACAGCGGCACGTGCGGTCCGAGGATCGTCAGCAGCGAGGATCCCGCCGGTCCCACGAGATAGCCGAAGCCGAACGCAGCGGCGATCAGCCCGAACGCGGACGAACGATCCCTGGGCGGGGTGACGTCGGAGATGTACGCGCGCGCGGCCAGCAGGTTGCCGGCGCTCAGGCCGTCGAGCGCGCGGCCCACGAACAGCCAGGCCAGCGAAGGCGCCAGCGCGAGCATCACGAAGCCGAGCAGGGACCCCACCTGCGAGAACAACAGCACCGGCTTGCGTCCGAAGCGATCGGATGCGCGGCCCAGCAAGGGTCCCGCGAACAGCGCGAACACCGCGTAGGTCGAGATCAGCGCGCCGACCATGGCCGGGCTCGCGCCCAGGGTCTGCGCGTAGAACGGCAGCAGCGGGATCACGACGGTGAAGCCGAGCACGTCCGTGAAGACGATCAGCGTGATCGGGAACAGGGCGGACTTCTTCATCCTCATGCGGTGCGGGTCGCGAAACGGCGCCGCGATTCTGCGGTGTCGACGCGATTCGGGACACTCGAGACGGCTGCCGTGGAAACCCTTGAGCTCCATCAAGCTCGATTGCTGCGACGGGAGCCCCGTGCTAAATCGTTTCGCAGCGCGAATCGCGCCGCAGGGCACGACATAGAGAAATGAAAGCGCTGGTCCTCGGAGCCGCGGCAGGCGGCGCCTTCCCGCAGTGGAACTCCAACGCGCCAGGCTGCAACCGCGCCCGGCGCGGCGATCCGGCGGCGCCGGCGCGCACGCAGGCCTCGCTGGCGGTCAGCGCCGACGGCGGCGCGCATTGGTTCCTGCTCAACGCGTCTCCCGACCTGCGCCAGCAGATCGAGGCCAACCGCGCGCTCCAGCCGAAGACCGGCCTGCGCTCGACGCCGATCGCAGGCGTCGTGCTCACCGGCGGCGACGTCGACGCCATCGCCGGCCTGCTCACCCTGCGCGAGCGTCAGCCCTTCACGGTGTACGCGACGCGCAAGGTGCACGACGTGCTGGCGTCGAACTCGATCTTCAACGTGCTGGCGGCGGACGTCGTCCGGCGCGAGGTCATCGCATCGGGCCAGCGCGTCGCGCTTCGCCATCCCGATGGGGCCGACGCCGGCCTGTCGGTCGAACTGTTCGCCGTGCCGGGCAAGGTGCCGCTGTATCTCGAGCAGGCCGACGGCAGCGCGCCGCCGATCGTGCAGGGCGAGGACACCGTGGGCGCCGCCGTCAGCGACGGCCGCTCGACGCTGTTCTACATCCCGGGCTGCGCGGCGATGAACGCGTCACTGGCCGCGCGCCTGCGCGGCGCCCAGCTCGTGTTCTTCGACGGCACGCTGTACCGCGACGACGAGATGATCCGCGCGGGGCTCGGCTCGAAGACCGGCGGGCGCATGGGGCACATGAGCCTGGACGGTCCGCAGGGCACGCTCGCTTCGTTCGCGGACCTGGGCGTGAAGCGTCGCGTGCTGATCCACATCAACAACTCGAATCCGGTGCTGCTCGCCGATTCACCCGAACGCGCCGAGGTCGAGGCAGCGGGCTGGATCGTCGCGCACGATGGCCTGGAGATCGACCTCGTCCCGTAGCCCGGGCGAAGCCGCAGGCTGTTGGTCGATCGGTCGCAAACCGCCGGGCTTCGTCGCGCTACGTGGCCTACTGCGTCGCCGCAGGAACGTCCAGGCTCCCCACCGACTTGGGCCAGGTCACGATGCCCCATGGCAGCTTCTTGTCCTCGATGCGCTTGACCTCGACCAGGGTCTTGGCGTCGATGACGACCACCTCGTTCGAGCGACCGCAGGCCACGAGGATCTGGCTGTCGTCCGGCGTGAAGCTGAAATGCCAGCAGCGCGTGCCGGTCGGCACTTCCTTGATCGGCGTCAGGGTCTTCGCATCGAATACCTGCAAGGTCTTGCCGTGCGCCAGCGCGACGAACAGGCGCTCGCCCTTGCGATCGAAGGCCACGCCGTAAGGCGTGTCGCCGGTCGGCACGGTCTTCACGGGCGAGAATTTTTCGTCGAGCACGAGCAGCTTGTTGCCGAGTTCGAGCGTGGCGACGTAGGACTTGCCGTCCGGCGCCACCTTGATGCCGCGCGGGCGCGGGCCGTGCGGCTTGGTGTCGATGCTCTTCACGAGCTTGCCGGACTCGATGTCGTGCACCGTGATGGTGTCGTCGGCTTCGTTCGTGATCAGGATGTTCCTGCCGTCGGCGGAGAACTCGATGCCCTCGGTCTCCATGCCACCGAGGATTCGTCGGATCACCGTGCCCTGCTCGATGTCGATCACGGCGATCTGCGCGCGCTCGTCGTCGTCGCCGCCCTTCTTTTCCTTCTCCTGGGCTTCGGCGCGCTTCTTTTCCTGTGCGAGCGCCTCGGGCGAACCGGGCGCCGGCGGCGGACCGCCTTCGGATTCGGGCTCGTAGGAAACGAACGCGCGGCCGCCGCGCACGCGCACGAACTCGGGGTTCGCGCCGATCGGCACCTGGCGCACCAGCTTGCCGGTCTGGCGATCGATGACGGAGATGTTGCCCTGGTCGCGATTGGCCGTGACCAGGTACTTGCCGTCCTCGCTGATGCCGATCCCGCGCGGGCTCGAGGCGCCGGTCGGGATGCCGCCGACGGTTGCGAGCGTGGCGAGGTCGATCACCGAGATCTCGCCTTCCTGGTTGCTGACGTAGGCCATGCCCGAAGCGCCGTCCTTGGGCAGCGTGGCGCTCGCGGCCGCTGCGGGAGCGGGCGCCGCGTCGGCGGCCGGTGGCAGGCCTTCGGTCGATGCGGTCGTCGCATCGCCGGCGGGCGGGGTCTGGGGCTTGCCGCCGCAGGCGCCTGTCGACAGCACGAGCGTGGCGAGGGCGAGCTTCTTCACGAGCTTCCGGTTCATGCGTTCTTCTTCTTTTCTCCAACCCGACGCGGGCAGGTCTTCGATTATGCGGCGGCGCGCAAGTTCACTTGCGGCGGCGCGCAAGTTCACTGGCGGTCGCGGCGAGGCAAGACAGCAGCAAGCGTAGAAGGCGAAGTTCGGGGAAATTCCGCGGGGCGGTCTTTTCGTCACGTGCGCACCGCGCACGCCGCCGCCGCGTCGCCGTCCATCGCGCGCCCGCCAAGGCGGGCGGCCTGCTACGGTTTGCGTTCGCATAACCCGAGGAGACACACACATGAATACCGCCGTCCGCGTCATCGCACGCCTGGTTTCCAAACCCGACAAGGTCGAAGACATGAAGGCGATCCTGCTCGCCCTGGTCGAGTCCGTTCTCAAGGAAGCCGGCTGCAAGCAGTACCAGCTGCTGCAGAACAACGCCGACCCGGCCGACTTCACGTTCGTCGAGGAGTGGGAGAGCGCCGCCGCGCTCGAGGCCCACATGGCGCAGCCGCACCTGCACGCCGCGCTGGGCAAGGCGCGCGACCTGTTTGCCGCGGCGCCCGACGTGCGGCGTTTCACGACGCTGCGCTGATCGATCCGGAGCGCGCAGGCGGGATTCCGGCTACGCGCGTCGAACATCGCCGCCCCGCAGATCCTGCGGGGCGGTTTTTTGTGCCGCTCGTACAGCCCGGGATGCTTTGGCCCTCCGGGAACACCCCTTCCCAGCCCCCCCATCGGGCTACCCTTCGGAGCAGTGTCTTGTGCAGCGCGATGAGGGGTACTCTGCATCGCCCGCGAATATCGGGAAGAAGTTCCGAACATGGCATTCCGAGTGCCAGCGTCCGGCGCCGCCAGACGGCACCTGCAAAACGGGGCCGGCAGCATCCACATATAAAAAGTTTCGGAGGAGCAGATCGATGAACCAGTCCACACGCGGGAAGAGGTCGTCACGACATCTCCCGGCCCTCGTCGCCGGCTGCGCCATTGCGCTGGCGGCCGGAACGGCTTCGGCGGCAGGCGTCACCGACGCCATGATTTCCAATGACGCCACGTCGACCAACGACGTCGTCACGGTGGGCCTGGGCCAGAGCGGCCAGCGCTTCAGCCCGCTGACCACGATCAACAGCGACAACATCGGCGACCTCGTACCGGCCTGGACGTTCTCCTTCGGCGGCGAGAAGCAGCGCGGCCAGGAAACCCAGCCGCTGATCTACAACGGCAAGATGTTCGTCACGGGTTCGTACTCGCGCATCTGGGCGCTCGACGCCAAGACCGGCAAGCGTCTCTGGGGCTACGAGCACCGCCTGCCCGAGGGCATCATGCCCTGCTGCGATGTGGTCAACCGCGGCGCCGCGCTGTACGACAACCTCGTGATCTTCGGCACGCTCGACGCGCATCTGGTGGCGCTCAACCAGGACACCGGCAAGGTGGTCTGGAACGAAACGCTCGGTGACTACAAGGCCGGCTACTCCTACACGGCCGCGCCGCTGATCGTGAAGGGCAAGGTCATCACCGGCGTGTCCGGTGGCGAGTTCGGCATCGTCGGTCGCGTCGATGCGCGTGACCCCAAGACCGGGAAGGTGATCTGGACGCGTCCCACGGTCGAAGGCCACATGGGCACGCTCAACGGCAAGGACAACGGCATCACCGGCAAGCTCAACGCGAGCTGGCCCGGCGACATGTGGAAGTACGGCGGCGCCGCGCCCTGGCTGGGCTGCACGTATGCGGCCGACACCAATCTGATCCACTGCGGCACCGGCAACCCGGCCCCGTGGAACGCTCACCTTCGTCCGGGCGACAACCTGTACTCCACCTCGACACTCGCGATCGACGCCGACAAGGGCACGATCAAGTGGAGCTACCAGAGCACGCCGCACGACCACTGGGATTTCGACGGCGTGAACGAGTTCATCCCGTTCGACATGAAGGACGGCAACAAGACCGTGAAGGCCGGCGCCAAGGCCGACCGCAACGGCTACTTCTACGTGTTGGATCGCACGAACGGCAAACTCCTCAGCGCCTCGCCGTTCGTGTCCAAGCAGACCTGGACGACCGGCGTGGACCTGAAGACCGGTCGCCCGATCGAGTCGGCGGCCAACCGGCCGGGTGACCCGGCGGCCGCGGAGAAGGGCGATTCCGTGTTTTCGGCGCCGTCCTTCCTCGGCGGCAAGAACTGGATGCCGATGGCCTACAGCGCGCAGACCGGCTACTTCTACGTGCCGGCCAACGAGTGGGGCATGGACATCTGGAACGAGCCGATCACCTACAAGAAGGGTGCGGCGTACCTGGGCGCCGGCTTCAACATCAAGCCGCTGTACGACGACTACATCGGCGCGCTGCGCGCCATCGACCCGGCCACCGGCAAGATCGTGTGGGAGTACAAGAACGAGTCGCCGGTCTGGGGCGGCGTGATGACCACCGCTGGAAACCTGGTGTTCATGGGCGTGCCCGACGGTCACTTCAAGGCGTTCGACGCCAAGACCGGCAAGGAAGTGTGGTCGTTCCAGACCGGTTCCGGTGTCGTCGGCCAGCCCGCCACCTGGGAAATGGACGGCGAGCAGTACATCGCCGTCGCTTCGGGCTGGGGCGGCGCCGTGCCGCTGTGGGGTGGTGACGTGGCCAAGAAGGTCAAGGACATCAGCCAGGGCGGCATGATGTGGGTGTTCAAGCTGCACAAGTCCGCGACGCCGGCCGTCGCCGCTAAGAACTAGTACAGGTTCGCCTCCGTATAAACGGTGGCAACGGGAGGGGCGGTTCGCCGCCCCTTCTTTTTTCCCCTTCCCAGAAGCGAGACATGAACAAGTTCCGATTCATCGCGGTGGTGGCCCTGCTTGCCGGCCCGCTGGTCGCCCTGTCCCACGGCAATGTCACGCCGCAGGCGGTGGACGTCAGCAAGCTCAAGAAGCTCGATGGCGAGAAGACCGAGAACCCCTACCGCGGCGACAAGAAGGTGTTCCCGGTGGCGGTCGAGGTGGGCTCCTCCGCGTACAACCAGAATTGCGCGCGCTGCCACGGCCTGGGTGCTGTTTCCGGCGGCATCGCGCCCGACCTGCGCCTGCTGCCCCCGGGCAAGGAAGGCGACGAGTACTTCTCCGGCCGCATCCGTCACGGCGTGCAGCGCAACGGCGTGACCTACATGCCGGCCTTCGGCGAGATCTTCAGCGAAGAGGCGATCTGGTCCATTCGCAGCTATCTCGAATCGGTTCATGTCGACGAGTAAGTCGATATTGGTGAAGCCCCGGCGCCGGCTGCTCCTGTCCGGCGCCGTTGCGTTCGCGCTGACGGCGCTGCTGGGCAGCACGCGCATGGCGACGGCAGCGGACGACGAGACGGACCCGCTGTCCGTGGTGCGGGCCAGGGGCACGCTGGAAGTGGCGATGTACGACGCCTTCCCGCCCTGGTCGTACAAGGGAGCGGACGGCAAGCCCACCGGAGTCGACGTGGACCTGGGTCGCGCGCTGGCCGAAAAGCTCGGCGTGTCGTTCAAGCCGCGCCTGTTCGTGGCCGGCGAAGACATGGGCGACGACCTGCGCAACAACGTCTGGAAGGGCCACTACATGGGCGGCGGTGTGGCCGACGTCATGCTCCACGTGGCGGCCGATCCCAAGTTCTCGGCCAGGGAAGACAAGGCCGACTTCTTCGGCGCCTACTTCCACGAGGTGGTCTCGGTGGTCTACCACCCGGACAAGCTCGAAGCCTTCGAAAATCCCTTGGCGCTGATCGGTCACAAGATCGGCGTCGAACTCGACAGCATCAGCGACTACTACCTCAGCGGCGCGTTCAGCGGGCGTCTCCGCACGGCGGCCGTTCGCAAGCCCACGCTCACCGAGGCGGTGCAGGCGTTCAAGGCGGGCGAGGTCGACGCGGTGATGGCGCCCCGCGGTGAGCTGCAGGGCCTGATGAAGACCCTCGACGTCGGTGACCTCGCGTTCAAGGAGCAGCAGCTCGTCGGCATGTTCCGCACGACCTGGGACGTGGGCCTCGCGGTGAAGAACAACGACGACAAGACGCTGCGCGATGCCTTGGCCAAGGCGCTAGACGAACTGCGCGCGGAAGGCAGGCTCGCGGCGATCTTCGCCGCGCATGGCATCGAGTACAGCGCGCCGGCGCCCGCTGCCTCCGCCGCTGCCGCGGCATCTCCCTGAGATCACGTCCGTGCAGGCGCCGCCCGGCGTGCACCTGCAACGCGGCTGGCGGGTTTCGCTGTGTGCGCTGGTCCTGCTGTGGTTGGGCGCCGCGCCGCTGACGGCTCGAGCCGCCGAGGCGGCACGTCCCAACTCCACGGATCCTCTTCGTTCCCCGGCCTGGGGCGCGATGGTGGCGCGCCACCTCGACGGCGGGCCCGTGGAATTCGACGAGCGCGTGCAGGTGATCATGCCGCCGACGGCGGAAGACGCGCTCGCGGTGCCGGTCGAGGTGCGTGTCGATCCCTCGCTCACCGGTGTCGAGGAGCTGCGGCTGATCGCGGACCTCAACCCGATCCCGCTGATCCTGAGCTACCGGCCCACGCGCGCCGATCCCTTCATCGCGTTCCGCTTCAAGGTCGAACAGTCGACGCCGGTGCGCGCGGCGGCGCGCACGAAGGACGGCGTATGGCACGTCGGCGGTGGCTGGCTCAGCGCAGCGGGCGGTGGGTGCACCGCGCCGAGCTATGGAACCGGCGCTGGCCTGTGGCACGACCAGCTCAACCAGGTGAGCGGCACCCTGTGGCCGCGGGGCGAGGATCGCAGCCGCCTCAAGGTGCGCGTGATGCACCCGATGGACACGGGCCTCGCGGCCGGCATCCCGGTGTTCCACATCGAGTCGCTGCGCGTGCTCGACGCCAAGGGTCGCGAGCTCGCGTTGCTCAAGACCTACGAGCCGGTGTCGGAAAACCCGATGCTGAGCTTCGAGCTCAGGAACCGCGGGCCGGTGCGAATCGAGGGACGCGACATCCAGGGCAACGTGATCGAGGCGCGGGTCGCGCCGTGATGCGCCGCGCCGGGATGGCCCTGCTGGCGATGGCGATGGCGTTCGCGTGTGCGAGCGCCGCCGCCGCGGAAGGTGGTTTCGACTACGGGCTGAAGGCGAAGGTGATCGCCGACGGCGTTCACCTGTTCGAGGGCACGACGCAGAACTTCAGCCGCGAGAACGGCGGCAACATCGTGAACACGGGCTACCTCGAGACCGCCGCGGGCGCGGTGGTGATCGA
>JBKJPX010000069.1:0-64406 GCA_046594215.1 Panacagrimonas sp.
ACAAGAAGATCGAGATCGACTCGCTGATCACGCACGTGATGCCGCTTTCGATGATCAACGAAGGATTCGACCTGATGACACGCGGAGAATCGATCCGCGGCGTCGTCGTGTTCTGACCGGGTCTGGTCCGGAGACTGCGTCCCAGGGCCGGCTCCTCGAGAGCCGGCTTTTTTGGGTCCGCGATTCGTGGCTCGGTGCCTGGACGTAGCGTGCGCACAGCGCGGCGGTCGATGGACCAGCGCTTCGGGTTAACCCCGAACGCGGCGCCTCCGCGCGCGGGGCACTCTTGATTTGAGTGCAGTCAAAAAACGAGCGCCGATTGTCCTGCAATCCATCGCGCGTGTAGGACAGGTGGCGGCGCTCAAATCGAGCGGCGAAGGGACGCCGCGTTAGGACCAACCCTCGCGAGGGGACACCCTAATTGCTGCTATTTCGCCCGAATTTATATTCGCCCACGTCACCACCTCTTTCCGGGTGGCACGACGCATCCCACTAAAACTAGAGGCGGACTCCATGTCCATGCTGATCAGTATCGATAACGGCGGAACTCTGACCGACGCGTGCGTGATCTACGGTGCGAAGGTATTTCGCGCCAAGACGCTCACCACGCCCCATGACCTCACGCAGTGCTTCGTGCAGGTCTTGAAGGAAGCATCCAAGCGTGTCTACGGAGAGGAGAAGCTGGCGGCTCTCCTCGAAGAAGTGGACTACATCCGGTACTCCACCACGCAGGGCACCAACGCGGTCGTGCAGCGCAAGGGACCGCGCCTCGGCCTGATCCTGCGCAAGGGCCAGGATCCGAAGGCGCTCGCGCGCAACCAGGACGAGCGCGACCTGTTCGAAGCGACCGTCGGCGAGCGCATCGCCTACGTGGACCCGAGCCTGTCGGACGACAAGCTCGAGTCCACGCTGACCACGGTCATCAACGAGCTGATGTCGGCCGGTGCGAACCGCCTCGTCGTCAGCCTCGGCGGCGCCACCCTCGCGGCCGACGAGATGAAGGTCAAGCACGTGGCGTTGCTGCGCTACCCGCGGCACCTGCTCGGCGCCGTTCCCATCCTGTACTCGCACCAGCTCTCGGATGACCAGGACAACGCGCGCCGCACCTGGAGCAGCCTGCTCAACGCCTTCCTGCACCCGGCGATGGAGCGCTTCCTTTACAACGCCGAGAACGTGCTGCGCGACGCGCGTGCTCGCAACCCGCTGCTGATCTTCTGCAATGACGGCACTTCGTCGCGCGTCGCCAAGACCGTGGCGCTCAAGACCTGGGGCTCGGGTCCGCGGGGCGGCATGGAAGGCGCCAAGGCGATGGCGCAGCACTACCGCAAGAACACGCTGCTGACGATGGACATCGGCGGCACCACGACCGACATCGGCGTGGTCGATCGCGGCGAAGTCCGCGAACAGCGCTGGGGCGCGCTCGAGGACATCCAGATCTCGTTCCCGCTGTGCGAGGTGGAAAGCCTCGGCGTCGGCGGGAGCTCGGTGTTCAAGGTCGCTGGCGGCAAGATCCAGGTGGGGCCGGAGTCCGTGGGCGGCGCGCCCGGCCCGGCCTGCTTCGGCTACGGCGGCAAGGAAGCGACGATCACCGACGCCTACCTGCTGCTGGGCATCCTCGACGGCGAGTCCTACTTCGGCGGCACGCTGAAGCTCGACAGTGAGCGCGCCAAGGCCGCGATCATGGAGAACGTCGCCAAGCCGCTGGGCGTAACGCTCGACGAAGCCCTGGTGAAGATGGAACAGGCCTACGTCGGCAAGATCGCCGACGCGATGAAGAAGGTTGCGCCCAGCCTCAAGGACGCGGCGTTGCTGGCCTTCGGTGGCGCGGGCCCGATGACGGCCTGCCGCGTCGCCGACGTGCTGGGCGTCAAGGAGATCATCGTGCCGCGCATGGCGGCCGTGTTCAGCGCCTTCGGCATCGGCTTCTCCGACATCGCGCACAGCTACGACGCGGCGCTGACGGACACCGGCGAAAAGGGTCTTTCTGACGTCATCGACCGCCTCACGGTGCGTGCCACGCGCGACATGTACGCCGAGGGCTTCGACCTGTCGGAGTGCGCGGTCGAGAAGACGCTGAGCTTCTCGCAGAACGGCGAGCAGGCCACGCGTCGTCTCAACGGCGACAAGAAGGTTCCGGAAGGCCTGAAGGGCTCGCAGGATCTGCGCGTGCAGCTGCGCGCCACCAAGGCGATCCCACACTTCGCACTCAAGCAGGACGACACCAAGGGCGGCAAGACGGTCGAGACCAAGCTCAGCCGCAAGGTGCGTCAGAGCGATGGCGGCAAGCTCACCGATGCGAGCCTGCCGCTGTTCCGCCACGAAGACCTGGCCCCGGGCCAGGGCGCGGCCGGTCCTGCGGTGGTGGAGGAGGAGTACTTCACCTGTCTGATTCCCGGCGGCTGGAAGTTCTCGGTCAACGACAACCACGATCTCGTTCTTCAGAAGAACTAAGAGAGAGCACACATGAAAATCGCAATGACGGAATACCTGCAGATCGACCTCGACAAGGAACGCTGGATGTGTCGCGTGTGCGACCACGACATCGGTGCGGCGCGCGGCAACTACAAGGAGGGCCTGCTCGTGCACGCGCGCGATCCGCGCGAGATCCACAAGCCCATCCTCGACACGTCTTACGAGTTCACGTTCGCGCCCGACCCGAAGTGGGTGCAGATCGTGGAGTTCTACTGCCCTGGCTGCGGCACGCAGGTGGAGGTCGAATACCTCACGCCCGGCCACCCGCCGCTGTACGACATGGAGTTCGACATCGATGCGCTCAAGGCACAGTGGGCCAAGCGCGAGCCGCAGGATCTGAGCAAGATCGCGGGCCCCGAGCCGATGGGCGTCGATTACCACTCCCACCAGTCCGCCGGCACGCGCGGGCGCTAGGAGAACAAGTATGAAAAGAGTCGCCGTCGATATCGGTGGAACCTTCACCGACTGCTTCATGGTCTGGAACGAGCACACGATCCAGTCCAAGGCCCTGACCACGCACCACAACCTCGCGCTGGGTTTTCGCGAGGCGCTGCAGGCAGGCTGCGCCAAGCTCAACCTCGACATGCAGGACGTGCTGTCCGAAGTCGATTCCGTTCGTTATGCCACGACGTTGGGAACCAACGCGCTGATCCAGCGCAAGGGCCCGAAGGTCGCGCTGCTGGTCAGCGCCGGCTTTGAGTCCTCCGTTCCGCTGTCGCGTGGCCGCGGCTATGGTGAAGGCCTCGACTTCCGAGCGCAGCAGGATCTTCCGGGCGCCTGCCGTCCGGATGCGCTGGTGCCGATCCCGATGATCGCGGGCGTGCGCGAGCGTCTCGACGCCGTTGGCAACGTGCTGATGGCCCTTGACGAGGACCACCTGCGCGAGACCATTCGCAACCTCGTCGACCGCGGCGCGCAGAGTTTCTGCGTGGCGCTGGTCAACTCGGTTGCCAACCCCGTGCACGAACGCCGTATCCAGGAGGTCCTGCTCGAGGAGTACCCGGAGCATCTCCTCGGCGCGATGCCGATCGTCATGTCGCACAAGGTCGCCGGCCGCAAGGGCGAGTACGTGCGCACCTCGTCGACGATCATCGACGCGTTCCTGCACGACGTCATGTACCACGGCCTGTCGTCGCTGGAATTGAACCTGCGCGAGTCCAGCTACAAGAAGCCGATGCTCGTCATCCACAACTCGGGTGGCATGGCGCAGCTCAACTCCACCGATGCGCTGCAGACGATCCACTCGGGTCCGGTCGCGGGGGTCTCGGCTTCGGAGCACCTCGCGGCGGAAGCGGATCTCGGCAACGTGATCTGCACCGACATGGGTGGCACCAGCTTTGACATCGGCCTGGTCGTGGAGGGCGGCGTCAAGCACTACGACTTCAACCCGACCATCGAGCGCTGGATGGTCAGCGTGCCCATGATCCACCTCGTGACGCTCGGCGCCGGCGGTGGTTCGATCTGCCGCTACGACCGCATGTACAACACGGTGCAGGTAGGGCCGGAATCCGCAGGTTCCAACCCGGGTCCGGCCTGCTACGACCGTGGCGGCCTGAAGCCGACGGTTGCCGACGCCGATCTCATGCTCGGCTACCTCGACCCGGCGAACTACGCAGGCGGCGCAATCAAGCTCAAGGCCAACCGCGCCAAGCAGGCCATCGAAGACGAGATCTGCGAGTCGATGGACGTCTCGGCGACCGAGGCGGCGCTGATGATCAAGCGCAAGGTCGACGCGAACATGGCCAACGGCATCGCTACCGAACTGCGTGCACGTGGCTACGATCCCAGCAACTTCACCTTGCTCGCTTACGGCGGCAACGGCCCTCTGCACGGTTGCGGCATCGCCAACCAGCTCGGTATCGACCGCATCCTTGTGCCGCCGTTCTGCTCGGTGTTCTCGGCCGTGGGCGCGGGCAACATGCACCAGCTGCACATCCACGAGAAGTCGCTGTTCATGTGGATCTTCGACAGCAACACACGCCGGCTGTACAACGACTACGTGGCGTTCAACAAGATCGTCGAAGAACTCGAGGGCGCCGGCCGCCAGGACCTGCTGCGCCAAGGAATGAAGGCGAGCGACATCAAGCACAAGCTCGAACTCGACATGCGCTACGGCAACCAGCTCGCGCAGACCACGGTGGTCTCGCCCAAGCTGCGTTTCGAGAGCATGGATGACGTCATGGCGATCATCAAGCAGTTCTCGCTCGATTACGGCAACCGCTTCGGCAAGGGTTCGGAGGCGCCGGAAGCGGGCATCCGCATCAACACCGTGCGCGTGCAGAGCTACGTCGAACTCGAGACGGTGAGCCTGGGCAAACTGCGTGCGAAGTCCACCAAGGCGGCGGGCAAGGCCTCGGGTTCGCGCAAGTGCTACTTCGTCGGCCATGAGGGCGCGGTCGATACGGCGGTTTACTCGGACGAGGAACTCGAAGTGGGTTCGCTGGTGAAGGGACCGGCGGTCATCGTTTCGCCGACCACGACCTATCTCGTCGAGCCGGGCTGGACGGTCGAGATCGGCGAGCACGGCGCGGCGTGGTTCACGCGCGGCACCGCCACCGCGGGCGGCAAGGCTGTGAAGGCCTCCACCAAGTCCAAGGCCAAGGCCTAAAGCAGTCGTCAGTGGGCAGTGACAGTGGTCAGTCGCCGGAGGTTGGTCGAATCGGACCCCGCGAACTCCCACCTGCATCGGCCCGCTGACACTGACCACTGACAACTAGCAACTGATTCACGGAGTATCCAATGGGCAAGAACGAAGCAACGAGCTACACCGAGAAGGAAAAGTCCATCGTCGACCAGTTCCTGGCCGACAACGTGCTTTTCCTGGGTCCCGATCCCGAGATCATGGAAGAGCATGACATCGCGCCGGTCACCGAGATCGAAAAGGCCGCGCTGGCCAAGGCGACGGATCCCGCGATGCACGCGCTCGTGCGCGACCGCCTGCAGGCCGGCACGAACGAGTCGTTCGAAATGCTGGAGCAGATGGGTGCGGCGCCCGGCGCCAAGTGGGGAGACCTGATCACCGGCGTGTTCACCGCCAGCGGCGACCTCGCGGTCTCCAGCGCCGGCGGCGTGCTGATCTTCGCGGCGGTCGTGCACCACCCGATCAAGTTCATCATGAAGTACTGGACCAAAGATGCCACGGTCGGCGTCAAGGAAGGCGATGGCTTCATCCACAACGACGCCCGCTACGGCAACATCCACAACACCGACCAGTCGCTGATGCTGCCGGTGTACTGGGAAGGCAAGCTGGTGTGCTGGGCTGGCGCGACCGTGCACGAAGGCGAGAACGGCGCCATCGAGCCCGGCGGCATGCCGTCGGCCGCGGAGTCGGTGTACGAGGAAGGGCTCAAGATGTCGCCCTTCAAGGTCTGCGAGAACTACGAGCTCAAGAAGGACCTCGTGACCTTCCTGCAGAACTCGGTTCGCGAGCCCAAGCTGCAGTTCGAGGACATGAAGACCAAGCTCTTCGCCTGCCGCCGCATGGAGCAGCGCATCCACGCCTGCATCGAGGAATTCGGTCTCGACTACGTGATCGCCTCGCTGCGCAAGGGCCTCGAAGATTGCAAGACCGAGACCAAGCGGCGCCTGGCCGACTGGCCGGACGGCAAGGTACGCGCCTGCGTGATGGCCGACTCCACCTTGCGTGAGAACGCGCTGATCAAGATCCAGTGCGAGGTGCGCAAGGAAGGCGACGAGCTGATCTGCGACTTCCGCGGGTCCAGCCCGGAGTTCGCGAACCGCTGCAACAACACGCTGCTGTCCTCGCTCAAGGGCATGCTCGCGCAGTTGTTCCTGGTGTTCGTCTGGCCTGACCTGCCGCGCAACCAGGGCGTGTTCGCGCCGATCCGCGTGATCACCGATCCGAAGTCGGCCCTGCATTCGTCGTACACCACGCCGAACGCGCAGTCGATGATGACCTTCTTCCCGTCGTTCAGCTGCGTGCAGCTGGCGGTTGCGAAGTTCATCTACTCGACGCCGACCAAGTACTCGAAACTGATCGCGCCCTGGCACAACATGATCCGCACCTTTATCTGGGGTGGCATCACGCAGCACAACGAGATGGTCGGGAACCTGTGCGCCGACCTGAACGGAATGGGCGGCGGCGCGCGTGCGGATCGCGACGGCGAACACGCCATCGCGCCGATCTTCGCGCCGATGGCCGACCTCGGCGAGCAGGAGCTCAACGAGGAAGAGATCCCGTTCATCCAGATCGTCAGCAAGAAGCTGATGAAGGACAACGTTGCCTTCGGCAAATTTCGCGGCGGCCAGGGCTACGAAATGATCGCCTCGTCCATCGGCAGCCCCATGTGGGGCTTCATGACCTGCTGCATCGGCTCCAAGGTCGGCTGCGTACCGGGTGTGTTCGGCGGCTACGGCGCGCCGACCTACCCGCTGTGCAAGGTCAAGAACGTCGACGTCTTCGAGATCATGAAGACCGATCCGAAGAAGTTCGAGTTCTCGATCGTCGACATCATGAACAAGAAGCCGTTCGAGGGCGCCAGCTACACGACGCACCACACCGGCCTGCAGTTCGAACTGGCCAAGCGCGGCGAGCTGTACATGATCACGCAGGGCTCGGGCGGCGGCTACGGCGACGTGCTGGATCGTGACCCGGACTTGGTCATCAAGGACATCGAGGAAGGCCTGCTCTCGCACGAGGCCGCTCAGCGCGTCTACAAGATGGTCTACAACCCGGAAACCCTGGTCCTCGACCGCGATGGCACGAAGAAGGCCCGGCAGGCCGAGCGCGATGCCCGCAAGAAGCGCGGCCTGCCTTACAAGGACTTCGTGAAGAAGTGGGTCAAGGCCGAGCCGCCCGCCGATCTGCCGTACTACGGCGCCTGGGGCACGGACCGTGAAACGATCTTCGCCGGCCCCTACGGCGGCGTTCCGCGCACGACGATGAGCGCATCCGATATCCAGTCGATCTACATGCCCAATCCGCGCGATGTGAAGATCGCCGCGCTGGAAGCCCGCATCAAGGAGCTGGAAGGGTCCGGCAAGAAGGGTTGATCCGGACGTCGCATCGCTGAAAAGGGGCGCCGCGAGCTGCGTCGGCTCGTGGCGCCCGCGCGTATAAGGGTTAACCCTTAGGCCTGCGAACCTACCCGTCTGGGCAGGTCTGGAAAGGCGGACGCGGTTGCTAGGCTCGTGGGGTTGAAGACGGAGCGGAACTTCCGCTCCGTGCTGGGCCGATGAAAGGCGCATCCAAAAAGGGCGTCGATAAGTAGAAACAGTATCTGTTCGTCATTTGAGGTTGTGGTCGGGCGGAACCGGGAGCGACCCGCCGGGTAACCGGGTCGCTGGAAAGAATCATCACGCTGCGGAGGAAACACATGCGTATCCGAAAGTACGACTTTAACTACAGTCGCCGATCGTTCATGGAGAAGGTGGCCACGGGTGCGGGAGCTGGTGTGCTCGCTCCGCTCTGGCCCACCATCGCCAATTCGGCAGACGACATCAGCAAGGCCTATCCGGACGAGCTTCTGTCGATCGAGATGTACACGAAGGGCAAGATCAAGCCGGGCGACGTCATCACGAAGGACAACGTGGAGGCTGTAAAGGACCTCCTCGAGCCCATCGCGTATGAGCAGGTCGTGAAGCACGGTCGCCGCATCAACATCGTGCAGTCCAACAAGGACGTCACGAAGCTGTTCAATGCGACCTACCTGCAGAAGACGCTGGCCAACAAGGGTCGCGCCAAGGTCGGTCCGGATGGCAACATCTGGACGGACGGCGACACCTCCAAGCCCTGGATCGGCGGCCTGCCGTTCCCGGATGCGACGGATGGTTTCCAGACGCAGGCGAACCTGACGCTGAACTGGGGCCGCCACGACTACTCGCAGTACGCCATCCCGTTCTACAGCCTCAACCCGGACGGTGAAGTCGGCTATCGCCACGAGCTGATGTGGTGCGAGCTGAACACCACCGTCCGCAACGACGGCACCGTGTTCCAGGGCATGTCCGACAAGCTGCGTCTGCAGTCGGTGTTCTTCACCGCGCCGAACGATACGAAGGGTTCGTCGTTCCTGTCGGTGTGGTACTACGATCAGCGCAAGTTCCCGGATCTGTACGGATACTTCCCGGCGTTCAAGCGCGTTCGTCAGTTCCCGACGAACCAGCGCTTCGAACCGCTCGTCCCGGGCGTGACGTTCTTCCTGTCGGATGCCTGGGCTGCTGGCGACCCGATCCTGACCTGGGGTAACTACAAGATCGTCAAGCGTGGCCCGATGCTGGGTGCGATCTCGGGCTTCTACAACTGGCCGGGCGGCAAGCACCCGACCTGGGATCAGACGGTTCACGGCGGACCGAAGGGCAAGACCTTCTACGACACGTGGATGGAGCTCATCCCGGAAGCCATCGTGTTCTCGGCGGAGCCCACCGGCTACCCGCGCGCCCCGGTCGGTCGCAAGGAAGTCTACGTCGACGCCCGCAACATGATGTTCCCGTCGCAGGTGACGTACGACCGTCGTGGCACGATCTGGAAGCAGTTCGAGCCGGGCTTCGGTCAGTACAAGAACGACAAGACCGAAGTGCTCGATGCGAACGGCAAGCCGGATTGGAGCTGGATCTACTGCCACACGCATGACATCCAGTCGGGTCGTATGACCCGTTTCCGTCACGAGAAGAGCCTGCCGTCGGGCTACAAGAGCAAGTACGCGATGGAAGGCGAGGACGTTTACAACAAGTTCCTCACCCCGTCCGCGATGGCTCGCCTCGGAACCTAAGACTCAAAAGCAGCAACTCGCAGCCCGGCTTCGGCCGGGCTGTTTTTTTGGGCGATCGAAAAGTTCGCGAGGCGGCAGGACGGTGGCTGCGCGAGCATCGCACCCCGGGCGAAGCCTTTTTTGGCGTGGAGGGAGCGGCCATCCCGGACTTCCTCCGGGCCAGGGTCGATGGCCTAGCCGCTCCGGGTTCGCGGCCTGATCCGCACGCTCGGACGTCGCAGCGCGTCCAGCGGATTCCAGGCGAGCCAGCCCGCCACGTCCCACACCGAAACGGTCCGGCCTGACTGGATGGTCCGGCGCTCGGCGAAGGCGGAGCCGGCGCCTGCAAAGCCGTCGCGCAGGGCCCGAAGCAGGGCGATGCGCTGTCCCGGCTTTCGCGGCATGAGCAGGCGCAGCAGCATCAGGGTCGCCAGGCCGGGGATGGCCAGCGCGAGCCAGGGCCAGGGCATGCAGCGCATCAGCGACCAGAACAGGTTGCGATGGCCGTGGTACATCGCGAAGCGAGATTCGCCTGGCCCGGAACTCGCGCCACCGGCGTGCTGCACCCTCGCGCGGTTCGATTGCCACACGCCGTAGCCGATTAGCCGTGCGCGAAAGCAGAGGTCCACGTCCTCGACGTAACAGAAGAAGCGCCGCTCGAATCCGCCCAGTCGCGTGAACAAGTCGGTCGAAATCATCATCGCGGCGCCGCAGGCCGCGAACACCTCTCCCTGCGGAATCGGCGCTTTGGCGGAGCGCCCGTAGCCCGAGCGCCAGGAGATACCCCAGGCCGACAGGCAGTCCCCCGTACCGTCGAGAACCTCGGGCGAATCGGCACGGAACTGGGTGGAGCCGAACACACCGCACCCGGGATGAATTCCGGCCTCCTCGATCAGGCGTTCCAGCCAGTCCGGCGCCGCGACGGCGTCCGGATTGAGCATCGCGAGCCAGGGCGTGCGCGTGCCCTGCGCCGCGAGATTGTTTCCGGCCGCGAAGCCCAGGTTCTCACCCAGTGGCAGCAGCAAAAAGCGGGCGTCCGGCGGCTCGGCCGGAAAAGACTGGTCGATCGAGGCGTTGTCGACCACCACGGCTTCGAAGTCACGAACCGTCTGAACGCGCAGCGATTCGAGGCAGCGGGCGAGCCAGGGTCCGCTGTTGTGGTTGATCACCAGCACGCGCACCCGTGGGGCGGGTGCCGGGGCTTCAGCCGCGGCCAATGTCGTCGAGCGTGGCCGCGAGGCCCTGCCGCCAATCCGGGGGCTTCAGGCCGAGCTGCGCCTGCGCGCGTGAGCCGTCGAGGCGCGAGTTGGCGGGGCGCCGCGCGCGCGTGGGGTACTGGATGCTCTGGATGGCCTCGACCATGGGCATTCGCGGGATCAGGCCGCGCGCCGTCGCTTGCGCGAGCACCTCGACCGCAAACGCATGCCAGTGGACGTGCGGCTCGCCGGCGTGGTGCCAGGTGCCGCAGGGCAGGGCTTCGCCGCGTCCGATGCGATCGACCAGCGTGCGCAGACTCTCCGCGATATGCCCGGCCCAGGTCGGGCCACCGAACTGGTCGTCGACCACGCGCAGCAGGTCGCGCTCGCGCCCGAGGCGCAGCATGGTCTTCACGAAGTTGGCGCCGTGCGACGCAAATACCCAGCTGACGCGCAGGACCAGGTGCCTGGGCGCCGATCGCGCCGCCTGTTCGCCCGCGAGCTTCGAGGCGCCGTACACCCCGGTCGGACCTGTGGCGTCGTCCTCGGTGTAGGGCCAGGTTTTCTCGCCGTCGAAGACGTAGTCGGTCGACAGATGGATCAATGGGACGTCGCGTTGCCTCGCGTAGTCCGCCAGCACCTGCACCGCATCACGATTGACGCGATACGCGAGGTCGGATTCGTCCTCGGCGCGATCCACCGCTGTATAGGCGCCGACGCTGAGGATCATCTCGGGCCGTTCGCGATGGAGCCAGGGACGCAGAGAATCGGGCTGCGACAGGTCGAACTCCGCGCGTGTCGGCGCCAGCAGGTCGAGACCTTCCGCGCGACGCCGGAACTCGTTGCCGACCTGGCCGCTGCCGCCGGTGAGAAGAACGCGCATCAGATCCCGGGCAGGTCGCGTTGGTGTGCCAAGGCAGGCAGCACAGCGTCCTTGCCGGACAGCATCGCCTCCACGCCGGTGTTCGGCCAGGCGATGCCGATGGCCGGGTCGTTCCAGATCACGCCGCGCTCCGACTCGGGGTGGTAGTAGTCGGTGCACTTGTAGACGAAGTCGGCCTCGTCGGAGAGCACGAGGAAACCGTGCGCGAAGTTCGGCGGCACGTACAGCATGCGGTGGTGAACGTCGTCGAGCTCCAGGCCGAACCATTTGCCGAAATGCGGCGAGCCGCGACGGATGTCCACGGCGACGTCGAATACCCGGCCGCGGGTCACGCGTACGAGCTTTCCCTGCGGCTGCACGAGCTGGTAGTGCAGCCCGCGCAGGGTGCCCCGCCGCGAGCGCGAATGGTTGTCCTGCACGAAGCGGCTACCGACGCCGGCTGATGACGCCAGCAGCGACTCGCGGAAGGTCTCGACGAAGAAGCCGCGTGCGTCGCCGAACACGCGGGGTTCGAGCACGAACACGCCAGGCAGGGGAGATTCGGTGATCTTCAAGGCGTGAGGCGCGTGATGATGAGGCGGATGGCCGGGCGAGGACTGCGAGCGGCACGCGCGGCGCGTCGCGGTGTCCACATGTTGAGGCCGAAAGCCTAGCAGCTTGAACCCATGCCCCCAAGGCAGCGCCGCGCGCGAACACGCGACGGCTCTGCACTAGAATTCGTCTCCCATGACGTCTATCCCCGTCCCGCACCCGTCGCCACTGCTTCCCGCGGGACGCCGTCGATGACGCGCGCGATCCCGATCCTGCGCGAAGCGTTCGGCGCCCGACTGCTGGTCGAACCCGATCGTCGTGCGCCCTACGAGACGCCCGAACGCGGGGCACCGGGACACGCGGAAGCCGTTCTCGTGCCGGACTTCGAGTCCGAGGTGCAGCGTGCGCTTCAGCTCGCCAACGAGCACAACCTGCACTATGTCCTCAGCAGCGGCCGCACCGGGCTGGTCGAATCGCAGCGTCCCGACGGCGAGGTGGTGCTGAGCCTGGAGAAGCTGCGCGGAGTCCTGGCGTTCACGCTCGCCGACGGCCGCGAATGCCGCTTCGAGCGCAGCGAGTCGCCGGATACCGTGCGCGACCGCCTGTTCGCGTGGTGGAGCGACCTGGGCAAGCCCGATCCGGGCGGCTCGACGGTCACGATCGAGGCGGGGCTCGCGGTGGACACGCTCAACGAGATCCTCGCACCGCTGGGTCGCATGTTCCCGATGGAGATGGGCTCGACCGCCTCGGCCAGCCTCGGCGCCTGCGTGGCCAATGCCTCGGCCGGCGCCAACGCCGTCTGCTACGGCACCGCCGCGCACATGGCCCAGGCGGCCTGGGGTTTCTGGGGTGACGGGACTGCGGCGGGTCCGCAGGCCGCGCCGGCCTGGCTGCGGCCGGCGCCGGACCAGCTCGCGATCGATTCCACACGGATGCCGTCCGAGTGGGGCCTGGTCGGCTCGCAGGGCGTGTTCGGCGTCATCACGCGCCTGCAACTGCGCACGCAGCCAATTCCGCAGACGCGCGAAGGCGTCCTGCTCGCCGTGGCGGGCATGCCCGAGGCGATGCGCGTGTTCGCGCTGGCGCGCGAGACCTTCGGTGCGAACATCGAGGAGTTCGAGTTCCTGTCGCGCAGTGCCGTGGATCTGGTCCTGCGCCGCAAGGGCGGCGACGTGCGCCTGCCGTTCGAACGCCCGCCCGACGCGCCATACCTCGTGCTGATGCAGGTCAAGTCGGATGGGCCGGACGAGGACCTCGCGCAGAAGCTCTACGCGTTCTGCTCGGAGAAGGCGGGTCTGGCCGACGAGGCCATCGGTTACGCGCCGCTGCCCGCGCTCAAGAAGATCCGTCACTCGGTGACCGAGGCCAGCAACCTGGAGATGCGCGCGCTCGGCGGGGGGCGGCTCTCATTCGACACCGCCACGCCGGTCGCCGTGTTCGGCGACTACCTCGACCAGCTCGCGCGCGAACTGCGCGCCGCGCGTCCCGACGTCCAGCTCGTGGACTTCGGGCACGCCGGCGTGGGCGGTGCGCACCTGCACCTGATCGGCGGGCAGGGCGCACCGGTGGGGCCGGACGCCGCGCGGCTCACGAAGATCGTGTTCGACGTCACGCAGTCGTTCGGCGGCACCTTCAGCGCCGAGCACGGCGTGGGCCCGAAGTGGGCGACCGAATTCCTGCAGCGGACCCCGCGGGCGCGCCTCGACGAACTCGTCGTCCGCAAGCGCCAGCACGATCCGCGCAACGTGCTGTCGCCGCGCAGCTTTGGATTCGACCGGCTGCTCACAGAGTAGCGGGGCCTGTTGAGCGCCTTCCTGCTGCTGGTCAGCTGCCCCGTGCTGGGGTGGTTGTTCGCGCGCCGCAACTGGATGCCGGCGGGAACGCACGCCGTCATCAACGCCTGGTTGCTGCGCGTGGCCTTCCCGGCCCTCGTGCTCGACCAGATCCCCCGCCTGCAATGGGACAGCAGCCTGTTGTTCGCCGCAGCCACGCCCTGGATCGTGGTGATCGGTTCGGCGGTGCTGATCCCGGCGATCGGGCGCCGCCTGGGCTGGAGCCGCGCGAGCATCGGCGCGCTGGTGCTGACCTGTGGGCTGGGCAACACGGCCTTCATCGGCCTGCCGATGATCCAGGCGCTCGTGGGCCCCGAGGCGCTTGGGCCGGCGCTGATCTCCGACCAGGTCGGCAGTTTTCTCGCACTCTCGACGGCCGGTGTGCTGCTTGCGTCGTACTACGCGGGCGACCGCATCGAGCCCAAGGAACTGCTCCAGCGCCTGATGCGCTTCCCGCCGTTCATCGCGCTGGCGGTCGGCTTCGGGGTGCGCCTGACGCTCGGCGGCTGGCCCGAGCCGGTGTCCGTCGTCCTGCATCGTCTGGGCGATACGCTGACACCGCTCGCGCTGTTCTCCGTGGGCCTGGTCTTCCAGTTCGGCGCGCTGCGGGGGCGCACGAAGTTCATCGCGGTGGGCCTGGCGTGGAAGCTGTTCCTTGCGCCCCTGGCCTCGCTGCTGCTCGCCTTCGTGCTGGGCCTGCACGGCTTGCCCGTGACCGTGGGCGTGCTGCAGGCCGCGCAGGGCCCGATGATCACGGCCGGCATCCTCGCGCAGGAGCATCGGCTCGATCCGGAACTCGTGACCCTCACGGTGGGCCTGGGCATCCTGCTGTCGTTCCTCAGCGCGCCGCTCTGGTACCTCGCGATTCGCTAAGGTGCGCTCCTGTTGCCGAGGAGGAGACCGACCATGTTCCGTGTCCTGCGCCCGATGCCGCTGACCGCCGCCCTGCTCGCCGCCTGCGCCGTCGCGCCTCCCGCACCGCCTCCGCCGCCCGCGCCGCAGTTCGTCGTGCCGGCCGGGACGGAATTCGTGTCCGACCTGTTCGGCTACTCGCAGGCGGTGCGCGTGGGACCCTGGGTCACGACGTCCGCGGTCCCGGGTTTTGACATCGAGAAGCGTGGCTTCCCCGAGTCCTACCCGGAGCAGGTGAAGGCCGCGTTCGACAATCTGAAAATGGTGCTGGCGGCAGCCGGCGCGAGCATGGACGAGGTGGTCGAGATCACGACGCAGCAACTCGACATGGACAAGTTCAACGACACCATCGACGGCAAGAACGAGGCCTTCGGCGAGCGCCGGCCCACGTGGCTGCCGACCGGCGTGAAGAGCCTGCCGCTGCCGAGCATGCAGTTCCAGGTGAGCGCGCGCGCCTGGTCGCCGAATGGAAAGGTGGTCGCGATACCGGGGCAGGACGCGGAGGACGCAGCGCCGGAACCTGCGCCGGCGGCACCGGTCCCGGCCCCTGCTGGCATCGAGAAGCAGCCCGCGCCGGCGGCCACGCCTGAACCGTCGAAGAAGAAGGACGCCAGGACGCCCACTTTCGGGAATCGCCCGGGCTACTAGCAGAAAACCGGCTACTTGGCCTGCCAGCCGCCCTCGGCGTTCTGCTCGAAGGTCTTCAGCTCGTACCCGCGCTCGCGGTAGAAGCGGAATCGCTCCCGCGACCTTGCGCGTCCCGCATCACTGGCCGGCACCACTTCGAGCACGCGCTCGAACGTGGAGAACCAGGTCGGGATGTCGTCGCCCAGATTGATCAGCACGCCGTGGTGCGTGGGCGGCGGCTCGGCGCTGCCGATCAGGACCGGCGGCCGCGGTTCCTCGATTGCGGCGCTGCCCAGCCGCTCGTGCGGAAGGAAGCCGCCCTGCTTGAAGCTCCACAGTGCGCCGTCCATCTCGTCGGCGAGGCCCGCATCCGGCGCCCGCACGTAGAGACGATGGCCCGCGTTGGCGGCCTTCTCGCACAGCCTGCAGACCGCGCCGACGGTGCCGCCGGAGGCCTCGGAGAGCAGGTAGAAATCGATCCGCGTCATTACCCGCTTTTCTTGTTGCCGACAGTGTTGAGCAGGTACTGCACCAGCAGTGGCACCGGCCGGCCGGTGGACTTCTTGCCGATCCACGCGGTGCCCGCGATATCCAGATGCGCCCACTTCATCTTGCGCGCGAAGCGTTGCAGGAAGATCGCGCCGATGGTGGCGCCGGCGTCGCGTCCGCCCTTGGTCGCGATGTTCGCGATATCGGCGCACTCGCTCTTGATGTGGTCGTCGTAGTCGGACCACATCGGCAGCTCCCAGACGCGATCGCCGATCTGGTCGCCTGCGCTGGATAGCGCGCGCGTCAGCGCGGGGGTGTTGGAGAACAGGCCGCTCGGGTAGCCGCCGAGCGCGACGATGCAGGCGCCGGTGAGCGTGGCCATGTCGATGCAGATGGACGGATCGTAGGTGCGCTCGGTGTATGTGAGCGCATCGGCCAGGATCAGGCGGCCCTCGGCGTCGGTGTTGAGGACCTCGATGGTGATGCCGGCCATGCTGGTCACGACGTCGCCCGGCTTGACCGCCGCACCGTCCGGAAGGTTCTCCGAGGCCGCGATGACGCCGACGAGGTTGATCGGCAGCTTGAGTTCCGCCACCGCCTTGAAGGTGCCGAGCACCGCGGCGCCGCCGCACATGTCGAACTTCATCTCGTCCATCTGCGCGGCCGGCTTGATGCTGATGCCACCGGCGTCGAAGGTCAGCCCCTTGCCCACGAGCGCGATCGGCTTGTCGCCCTTCCTGCCCTTCAGGTACTCGAGCACGATGAGCTTGGCCGGTTCGCGCGATCCGCGCGACACCGACAGCAGCGAGCCCATGCCGAGCTTCTTCATGTCGGCTTCCTCGAGCACCTTGACCTTCACGGCCGCGCGCTCACCGCCACCGCCGAGCTTGCGCGCCGCGTCCGCGAGGTAGGTCGGGGTGCACAGATTGCCGGGCAGGTTGCCCAGATCCTTGGCCAGCTGCTGGCCGTTGCCGATGGCCAGTGCCTCGCGCAGCCCGGTTTCGCCCTTGGCCAGGCCACCCTTGTCGGCTACGTCGAAGAAAAGGCGTTCGAGCTTGTAGGTGGGCAGTTCGGCGCGCGCGGCTTCGCCGCGGCATTCGTCGAAGCGGTAGTACTCCGCCTGCGTGACCAGTGCCGCCTGCTGCACGTTCCAGTGCGCGTCACGCCCTTTGACCTCGAGTCGCGTCAGGTAGCTGACAGCCTCGATGGCGCCGGTGGCGCGCAGCGCGCGGGCGGCGGCGGCCACGGCTTTTCGGTAGGACGACTCATCGAACGAGCGCTCCCGGCCCAGGCCCACGAGGATCACGCGATCCGCGGCCGTGCCCGGTACGTCGTGCAGCATCAGCGTCTGGGCGAGCTTGCCGTCCATGTCGCCGCGGCGCATCACGCCTCCGAGGCTGCCGCCCGAGGCCTTTTCGACGATCGCGGCGTCGGCACTCGGCGAACGACGATCGAAGATGCCGACGATCACGCAGGCGCTGCGGCGCGTCGCAGGGCTGCTGCTTTTGACGAAGTATTCCATGGAGTCCTTAGGGCTTTTGCCGTGTCGTTATGGGGTCGCCGGCTCGCCGGTGCTTGCCGGCATTTTATCCGGCTTCGGAGACGAGCCTCCGTCCATTCACGGGGCAGTCGGCACGGTCCCGCATAATGCGCGCCTCGTCCCCCGCCCCGTTCGCATGCTCCGCGGAACGCTCGATCGTTACCTGCTGCGTGAAACTGCTGCCGCCACCCTTGCGGTGACCTTGGTGCTGCTCGCCATCATGCTCTCGGCGCGTTTCTCGAAATTTCTCGGCGCCGTGGCCACCGGCGATCTTCCACGGAACTTCCTGGGCCAGGTCGTGGCCCTCTCCAGCATCCAGTACCTCGTGCTGTTGATTCCGGCGGCGCTGTTGCTGGCCGTGATGCTCACACTGGGCCGCCTGTACAAGGACAGCGAAGTCGCCGCGATGATGGGCTGCGGCGTGAGCCTGGGCGGGCTTTACCGGCCGTTCATGTGGCTGGCCGCGCTGATGGCCTTGGTCACCGCGTGGCTCGCCTTCTATGCGGGCCCCTGGGCCGGACGCCACGTCGACTACATCTCCAAGGACGCGCGCCGCCTCGTGCAGTACACGCCGTTCGAGCCGGGCCGGTTCAAGGCCGTGCTGGGTGGGCGCGCGGTGTTCTACACCGAGCAGATGGACGCGACCGGCGAGCAGCTCACGACGGTGTTCGCGCGGATGCAGGAAGACCGGGGTGAGAGCATCGTCATCGCCACGCGCGGTCGCCAGCGAATCGACCCGGAGAGCGGGGAACGCCACGTCACGCTGTACGCAGGTCATCGCTACGCCGGCGAGCCTGGCGCGGCCGACTACGACGTGGTCCGGTTCGAGGAGATGGAGACGCGCATCACGCCGCCGCAGTTCGCCTACATCAGCAGCAAGCGCAAGCTTGCCGAGACCTCGGAGTTGATCGCCTCCAACGACAGCGAGGACAAGGCCGAGCTCGCCTGGCGCATCGCGGCGCCGGTGTCGGTGTTCGTGCTCGGATTGCTGGCCGTGCCGCTGTCCCACCTGGCGCCGCGCCAGGGTCGCTACGGCAAGCTCGTGCTCGGCATCGTGCTCTACCTGGTCTATTCCAACCTGATGGGTCTGGGCCAGGCCTGGATCGCCAAGGGGCGCGTGCCCTCCATCATCGGATTGTGGTGGGTGCACCTGCTGTTCGCGGGCGCCGCGTTCTGGATGATCGCGCGTCGGCAGGGATGGAACTGGCGCCGTGTCGCCGCGTGAGAATTTTTTCGGGAAGCGGTGATTTGCGATCCGGGACTCACCCCGCATGAGCGCCATCCTCGGGCGGCTCGACCGCTACATCGTGCTGGCGATCTTCGGCCTGAGCGCGGTCGTCGGCCTGGGCCTGGTCGCGCTGTACAGCTTCATCAACTTCATCACCGAGATCGACTCGGGCAGCGGGTCACTGAGCGTTACGCAGATCTTCACGATCACCCTGCTGATGATGCCGGCCGGCCTGTACGTGCTGATGCCGCTGGTGGCGATGCTCGGCACCTTGCTCGGCGTCGGCCAGCTCGCGGCGCAGAGCGAGCTCACAGCGATGCGTGCGGCCGGCTATTCCAACCTGCGCATCGGCCGTTCGGCGCTGCTCGCCGGCCTGCTGCTGGGCGCACTCGCGGTGCTGCTGGGCGAAAGCATCGGGCCCGTCGGGCAGCAGGCGGCGGAGCGCGTGAAGTCCCACGCGCGCGGCGGCGCCGAGGCGGGCGTGAGCAGCAAACCGGTGTGGCTGCGCGACGGCAACGACATCTTCCTGATCGGCCGCCTGCTGGCGGAGGACCGTTTCGCCGATGCCGAAATCTATCGCCTCGACGACGCGCAGAACCTGCACGCCGTGCTCAGCGTGGAGGGTGCGCGCTACGTGCAGGGCATCTGGCTGCTGCGCGGCGTCACCGAGACCACCTTCGAGCCCGAGCGCACCAAGGTCGAAAAGCACGACACGGTCGACTGGACCAGCGGGCTGAAGCCCGAGGTGCTGCGCTTCTACGTGCTCGAATCCGAGAGCGTTTCGGCATCGGGCCTCATGCGCCTCGTGGACTACCTGGAATCGAACGGCCTGGACGCCAGCGAGCAGCGGCTCGAGCTGTGGCGAAAGCTCGTCGCGCCCATCACGGTCACCGCGATGGTGCTGTTCGCCGTGCCTTTCGTGTTCGGACCGACGCGCGGCGGCGGGGCCGGGCAGCGCCTGCTGGTGGGCGTGCTCGTGGGGGTGGGTTTCCATCTCTTGAACGAGGTGTCGGCGAATCTCGGCGCGCTGTACGGATGGCCGGCGCCGGTGTCGGCGGGCCTGCCGACGGCGGCGCTGATGGTGCTGGCGGTGTTCAGGCTCGCCACGGCGCGCTAGAAGCAGTTGTCAGTGCCAGTTGCCGCTTGTAGCCCCTGAGATTGCCCGCGCTCTGAGCACTGACAACTGGCACTGACATCTGGCACTGACAACTGCTTCAAAGAACCACCACCTCGGTGCCTGCGACGAAATCGCAGGGCGCACGCCGGCGCGATTCGACGAGCATCAGCGCCGCCGCCGCGAGCGAGGCCAGGGCGCAGGCCAGCGCCGCGGCCTCGATTCCCGGCATCGCCGCGTAGCGCGGGATCCCGAGCAGGCTCGGCATCAGCACCGCCAGCCAGGTCGCGAGCATCACGCTGTAGCGCACGAGCACGATCGGCCAGCGCAGCGCGGCGCCATCGAGGCGCCGCACCTGGAGTCGCCACGCGCGCATGCCCAGGGTCTGGCCGCCGTGAACCCAGAACCAGCCGAAGAAACCGAGCCCGACCACGAACAGCAGGCCCTTCTGGAAGCTCGCGTTCTTGGCCGCGCCCAGCAGGTTTTCGCGCACGAGCATCTCGAGCAGGAGCGCCGCCATGTTCAGCCCGAGCAGCACGATGCCGTCGTAGACCGAGGCGAAGAGACGGCGCCAGAGCGGGGCAGGGACGATCAGGTTCGACATCGGGAGCGGGCAGCAAGTCGGCCGCCAAGTGTGCGGCAATCCGTGGCCGCGGCGGCCGCGGTGCTTCAGATCTGGATGCCCGGCTCCAGCTTCGCCGGCACTTCGCACTTCGCCGCTTCCGTCGTCGCGACCGGGTAGGCGCAGTAGTCGGCCGCGTAGAACGCGCTCGGCCGGTGATTGCCCGAGGCGCCGATGCCGCCGAAGGGCGCGCCGCCCGAGGCGCCCGTGGTCGGGCGGTTGCGATTGATGATGCCGGCCCGGATGCGCTGGCGAAAGTGCTTCCACTCGGCCTCATCTTCGGAGATCAGGCTCGCGGACAGGCCGAAGCGCGTGTCATTGGCCGCATTCACGGCGTCCGCGAACGAGGTGTAGCGCACCAGCTTGAGCAGGGGACCGAAGTGCTCCTCGTCCGGCATGCGGTTGAGGCCGCTGCAGTCCAGCAGGCCCGGCGACAGGAAGGCGCGACCGAGCTTGAGCCGCTTGGCCTCCACCAGCGCGCGCGCACCGAGCGCCAGCAGGCGCGTCTGCACCGACAGGATGCCGTCCGCGGCCTTCACCGAGATCAGCGGACCCATGAACGGCTCCGCCTTGTCGTCCCACGCGCCGACCTTCAATTTCGGCACGGCCTCGACCAGCGCGGCGACGAGTTCGTCACCCGCCTTGCCGGCTGGCACGTAGAGGCGTCGCGCACAGGTGCAGCGCTGGCCGGTGCTCAGGTAGGCCGAGAGCAGGATGTCGTGCACGGCCGCGCGCACGTCGCCGATGGCGCTGCCGACGATCATCGGATTGTTGCCGCCCATTTCCAGCGCGAGGATCTTCCCGGGCCTCGCGGCGAACTGCTTGGCGAGGACCTCCCCGGTGCGCGCCGAGCCGGTGAAGAAAAGCCCGTCGAGCTCCTCGTGCGCCGCGATCAGCTCACCGGTTTCGCGATCGCCCTGCAGCAGCTGCAGCACGCCCCTGGGAATGCCGGCCGCGTGCCAGAGCTTCACGGTCTCCTCGCCCACCAGCGGCGTCTGCTCGCTGGGCTTGAACAGCACGCAGTTGCCCGCCAGCAAGGCCGGCACGATGTGCCCATTCGGGAGATGGCCAGGAAAATTGAAGGGTCCGAACACGGCCACGACGCCGTGCGGCTTGTGCGAAACCCTCAGGCGCACACCGGGTTCCTCGCTCTCGCGCGTCCCGGTGCGCTCGTGGTAGGCGCGGACGGAATGATCGATCTTCGCGATCATCAGCCCGACCTCGGCCTTCGATTCCCATAGCGGCTTGCCGGTCTCGTGCGCGATCGTGGCGGCCAGCGCGTCGCGGTGCGCCTCGAGCTGTGCGCCGAACCTGCGCACGATGGCCTCGCGCTGCGCGAACGGCGCGTCCGCCCAGCCGTCGGCCGCATCGAAGGCGGCGTCCATCGCGCGGTCGAGATCGGACTTGCCGGCGGCCGGCCCGGCCCAGATCTCGTCGCCCTGCGTGGGCTCGATGCTGGCGAAGGGCTCGCCGACACCTTCGACCCAGGCGCCGTCGATATACAGCTTGCCGGCCTGCTGTTCGGTGGCTTCCTGCTCGTTCTCGCTCATGGGACGACGATTCTCACCTTGTCTCCTGCCGCTATGTGTAGCGCAGCGGCGGTGACTTGATCCAGCACCACGTGGTCGCGCGCGGGGGCGAGGGTGGCCAGCACGCAGCGGAAATCCTGCAGTCGATCATTGGAAACCAGGTGCGGAACGCCACGCGGGGTCGCGGCGCTGACGCGCGCTTCGAGCGCTTGCGACTTGCGGACCGTCCTGACCTCGGCGACCGGAGCTTCCACCGTGGGGCCGCCGTCGAAGATGTCGATGTAGCCCTGGTGACGCAGTCCTTCGCCCTGCAGAAGGCGCAGCGCGGGCGCCGTCTGCTCGTGCACCTGGCCCATCACCGTGCGGGCTTCTTCCGGCAGCAGGACGGCGTAGATCGGGTGCGCCGGCATCAGCTCGGCGATGAAGCTCTTGTTGCCGAGCCCGACGATGCGCTCGGCCTCGGCGTAATCGACGCTGAAGAAGTGACGGCCCAGCCCCTCCCAGAACGGAGCGCGACCGCGTTCGTCCGACACGCCCCGCATCTCGGCGATGACGCGATCGGCGAAGCGCGGGCGGTGCGCCGCCATGAACAGGAACCGGCATTTCGACAGCAGGCGCCCTGCACCATCCTTCTTGCGAAACTCCGGCTTCAGGTACAGCGAGCACAGCACCGAGGCGCCGGTGTAGTCGTTGCTGAGGGACAGGGTCTGGGTGCGGTTGTAGACCTCGAATCTGGCAGACGCCTGCACGGTGAGGCCGACGCGATAGCTGTAGAACGGCTCGTCGAGCCCGCAGGCCGCTTCCACCGCGCAGCAACCGCCGATCGCCCCGCCGACGCCGTCCTGCAGCACGAACAGGTAACGCTCGTGGCCGGCTTGCGTCACGCGCGCGGCGAACGATGACAGCGACAGTTCGATGCGCCCGTGCAGGTAGTCGCGATCCGGCGGCAGCGAGGTGAATCCCGCGCCGGCGCCGCGCGCAAGATCGACCAGTGCGTCGAGGTCGTCGAGCCGGATCGGTCGGATGAGGTTCATGGCTGGTCGTTCCATGAGAGCTCGCCCGAGGCCAGCCGCAGCAGCAACAGCGACGACAGCTTCGCGCGCTCGGCCATGCTCGAGACACGCATCCACTCGCGATCCGAATGGATGTCGCCGCCGACCACGCCCAGGTTGTCGAGGTTGGGCAGGCCGGCCGCGTGCAGGTTGTTGCCGTCGCAGCAGCCGCCGGTCGGGTTGAACTCGAGCGAAAGCCCCAGCGCGCGTCCGCAGTCCGCGATCAGCGCGCCGAGGCGTCGGTTGCGCGCATCGAAAGGCTTGGGCGGTCGCGTGAATCCGCCGCGCCGCTCGACGTGGATGCCGTCGGCATCGTTCGCGCGCGTCAGAAGCAGGTCGAGCTGGTCGTGCAGCCAGCAGGCGTCGTCCGCTTCGGCGATGCGCGCGTTGAACTTGAAGACCGCGAGATCGGGGACGATGTTCAGCGCGCCGCCGCCGCGCACGTAGCCCGGGTTGATCGTGACGCCTTCGCGCTGGCCGTTGAGCGCGTTCACGCCTTCGACGAGTCGCGCGCAGGCCGCGATCGCGTTGCGCCCGGCGGCGAAATCGCGACCCGCATGCGCCGCGCGCCCATGCACGACGAGATCGAAGTTGCCGCTGCCCTTGCGCGCGCCGGCGAGGTTTCCGTCCGGGAGGGTGGGCTCGTAGACCAGCCCCAGGTGGTTGCGCGCCGCAGCCTCGACCAGCAGCGGCGCCGACGAGACCGAGCCGATCTCCTCGTCCGGGTTGAGCAGCACCTCCCAGCCGATGCGATCGCGGTGCGGCGACTGCTCGAGCACGCCCAGCGCCGCCCACATCGCCATCAGCCCGCCCTTCAGATCGGCGACGCCGGGCCCGCGCAGCACGTCGTCCGAGGCCTCGACGACGGACTGGAACGGCGAGTCGGCGGCGAACACCGTATCGAGGTGCCCGCACAGGAATACGCGCAGCGGAGCCTCCGGGCGCATTCGCATCCGGATCGCGCGGCCTACCGGCCGCTGCCGCGGTCGGCCGTCGTCGCCGGTCGAAGTGAAAGCTGCGAGGTCCAGGAACTCGGTGGTGGCGCCGAACGGCGCGAACCACGCCGACAGGTCGCGACCCACGGCGTCGACGCCCTCGACGTTGAAGCTGCCGGAATTGCGGTTCGCAAGACGCACGAGGCGGTCGCGCATGCGGGGAAGCTGCGCGTCGATCCAGTCCAGCGCGGGCGGCAGAACGTTCACGGGTCCAGTGTAGAACGCCGCGCCGCCGGTGCTAGTCTGGGGCCGTCCTCTTCTCGCCACGCGCCGTGCAACGCCGACATTTCCTCGCGCTGCCGCTGCTGCTGACTCCCGGCCTGGTGCCTGCGCGGGAACCGGGCCTGTGGGAACAGTCGGCGCTCAACCAGGTCCTCAAACGCGGTGAGCTGCGCGTGGGGCTCGAGGCCGGCTACATGCCCTTCGAGATGCTCGACCGCAACGGCAACCTCATCGGCTTCGACATAGACCTGGCGCGCAAGATGGCCTCGGTGCTCAAGGTCAAGGTGCGCTTCGTCAACACGCAGTGGGACGGGATCATCCCCGCGCTGCTGACGGACAAGTTCGACCTGCTCATGGGCGGCATGACGATCACGCCCGAGCGCAACATCCAGGTCAACTTCGCGCGGCCCTACATTGTGATCGGGCAGACCGTGTTGCTGGCGAAGAAGGACGAAAAGAAGATCACGAAGTACACGCAGCTCGATGATCCGCAGTACATCGTCACGAGCAAGCTCGGCACGTCAGGCGATCTCGCGGCGCGGCGCACGTTTCCGCGCGCTCAGCTCAAGCGCTTCGAGAGCGAGGCCGACGCCGCGCTCGAGGTCCGCAACGGTCGCGCGGACGCCTTCATCTACGACTTCCCGTTCAACCTGATCTATGCGCAGCGTTATCCCGGTAGCGTGGCGCACCTGTCCGAACCGTTCACCAAGGAGAACCTTGGTTGGGCCATTCGCAAGGGCGACCCGGATTTCCTGAACTGGCTGGACAATTTTCTCGACGCGATCCGCAACGACGGCACCTACGAGATGCTCTACAAGCGTTGGTTCGAGAGCACCACGTGGATGAAGAACCTGGAAGGCTGAGGCCTTGAACGCCTCGCGCAGCGTGTGGATCGGGCATGTGGCTGCGGCGACCGTGGTGTTCGCGGTCGGCTTCAGCCTGTACTACGCCAGTCGCCAGATCGACTACCAGTGGCGCTGGGACCGCGTGCCTCAATATCTCGTGGCCACTGGCGGCACGGAGATCACCGCGCCGTTCGACGGCACCGTGAAGCTCGCGGCCGACGGCCACGGTCTCGTGATCGCGCCGCTGCTGGGCGGCGAGACCGTGACCCTGTCGGGCTTCGATCGCATCGAGGTGTCGGACGGCGACATCGTCTTCGCCGGCAACACGCTGGGACGCGAAACCGGCTGGTCGCCGGGGCCGCTCGCGATCGGTCTTTGGATGACGCTCAAGATCTCGATGGTGTCGCTGGTTTTTGCGCTGATCCTGGGACTCGTCGTGGGACTCGGACGCGCCTCGACCCAGGTGGTCGCGCGCGATCTTGCCGCCCTCTATGTCGAGGTGATCCGCGGCACGCCGCTGCTCGTGCAGATCTTCATCTTCTACTTCTTCATCGGTACCGTGCTGTCGCTGTCCGCGTTCGCGGCCGGCGTCGCGGCCCTGTCGGTGTTCACGGGCGCCTACGTCGCGGAAATCGTGCGCGGCGGCATCGAGTCGATTCCGCGCGGGCAGACCGAGGCGGCGCGCTCGCTGGGCATGAGCGCCTTCCAGGCCATGCGTCACGTGGTGCTGCCCCAGGCGCTGCGCAGCACCTCGCCCTCGCTGGCCGGCCAGTTCATCAACTTGATCAAGGATTCCTCGCTCGTATCGATCATGGCGCTCACCGATCTGACCAAGGCCGGTCGCGAGGTCGTGAGTTCCACCTTCAGCCCGTTCGAGGTGTGGTTCTGCGTGGCGCTGCTGTATCTGGCGCTGACCGGCTCGCTGTCGTTCGCGGTACGGCGGCTCGAAGGCAGGTTGGATCGTGGCTGACCAGGCCGCCCGTCCACTGATCGAGGTGCGCGGCGTCGACAAGCGCTTTGCCAGCGGCGTGCAGGCGCTGCGCGAGGTGTCGCTATCCATCCACGCGGGCGAGGTCGTCTGCATCATCGGACCCAGCGGCTGCGGCAAATCCACCCTGTTGCGCACGCTCAACGTGCTCGAACCGGTGACGGCGGGGGAGGTCCGGATCGAGGGCACCTCGATCCAGGCCCGCGGCGCGAAGCTGGACCGGTTGCGCACCAAGGTCGGCATGGTGTTCCAGCAGTTCAACCTGTTTCCGCATCTGACGGCGCTGGAGAACCTGATGCTGGCGCCGCTGAAGGTGCTGCGCCAGCCGGCGGCGCAGGTTCGTGCGCGGGCCTTGGCCCTGCTCGAGCAGGTCGGCCTGGCCGACAAGGCCGGCTCCTGGCCGGGGCAGCTTTCAGGCGGCCAGCAGCAGCGCGTGGCCATCGCCCGTGCCCTGTGCATGCAGCCGGACGTCATGCTGTTCGACGAGCCGACCAGCGCGCTGGACCCGGAAATGGTGGGGGAAGTGCTGGACGTGATGCGCGACCTCGCGGCCAATGGCATGACGATGTGCATCGTGACCCACGAAATGGCCTTCGCCCGGGCCGTGGCGACGCGGGTCGTATTCATGGAAGCCGGCCGGATCGCCTGGCAGGACGCGCCGGAGGCGTTTTTCTCGAATCCGGGTAACCCGCGGCTGCGGGAATTCCTGGGAAAGGACCCGTAGCCCGGACGAAGTGTCGGGAACTCGGGGCGTGGGTTCGGCCCGTCCCTGGCAGTGCTTCGGCCCCGGACCTTGATCGGCGTGCTGCGCCCCCTCGTAGAATGGCCGCACGTCTCCGTAGCTCAGCTGGATAGAGCGCGCCCCTCCTAAGGGCGAGGTCGCAGGTTCGACTCCCGCCGGGGACACCACATTTCGCCCGTGCGCGTGCATGGAACCAGGGTCGGCGGTAGCGCAGTTCCGCTCCTGACGTCGACCAATCCTTCTTCTCGGGCAGGCCAATCCACCGTGAAGCGGCCGGTTCGCTCCCATTTCAATTGAAAATCGGGCGCCACTGATGCGATGACACGACCGACGGAAGGCCCACCGCGATCTGCGGCGCCCCTATCGCCAAACCTCGGAAAACACTTTTCCTTTGGCGGCGAGTTGGTTGTTTGGCCTGTACTTTCGAGATAGCATCCAAGCAATATCAAAGCGCCGCGCCATGCTTGCGGCAGTCTGGGGGTTCTATGGGCAGTCACCGTTTCCTGCGGGCTCTTTTTGCCGCCCTGTTTGCTTTGACTGTCGCGGCCTGCGGGGGCGGGAGCGGCGACAAGGACTTCACCGGTAGTGAGGATGGAACCGGGGGCACGGGTGGTACCGGCGGCACGGGCGGTACCGGCGGTACCGGCGGTACCGGCGGTACGGGTGGCGGCACGACGACGCCCACGGCCAGCGCCCTCGCCATCACGCTGCCGAGTGGATCCCAACTTGCGGCTGATGCCGACACCGTCGCCGAAGGCTTGCAGCTCGTCGCGCTTGCCCTCGACTCCGCCAACCAGGGTGTGGCGGGCGTCGTTGTGACGTTCACCGCGGACTCGGGCGAGGTTGCGGTGACGAGCGCCACTACCGATGCCACCGGCCGCGCAACCGCGGTCCTCACGACGGCCACCAACCCCAATCCGCGTGGCATCACCGTCACGGTGAAGGACGCCAACGGGTCGGCCACCGGCTCGACCACCGTCACGGTCGTGCCTCCGTCCAACAGTGCGGATCCCACGCCGCGCCTGGGCACGCTCACCGGTACCTCGTTCGCGCAGGGTACGTTCACCTTCCAGGTCAGCCCGCTGGCCGCAGGCGGAAGTTCGGGCTTCCGCGTCGACATCGTGGACACCGCCAACGGCAACACGGTTTTCACCGATCCGGTCAACCTGACCTTCAGTTCGCCATGCATCACTGCGGGAACCGCGGTGATCAATCCGTCGGCTACGGTGCCCAATACGGCGACCGCTGCCGACGGCGCGGCCGCGGGTACCTACCAGGCCCGCGGTTGCTCCGGCAACGACATCGTCACCGCGCGTGCGGTGATCGGCGGTTCAGCGCAGACGGCCCAGGGCACGATCGTCGTGCAACCGTCGACGCTGGCCAGCATCCGCTTTGTTTCGGCAGTACCAATCAACATCGGCCTGCGTGGAAGCGGCCTGCAGGAGACGTCTACGGTCACGTTCCAGGTGGTCAACGCCTCGGGCGGCCCGATCCCCAATCAGGCGGTCAACTTCGCGCTGAACACGACGTTGGGCGGGATCTCGGTCAGCCCTGCCTCCGGCACGACGGACACCGCGGGCAACGTCAGCACGGTCGTGACCTCGGGCACGGTCAGCACCGTCGTGCGCGTGACCGCCACGGCGATCAGTGCGGGGACGACGGTCAGCAGCCAGTCGGAACAGCTCACGATCACCACGGGTATCCCGGACCAGGACAGCTTCTCGCTGTCGGCGCAGTGCCCGAACGTCGAAGGCCTGAACCGTGACAACGTCCAGGTTCCGATGACCTTGCTGGCGTCGGATCGCTACAACAACCCGGTGCCGGATTCGACGGCCGTGACCTTCACGACGGAAGGCGGTTCGATCATCGGCAGCTGCAACATGCAGGGCGGCGCGTGCACGGTGAACTGGCGCAGCCAGAATCCGCGCCCGCTTGCCTATCCAGGAGTGCTGGGCGCGGATTGCTCTGCTGGCGCGGCAGGCAATACCGACGCCAACTGCTCGATCGCGAGCAGCATCGGCGGATCCGCTCGTGCGGGTCGCAGCACGGTTCTCGCGTTCGCGGTGGGAGAAGAGAGCTTCGACGACACCGACGGCGATGGTCTTCGCGACCCGAGCGAACCCTTTGCGACGCTATCGCCCGGCGTTAGCTCGGATCTGCCCGAAGCCTTTCTGGACGTGAACGAAAATGGCGTTCGCGACAACGGGACGCCGGTTCCTCCGTCCGGTCCGCAGATCCCGATCGAGTCGTTCCGCGACTTCAACCAGTCGGGCGGCTTCGATGGCGCGGATGGCCAGTTCAACGGCTTGCTCTGCGACAACGGCTCGCCGAGCAATATCCAGTGCGCGGCTCCGCGCACGCTGCACGTTCGCAGCAGCCTGACGATCGTGATGTCGGGTTCCTCGCCCGTGATCGACGCTGGCGACGTTTCGGTCACCGGAGCCGTCAACAGCTTCGTCGGCGGCGTGATCACGATCAACAGCGGCGCAACATTTGGTCTCTCGGTGGTGGTGCGTGACGTGAACGAGCAGCCGATGCCTGCAACGACGACCGTGGCGTTTACGGCCTCGGGAGACGCTGGCACGGTGCAGGGAACTTCGACCTTCAGCGTGCCATGCACGGTGAACGATACGGCGGCAGGAAACACCTACGGTGTGGCGTTCAAGGGAGCGACTCTCGAGTCGGGCAAGCCCAACGGTTCGAGCACGCTGGAACTGAAAGTCACTTCGCCTTCCGGCGTCGTGACGATCTACCAGTTCCAGGTCGTCACCAACGCTCCGCCCTGATCGATCGCGGGAACCCTTTCGGGCCCGGCGTGTCATGACGCCGGGCCTTTTCGTTTGAGCGTGTCCGGACGGATGCGTGCGACGCGGCCTTGTGGTTCCGCACGCCTCGCCCGCCGATCGATCCTTCTTTTTCTGGAGCCCCTTTTGCAACGACCGGGACGACTGACCCGTGGGGTCATCGGGAGTTTCGCCGTCGCCTTCCTGCTGCTGCCGGGTGCGACATTCGCCCAGCCCGCCTGGCCCGCCCTGCAAGGCCTTCAACGCGACGGCGCGCGCGTCAGCGCCGCGGTCCAGAACCTCGGGCGGCCCGAGTTCTACGAAACCCTCAACCCCAACACGCGCCTGACACCGGCTTCCATCACCAAGTTGGTCGTCGCCGCCACCGCGCTCGACGTCTGGCCGGCCGATAAGACCTTCGAGACGCGCGTGATGGTCAATGGCCGCGTGCAGCCCGACGGTCGCCTGATCGGGGACCTGATTCTCAGCGGGGATGGCGACGCCACGCTCGACCACCGCGATCTCTGGACGCTGGCGGGGCAGGTTCGCGCGGCGGGCGTGCGGTCGATCAGCGGGAACCTCGTCGCGAACCCGACCTACGGGCCGCTGGGCTGCGACAACGTGGACCGCTGCGAGGCGCTATCGCAGAGCGACACGGCGTTCAATACGCCGCTGTCGGCGCTCGCGGTGGACTACGGCACGTGGTGCGTGGAAGTGGTGCCCACCGCGGCCGGCCAGCCCGCGGGCCTGCGCGCCTGCGGGGGCACCCCGTTGCCCATCGCGGTGCAGGGGAGCATCGCCACGGGCGGGCCGAAGGCCAAGGAGGGCTACTGGATCTCGCGATACACCGGCGACGCCGGCGACGTGCTCAGGGCCGGTGGCACGATCTTGCCGGGCGATCCCAAGGAGGTTTACCGCGCCATGTCGGACCCGGCCCTGGGCACGGCCCTGCTGCTGCGCCAGATGCTCAAGGAACTGGGCATCAGCGTGGCCGGCGACACGCGCGTGCGTTACGGGCCGCCGGTCCAGGCCGACAGCATGATCGCGCGCGTGGAGGGCGACGCGCTGCGCGAACAGCTCGGCCGCATGCTGCGCTATTCGAACAACTACGTCGCCGACCTGCTGACGCTCAACATCGCGGCGGCGCGCGCACCCAAGCCGCCGACCCAGTTGGCCGATGCGGCGCTGATCCTGGCGGGCGCCTTGTCGCGCAAGGCAGTCGCGGGCAGTTCGCCGCCGCGCTTGTTCAGCGGCAGCGGCCTGACCCCGGAGAACGAGATATCGGCGGCCGAGATGGTGTCGATGCTCGACTTCCAGTACCGCGACACCGCGACCTTCCCGGCCTTCTACGGGGGACTCGTGGTACCGGGCCAGGCGCCGTTCGCGTTCCTGCGTGGCGGCACCCGTGCCTGGCAGGACCGTGTGGCGCTGAAGACGGGCACGATGAACGACCCGTACTCGGTCTGCGCGGTCGCAGGCTACCTGCGACGCAAGGACGGCGGCTGGATGGCCTTCGCGATCCTGGTCAACGGCGGTGATGCAAAACGCCACGTGCCGCTCTACAAGTCGATGGAGGCCATCCGTGCCGACATCGATGCACTGCTCGCCCGGTACTAAAGGCGGGAACAAGGGCTCGGCGCCGCGCATTGTCATGCCCTCTGCCGGGCAGTATGGTTCGGCACAGGCCGACGCGCCAAGGGAGATGGGGACATGGCGAAACTCGATTCGACGGTAGTACGCGACTACATGACCCCGGTGGAGAAGCTGGTGAAGTTCGCCCCGCACACGGAAGTGATGGCCGCCATCAACCTGCTCGTGAAGCACCACATCAGCGGCTCACCCGTGGTGGACGCGGATGGCAAGCTGGTGGGCATGCTCTCGGAGATGGACTGCATGCAGGTTGGCCTGATCGCGGCCGAGGACACCTGCGTCGCCGGGCCCGTGAGCCAGTTCATGAAGGGCAACGTCATCTCGGTATCGCCAGACGACAGTCTCACGCAGCTCGCGCAGATGTTCCTGACCAAGCCATTTCGCCGCTATCCCGTGATGGAAGGCGGCAAGCTCATCGGCCAGATCTCGCGGTCCGACGTGCTCAAGGCCATCAGCTCGCTCTGCTGAGCAGCGTGATGCGGATGCGTGAAGCGCGGTGAGGCAGAAGGCGGCTGAAGCCGACGACGACCGCGACCTGGACCAGGACGATCCTTTGGGCCCGGTCCGCCTCGATAAATGGCTGTGGGCCGCGCGCTTCTACCGGACGCGCAGCATCGCCAAGGAGGCGATCGAGTCCGGTCACGTCCGCTACGAGGGCGAGCGCGCCAAGGTCGGTCGCGCGGTGCGCGTCGGCGCGGTGTTGAACCTGCGCACGGGCTGGGAAGAACGCGAAGTCGTGGTGCGCGGACTCAGCGACGAGCGCCACGGTGCGCCCGAGGCGCAGCAGCTCTACGAGGAAACGCAGGACAGCCTGCGCCGTCGCGAGGACGCGCGGTTGGTGCGAAAGGCCGGTCCGAGTTTCGATCCGGCGCGACCCGAGCGTGATCAGCGTCGTGCGGGCTCGCGCTTCAAGCGAGGTGGCTGAAACATGAGGAGCGGCAGGCTGGTCGAGGATTCCGCCGGCATCGGCGCGCTGCTGGCCGCAACGCGGCGCGTGGCCGTGCTCGGCATCAAGACCGAGGCGCAAGCCAGCCAGGCGGCGTTCTACGTGCCGCAATACCTCGTGCAGGCCGGCCTCGAGATGATTCCGGTGCCGGTCTATTACCCGGACGTCACGCGGATCCTCGGCCAGGCCGTGTATCGCCGACTCGTGGACGTGCCGGGCCAGATCGACCTGCTCGACGTGTTCCGCCGTCCGCAGGATCTGCACGCGCATCTCGACGACATCCTGGCCAAGCACCCGAGGGCGGTGTGGTTGCAGCTGGGCATCCGCGACGACGCCTTCGCGCAGACCCTGGCGAACGCGGGCATCGACGTCGTGCAGGACCGCTGCCTGATGGTCGAGCATCGCAACCGCGCGGCCTGACGCCGGCTGCATCTTTCCTTCTTTTCGCTCCAAAAAAAACGTCCGAGACATGAAACGACGAGACCTCCTCGCTGCTGCGTCCGCCCTCCTTGCGACCAGCAGCCTTCCGTCCGCGCTCGCCTTCTTCGCGTCGCCCGCAAACGCCGCAGACGGGCCGCTGCGCAAGCTCGGCGACGCCGAGAAGTTCGACTACGCCGTGCTGAAGGGCCGCGCCCGCGCGCTGTCGGCCGAGCCCTGGAAGTCGCGCGTCAACGAGCTCCCGGAATCGGTCAAGGGCATGGACTGGGACCAGTACCAGACGCTGCACTTCCGCGACGACCACCTGCTGTGGCGCGACCCGGAGTCACACTTCCGCGCCGCGTTCTTCCACCTGGGTCTGTACTTCAAGTCGCCGGTGCACATGTACGAATTGGTCGACGGCAAGGCGCAGGAATTCGCCTACGACCCTGCGATGTTCGATTACGGCAAGAGCGGCGTTGACGGCAAGAAGCTGCCCAAGGACCTGGGTTTCGCGGGCTTCCGCGTGACTTTCCACACCGATCGCACGCGTGACGTCGCGGCCTTCCTGGGCGCCAGCTATTTCCGCGCGGTCGGTGGCGAGTGGCAGTACGGGCAGTCGGCGCGGGGCCTGGCCATCGATTCGGGCATGGAGCGCGCCGAGGAATTTCCGGATTTCGTCGCCTACTGGCTGGAGCGTCCGGCGCCGGGAGCGAACACGCTCACGGTTTACGGCCTGCTCGATTCTCCGAGCACGACCGGCGCGTATCGCTTCGAGATCACGCCGGGCCAGACGCTGACGATGGAGATCGACGCCGCGCTGTATCCGCGCAAGCCGATCGAGCGCCTGGGCATCGCGCCGCTGACGAGCATGTTCCAGACCGGCGAGAACGATCGCCGCGTGGGTAACGACTGGCGTCCCGAGATCCACGACACCGATGGCCTGGCGATCTGGAACGGCAACGGCGAGTGGGCCTGGCGCCCGCTGACCAATCCGCGCAATCGCCGTTTCAACGCCTACCAGGCCGAGAATCCGAAGGGATTCGGCCTGCTGCAGCGCGATCGCGATTTTGATCACTACCAGGACGACGGCGTGTTCTACGACCGCCGGCCGAGCGTGTGGGTGGAGCCGAAGTCCGACTGGGGCAGGGGCTCGGTGCAGTTGCTCGAACTGCCGACCGCGGACGAGACCTTCGACAACATCGTCGCGTTCTGGAATCCGGAAAAGCCGGCCCAACCCGGTGAGGAGCTCCTGTTCGGCTATCGCCTGCATTGGGCGGGCAGGCCGCCCGCGCAGCCGAAACTCGCGCAGGTCACGGCCACGCGCACGGGCATCGGTGGCGTCATCGGCCGCAAGCGTCCGTATTACTCGATGCGCTTCGCGGTGGACTTTGCGCACGGCGACCTGTCGCTGCTGGGTCCCGACGTCAAGATCGAGCAGGTCCTCAGCGTGTCGCGCGGCCGCACAGAGATTCCGTCGGTGCGTCCGCTGAGCGACATCCATGGCGTGCGCGCAATGTTCGACCTCGTGCCGCCGGACGAATCGGAAGCGCCGATCGACATCCGCATGTATCTGGCTGTCGATGGGCAGGCCTTCTCCGAGACCTGGCTGTACCAGTGGTCGCCGCCGCCGGTAGCGGAGCGACGCGTCGAGTAAACGGCGACGTACCGCCGGATCGCGGCAGTCCCGTTCGCGTTTGGAGGCCGCGCATAACAGCGCACTGGGCCTTGCTCCATCTTCCTGTGTGCTGCTGGCGGGGGAGTCCACATTCAGAAATTGACGCGCAAGCCCGGAGACCGACTGGTCGATCCAACCCGATTCCTTCAATCCGGAGTGGGTTCAGAAGCGCGCGACGACATCCTGCATCGGGTCGAAATCGCCTTCGTCGATGAAGGCCACGCAGTTACGGCCGCGCTCCTTGGCGCGATAAAGCGCCGCGTCGGCCATCTCGACCAGGCCCGGTGGACGCAGCCGCGCGATGCCCTGTCCGCCCACGCTCACCGTGCCGACGCTGATCGTCAACACTCCGATCGGGCTCTTCTCGTGCGGAAGGCCGAGCCGCTCGACCTCCAGCCGGATCAACTCCGCGGCCATCACCGCGCCGGCTGCATCCGTGCGCGGCAGGCAGGCCAGGAATTCCTCGCCGCCGACACGCCCGACGAAGTCGCCCGGTCGCCTGAGCGATCGCGACAGCACGTTCGCCACCTCGCGCAAGGCAATGTCGCCGGCCGGATGACCGTAGTGATCGTTGAAGGCCTTGAAGTAGTCCACGTCGAATGCGAGCAGGCTCAGGCTGGAGCGTTCACGCACCGCGCGGCGCCATTCGCGTTGGAGCGAGGACTCCACGGCGCGGCGGTTGCGCAGGCCCGTGAGCGCGTCGCGCGCAGCCTGGCGGCGCAGCAGAGCCTCGCGTTCCATCAGCCATCGCGCGTCCATCAGCAGCGCTCGCATTCGCTCGCCGTCGCTGCGCGGCTCGTCGCAGGTGACACAGAGAACGCCCAGGACCTGCCCGGCGCGCGTGCGGATGGACACGCCGGCGAAGTAGCCGATCGCGGGTGCCGGCGGTTCGGTCGTTGTCACGGCCGGATCGGCCGGATCGGCAGGCTCGACGAGCGCGCCGGTTCGCGCGTCGGCGACGACCAGGACATCGGGCTGCACCAGGGTCTGCTGCAGCAGCGAGGTCAGTGCACGCAGCGAGGGCTCCGCGGGGCCGACCCACTGAATTCGCTCGAAACGGCCATCGGCCACGGGACAGTAGGCCGCCACCGGCATCGCCGTTGCAGCGGCGAGCAGGCGCAACATGTGATCGAAGCGCTCGGGGTGGCGCGTCTCGCTCGCGCCGCGATCGCCCCCGCGCTCCGTGAGCAATCGATCCGTCACGCGAATGAGCGTCGGGGCGCGTGACGACCGCGGCGGGGTTGGCCATGCTTCCATCCACTGCTTCGTGCGCATCGTTCGATTCCCCGCCAAGCGGCTTGAGAGCGCCTGCAGGACCGGTGCCGGGTACAGGACGCGATTCGAACAAGGTGCACGGGCAATCTGAATCGCACTCGAACAGATCGCCCTGTCGCCGAAGGACGACAGTCCGCTCAGCCCTTCGCGAGGCGTTCCTCGAATTTCTGCAGGTCGATGACGCCGCGCGCATGCGTGCCTTCGCCGATCAGGCGTGCGCCGTCGTGGGCTTCCACCCGGAAGCGCACGAGCCGTCCCTCGATCGCGGTGACGATGGCCGTTGCGGTCACGGTGCGACCAATGGGCGTCGCGGCGAGATGGCGGATGTTCACCTCGGCGCCGACCGACACCCAGCCGTCCGGCAGGCGCGGATGGATCGCGTTCGCCGCCGCCACCTCCATCAGGTAGATCATCATCGGCGTGCCGTACACGGCCGGCATGCGGGGCAGGTGATGGCGCACCGTCAGCTCCGCGCGCACGACCACGGACTCGGTGCCGCGCTGTCCGACGACGAGCGACTCGAGGGGATTCATCGGCGAGCTCCTTTGGTTCAGTGCGACTGCGCGGGCGTGCGCAGGGGCTGTAGCTTGGGAAAAACGACGTCCTGCGTGGGCGTCGCGGGCGGGCCCGCCGCGGCGATCGGCGGCGGCGCCGCAGCGCGCGGTATCACCGCCAGGAACAGCGCGATCGCGGCAGCGACGACGGCCACGCCGACGAGGATGAGCCGCCGCGTGCGCCCGGGCTGGTAGGGTTGGTCCATCGCCTCCGCGCGGGCGATCGGCGGAAGCTCGGAGGCGGGCTGTAGCGGCATGCAGCGAGTGTAATGCGCACCCGCGCACGCGCTACTCTTGCGCTCGGCATTCTGCCCCGGAGAACCCATGCTGTTGCTGGTGCTTGGCGTCCTGTTGTGGTCCGCGGTCCATCTGTTCGCGGCCCGCGCCGTACAGCGGCGCGCGGCGATTGTCGCGAAGATTGGCCTGGCGGCCTACAAGGGACTGTTCGCACTCACCGTCCTGCTATCCCTGGTGCTGATCACGCTCGGCTGGCGTTCGACGCCGCCGATCTCGATCTGGGTTCCGCCGCCGGACATGCGCTACCTGACCGTCGTGCTCATGCCCTTCGCCGTGATCCTGTTCACGAGCGCGCGTGCGCCCACCGACATCAAGCAGTTCCTCCGGCATCCGCAGCTCACCGGCGTGAAGCTCTGGGCCGTGGCGCACCTGCTGACCAACGGGGAGACGCGATCCGTGGTGCTGTTCGGGGGCTTGCTCGGTTGGGCGGTGCTGGAGGTGATCTTCCTCAATCGCCGCGACGGCGCGCGCGTGAAGCCGCCACGCGTGGGCGCGATGCGCACCGTCACCAGCGCGCTGATCGGCCTGCTCGTGACGGGCGTGCTGGTGTTCGCGCATCCCTGGTTCACCGGCATGCCGGTCCTCCCGCTCGAGCTGCACTGACGCGGCTGCGCATTTCCGTTTTGCTCCATCGAAGAACTCACAACTCAAGGAGACGTTTCGTGTTCGAGATCACCCGCCAGGACGACATCGCGCTGCTGGCCATGCGCCACGGCAAGGCCAACACCATGGACGTGGAATTCTGCGAGGGCTTGGCCGCGCAGTTCCGCACGCTCGAGAAGGATCCCTGCCGGGCGATCGTGCTCGTGGGCCAGGGCCGCATCTTCTCCGCGGGTGTGGACCTGCTGCGCATCGTCGACGGCGGTCATGCCTACGTGCAGCGCTTCCTGCCCGCGCTGAGCGCGATGTTCGACGCCGTGTTCGAAAGCTCAAAGCCCGTCGTGGCGGCCGTGAACGGCGCGGCGATCGCGGGTGGCTGCGTGCTGGCCTGCGCGGCCGACCAGCGCGTGCTCGCACAGGGTGCGCGAACCGGCGTGCCGGAACTCAAGGTCGGCGTACCGTTCCCGACCAGCGCGCTGGAGGTCCTGCGATTCACCGTGGCGCACCGGCACCTGCAGGGTGTGCTCTACGGCGCCGGCACCTTCGCGGGCGACGAGGCCTTGCAGCGCGGCCTGGCGGACGAGGTCGTTGCGCCCGACGCCGTACTCGACCGTGCGACCGTGCTCGCGAAGTCCTTCGCCGAGCTGCCGCCCAAGGCCTTCGCGCTGACCAAGCGGGCGCTGCGTGCCGCATCGATCAAGCGGATTCGCGAAGACGGGCCGGGCTATGACGCCGAGGCGCTGGCGCAGTGGGCGAGCGTCGAGACGGGTGCAGGGCTTCGGTCATACATCGAGAAGACGTTCAAGCCGGCGAAGTAGGCGCGGCTTTCGATCTGGTCTCCCTCTCCCCATGCGGCTTTTCGCGTGGGGAGGGCGGGGTGAGGGGCCTGCCGCTCTGAACCGAGCGGGCGGTTGATCGGAAAGCGTTTGCCCCTCACCCCGCCCTCTCCCCGTGAAAAGCACACGGGGAGAGGGAGTCGTGCGGCTGGACTCAGCTGAGTCCCGCCACCGGCAACACCGCTCCGTGCACCGCTCCGTGCACCGCCACCGCCACCGCCACCGCCACCGCCACCGCCTCGTCCGACGCCAGAAACCGGATCGCGTTCGCGAGGTTCTCCGGTGACACCCATTGCGTCGGATCCGCGTCCGGCATCGCCGCGTGGTTGGCCGGCGCGTTGATGATGCTTGGTGGCGGGAAGGGGTGAGGCCGCCTGAGCTTGTCTCCCTCTCCCCATGCAGCTTCGTCGCATGGGGAGAGGGCGGGGTGAGGGGCAAATGCTCTCCGGCTCCACGTCGCTCTGGCTGCGAGCGGCGGGCCCCTCACCCCGGTTCTCTCCCTGCTTCGCGGGGAGAGAGAGCAAAGCGCTACTCGTCGACCACTTCCGCGTTCAGATCATGCTCGTCCGCGCCAATCACCTCGGCGCGCACGATCTGTCCCGGCTTGAGCGGATCGATGCAGGAGAGATAAACCTTGCCGTCGATCTCGGGCGCATCGGCCCATGAGCGACCGGTGACGACGTGGTCCTCGCCGATCTCGTCGACCATGACCTCGATGGTCTTGCCGATCTTGGCCTTGAGTTTCTTCCTGCTGATCTTCGCCTGCGCCTTCATGAAGCGCGCGAGCCGATCCTGCTGCACCTCTTCGGGCACATGGTCGGGCAGGGCGTTTGCACGCGCGCCTTCCACCGGCGAGTACGTGAAGCAGCCCACGCGATCCAGCTGGGCTGAAAGTTGCCAGTCCAGCAGCTCCTGGAACTCGGCCTCGGTCTCGCCGGGGAAGCCCGCGATGAAGGTGCTGCGAAGCGTGATGTCCGGACAGATCCGGCGCCACGCGGCGATGCGCTCGAGCGTGTTTTCCGCAAACGCCGGACGCTTCATGCGCTTCAACACGCTTGGGCTGCCGTGCTGGAACGGGATGTCGAGATAGGGCAGAACCTTGCGCTCCGCCATCAGCGGAATGATGTCGTCGACGTGGGGATAGGGATAGACGTAGTGCATGCGCACCCACACGCCGAGCTCGCCCAGGCCCTTGCAGAGGTCCAGCATCGAGGTGCGATATTCCTTCTCGCGCCACGTCCCCTTCTCGTACTTGATGTCCACGCCGTAGGCGCTGGTGTCCTGCGAGATCACGAGCAGTTCCTTGACGCCCGACTTCACAAGCTTCTCGGACTCGCGCAGTACGTCGTCGATGCGCCGCGACACCAGCTTGCCGCGCATCGAAGGAATGATGCAGAAGCTGCACTTGTGGTTGCAGCCCTCGGAAATCTTCACGTACGCGTAGTGACGCGGCGTGAGCTTCACGCCGATGTCGTCGCCCAGGCCGCTGCCGCGGCGACGCGCGGCCGGCAGCAGGTCCACGAAGGGGTCGTATTTCGGCGGCACTGCGAGGTGCACCGCGTCCATCACCGCCTTGTAGTTCTGCGGGCCGCTGATCGACAGCAGGTCGGGAAACTTTTCTCTCACGACGTGGCTTTTCGGGCCGGCGCCGAGGCAGCCGGTGACGATGACCTTGCCGTTCTCGGCCATCGCTTCGCCGATGGCGTCCAGCGATTCGGCCACGGCGGAATCGATGAAGCCGCAGGTGTTCACCACCACGACGTCGGCCTTGTCGTAGGTGGGCACGGTCTCGTAGCCCTCGGCGCGAAGCTGCGTGAGGATGCGCTCGGAGTCGACCAGGGCCTTGGGGCAGCCGAGCGACACAAAGCCGACTTTCGGCGTCTTGCGGCGGCGGGCGGGTGGGGAAACAAGGGTGCTGGACATCGGGTTTCTGTGTGCGGCGGCGCAGCATTGTACGGCGCTGAACGTGGCCTCACGCCCCGAAAGGGCCCGTCCGCAGCCCGGCGCGGATGGACGGTCGGGCGCGGCGGGGCAGTTCCGAACGATCGGGCCGCAGCCGCGGACGAACGCGCGGGGCGCGGGCGGGAGTGCGCTGCGACGATGGGGCTCGCTCCTGATGGCAATCCCCCATGTCCCGTTCCTGGCTGTTTCGCGCCTGTTTTCTAGGGTCGTCCCTGCTCGCGGCCAGCGGCAACGCCGCCGCCGAACTGTTGCCGGCGACGCCGGCGCCCGATTTCACGCAGACCGGTCCCGAGGCCTGGCTCAACTCCAAGCCGCTGACCTGGGCGGACCTGCGGGGCAAGGTCGTCGTGCTGGATTTCTGGACCTTCGCCTGCTGGAACTGCTACCGCTCGATCCCCTGGCTGCACACGCTGCGGTCGAAGTTCGGCGACAAGCTCGTGATCGTGGGCGTGCACACGCCGGAATTGCCGCAGGAATACGAGCTCGACCGCGTGAAGGCCAAGCTCCAGGAATTTGCGGTCACCGATGCGCAGATGATCGACAACGATTACGGCTACTGGAAGGCGATGCACAACCGTGCCTGGCCTGCGTTCTACCTGGTCGATCGCAAGGGCAACGTCCGCGCTCGCCACTTCGGCGAGACGCATGACGGCGATCGCAACGCGAAGTCGATCGAGGCGGACATCCGCGCGCTGCTCTCGGAATAGAGGCATCCGTAGACCCGGACGAAGTGCTGGGTCTTGCCGCGCGTCCCATGGCGATCCTGGACTTCGGCCGGGCTACGGGTGTGGCCGAAGCTCCGCCAGTTCCCGCACCGCCACCGACAGCGCCGCGTGATCGTGCGCCCCGGAGGTCTGCAGCTCTGTCACGAGCGCGAGCGCCGACGCCAGCCGCGTGCCGCGGGTCTTCTCCCAGGCCTCGAGCCCGCCGCGCGCCAGCACGTCGCGCGCGAGGTCCCGGTGAGCGCGGTAGGCGTCCTCGCGCAGCTTGCTGCGCGCCAGCGCCTGCCAGGGCCCGGTGACCTTGAGATGGGCGATGGCCGGCAGCAGCCAGGGTAGGCGCAGCCGCTCGCCCAGTTCGAAGTAGGTCCTGGCGGCCTGATCGAGCGTCACGTTCGCGTGCTGCGCCATGTCGGCGATGTCGGGTGCGCTGCCCAGGGCCTTGGTCGCGGTGAGCCGGTGCGCGAGCGCCTCGGGCAGCTTGTCGGCGAGCAGCGCGGCGAGCTGGCGGTCGTACTCCGCGCGATAGGCAGGCGGCAGCACCTGCGGCAGCAGGGCTTCGACCTTGGCCAGGGCAGGGCCGTACCGCGACACGAGCGCGCCGACTTCCAGCGGCTGCGGAAAGCGCGAGGTCACCAGCCAGGCGCTCACGTGGCGAACGAGGTCTGCGGTCTGGTGCGCGATGCGAAGCGTCACGGCGGCGGGCAGGCGATCTTCGATCTCGTCGATCGCCTGCCAGTAGGACCGTGCGTCCACGAGGTCGTGCGCCGCCGCGTAGGCGCCCAGCACCTCGCCCAGCGGCACGCCCTGGTCCTCCGCGAGCCGGTGCGCGAAGGAAGCGCCCATGCGGTTGACCACGTCGTTGGACAGGATCGTGGCGACGATCTCGCGGCGTAGGCGATGATGCTCGAGCGCGTGGCGGTGGCGCTCCACCATCGCGCGCGGGAAATTCTCGAGCAGCGCGTGCACGAAGTGGGGATCGTCCGGCAACGCGCCGTCCAGGGCCGCTGCGTTCAACGACATCTTCGCGTAGGCCATCAGCACCGCGATCTCGGGGCGCGTCAGGCCGCGGCCCGCGCTGCGCCGCTGCTGCAGCAGCTCGTCGTCGGGCAGGCCCTCCAGTGCGCGGTCCAGGCGACCTTCGCGTTCCAGGCGCCGGAGGAGCGCGATGTGGTCGTCCAGGCGCTGCGCCGCCTGGCCTTCGATGAGGCTGATCGCGCCGGATTGCACCTCGCTGTCGCGCAGAACGAAGGCGGCCACCTCGTCGGTCATCGCGGCCAGCAGCTCGTCGCGCGCAGCACGCGCGAGGTCGCCGCGCGCGACGACCTCGTTGAGCGCGATCTTGATGTTCACCTCGCGGTCCGAGCAGTGCACGCCGCCGCTGTTGTCGATCGCGTCGGTGTTGATGCGGCCGCCCTGGCCGCGCGCGCCACGCAGCGCGTACTCGATGCGGCCAGCCTGCGTGAAGCCCAGATTCCCGCCTTCGCCGACCACCCGCGCACGCAGGTCGCGGCCATCGACGCGCACGCCGTCATTGCCGCGATCGTGCGCTTCGTCCTGGCCCTGGTGACTGGCCTTCACGTAGGTGCCGATTCCGCCGTTCCAGAACAGATCGACCGGTGCGCGCAGACAGGCGCGCACCAGATCATTGGCGCTCACGGTGCCGGGCTCGATGCCGAGGGCGCGCGCCGCCTCCGGCGACACGATGACGCGCTTGGACGTGCGAGCGAACACGCCGCCGCCCTTCGAGATCAGGCTGCTGTCGTAATCGGCCCAGGACGAGCGCGGCAGTTCGAACAAGCGGCGCCGCTCCTCGAAGGCGCGTTGCGCGTCGGGGTCCGGATCGAGGAAGACGTGCCGATGGTCGAAGGCTGCGACGAGCCGGATGTGCGGCGAAAGCAGCATGCCGTTGCCAAACACGTCGCCGGACATATCGCCGACGCCGGCAACGGTGAAGTCATCGTGCGCGATGTCGGTGCCCAGCTCGCGGAAGTGCCGCTTGACGCTCTCCCAGGCGCCACGCGCGGTGATGCCCATCTTCTTGTGGTCGTACCCGGCCGAGCCGCCGGAGGCGAAGGCGTCGCCCAGCCAGAAGCCGTACTCGGCGGAAATGGAATTCGCGATGTCGGAGAACGTCGCCGTGCCCTTGTCGGCCGCGACGACGAGGTAGGGATCGTCGCCGTCGTGCCGCACCGTGTCCTTCGACGGTGTGACGCGATCGCCGACGCGGTTGTCGGTGAGGTCGAGCAGCCCGCGCAGAAAAGTCCGGTAGCAGTCCTTGCCGTAGACCATCCAGGCCTCGCGGTCGGTCGGTGGCGGCGCGCGGCGCGCGATGAAGCCGCCCTTGGCGCCGACGGGCACTATCACCACGTTCTTCACCTGCTGCGCCTTCATGAGGCCCAGCACCTCGGTGCGGAAATCCTCGCTGCGGTCGGACCAGCGCAGGCCGCCGCGCGCGACCTTGCCGCCGCGCAGATGTACGCCTTCGACGTGCGGCGAACTCACCCAGATCTCGAACTGCGGTCGCGGCTGCGGCAGTTCCGGAATCCTGGAAGGCTCGATCTTCAGACTCAGGCAGGCCTTTGGCCGGCCCTGCGCGTCGCGCTGCCAGTGATTGGTGCGCAGGCCGGCGCGGATCACCGAGGCGAGCACACGCAGAACGCGATCGGCGTCCAGCGACGCGACGCCGTCCAGCGCCTTGTCGAGCGCCAGCGAGGCTTTCTCCTCGCCGCGCTTGCGCGCCGCCGGCGTGAGCGAGGGATCGAATCGTTGCTCGAAGAGATCCACCAGCGCGCGCGCCACGTCCGGAGTCATCGAGACGATTCGCTCGATGTCCGCGCGGCCGTACGGCAACCCCACCTGGTTGACGTAGCCGGAGAGCATGCGCAGCACGCCCACCTGCGGCGCATCGAGCGTGGCGGCGAGGACCAGGCGATTGAGCGCGTCATCCTGGGCCTCGCCGCGCAGCACCCGCGGCAGCAGGCGCTCTACTTCCGCGGCGGACCCGGGTGTTGCGCCGGGGGGCACTTCCACCTCGAAATCCTGCACCCACAGGGTTTCGCCGGACTGCGGGCGGACGGGTTCGGGGTCCTGCCGCAGGCTGCGCACGCCGAAGTGCTGCAGCACGGGCAGCACGTCGGAGAGCGCGAGCGGTTCGCGCCAGGCGAAGAGTTTCAGGCGTGAGGACGGCTCGCCCGGTACGAGTACGACGGCAACGGGATTCGCCTCGTCGAGCTTCGAGAGCTGCACGGTATCGCTCGCGACTTCGGTGGGCTGCATGCGCTCGAGGTAGGCGGGCGTGAAGGCCTCGCCGAACCGCGCCGCGAGTTGGACGGCATCCGCGACCTCGCGCTCGCCCAATGCAGCGCGCAATTGCTCGCGGAAGGGCCGCGTGGCGCGCAGCAGGCGCTGCTCGATGGTCTCGACCGGTTCCTTGAGTTGCGTGCCGGGCGGTGTGCGCACCTGGTACTGGATGCGCGCGAAGCCGCCACGCACGAAGTCCACGCTGCGATCGATCGCATGTCCGCCGCAGGCCTGCAGCAGTTCCTGGCCGATGCGGTCCCGCAGTTCGCGCGCGTAGCGTTCGCGCGGCACGTAGACCAGCGCGGAGAAGAAACGGCCGTATCGGTCGCGGCGCATGAACAGGCGCAGGTTCTGTCGTTCGCGAAGTTCGTGGATGCCCAGGCACGTCGCGAGCAGTTCGGACTCGCTGGACTGGAACAGCTCGTCCCGCGGGTAACCGCCGAGGATGTCGCGCAGCGCCTTGCCGCTGTACGAGTGCGGGTCCAGCTGCGACGCGGCGAGCACACGCTCGCACTTGCGACGGATCAGCGGAATGGCCCACGGCGCTTCCTGGTAGGCCTCGGCGGCAAACAGACCCACGAAGCGCGTGATGCCGGTCACCTTGCCGCTCGCGTCGAAGTGCTTGACGCTGACCACGTCGAGCAGCTCCTCGTGACGGATGGGCGCGCGCTGCATGGACTTGGTGACGACCACGACACGCGAGGAATCGGCGTAGCGGTCCAGTTCCTCGCGCGGCGCGATCAGCGCGTCGGTGTCGGCGAGCACCGAGCCGTGGCGCGCCAGACCCAGGCCCTGGGTCGGCAGTGGCTCGAAGTGCGGCCGGCCATCCTCGCGCAGCACGGTGCGCGACTCCGACGAGGCCATGAAGGTGAAGCGGTTCGTGTCGATCCAGCGCAGGAACGCAATCGCCTCGGCGAACTCCGCGGCATCCGCGCCGTCGGGGATCTGCGCCAGTTCCTCGACGTGGGCCTGCAGGCGCGCGCGCATCGCCGGGTAGTCGTCGACCGCAAGGCGCAGCTGCGCGTAGCGCGACGCCAGCTTTTCACGCAGCCCGGCCGCCTGCACGGCCTCCGGCGTGCCCTCGAATTCGACGAGCATCCAGGATTCGGGAATGTCTTCGTCGTCGCCACCGGCCTTGCTGCGCGCGCCCAGCAGCGCACCGCCGGCGTCGCGCCTCGCGCGCAACACCGGGTGCAGCATCCAATCCGCGGCGAGGCCCGCCTCGCGCAGCACCATCAGGGTGGTGTCGACGAGGAACGGGCGGTCCGACATGCAGGTGCGCAGGCGCATCGTGCCGCCTTCGCCGGTGGGCGCGAGGTCCACCGCGTCGACATCCGGATCGCGCCGCAGGAACAGGTCGCGGTGGGACAGCGCCACGTCGCGCAGGTACACGGGCGAACGTTGCGCCAGGACATCAGGCGAGGCCGACGCAAAGTACGCGCGTATCCACGGCCGATCGGCCGACTTGGCCTGCTGTTCGATCAGGTCCACCTCGCTTGCCCTCGCTCCGTCGCTCACGGCCCTTACTCCTGCTCTTTTGTTTGGGCAACTTCGCGCAGTTTCCGTTCCCAGGATACGCATGCCAGGGCCGCGCAAGGGCAGGGCACGCCAGGGATCTTCCGAGTCGACCGACGGACCCACGCGGCTAGAATGCAGGAACGAAGCCCGGAAGCCCTGCGATGAATCTCTACGACCGTTACGTGATGCCGCTGCTGATCGATGCCTGCTGCGGCATGAAAGACATCCAGAAGCAGCGCGCGCTGTTGATTCCCCGGGCCAGGGGGCGCGTGCTGGAGATCGGCATCGGCACCGGTCGCAACCTGGGCTTCTACGACACCAGCAAGCTGCAGTCGCTGCAGGGACTGGATCCGGCCGAACAGATGAATGCCAAGGCCGAGCGCAGGGCGCGGGCGGCGGGCCTGAAGGTCGAGCTGCTGACCCTGTCGGCCGAGGAAATCCCGGCGCCGGATGCGAGCTACGACACCGTGGTCTGCACGTTCACGCTGTGCACGATCCCCGATCCGGTGAAGGCGCTCAAGGAAATGCGCCGCGTGCTCAAGCCTGGCGGCGAACTGCTGTTCTGCGAGCACGGCCGCTCGCCCGAAGAACCGGTGCATCGCTGGCAGGATCGCCTGACTCCGTGGTGGAAGCCGATCGCGGGCGGCTGCCATCTGAACCGCGATGTGAAGACGATGCTGGTCGACGGCGGCTTCGCGACGCGCGAGATCGAATCGGCCTACCTGAAGGGCCCCAAGCCCCTGGTGTGGGTCACGCGCGGCGTCGCCGTCGCGGCCTGACGTGGCGCGCAGCCCCGGTCCGAAGCTCGAGGCGCAGCTCAGCATCCGGTCGGGCGGCGGCACGCCGTTTCGCAAGCGCTGGATGGACCTGCTGGGCAGCCTCGAGTCGCAGGGCTCGATCACGGCCGCGGCGAAGTCCGTCGGACTGAGCTACAAGGCCGCGTGGGATGCCATCGCGGCGATGAACAATCTCTCCGACACCGTCCTCGTGGAGCGCAACGTCGGCGGCCGCGGCGGCGGCGGCGCGCGGCTCACGGCGGCCGGCAAGCGACTGGTTGCGACGTTCCGCGCCGTCGAAGCCGAGAGTGAGCGATTCGTGCAGCGCGTGAACCGACGTGTCCGCGACAAGGGTGATATCGCAACCTTGGGACGCATGACCCTGCTCACGAGCGCGCGCAATCATTTTGCCGGGCGTATCGCACGTGTCACCAAGGGCGCCGTCAACGACGAGATCGAACTTGTGCTGCCAGGCGGGGATCGCATTTTCGCCACCATCACGCGTGGCAGCACGCAGATCCTGGGCCTGCGCAAGAACGGCGAGGCCGTGGCGCTGATCAAGGCCTCGTGGATCATCCTGGGCGTGGACGCGGACGATGGGTCCGCGCCGCTGAAGCTGTCCGCGCGCAACTGCCTGCGCGGCACCATCAGCCGCATCACGCGCGGCGCGGTGAACAGCGAGGTCGTGGTGGACCTCGCGGGCGGCGCGTCCGTAGTCGCGGTAGTGACCAACACGTCCGCGAAAGCGCTGAAGCTGGCGCCGGGCAAGGCGGCGAACGCGATCTTCAAGGCATCGAGCGTGATCCTCGGCGTCGCCGGCTAGTTTCTTTGTTTGTTTCGCGTCGAAATGATCGATGGGCACGGCGCATGCTGCTGTCCTGCTCCCTCTGCGGACGTTCGCGTCCGCGCACACATCAGGAGCAAACCAACATGATCAAGAAGGCATGGGCCCTCTGGAAGGGCGGAATAAAGGACGGCATCGGCTCGATCTCCACCGAGACCGGTGTGCTGCGCGAGGCGCCCTACGGCTTCAAGGCGCGCTTCGAGGGCGGCAAGGGCACCAACCCGGAAGAGCTCATCGGCGCCGCGCACGCGGGCTGCTTTTCGATGGCCTTGTCGAAGATGCTGGGCGAGGCTGGTTTCACGGCCGAGCGCATCGAGACGCACGCGGAAGTCACGCTCGACAAGGTCGGCGAAGGCTTCGAGATCACCGCGAGTCACCTGATCCTGAAGGCGCGTGTGCCTGGCGCGAGCAAGGAGCAGTTCAAGGAACTGGCCGAGAAGGCAAAAGCGGGTTGCCCGGTGTCGAAGCTTTTGAAGGCGAAGATCAGCCTCGACGCGACGCTGGAAAGCTGATGGTCTTTGCTCGGTTCCTCCCGGATGGCGACGCTGCGGAGCAACCACGCCTGCCGAAGGTCCAGGGCAGAGCGCGACGTCCTCCCCGTGCGTGCCCGCTGACGCTTGCGCGCCAGTCGGGATGAACGAAACACAGAGAAAAAGCGATGCTACGCCAGCGTACCGTTCTCCATGCGCAAGACGCGATCGGCGAGGTAGTCCACCTCGGCCATCGAGTGCGTGACGTACAGCATCGGAATGCGCGTCTCGTCACGCACGCGCTTCAGGAACGGCAGGATCTGCTGCTTGAGCCGGTCGTCGAGCGCTGACAGCGGCTCGTCTAGCAGCAGCAGGCGCGGCGAATAGAGCAAAGCGCGTCCAAGCGCGACGCGCGAGCGCTCGCCACCCGAGAGTTGCGCCGGCCGGCGTTCGAGCAGTGGCTCGATCTCGAGCAGCTTCGTGACGTGCTCGAGTTCGAAGCGCCGCGCGCTGGGCTCGAGACGCCAGTACCCGTACAGAAGATTGTCGCGCACGTTCAGGTGCGGGAACAGTTGTCCGTCCTGGAACACGAGTCCGAAGTGACGCCGCCAGGCAGGTACGAAGACGTTCTTCCTGACGTCCACGAGCGGGTTTTCGCCGAACGTGATGGTTCCTTGTGAAGGTCGCAGCAGTCCCGCGATCAGCGCCAGCAGCGTGCTCTTGCCGCAGCCGGATGGCCCGCAGATGCCGGTCGTGCCCGACTCGACAAGCGCGTGCGCGGACAAGCGGAACTCGCCGCGCCGGAACGCAAGGTCAATGTCGAGCATGGCCGTTCGCATCCAGGTAACCCAGCCGCCGTTCCGCGCGTCGATTGGCGAGGTGCGCGATCAGCAGCGCACCGGCCGCGAGCAGGATCGAAAGGCAGGTCAGCCGCCAGGCGGCTGCTTCGCCGTTGGGCACGTGTGTGTAGGAATAGATCGCCAGCGGCAAGGTACGCGTCTCGCCCGGAATGTTCCCGACGAAGGCCATGGTCGCCCCGAACTCTCCGAGACTGCGGCTGAAGCACAGCACCGCGCCCGCAAGGATGCCGGGCGTGGCCAACGGAAGGGTGATGCTGAGCCACACGCGCCAGGGCGGCGCACCGAGCGTCGATGCGGCTTGCTCGAGCCGTATGTCGATCATGCGGAAGGCCAGTCGCACGGGTTGCACCATCAGCGGAAACGCCATCACGGCCGAGGCGATCACCGCGCCCTTCCAGGTGAACGCCAGCGTGATGCCGAACTCCGAGAGTAGCCAGCTTCCGATGGGGCCCTGCGTGCCGAGCAGCACCAGCAGCAGGTATCCCGGCACCACCGGCGGCAGCACCATCGGCAGCTGCACGAGCATCTCCACCAGCAGTTTTCCCGGAAAGTTGCGGCGAGCGAGCCACCACGCGGTGGCGATGCCCAGCGGCAGCGACAGCAGGGTCGCCCACATCGCGACCTTGGCCGACAGCAGCAGCGCGACCCACTCGTCTGGAGTCAGCACCATCACGCCGGCTCAGTGAGCGACCGGGCTGAAGCCGTACTTGCGAAAGACCGCCTGGGCCGCATCGGACTGGAGGTAGGCGAGGAAGGGGCGGGCCTGGCTGCCTGCGCCGCCGACGAGGGCGAAAGGATAGACGATGGGGTCGTGCGTATTGGCCGGGAATTGCCCGACGATCTCGACCTTGTCGCTGGTCGCCGCGTCGGTGGCGTAGACAATGCCCAGCGGGCACTCGCCGCGTTCGACGAAGGCCAGCGCGGTGCGTACGTCGTCGGTGCCGACCACGCGCGGGGCCATTGCGCCCCACCAGCCCAGCGCCGTGAGCGACTGCTTGGCGTAGGTGCCCACCGGGACGACGTCCGGCTCGCCGGTGCAGAGCTTGCCCGTGTACGCGCCGGCCAGGTCGAAGCCCTTGTCCATCTTCACGGCAACTGCCTTGCCCCTGGGAGCGATGAGCACCAGTTCGTTGCCCAGCAGTTCGACCTTGCTGGCGCCGTCGATCTTCCTTCGCTGGTCGAGGTAGTCCATCCACTTGCGGTCGGCCGAGGCGAAGACGTCGGCCGGTGCGCCGTTCTCGATCTGCTTGGCCAACGACGACGAGGCGGCGAACACCAGTGTCGCCCGGGGGTGGCCGTCCTTCTCCCAGGCCGTGGCGATCTCGCCCATAGCGCCGGTCAGGCTCGCCGCGGCGTAGACGCGGACCGGGCCTTCCGCGTGCAGTGACGCGTGCGGAAGCAGGGCGAGGCAGAACAGGATGGATCGGAAAGATCTCATGGAGCCGCTTGCGGTGAATTCGCTATATACCGTTATATATAGCGATCATCCTGTCAAATCCGAAACCAGGGAGTTTTCATGTCGTCCAGGGTCCGCCTGTTGTCGCTGCTCATCGCCGCGATCTTCGCTGTCGGGTCGATCGCGTCGCGGGCCGCGGACGACCTGCTGGAGACACTCGCCCAGAAGGGCGTGATCACGATGGAGGAGTACGAGAAGCTCAAGACCCAGCGCAAGTCCGCGCCCACCGTGGTCACCGTCGACGGTTTCCGAATCGCCTCGGGCGACGGCGGCTGGTCGGTGCAGGTTGGTGCGCTGCAGCAGCTCGACGTGGCCGCCTACAAGGACGACCAGGTGGACCTGTCCGACGGCACCGAGATGCGCCGCTCGCGGCTGTCGCTGGCCGGCACCTTCATGAAGGACTGGCAGTACCGGGTGGAGTACGAGTTCGCGACCAGCACGGCCGCGCTGACCGATGCCTACGTCGTCTACACGGCCTACAGGCCGACGCTGATCACGGTTGGCCAATTCAAGCCGCCGTTCGGCATGGAAGCGCTGTCGCAGGACAAGAACGCGACGTTCATGGAGCGCGCGCTGCCGTTCTACCTCGTGTCGTCCGTGATCGTGCGTGCGCCTGGCGCGATGCTGTCGTCCTCGGGGGCCAACTGGAGCGCGGCCGGCGGCATCTTCGGCGAGCCGATCGGCAACGCGCAGTCCGGCGACGAGGGCTACGGTGCGGCGGCGCGTGCGACCTTCGCGCCGTATTTCGCCGGCAGCCGCATCGTGCACCTGGGCCTCGCCGCGCAATGGCGCGATCCGACCTCGGACAACAGCACCAACGCCACCGGTGCGAAGTTCGACACCGTGATCTTCCGCGCCAGACCCGAGTCCAACATCCTGTCGCAGCGCTTCGTCAGCACCGGAGAACTCGCTGACGTGAACCACTACACCCTCGGCGGCGTCGAGTTCGCAGCGCAATACGACGCCTTCTCGCTGCAGTCGGAGTATCAGCAGGTAAAGGTCGCGCGCGGGTTGCCTGAGAACCTGGCCTTCGACACCTGGTATGCGCAGATCGCCTGCACCCTCACGGGGGAGGCTCGGCCCTACCGCGTCGACCGCGGCGTGTTCGAAGGCGTCCGTCCGGCGAAGAGCTTCGGCACGGGCGGCTGGGGCGCATTCGAGCTTGCAGCCCGCATCAGCGAGCTGGATCTCACGGATGCTCCTGGCGCCGGCGGTCGCGAGCGCAACGCGACAGCGGCTCTGAGCTGGTACCTCAACCCCTTCCTGCGCATGAGCGCGAACTACGTGAAGGTGGTGGACGTGAAAGGCGGCGCCTTCGACGGCGAGGAGCCATCGATCTGGCAGGTGCGGTTGCAGTTGGCGATCTGAGGCGCCGTTGGCGATCCCCTTCTCCTCGTCGATGAAGCTGACGGGGAGAGGGAGACCAGCGGCCCCGGCTCAGCCCTTCGACGCCAGGATCTGCTGCACCATCGGTTCCATCTTGGTCAGCCCCGCAGCGCGGCCGTAGGCCAGCGCATCGTCGTTCGACTTGCCCTTGACCCAGGCCTCACGCAGCGCAAACAGCGCGCCGACGCGGTTGCTGCTGGCGCAGTGCACGATCGTGGGTTGGCCTGGCGCCGCCGTCAGCGCGGCATCGAGCTTGCGCGCGTTGTCCTCGGTGATGTCGGCGGGACCGGCGACCGGGATCAGCGTGTACTTGAGGCCCAGCTTCGCGGCGAGCGCCGCCTCGTCGAAGCCTGCGTCTTCCACCACCGGGCGCAGGTTGATCACGTGCTTGAGGCCCGCGTCCTTCATGGCCTGGAAATCTTCTGCGGTGGGCTGGCCGCCGGTGACGAGGCCGGGCGAGGGCGAACCGGCGAAAGGGAACTGCACGTCGGTGAGCTTCTTCATGAAGGGTTGTTCTCCTGTGGATCGAGGGGTCGGCGTTTTGTGAGTACGGGAATGTGCACGCGCTAGGCGTATTTCGCCAGCAGCCGCGCCTTCTCAGCGATGCGCTGACGGATGATCTTCGAGTTCGCAGCTTCGCCGATCTCCATCTCGAGACTGCAGGCCATCATCTCGTAGAACGCGCGATCGAGCGCCTTGCGCGCGGCCGAGAGCTGCTGCGCGATCGCGTCGCAGGGCAGGTCCTGTTCCATCATCGTCAGCACGCCGCGGATCTGGCCCTCGACGCGGCGCAGGCGGTGCACGACTTCCTGCTGGTGCAGGCCGCCGCTGCCGCCCTTGTCAGCAGCCGTCTTGGCTGCGCGCTTGGCCGCTGGCCGCGGCTTCGCTTTCTTGGGCGCATACCCCATGGTGTATCCTCGTTTCGGTCGTTTCCGCGCGGAATCGCAGGTCGCGATCGGCCACGCAGGCGGCGAGTGTAGAGCGTCATCGGTTCGAAAAGGAGAACGAGGAGGGACATCGTGGTCGACCTGGCTTCATGGACGCGCGCCGGCCTGGGCGGCGCGATGATCGGCATCGCGGCGGCGCTGCTGTTCTCGCTGAACGGCCGCATCGCGGGCGTGAGCGGCGTGCTCGGCACGCTGGTGCTGGACCGCCCCTCGGGCGAGTCGCCTTGGCGTAGCCTGTTCCTGCTGGGATTGATGATCGGCGCCCTGCTGATGTCAGTGCTGCGGCCGGACCTCGCCGCGGCGACCCTGCAGACCGGCTGGCCCGGCATGATCGCGGCGGGCCTGATCGTGGGTTTCGGTACGCGCATGGGCACGGGCTGTACCTCGGGCCACGGTGTCTGCGGAATGGCGAGGCTGTCGACCCGGTCGATCGTTGCGACGATGACTTTCATGGCTAGCGGCTTCGCGACCGTTTTCGTGATGCGCCACGTGATCGGGGCGGGCTCGTGAAGCCCTTGGTCGCGTTGGTCTCGGGCGTGTTGTTCGGAATGGGACTGATGCTCGGCGGCATGACCGACCCGGCCAAGGTGATCGGCTTCCTGGACCTCGCGGGTCGCTGGGATCCCTCGCTGGCCTTCGTGATGGGCGGGGCGCTGTGCGTGACCTTCCCGACTTTCCAGCTGCTGCTGCGTTCGCAGTCGCGTCCTTTGCTGGGCGATCGCTTCCACCTGCCTGCGCGCAAGGACCTCGACGGCCCGCTGATCGGCGGCGCGGTTCTGTTCGGCATCGGTTGGGGCATCGCGGGCCTGTGCCCCGGACCGGCAATAGCGAATCTCGTGTTCGGCTCGCCCGAGGTGCTGGGCTTCGTAGTCTCGATGATCGCGGGCATGTGGCTGCGCGACCGCTTCGCCGCGAAGTCGCCGCCGGGCGCCGCCAACGCGCCGGTCGTGGCGACCTGATCTTCCGCCAGATCGTTTTCGATGGTCCGACCGCGGCCGCGCCTTGTCGGTCGTGGGGCTGGGTAGGGGATTCCTGTCGGGCCTGTGCGGCATCGGCGTCGGCTTCCTGATCGTGCCGGTGCTGCGCAAGGTCCAAGGTCGCCGATCTGCAGACGGATGCGGCGATCGCAACGTCGACGACGGTCATGGCGCTCGTCAGTGGAAGCACGGCCATCGCCGCCGCGATCGCGGGACACATGCCTGGACCGGCGCGCTGCTGTTCTCGCTCGGCGCCATCGTGGACATGCTGAGCGGGCGCCTGTTCGCCAGGCGCGTTGCCGGTGCACGACTTCAGCAGGGCTTCGCTCTGCTCACGCCAGCGGCTGCGATCGCGGTCGCAGCGAAAGCCCTGGCCCACTGAACGGAACGCGCACCTGAAGCCGCGCTGGAAGCCGAGAACGGCCCGGGTCGCCAGCCCCACCGCGCCGATGTCCGGCACGCGCGGCCTCAACGCCGCTTCAGACCGAGTAGCGGCACAGCGTCTCGCCGCCATCCAGGCGGATCAGGTCGCCGTGAATGTAGCTCGACTCGTCCGAGGCGAGGAACACCGCGAGATCCGCCACGTCCTTGGACTCGCCCCAGCGGCGCAGCGGGATGCTCTCGACGAAGAAATTATCGAAGTCCTTGTCGTCGAACAGCGCGCGGGTCAGCGCGGTCTTCGCGTAGGTCGGGCAGATGCCGTTGACGCGAATCTTGTCGCGGCCGTACTCGATGGCGAGGCAGCGCGTGAGGTTGGCCTGTCCGCCCTTGGAGATGTTGTAGACCGACTGCTTGGGATGGCCTTGCAGGCCGGCGGTCGATACAAGGTTGATCATGTTGCCTCCGCGGCCCTGCTTGAGGAACACCTTGATCGCCTCTTGTGCACCGATCCAGGTCCCGCGCACGTTGACGTTCCAGCAGGCGTCGAACTCGTCGTCCGTGAACTCGTGGAACATCTTGCCGCCGCGGTAGATGCCGGCGTTGTTGAACATGATGTCGAGGCCGCCGAAGCGATCGGTCGCGGTCTTGAGCATGGCCTGGACTTCGCCGCGATTGGTGACGTCGCAACGCACGAACTCGGCTTGGCCACCAGCAGCCCGGATCTCGTCGACCGTGGTCTTCTGCGGAGTCTCCTCGAATCCCCCGGCCAGCGGCGTGGGCTGCAGGTCGCCGACGACGACCCTGGCGCCCTCGCGGGCGTAGGCGATGGCGATGGCCCGGCCGAAGCCGGAACTGGCGCCGGTGACGACGGCGACGCGATTCTTCAGGCGCATGAGACTGTTCTCCTCGTGGCGTGTCCGCGCGCCGAGAATGGAATTTCCGGCCCCCGGACTCTGGAGACGAAGATGCTAGCAAGCGCTCGAAGGCCGAAAGCAGCGTGCAAGCCCTCGATCTGCCCGAGCGGATTGGCGCTGGCAGGCGCCTCCTTCTCCAGAATCAGTCGCAGCTCACGGCGGGCTGACGGCGCTCCCGAGATCACGCACCAGTTGCCCATGCGTTAGTCACGCCCATCGCCTCGAACACGAGCGTGTCGGCTCGGCAGTCGCGCACCCCCGGCGAACTCCGGGAGATGCAGCCGCTGATACGCATTCGGATTCGCTGGATTGTCGGTGCAATGGAAGGCCCGAGTTCTGAAGATCTCAATTCCTGTGTACGCGAAATCGGCGCGCCCAGAACTGCTTGGGCCGGATAAGCTTTCGCAGGCAGTGAGCACGAGCGGCGAGTGGACGGCCTGGACTGCTCCGTGCGCCCAACGTTTTCCGGGTCCGCTTGGAGGCCCCCAGTAACAGATAAGGAACCGGCTTCGACCGGACTCGGAGGAGACATGAACAACCCCGTTCCGGTGATTGCGCCTGACCTGATCACGCCGGCCTGGATGACGAACGCGCTCGCGTGCGGTGGCGTGGACGCTCGTGTCCGGTCGATTACGCAGAAGCCGGTGGGCACCGGCCAGCTGGGTGAGACACGCCGGTTCGAACTGGCGTACGAGGGCTCGCGACCCTCCGGGGCGCCGACGACCCTGATCGGCAAATTTCCGTCGGCGGACCCGGTGTCGGCCGAGACCGGACGCAATCTGGGCATCTACCGCACCGAAGTGATGTTCTACCGCGAGCTGGCGCCGCGCACGCAGATCCGCACGCCTCGCGCCTATGTCGCCGAGATCGACGATGCCGACCGCTTTGTGCTTCTGTTCGAGGACCTTGCGCCCGCGCAGCAGGGAGACCAGATGGGCGGCTGCTCGCTGGAGGAGGCGCGCAAGGCCTTGCAGGAAGCTGTCCTTCTGCACGCGCCGTTCTGGAACGACGAGAGCCTGTTGAGGCGGTCCTGGGTGCAGGTTCCAGCGGGCGCGCAGGGTTTCTACACCACCGATCTCATCGAGCGGTCCTGGCGGCACGTGCAGCAGAACTACACGGGCGCCCTGACGGCGGAAGTCCAGCAGGTCTGCGATCGCTACGTTCGTAACCACGCCTGGTGGAACCGGCCGCGCGATCTTCCAAAATGCTTTTCGCACAACGATTTCCGGCTCGACAATATGCTCATCGGCGGGGCCGACGGGCGCGTGGCGATCGTCGACTGGCAGACCGCCAGTTTTCTCGGCGCCGGCATGGACGTCGCCTATTTTCTGGGTGGCTCCTTCGACAGGGCAACGCGAAGACAGCACGAACGCTCGCTGCTGGCGGGGTACCACGACGGCCTCGTTGCTCACGGCGTGCGGGATTACAGCTTCGAGCGCCTGCTGCGTGATTACGCGCACTACAGCTTTGCCGCGATCGCGGTGGCGATTGCGGCGACGGTGATCGTCAAGCGCACCGAGCGCGGCGACCGCATGCTCATGCAGATGGTGACGGGCGCTGCGCTGCAGGCGCTCGACAATCACGCGCTCGACGACCTGCCGGCATGAGCGGGCGGGGCGGCCGGCCGATCAACCCGTCCCTCTCGGCTAGGCGCTCTTTCGGGCCGCGATGGACGTGATGGTCGTCGTGGAACGCTGCTTCTTCGCCGCGAAGTGCAGCAGGAATTCCATCTGGTCGGCCAGGATCCGCCGATTGGACAGGATCAGGTACTCGGCGAGGTTGGGCGTGTACGGCACCGCCAGCAGCTTCATGTTGGCTTCTTCGGGCGTGCGGTCGGCCTTGCGATGATTGCAGCGCTCGCAGGCAGTGACGCAGTTCTCCCAGATGCCCAGGCCGCCGCGCGATGCGGGCACGACGTGGTCGCGCGTGAGCTTCGAGACGTGGAACTGCTGGCCGCAGTACAGGCAGAGATTGCGGTCGCGCTGGAACAGCGTACGGTTGGTCAGCAGCGGCGTGCCGCTGGCGAACTTCCGCGTGCGATCGGCCACTGCGATGATCGAACCGATCTCGAAGCTCGAGCGATGGCCGGTGCGCGCGCACATGCCGCCGAGGATTCGGAAACGTTCTTCCCCGGCTTCCCAGCAAACCCGTTCGCGTGCATACAGCGTCACCGCCGATTGCCAGCGGATCCAGGCGACCGGCTGGCCGCCTGCGTCGAGCTTGAGGATGGAAGGAATCATGGGCTTGCCGCGCAATTCCGAGAAACGGCCTCGCATTGATGAGGCGAATGCCTCATGCATCAAGGGAATCTGCCCGTTTTGCGTGAAGGCTACAAGGCGCGATCGGATACCGGGTCCGTGCCCCGACGCCTTTTACGCGGTCGCGGCGCGGAAATAGGCTTGGGCAAAGGCTGCGTGCATCTCGCCGAGACCGATCTGGATCTCGTCGATGAGTTCGGACAGGCCCTTCTCCACGAGTCGATCGATGTTCGCGTCCTGCACCAGCGCGCGCACGCGCCACAGCGTGCGTTCGACGTTGCGGTTCTGCGGCAGGTGGGGCAGGCAGGCGCCCACGGCGCCCAGGCAGAACATCACGCTGCGTGGAAATTCGCGGTTCTGGAGCAGGAAGCGCAGTACGCCGGTACGGTTGACGCGCGCGCGTACGTGGCGGCGGTACATCTGGTACGCGGTGAGCGAGCGCAGCACGCTCATCCACTGGATGTTGTAGAACGGCGCGAGGTCTTGGCGGCCGCTCGAGTCGATGAGCGAGGTCGAGCGCACGTCGAGGATGCGCGTGGTCATGTCGGCCTGCTCGACATTGGTTCCAACCTTCAGGAACTGGAAGCCGACGTCGCGGCTCATGTTTGTGGTCAGCGTGCCGTAGACCAGCACCGAGCCGTCGATGACGCGCTGCAGGAATTCCTGTCGGCGCGTGCGCGAGGTGACCATCTCGCCGCGGCCCTGCACGAAGTAGTGCAGATCGTTGAGCTTCTCCCACACTTCGCGCGGCATCGAGTCCCGCACCGTGCGCAGGATCTCTCTTGCCGCGTGCAGCGACGACAGGATGGAGCCGCCGTTGCGCTCGTCGAGCATCAGGAAGCGCAGGATGTTGGCTTCCGTGACGTCGCTGTAATGCTCCTTGTAGGTCTCGTCGGCACCGACGATCTGGATCAGCGGCTCCCAGCCCATGGTCATGCCCTTGGGCAGATCCAGCAGCAGGTTGGCGTTGACGTTGATCAGGCGCGCCGTGTTCTCGGCGCGCTGCAAGTAGCGTCCGAACCAGTACAGGCTGTCAGCGACTCTGGACAGCATCAGCGTGGGCCCGAAGTCTGGGACTGCGACGGCGATGGCGTCAGCGGATGCGCCACGGCGTCGGCCTCGACGTCGACCACCCAAGTGTCCTTGGCCCCACCGCCCTGCGAGGAATTCACGACCAGCGATCCGCGCGTCATGGCTACACGCGTCAGACCGCCGGTGGTCACGTACGTGGAGTCGCCGCGCGACAGAATGAAAGGGCGCAGGTCCAGGTGACGCGCTTCAACCGTGTCGTCGTTCATCAGGGTGGGTGCGGTCGACAGCGCCAGCGTGGGCTGGGCCATGTAGTTGCGCGGGTTGGCCTCGATCAGCGCGCGGAATTTCTCGCGCTCTTCCTTCGCGGCGCGCGGACCGATCAGCATCCCGTAGCCCCCGGATTCGTTGGCTGGCTTGACCACGACCTTGTCGAGATTCGCCAACACATGGCTGCGATCCTTGGGGTTCATGCACAGCCAGCTCGGGACGTTGGGTAAGATTGCGTCTTCGCCCAGGTAGTACTTGATCATCGCGGGCACGAAGGCGTAGACGACCTTGTCGTCGGCCACGCCGGCGCCGGGTGCATTGGCCAGGCCCAGGCGGCCCTTGAGCCAGGAGCGCATTAGTCCCTTGCAGCCCAGCGCCGAGTCCTCACGGAAGACCTCGGGGTCCAAGAACAGGTCATCGATGCGCCGGTAGATCACGTCAACGCGCTTGGATCCGTAGATCGTGCGCATGTAGGTGCAGTCGTCGTCGGCCACGAACAGATCCGAGCCTTCCACCAGCTCGATGCCCATCTGCTGCGCGAGCCAGGCGTGCTCGAAGTACGCGCTGTTATAGATGCCCGGCGTGAGCAGGACGATGTTGGGTTGGTCCAGCGGGCGAGGAGACATCGCAACCAGCATGTCGTAGAGCTGGGCCGGATAGTCGTCCACCGGCAGGATCGTGGTGTTCTCAAACAGTTCGGGGAACACGCGCTTCATGACCAGGCGATTCTCGACCATGTAGCTCACGCCCGAAGGAACGCGCAGGTTGTCCTCGAGTACGTACAGGGTGCCGTCCTTGTCCCGCACCAGGTCCGATCCGCAGATGTGCGCCCACACGTTGTGCTTGGGCTTCATGCCTACGCACTGTTTTCGGAAATTCACCGACTCATGGAGCAGCTCAGCCGGGAAGATCTTGTCCTTGATGATCTTCTGCTCGTTGTAGATGTCCTGGATGAACAGGTTGAGCGCGGCCGAGCGCTGTTTGAGCCCGGCTTCGGTCTTTTCCCACTCACGGCGCGGGATCACGCGCGGGATCACGTCGAAGGGCCAGGCCCGGTCGACGTTCTTGCCCTCGCTGTAGACCGTGAAGCTGATACCCATGACCTTGATCGCCAACTCCGCCGCGAGCCTGCGCTCGGCCAGCTCGGCGTTGGTCAAGTCATCCAGGTATTCGGCCAGCCGGCGCGCAGCCGGCCGCGGAAGCCCCGGCCCCTCGAACAGTTCGTCGTAGAAGTCTTCGCAGCGGTACTGCTGCCAGTCGATGGCCATGCGCTTGAGGCGCCGAGAATATTTTTAGAGGTCGAAAGCTACCTTAAAAAGCGACGCAAAACACAGGCCACCGGGGTAAACTCGTTCAAACAAACGGGTCGCTACATGACGAAGTCCAGACCTGCCCTCGAATTCAAGGGCCGCATGTTGTCCATTACCCGGGTCCGCATCCTGGATGAGGATCCGACGGCGATCGAAGCCCAGCTCAAGATCTTCAAGCGCAGCGTCGGCGAAGCCGCCGAAGGGCTGCCGCTGCTGATCGAGTCCGAATCGCTGGTCGCGCTGAAGCCCATCCTGGCGGCGATGCGAGGCGTCGGGCTGCAGCCAGTAGCCGTAATGGAGGGCCCGCTGACAGTCGCCGGGCGTGAGAATGGGTTGGCGGTGCTGTCCAACGACATGATCTCTGAGACCGCGCTGCGCTCCAGCGCGCCTGCCGAACCGGCGCGGGCCGCGCCCCCGGCATCTGCGCCCACCGTCCTGGCCGAGCGCAGGCCCGCGCGCGTGGTGACCGAGCCAATCCGCTCCGGGCAGCAGATCTACGCTGAGTCCGCCGACCTGATCGTGATGACCACGGTCAGCCCGGGCGCCGAGGTGATTGCCGACGGCTGCGTGCACGTTTACGGTCCGCTCCGCGGACGCGCAATCGCAGGCGCGCGCGGTGACATCCACGCGCGCGTCTTCTGCCGGCGCATGGAAGCCGAGCTCATGGCCGTGGCGGGGATCTACGCGGTGGCCGACCAGATGCAGGGCGCGTTGCGCGGGGTCGCTGCGCAGGCCTACCTGAAGGATGGCGTCCTGAAGATCGACAAGCTGGATTGGTAGAGCGGGTCGCGCGCGTCGTGGCCTGGATGGATCCAACTAACGCGTCGCGTGCATCCGGCGAGGCGTGACAACAACATAGAAGAGGGTTTCAATTGGCAAAGATCATCGTGGTGACCTCCGGTAAGGGCGGCGTGGGCAAGACCACCACCAGTGCCTCTTTCGCGACCGGCCTCGCCGCGCGCGGCAAGAAGACCGTCGTCATCGATTTCGACGTGGGCCTGCGCAATCTCGACCTCATCATGGGCTGCGAGCGCCGCGTGGTGTTTGACTTCGTCAACGTGATCCAGGGTGAGGCCAACCTGCGCCAGGCGTTGATCAAGGACAAGACCAACGAGAACCTGTCGATCCTCGCGGCCAGCCAGACGCGCGACAAGGACGCGTTATCGCAGGAGGGCGTGGAGAAGGTGCTCGAGGACCTGAGCAAGGACTTCGAATACATCGTCTGCGATTCGCCCGCCGGCATCGAGCGCGGCGCGCATCTCGCGATGTATTTCGCCGACGAGGCGCTGGTGGTCACCAATCCGGAAGTCTCCTCGGTGCGCGACTCGGACCGCGTGCTCGGTCTGCTGTCGAGCAAGACACGCAAAAGCGAGCGCAGCGAGGGCCGCGTGCGCGAGCACCTGGTGCTGACGCGCTACAACCCAGTGCGCGTCGAGAAGGGCGAGATGCTTTCGGTCAAGGATGTGCAGGACATCCTGGCAATCCCGCTGCTCGGCGTGATTCCGGAGGCCGCGGCGGTGCTCACGTCCTCGAATTCCGGTTCACCAGTGATCCTGGACCAGGCCAACGAGGCAGGACAGGCCTACGACGACCTCGTGGCTCGATTCCTCGGCGAAGAGCGTCCGCACCGGTTCATCGAAGTGCAGAAGAAGAGCTTCCTTTCAAAGTTGTTCGGAGGCTGAGATGGACTTGCTCGGCTGGTTCAAGTCCAAGAAGGCGCCGACGGCCAACACGGCGCGGGACCGTCTGATGATGGTGGTTGCCATCCAGCGTGACCAGGATGGTCGCCGCAGCACCACCGGAAGCGCGAGCGCCGTGTCGTATCTTCCGGCTCTGCGCGAGGAACTGCTCGCGGTCGTGCGCAAGTACGTCTCGGTGCCCGACAGCGCCGTGAAGGTGGACGTGCAGAGGGAGGCGGGACTCGAAGTGCTGGAGATGAACATAACGCTGCCGGAGCGGACAGCCTGATCGGTTCGGTCGTGCGGCGTACACGCGGGTGTGCGTCGAAGAATGTTTGCCGTGATGGAGTCAGCGGTTTGATCAACCGCTTGCGGGGCTGAACGTCAGATGCCCGGTGACGGCCTCGAAATCGCCAAGTCCTCAGGCTGCGGACTTCTTCAACCAGTCGTGGATAGTGAGATGTCCCTTGGACTGGACGAAGTCGTTCTCGGCCGCCTCGATCAACTCGGCGACTTCGCGGCCGAGTTCGCCGTGAGGTATCAGCTCAGAGTTGCCTGCGCGGATCGCGCGCCATAGCTCGCCCAGGGTCACGGATTGCAGGTCGCGCGCGGGCACCAGGAGCGTCCGCTGGCGACCCGACTCGGTTAGAAAGCCGCGGCTGATCAATGTGTCGACCGCGCGCGCGACGTGTTCCGGGGGGGCCCCGAGTTCGCGGGCGAGATCTTCCTGGGCCAGGGCCGGCTTCCCTTCGACGAAACGCCGCCCGCTTGTGCCCATGACCATGAGGGCCAGATATTCCGTGTGCCGTCCGGAGGGCAGCGGCATTCCCCGGTCGGGTTTCATGTGGGCGGGATGCTGGATGTAGAACGCGAGCTGGCAACCGACAAGCAGGATCAACCAGCCCAGGTACAGCCAGATCAGCAGCAGGATGACGACGGCGAACCCGGAGTAGATGGCGTCGTAGTTGGTCGTGCTGGCGACGAAGGAAGCGAACGCGATGCTGGCGGTCTGCCAGAGCACTCCCGCGGTCAGTCCGGCGATCGCCGACGCGCGCAGGCTCACGCGCGTGTTGGGCATATAGCCGTACAGGAAGGTGAACATGCCCACGATCATCGCGTAGGGGATCAGGCGGGTAAGGCCGTAAAGCGCGAAGCCGAAGGGCTCGATGCTCTTGATTTGCGTCACGACTGCGCTGTTGAGTATCGACGCGGTCGTCCCCAGCGCGAGAAATACCATCAGCGGCCCGACCATCAGGACGCTCAGGTATTCGCCTACCCGTTGCGCGAAAGGGCGAGGCCGGTCGATGCGCCAGATGAAGTTGAAACTGGACTCGACTTTCTGGATCAGCGAGATGGCGGTGTAGAACAGCAGCGCGACGCCCACTGATCCGAGCAGGCCGACTTGGATCTTCTCGACGAAACCGATGATGCTCGCCGTGATTTCGGGGGCTTGAGGCCCGAGCGGTCTGAGAAATTCGAACAGGACCGGCTCCAGCGTGTTGTGTACGCCCAAGGCCTTGAGCACCGAAAAGCCGAGCGCGAGAAACGGCACCAGCGAGAGCAGCGTGGTGTAGACCAGGCTCATCGCCCGCATCGAAAGGTGGCCTTCGAACAAGTCTCTTGCGAGTGCGAAGACGTATCGACCCATCCGGATCAGCGCTTCCTCCGAGCGCGACAGAACCGCGCGCTCTTCCCAGAGGTGCGCCCGCAGTCTCGATAGATGATTGGTCGGCAGCATGGAACGAGTGTATTCGTTCGATGCGATACGGCCGGCGGCGGCGCGTTCGCCGCGATGGCCCATGCGCCGGCAAACTGACGAACGGCCGGTTCGAAATCTGCCTCGGCCGTTGACATTGTTGCACCGCAACAATACGATGCTGGCGGACCGTGCTGCAACGCACAAGCGCGCGGATTAATCTTGTTTTCAGCGAGTTATAGCGAGGTGAGGAATGGGCGTAGAAACGATCGTGAACGACGTCAAGGGCGCTGTGGAGCCGTACGTGGCAAAGGGCCAGGATGTCGTGACTGTCTCCTTCGAGACAATCAAACAAGCCAACACCATCGTGGTTGACGGCGTGCAGGAACTCTTCAAAACCAACATCGATGCCGGCAAGGACCTTTTCGCAGTTGCGCAGTCGAGCTTCGAGAAGGCAAAGACGGACGGCTTCAAGGCAGTAGCTTCGAAGCCCATCGAGTACCTTCCTGACGGCAAGGACGTCGTGATCGCCGCCTACAAGGACTCTTTCTCGATCGTCACCAAGACGGGCGAAGAACTCTTCAGCGTCGTCAAGAAGGGCTACGAGGACGTCGCCGCCAAACTGACCGGCTCGACCACCGTTTCGGGCGAGGTTAAGAAGGTGAAGTCGGCGGCGCGCAAGACCGCCAAGAAGGCAACGACCGCGGCCAAGAAAGTTGCTCAGTAACTAGCTAGCCAAGCAGGTCATCGCCCCGTTCCAAGGGATGGCGTCGAGACGAAGGCCAGGACTCGGTCCTGGCCTTTTTCTTTCAGCTCCCGTTGGACTTGCGCCTCGCCGCGCGTTTGCGCGCGGGCTTGACTGCCTCGGCAGGCGCCGCGTCAGGCGCGAGATTCATGCGAGCGAGAAGGCGTTTTAGGGCGGGGGACTGTTTCAGCAATTCCAGGTTTCCCTTTACAAAATCCGTCGGGTTGAAGTTGTCGTTGACCTGACCGACTTTCTCGCGAAGGAACTGGAGTACGTCGTCCTGCAGGCCTGCAACGTCAGGCAATCCCAGAAAGCGTCGCAGTTCTTCTGGCTTGACGTCGATCTCGATCTTGATCTGCATCGCTTTGTCTCCTTGCGGACTATCGACAGCGTAGCGGATCGCGCTTAGTCGGACGTGAGCCTACGCTGGGCCTCAGAGTAGCGTTCGGAGGTTTTCAGCGCGATCGCATCCGGCAAATAGGGCCCCGGTGGTTTCTTGTCCCAGGCCTGACTTTCCAGCCAATCCCTTACGATCTGCTTGTCGAAACTCGGCGGGCTGCTCCCGGGTTCCCATGTATCGGCAAGCCAGAATCGTGACGAATCGGGCGTCAGTACTTCATCGATCAGGTGCACGCGCCCCTGATCATCGAGTCCAAACTCGAACTTCGTATCGGCCACGATGATCCCGCGCGCCAATGCGTAGCGGGCAGCCCGCTCGTAGATTTCCAACGTTAACCGGCGGAGCTCTCTGGCGAGGTCATACCCGATCTGCTGCGACACATCATCGAACGATATGTTCTCGTCGTGCTGCCCGACTGGGGCTTTGGCGGCAGGTGTGAAGATCGGTTCTGGCAACTGGTCCGCCATGCGCAGGCCCTGCGGCAGCGAAATTCCGCAAACTGCCCCGGTCTTCTGATAGTCCTTCCAGCCCGACCCGATCAGGTAACCGCGCGCGACACATTCAACGGGGATCGCCTTGAGCTTACGTACGATTGCCGCGCGGCCTGCGAGGGACGCGATCTCGTTGGGCCCCACCCAATCCTCGAGGCGCATTTCGGGCGCCCGTTGGTTCGGCACGACGTCGGCGAAACGGATCATCCAGAATTCGGTCAAGGCTGTTAGCACCTGCCCCTTGCCCGGAATGGGCCGGGGCAGGATGACGTCGAAGGCCGAAAGCCGATCCGTGGTGACGATCAATAGATGATCATCACCTGTGGCGTACATATCGCGCACCTTTCCGCGGTGAATCAAGGGGAGGCTCGAAATTTCGGATTGAAAGAGCGGCGCCGTCATGAGGGTGAGTGGGGCGGAGCGGGCTAGGGACAAGATGATACTGCCCATTCG
>JBKJPX010000040.1:0-19758 GCA_046594215.1 Panacagrimonas sp.
GAGCCGCCGCCGATCATGATCGCCTTCACGTCGCGATAGATGCGTTCCGACTTCATGCCACGCATGAAGCCCATGCCGCCAAGAATCTGCACGGCCTGATCGGCGCACCACTGCATCGCCTGGCCGGCCATGACCTTGAGCATGCACAGCTCGGCGACGAAGGCTTCACTGCGATCGCCGGCGTCCATGCGCGCTGTGCAGCGGTCGACCCAGGTGCGCGTGGCGGTGATGCGCATGCGCATGTCGACGAGCTTGTGACGGATGACCTGGTGGCTCACCAGCGGCACGCCGAACGTACGGCGCTCGCGCGCCCAGGCGGCGGCCTCGTCGAAGCAGACCTCGGCGAACGCGCAGGCCTCGTCGGCCATCAGCAGGCGCTCGCCGTTGAAGTTGTCCATCAGGGTGCGAAAGCCCGCGCCCTCGCGACCCATCAGGTTTTGCGCCGGCACGCGGCAGCCGTCGAAGTGCAGGGTCGCGGTGTCGGAACTCCACCAGCCCATCTTGCGCAGCTTCGTGCGCGTGAAGCCCGGACGGTCGCGTTCGACGAGGATCATCGACACGCCGCCCGCGCCTTCGCCGCCGGTGCGTACCGCCACCGCGTAGAAGTCCGCGCGCATGCCGTTCGAGATGAAGGTCTTTTCGCCATCGATCACGAAGCTGTCGCCTTCACGTCGCGCGCGCGTGCGCAGGTTGGCCACGTCGGACCCCCCGGAGGGTTCCGTGATGGCGCAGGCGGCGATGTGCTCGCCCGAGAACACGCCGGGCAGTGTGAGCCGCTTCTGCGCCTCGGTGCCCAGCGCGAGCATGGGCTGCACGAAGATCGAGTGCGTGAACAGGCACACGAACAACCCGCCGCAGCCCGCGCGCGCGATCTCCTGCACCGCGACCGAGCGCATCGTGAGGCTCGCGGGGGTGCCGCCCCAGGCCTCGGGATATCCGAGGCCCAGCACGCCCAGTTCGCCGACCTTGCGATAGATCTCGCGCGGCACCTCGCCGGCTTCCTCCCAGGCGTCGACGAAGGGCGCGATCTCGCGATCGACGAAGCGGCGCAGCTGGCTGCGGAACTCGGCGAGTTCTTCGGGACTTTCGACGGGACGCAGGCCATCGGATGTCATCGTCGATCAATCGGCCGGTGTGCCGACGCGTGAACGCGCCCATTTCCTGGATCGATCGTGGTGTTCCGGCCCCGGCTTCTGAAGACGGCTGCGACTGCGGCAATGACGGGTTCGAACGGCTCAACGGACATGGGAACTCCTGGTGGCGATGGGTCAGCGGGTCCGTCGAAAATCGGCTGCCACGCGTCAACGGCGCCGCGCGTGCTGGCCGAGAAAGGACTCGATGTTGGCCAGAAAAGCTGCCCGCGAGCAGAAGTCGCGCTGGTACAGGCGTTCGACTTCGAGCAGCTCCGCGAATCCGGCGCTTGGGCTCGCGTCGATCATCGCGCGGGTCGCGACGACGACATCGGCCGGGAGACGCGCGAGCTTGATCGCGGCGGCGCGAGCGCGCGGCAGCAGCTCCGCATCCGGCACGACTTCCCACACCAGCCCGAGCGAGGCCGAGCGCGCGGCGTCGAGCGTTTCGCCCAGCAGGGTCGCGCCCAGCGCGGCCACGCGGCCGCCCAGGCGTTGCAGCAGCCAGTGCGCGCCGAGGTCGGCCACGATGCCCAGCTGCTGCGCCTGCACGAACTTGAGCTTCCCCGAGGCACCGCAGAGCACGATGTCGGCACCCAGTGCGATGCCCGCGCCGCCGCCGGCGGCGATGCCGTTGATCGCGGTCACGACCGGCTTGGGCATCGTCGTCAGCGCGACCATCAAGGGATTGAAGCGCTCGCGCATGGTCTCGCTGACCTGCTCGCCGGAATCGCGATAGCGCTTCTGCTCGCGCAGCTCCGCGAAGGCGTTCAGGTCAGCGCCCGCGCAGAACGCGCTGCCCGCACCGGTGATCACCAGCGCCTTGCAGGCCGGATCCTTCGCGAGGTCCCCGAGCGCGGCGATCATCGCGTCGAGCAGGTCGAGGCTGAGCGCGTTGAGGCGTGCGGGCCGGCTCATCGTCAGGGTGGCGACGCCGGTCGCCGCGTCGACCACAACTTCCACAGCGCTCATGCACCGACCCCCGACGCTTCATCCCGCACGAGGTCGAACGCTTCGAGCAAGCGCGGAACGCGCAGCAGCTCGCGGTACTCGTCCGGCGTGCCCGATGCCTCGCGCAGCTTGACCGCCAGCGCCATGCCGGCCGCGCCGGCGCTGACGATGATCGTTCGCGGCTTCTTGCTGCCGTTGCTGCCGCCGCCCTGGGATGCGCCGCCGTCCATTGATGCTGTGCCCGCTCCTGCTGGTTCGCCGTTCGCGCCTGCGTCGTGAAGCTGCAGCCGGCATGCCGGACGAGTGTCGCCCCGGGGCCCTTAAGGGTCTTGTCTCCACTCGCCGGCCGCGCGACCGGTGGGTGCAAGACGCCATCCGAGGCACGCACGCAGTCTGGCCATTCGTGCGACCCCGGATGCTGTGACGGGGCGTGGAGATTCCCAGTAATGAACCCGCCATAGGACCAGAGCCGCAGGTGCAGACGCAGTCGACGCTGATCAACCGCGTGGCGATCGGGGACATCCCGCGCCGCGTCGCGGTCGTGAATCCGGACAAGACCGCGTTCATCGACGGCGAGCGACGCATGACGTACCGCGAGTTCGACGAGCGTTGCAACCAGTTCGCGCATCACCTGCTCGGTCGCGGACTCGGGAAGGGCGACGCCGTCGCCTGCCTGTGCGTGAACTCGCTCGACTTCATCGTCGCCGCCTTCGGCATCGCAAAGGCCGGAATGGTGTGGGTGCCGATGAACGTGCTGCTCAAGCGCGCGCAGCTCGACTACATCCTCGAGAAGGTCGAGGCGAAGTTGCTGATCGTGGACGAGGCGCTGGTGCCCGTGATGCGGGGGGCGGCGCCGGAACTGCTGGTCATCGACCCCGTAGCCCGGACGACGTCCGGGGCCGCGGCTCCGGGAGATGGAAAAGCCGCGGACTTCGTCCGGGCTGCGCCGCTGCTCTTCTCGGACGTTTTCGAAGGCCAGCCCACCACCGACCCCGAAGTCGAAATCCAGGACCGCGACACCGCGATCGTGATGTTCACGAGCGGCACGACCGCCGAGCAGAAGGGCGTGGTGATCAGCCACCTCGCGGTGTACCTGGCCACGCTGAACAACATCATCGAGATGGAGATGCGAGCCGACGACGTCACCGTCGCGATGCTGCCCTTCTTTCATTGCGCGCAGCACACGCTCGTGAGTTCCTTCCTGCATCGCGGCGCCACGCAGATCGTGATGCGCGGCTTCGATGCCGTGACCCTGATGCAGCACATCACGAACCAGCGCGTGACCTGGTGCTTCGCGCTTCCGACGATGTGGCGTGCGGTGCTCGACCACCCGGACCGGCCGCGTTACCGCTTCGACTCCATGCGTTATGGCCTGTACGCGATGACGCCGATGGACGCCGAGACGCTGTCGCGCCTGATCCACGAGATCTGCCCGCGCTTCGCGCTCAGCAGCGGGCAGACCGAGGTGTACCCGTCGGCCTGCGTGTTCAAACCCGAGTACCAGTTCAGCAAGAAGGGCCAGTACTGGGGCCAGCAGGCGCTTACGGCCGAGTTCCAGATCATGGACGACGAGGGCCGGCTGCTGCCGCGCGGCGAGGTCGGTGAACTGGTCGTGCGCGGACCCACGGTGATGACCGAATACCTGGGGGACGCCGAGGCCACCGCGGCATCGCGCGCTCACGGTTGGCACCACACCGGCGATCTCGGGCTGATCGACGAGGACGGCCAGTTCCTGTTCCGCGACCGCAAGAAGGACATGATCAAGTCGGGCGGCGAGAACGTGGCGTCCTGCACCGTGGAGGGCGCGCTGCTCGGCCATCCTGGCGTCGCGGCGGCGGCGGTCGTGGGATTGCCGCACGATTACTGGATCGAAGCGGTCACCGCTTTCGTCGTGCCCAAGCCGGGTGCGAACAAGCTGGACGAGGAGGAGATCGTCGCCTGGTGCAAGGCGCGTCTGGGCAAGCACGAGGTGCCCAAACGTGTGGTGTTCCTCGAGCGCTTCCCCATGACGGTCACCGGCAAGATCCTGAAGCACGTCATCCGCAGCGAGCATTCCGACCTGTTCCGCAAAGACGCCGGCTGAGGCCGGGGCTTTGCTTTCGTCACACCGATACGAGGAGAACGTTCACATGGTCAATCACATCGGTTCGGGACGGCTGGCAGGCAAGGTGTGCATCGTCACCGGCGGCGCCTCGGGCATCGGCGAAGCCACCTCGCAGATCTTCGCCGCCGAAGGCGCGCGCATGATCATCGTGGACATCCAGGTCGAAAAGGGCGAGAAGCTCGCCGCCGCGATCGGCAAGGCCGGCGGCACCGCGGTGTTCCACCGCTGCGACATGGCGGTGCACGCCGAGGTCAAGGCAATGATCGAATTCTCGGAGAAGCGCTTCGGCCGCCTCGACGTGATCGTCAACAACGCTGCGGTCGAAAGCCCGAAAGCAGAGGTCGACACCACCGAGGAAGAGTACGACCGCATCATGGACGTCAACGTGAAGGGCGTGTTCCTGTCGACCAAGTACGCCGTGCCGCTCATGAAGAAGAACGGCGGCGGCTCGATCATCAACATCTCCTCGGCCTACGGCATGATCGGGTCGATCGGCTTTGGCGCCTACCACGCGTCCAAGGGTGCGGTGCGCCTGCTGACCAAGAGCACGGCCGTCACGCACGCGCGCGACGGCATCCGCGCCAACTCGATCCACCCGGGCGCGATCGATACGCCGCTGCTGCGCGAGGCGATCAACACCAACGACGATCCGAAGCGCTTTGAGAAGACCGTGGCGGAGTCGCAGCCCATCGGCCGCCTCGGCAGGCCGGAGGAGATCGCCTACGGCTGCCTGTTCCTGGCCTCGGACGAGTCGAAGTTCTGCATCGGCGCGGAGCTGGCCATCGACGGCGGCATGGTCGCGCAGTGAGTCCCGACAACCATTCATCCAGCTTCAGGAGAAACGTATGAGCTTTGGCATCAACGCGCCGGAATACAGCCCGGGCTGCGCGGTCATCTTCGGCGGCAGTGGCGGCCTCGGGCAGGCCAGCGCCGGCCTGATGGCGCAGCGCGGCAGCGACATCATGGTCACCTACCGCTCGCGTGCCGACGAGACGCGCCAGTTCGTCGAGAAGTTGCGCGGCCTGGGTCACAAGGCGGAGTCCATGGCCTGCGACGTGACCGATCGCGCGCAGGTTGACGCGGTGCTCGCCAAGGCCGTGAAGACCTTCGGCCGTGTGCACACGATCGTGTCGGCCGGCGGACTGGTGTTCGACACCGGCCCGATCGCCGACTTCAAGTTCGAATCCTTCCGCGGCGTGATCGAGACCGACGTGATCGGCTTCTTCAACATCACGCAGTCCGGCATCCCGGTGCTGCGCGCGGGAAAGGGCGGCTCCTTCGTCGCGCTGATCACCTGCGCCACCAAGCGCACCGTGCCGCTCGACGCGCTGTCCGCCACGCCCAAGGCCGCGGTGCAGATGATGGTGCGACAGATCGCCACCGAGGAAGCGCGCAACGGCATCCGCGCCAACGCCGTCGGACCGGGCGTGATCGATGGCGGCATGGTGATTCCGATGATGCTCACCGAAACGCGCAAGCTGCTCGAGATGGCTGTTGAGTACACGCCGCTCGGACGACTGGGCACCTGCGACGAGATCGCGGAGGCGGTGGCCTTCCTGGCGTCGTCGAAGGCGGCTTATATCACGGGGCAGTCGTTGATGGTGGACGGCGGGTTGTCGGCGTAGCGACGGCTGTTCCCCCTCTCCCCATGCAGCTTCACCGCATGGGTAGAGGGTCGGGGTGAGGGGCGGCCTTGGGCGTGGTCGTCTCGCTGGGTCATTCGAAGCAAGGCAGGCCTGCGTTCAAAAAAGAAGCGCCGTTGCTCACGTCATGCCCCTCACCCCGGCCCTCTCCCCGCTATCGCGGGGAGAGGGAGAACATCTACTGCGCTGGCGGCGGCAACCGCAGCCCGTGCTCCGCCATCACCGCATTCAGATCCACGCGCGCGCCGAGTGCACGCATCATCCAGTCGAGCCCGCTCACGGCGCGCATTCGCGCGCAGCGCCGTGATGAACTGTGGAGTTGAGTGAGCCCCGCTGTTCTCCCTCTCCCCGCTATGGCGGGGAGAGGGAGAACAGCTACGGCGCTGGCCGCCGCAACCGCAGTCCGTGCTCCGCTATCACCGCATTCACATCCACGCGCGCGCCGAGCGCACGCATCATCCAGTAGAGCCCGCTCACGGCGCGCATTCGCGAGCAGCGCCGTAATGAACTCGGGAGTTGAGTGAGCCCCGCCGGTCTCCCTCTCCCCATGCGGTTTCATCGCAGGGGGAGAGGGCCGGGGTGAGGGGCAGGCTTTTTGAGGTTGTGCACTGCTCGCCGCAGGTGCTCACGTCGGCCCCTCACCCCGGCCCTCTCCCCGCTATCGCGGGGAGAGGGAGCAAAGCGCGGACCGCTCCCTGCCCGGGCTACTCCCCTGCCGTATAAGGCACCGCCGCATCCGCCGCCTTCCACATCGCGGTTGCAGCCGGCTTGCGCTGCTCCTCGTACAGGTGGCCAATCAACCCGGCCGCGCGGCTGAGTACGGCGAAGCCGCGCATCACAGAGGGCGGCACGTCGATCTCCAGCAGCAGCGCCGCGATGGCGCCGGTCGCATTGATCGTGAGGTGCCGACCGTAGGCGCGATCAACCTCCACGCTCAGCCGCTCGAGGATGTCGATGTAGCGGCCGCTCACGCCGGCGGTACGGCCCGCAGCGAACAGCGCGGCGGGACGCGGATCGTCGGGGCGATGGTGCGGGTGGCCGAAGCCGGGCAGGGACTTCTTCTGTGCGCGGTGCGCGGCAATCAGATCGCGAGCGGCGGCCTCCTCACCCGCAGGTCCTGCGTCGGCGAGCTGTTTCAGGATCGTCGCCGCACCTTCCATCGTGCCGACGAACTGGCTGCCCACGCCGAGCAGACCCGCGGCGATCGCGCCCTGCAGCGATTCCGGCGCACCCAGGTAGGTCAGGCGCGAGGCGATAGCGCTGGGTGTCATGCCGTGCTCGCAGAGCGTGACGAGCACGGCGTCGAGCACGGCGCGCTCGGTCGGCCCGCAGTTGCGACCCGTCACCTGCATGAACACGAACTCGGTGAAGCTGATCCTGCCGATGAGCTCGGTGCAAAGATTGCGCTCGCGGACGTGGATCTCGGTCTCGTCGTAGCGGCACAGCTCGGTGGTCGCGGTCACGGGTTTCATGGTGGGCATTCTCTCAACCGTAGGGCGGACGAAGTCCGAGAGCTTTTTCCTCACGTCGAAGCGAAAACCCTCTTTACTCCCAAGGATTCACGCCACCGCGCGCGCGACCCGGCGCCGTGTCTTCGCCACCGCCGGCACCCGGGCCACGACCGGTGCGAGCGCCTCGGCCTGCGTACTGAATCGCTTCGGCAGCTGCCGCTCGAGCACGCGCAGGCGCGCACTGAGGGTCTCGCGCTGCATCGGTGTCGCGACACTCATCAGCAACACTGCCGTGCCGTACAGCACCTGCGCGCGCAACTGCGCGTCGTCGAGTTCGGATTGCACCCAGAGGTCGAGCGCGCCGAGCGTGTTGATCACCATCATGCGCGCGAGCTGTTCGTGCGGAATCACGTCCGGCAGCAGCGTCGCCTCGGCAAGGCGCAGCAGCGCCTGTTTCCAATAGAACAGTGCGCGATCCATGTACGCGGGTCGATGGACCGGGTCGTGGATGCCGAGCAGGAACTGGTAGAGCGGGCGGTAGAAGCGTGGATCGGAAGCGAATTCGTCGCCGGCCGTCTGGGCGGCGTGAAGCACCATCTCGATCGGATCGGATGATTTTCCGCGCCCGCGTTCGATGTCGGAGAACAGGCCGTCGACCGAGCGGTTCAGCAGCGCGTAGAGAATCCCGCCCTTGGAACCGAACAGGTTGTAGGGCGTGGGCCCGCTCAGCGATGCGCGCTCGGCCAGCAGCGCCATCGAGAAATCGGTGGTGCCGGTCTTCCGGATCAGCGCTTCGGCGGCATCCAGGATGCGGCGCTTCCGATCTTCCTTCTGGACTTCGCGCGACATGCGCCCTTTGTCGGCTTTTCCGAGTCCGATTTCTTGTGCGAACCCGCTGGCGTCAGGAAATCTCTGCACGGCCTGCACCCTCCTGTAGGTCGGGCTCGAGCCCGACTCGTATGCCGGAATGTCGGGCGCAAGCCCGACCTGCACCCTCCTGCGCGCAAGCGCTCAGGGTTGCGAGATCACGGCCAGCCGGCGCGAGCCGGCGAAGATGTCGCGCGGCGTGTAGCCGTAGAACTGCCGGATCGAGTGGCTGAAATGCGTCGAGTCGGCGTAGCCGGCGTTGAGGGCCACGTCGAGCAGGTTCAGCGGATTGGCGATCAGCGGCATCAGGCCACGCGCCCGCTTCCATGCGCGGAAGCGGCGGAACGTGGTCTGGGTCTGGTCGCTGAACAGGTGCGTGAAACGCGAAAAAGACAGGCCGGTCATCGCCGCGCAGTTCTCGGCCGTGAGCCGGCCGGCCGGGTCGTCCTTCATGCGCTCGATCGCGCGCGCGATGCGCGGGTCGAGTTCGCGCGACGGCAGGCGGACGCCGAAGAAGCGCAGGTCGAAATCCTCGAGCGGCTGCGACGAAGACACCGGGCGCGCGAGGCCTGCCCGGATGGACGCCGCCACGCGCTGGCGCTGCAAGGGCGTGGCCAGGAACTGGTCGTGGAAGCCACAGCCATCCACGGATTCGGCTTCGACGAGCATCTCGGCCATCTCGCGATCCCGCGAGCGGATCAGGTGCGGGGTATACGGCGGCACCGCGACGAAGCTCTCGGTGCGCGTGGGGCCGCCGTCGATCGAGACCTCGAAGGGCTGCTCTATGGCCGCGTACATCGTCCAGGCGCCGAAGTAGCGCATGCCCGGCGTGCCGAACAGGCCGCGATAGGCGATGCGCGTGGGCGTGACCAGCATCACCCGCTCGGCCGAGGCCGGGCGCGTGGAGGCCGGGGACGGCAGGTGGGACAGCTTCGACTCGCGTCGCCGGGCGTGGTCCATCGTGAAGCTCCTCCAGCGGGTCGTGGACCGGTCGGTGATCGATCCATCGCCCGAAAGTTTTATCGCACTAAAAGATCGCACGGCCGGCGGGTCGGCGGCAAGTCCGGGGAACCCGCAACAGCCCGTCCGCGCAAGACCCTTTCGACACGCCGCTTCCAGACTGCCCCGATATGCCCGTTCTCGAAGCTTCCCTCTCGTCTTCCAGCGACGCCTTCGGCCGCAACCGCGCCGGCATGGTGTCGCTCATCGAGCGCGTGCGCGCGCTCGAAGCCCGCACCCGCGAAGCCTCGGCTGCCGCCAGGGGCCGCTTCGACAAGCGCGGCCAGTTGCTGCCGCGCGAACGCGTGGCGCTGCTGCTCGACCCCGGCGCGCCCTTCCTCGAACTCGGCACCCTGGCCGGCTACCGCATGGACACGCCGGACGCCGATCGCAGCGTACCGGGCGGCGGTGTCGTCGCCGGCATCGGCCGGGTGTCCGGCACGCGCTGCATGATCCTGGCGAACGACTCCGGCATCGATGCGGGCGCGCTGCAGCCCAAGGGCCTGGACAAGCAGCTGCGCGTGCAGGAGCTGGCGCTGCAGAACAAGCTGCCGCTGGTGCAGCTCATCGAGAGCGCGGGCGCCAACCTGCTCGCCTACAAGGTCGAGGAGTTCGTGAAGGGCGGCGAGATGTTCGCCAACCTCGCGCGCCTCTCGGCGGCGGGCCTGCCGGTGGTCACGATCACGCACGGTTCATCGACGGCGGGCGGCGCCTACCTCACGGGCCTGTCCGACTACATCGTGATGGTGCGCGGCCGCACGCGCGCCTTCCTCGCCGGGCCGCCCCTGCTCAAGGCCGCGACCGGCGAGATCGCGAGCGAAGAGGATCTCGGCGGCGCCGAGATGCACACGGGCATTTCGGGCCTCGGCGACTACCTCGCCGAGGACGACCGCGACGCGATCCGCATCGGGCGCGAGATCGTGGCCAAGCTGCAGTGGCACCGCGCGGTGCCGGCCGAGCCCGAACGCAGCTTCAAGCCGCCGCGCTACGGCGCCGAGGAACTGCTCGGCCTGATGCCGATGGACTACCGGCGCCCTGTCGACATGCGCGAGGTCATCGCGCGCGTGGTCGACGATTCGGATTTCCTGGAGTTCAGCGCCGGCTATGGTGCGCAGACCCTTTGCGGGCACGCCGCGATCGAGGGCCACGCGGTCGGGATTCTCACCAACAACGGCCCGATCGACTCGGCCGGCGCACAGAAGGCCACGCACTTCATCCAGGCCTGCTGCCAGGCGCAGGTGCCGCTGCTCTACCTGCAGAACATCACGGGCTACATGGTGGGCCGGCTGCACGAGGAGGCCGGGATCATCAAGCACGGCGCCAAGATGATCCAGGCCGTGACCAACGCCACGGTCCCGCAGGTCACGATCCACTGTGGCGCCTCGTTCGGTGCGGGCAACTACGGCATGTGCGGGCGCGGCTTCCATCCACGTTTCCTGTTCTCGTGGCCCAACTCGAAGGTCGCGGTGATGGGCGGCGAGCAGGCCGCGCGCACGATGACCATCGTCAACGAGGCTGCGATGGCGCGCAAAGGGCAGGTCGATCGCGCCAAGCTCGAGGCGATGGAGCAGAAGATCATCGAGACCTTCGATCGCCAGATGGATGTCTTCACCACCAGCGCGCACGGCCTGGACGACGCCGTCATCGATCCGCGCGACACGCGCGAGATCCTGGCCAACGTGCTGTCGATCTGCCGCGAGGCGCAGGCGCGCACCCCGCACGCGATGCAGTTCGGGGTGGCGCGGCCATGAGCAATCCGCTGCGTGGCGCGGACGAAGTCCGGGGCTTCTCCTCGAAGCCGACGCCCTTCACCAGGATCCTCATCGCCAACCGCGGCGAGATCGCGCTGCGGGTCATTCGCACCGCGCACGCGATGGGCTACTCGACCGTGGCCGTCTACTCGACCGCCGACGCCGATGCGGCGCACGTTCGCGCCGCCGGGCAGGCCGTCTGCATCGGCGAGTCGCTGCCCGCGCAGTCCTACCTGCGCATCGACGCGATCCTCGCCGCCGCGCGCGCGACCGGCGCCGATGCGGTCCACCCGGGCTACGGCTTCCTGGCCGAGAACCCGGGCTTCGCACAGGCGGTTCGGGACGCGGGCCTCGTCTTCATCGGTCCCTCGTCCGAGGCGATGCTCGCGATGGGTAACAAGGCCGGCGCCAAGCAGCGCATGGCCGCGGCGGGCGTGCCCTGCGTGCCCGGTTTCCAGGGCGCGCAGGATGCGTCCACCCTGAGCGCCGAGGCCGCGCGCATCGGCTATCCCGTGATGATCAAGGCCACCGCAGGTGGCGGCGGTCGCGGCATGCGGCTCGTGAAGCACGCGGACGATTTCTCCGCCGCGCTGCAAAGCGCGCAGTCGGAAGGCCGTGCCGCGTTCGGCGATCCCGAGGTGATTCTCGAGCGCGCGGTCGCGAATCCACGCCACGTCGAGATCCAGGTGTTCGTCGACCGGTACGGCAACGCGATCCACCTCGGCGAGCGCGACTGCTCGGTGCAGCGACGCCACCAGAAGCTGATCGAGGAATCGCCGTCGCCTGCGGTGTCGCCGGCGCTGCGCGAGGAAATGGGCGCCATCGCCGTGAAGGCTGCGCGGGCCATCAGCTACGAGGGCGCCGGCACCCTGGAATTCCTGCTTGATCCGTCGGGCCAGTTCTTCTTCATGGAGATGAACACGCGGCTGCAGGTGGAGCACCCCGTCACCGAGGCGATCACGGGCCTGGACCTCGTCGAGCTGCAGTTGCGCGTCGCCGCGGGCGAGGCGCTGCCGCTGGCGCAGCAACAGGTTCGCTTCGAAGGGCACGCGATCGAGGTGCGCCTCTGCGCCGAGGATCCTGCGGGCGGCTTCATGCCGCAGAGTGGAACGCTGCTGCGCTGGCGCATGCCCGAGAGCCGCGTGCGCGTCGAACACGCGCTCGTCGATGGCAGCGTGGTGCCGCCGTACTACGACTCGATGATCGCCAAGCTCGTGGCGCACGGACGCACGCGCGAGGATGCGCGGCGCGCGCTCGTCGCCGCGCTGCGCGAGGCCGTCGCGCTGGGCGTGAAGACCAACCGCGGGTTCCTGGCGTCCTGCCTGGAGCACCCGGTGTTCGTGCAGGGAGCGGCCGACACGTGCTTCATCGCCGTCCACGGCGATGAGCTGTTCGCGGCCGACGCGGACGCCGACCGTCGCGCGCTGGCCGTCGCAGCGCTGCTCACGCAGGTGACCCTCGGGGGCCGCGCGAGCGTGTTGGCGCATCGCTACCGCATGGACCTGCGCCTGTCGATGAACGGGGCGGTGCAGGGTGTGTCGCTGCGACGCATCGCGGGCGATGGCTTCGAGCTGCTGATCCCGGACAGCGACGCCCCGCCGTTCGCCCTGACCCTGCTCGACGCGGACGCCGATCACCTGCGCTGCGAGATCGACGGCGTGCGCGAGTCCGTGACCTGGTGCCGCGACGGCAACACGTCCTGGTTCCGACTGCGCGGCCGCGACCACCAGGTCGAGGACCGGACTTTGTTCGCCGTGACCGCCGCCGGCAGCGCACGCGACGGCAAGATCCGCGCCTCGATGAACGGACGTATCGTGGCGGTCCATGCCGCTCTCGGCGATCTGCTCGAGGCTGGCCAGTCCGTGTTCACGCTCGAGGCCATGAAGATGGAGCACACGCACACCGCGCCGATCGCCGGGCGACTCACGCGGCTCGATGCCGCGCTCAACGACCAGGTCGGCGCTGCGCGCGTCGTGGCGGAAATCGAGGTGGCGGTATGACCCCCGTCCTGCACGAGCGTCGCGGCCCCGCGTTCTGGATCACGATCAACCGGGTGGATCGTCGCAACGCGATCAACGACGAGGTCATCGAGGGCATCAGCGCCGGTTACCGCGAGGCACAGGCGGATCCTGCCATTCGCGCCATCGTGCTGACGGGCGCCGGCGACAAGGCCTTCTGCGCCGGCGGCGACATGCGCCCGGGCGGCGCCTTCGCATTCGACCTGGCGAATCCGACCGGTGACTACGCCAACCTCCTGCGTCTCGGACAGGCCTGCCCCTTGCCGACGATCGCGCGCATCAACGGCGTCTGCGTGGCCGGCGGCCTCGGTCTGGCCTGCATGACGGACCTCGTCGTGGCGGCAGAGCACGCGCAGTTCGGACTGCCCGAGGTGCGCGTCGGCCTGTTTCCGTTCCAGGTGCTGGCCCTGCTCAAGGAGCAGGTCGGCACGCGCGTGCTGCGCGAACTCACGCTGATGGGCGACATGATCAGCGCGCAACAGGCCCGCGAGATCGGCCTGGTGAACCACGTCGTGCCGGCCGCCGGGCTCGACACGAAGGTGGACCAACTGGTCGCACGCCTGGTCAAGAACTCGCCCACGGCGATCCGCCGCGGCAAGTACGCGCTGCGCGCCATCGAGTCGATGAGCTTCGAGCAGGCCATCGCCTTCACGGAAGGGCAGCTGCCGCTGATGGTGCAGAGCGAAGACGCCCGCGAGGGCCTGGCGTCCTTCAACGAGAAACGCGACCCCAAATGGACCGGCAAATGAGCGAGTCGAGCAATCCGAACAACAAGGCGGTGATCACCTGCGCGCTCAATGGCGTGCTGACGGATCCCAGGCAGCACCACGTTCCCGTGACGCCCAGGGAAATGGCGGCCGAGGCGAAGCGCGCGTTCGACGAGGGCGCCACGGTGATGCACATGCACCTCAGACAGCAGGGTGCCGACCAGGGCCACTCCCCGTCCTGGGATCCGAAGCTGTCGGCCGAGGTGCAGCAGGCGATCCGCGAGGCCTGCCCCGGCGTGATCATCAACCACACGAGCGGCGTGATCGGTCCGGACTACGCGGGCGCGCTCGCCTGCATCCGGGAAACGAAGCCCGAGATCGCGGCCTGCAACGCCGGTTCGCTGAACTACCTGAAGACGCGCGCGGACGGCCGCTGGGCCTGGCAGCCGATCATGTTCGACAACCCCGTCGAGAAGGTGCAGGCCTTTCTGGACGCGATGAAGGACGCGGGCTCGCTGCCGGAGTTCGAGTGCTTCGACGTGGGCATCGTGCGCTGCGTGGGCATGTACCGCGAGGCCGGAATGTACGTGGGCCCGCTCGAATACAACTTCGTGATGGGCGTTGCCTCGGGAATGCCCACCGAACCGGACCTGCTGCCCCTGCTGCGCAAGCTGACGAAGGAAGATTCGAACTGGTCGGTGACCGCGATCGGCCGCGCCGAGATCTGGCCGCTGCACCGGCGCACCGCGGAGCTCGGCGGACACTTGCGCACCGGTCTGGAGGACACGTTCTACCTGCCCGATGGAGCCAAGGCGACGTCGAACGGGCAGTTGATCGCGCAGATGGCGAAGATGGCGCGCGAATGCGGGCGCGAAGTCGCCACGCCCGCGGAAGCCCGCAAGATCCTGAAGTTGCATTGACCGGGGCGTGCGCACCGCGCACGCCCCGGAATCACTCGGACTGATAGGGCTCATGCCCGCTGCTTCTTGCGGCGGGTCCGGTGGCGGACCCATCGTCCGGCGCCGTATCGCCACCGGACGCCCCTCGTGAAAGCCGCCATCTACTTCGCCCCGGAAGACATCCGCTGCACGCAGATCGCGGACCCGGTCCTGCGGCACGACCACGAGATGCTCGTGAAAGTCACGGCGACCTCGATCTGCGGATCGGACCTACACCTCTACCGCGGCGCGCTCGACCCGATCATGGAGAAAGGCAGGTCGCAGACCGGCCACGAACTGATCGGCGAGGTCCTCGAGGTCGGTGCCGCCGTCGGCCGGTTTCGGCCCAAGGACCGGATCAGCATGGGCTACTCCGTGTCCTGCGGGCATTGCCCCATGTGCAATGTCGGCCAGACCGCGCACTGCGAGACGACGAACAAGGCCGTGTACGGTTTCGGCGTGCCCTTCGGCAACATGAACGGCACGCACGCCGAGGCCCTCGTGATTCCGCACGCGGACGGCCACGCGATGAAGATTCCCGCGCACGTGAGCGACGAGGCGGCGGTCACGCTGTCGTGCAATCTTCCGTCCGCGATCATCGCCAACAAGCTCGCTGCCATCGAGCCGGGCGAGAACGTCGCGCTGATCGGTTGCGGACCGACGGGTCTGATGGCGCTCGACATCGCCCTTCTCAAGGGTCCCGCGAAAGTCGTGGCGTTCGACAGGCTCGACTACCGTCTCGATATCGCGCGGGCCAAGGGCGCGCACACGGTGAACGTGCTGAAGGAAGGCTGGAAGGAACTCGCGCTGGAGCACACCGGCGGACGCGGGTTCGACAAGGTGATCGAGGTCGTCGGCCTTCCCGAATCGCTGCAGATGGCGCTGGACCTCGTGCGGCCCGGCGGAACGGTCGCGGCCATCGGGGTGTTCACGGATCCCGCTTTCAATCTCAAGCTTGCGGACGTGTTCCTGCGCAACATCAGCCTGCACATGAACGGCTTCGCCAACGTGCAGCCGTTCATGTGGGAGGGCCTGCGGCTGCTGGAGCGCGGCGTGGTCGATCCCGCTCCCTTGTTCTCGCACACGTTTGCGCTGGAGGAGATCGACCGCGCCTTCGCCATCTTCCACCGCAAGGACGATCTCGCGCTGAAGATGCTGATCAGGCCGTAAAACCCTCGCGGAGCGCGCACGAGTTCTGCGCGCGCTACGCCCTGGCCCGCGCCACGTCCGGACTCAGGTAGGTCGCCTCCGCAATCTCGCCGAGCCGCGAGCTCTGCACTTGCCCCGGTGCGAGGCCGTAGAACTTCTGGAAGCTCATGATCAGCGGCCTCCACTTGTCCGGGTCGACGCGGTTGTGCTCGCCCTGCATCAGGATCGAGGGGTGCACGTGCACGCGCTGGATGCGCACCTCGAAAACCTTGATGCCGCCCTTCCATGCCGCGTCGTCGTCCATGAAGCCGCGCGTCGCGGAAAGCACGGCCTCGAGCTGCACCGGACATTCCAGTGCTCGAGGCGGTTTCACGGTCTCGCAGGCTGCGGGTGTGAGCCCCGAGATTTCCCACTTGTTCTTCTCGTGCGCGTAATTGCGCATCTGCTTGGCCGGCGGCACCGGATCAGAACTCGTGAGGCGCGCGAGTCGATCCACCGCGGCGACTTCAGAGGGCGAGGGCAGGTTGAGCACACACTCGCCCGTGCGCATCAGGTTCTCGGTGGTCTTCGAACTCGCGTCGAGGCCTAGCATGCAGCGCCAGCCGAGCCAGAACGCCGAGGACATGGGCGCGAGATTCGAGGAACCGTCCTCGTTCATCGTGCTGATCAGCACCACCGGCGTGCCGAAATAGAGGATCGCGGGTTCGATGAGGACGGTGGAGAGTTTTTGTTCGGTCGGTACGGTGGACCTGGCGGCGAGGTTAGTGAGAGGTGGAGTTCGCGCCGCGTGCTGCGGGCGTAAATCCAGTCTCTGCCGATCGACCTGCTGCGGCTCTCCGCTTCTTGCTTCGCAATCCGTGCGGCGTGCGATTTATTCCAGCAGCGCCTGCTGCGCGGCGCTCGCGATCAGCAAGCCGTGCCGGTCGTACAGCGCGCCGCGACCGAGACCAAATCCATTCCCCGCAACCGGGCTTTCCACTTCGTAGAGCAGCCAGTCGTTCACGTCGGGCAGCGCGTGGAACCACAGCGAGTGATCCAGGCTGTGCATGCGGTTGCTCGGGTCGAACAGGCTTTCAATGTGCGGGCTGCGCGTGGGCCAGCACAGCCAGTAGTCGGACAGGAAGGCGAGCGCGGCGTACTGGAACAGCGGATCGGCCGAGACGGCGACCGTCGGCTTGAGCCAGGTGGCCAGGCGCGGTTCCGGCGAGGGTGACAGCAGGCCCTGCGCGCCGCGCACGGGTTTGACCAGCACCGACTTCTTCGAGAGCAGGCGTTGGCGTGTGCGCTCGGGCACGCGGTCGCCGAACGCGGCGGAGAGTTCCTCGATGTCGGCCAGCGATTCCGGCGTGGGTGCGAGATCGCGCGCGGTGGTCTGGTGCTGCGGCGGCGCCAGCGGCTGCGGGTCGTTGAGATAGACCTGCGCGGAAAAGATCAGGCGGCCGGACTGGATCATCTGCACGCGCCGATGGCTCAGGCGCAGGCCGTCCTGCACGCGTTCGACGATCAGCTCCAGCGTCTGCCCCGGGCGGCCCGGTCGCAGGAACACGCCCTGGATCGACTTCGGCACGCGCTTCTCGCAGCTCAGCATCGCGGCGCTCAGCGTGTTGGCGATGAACTGGCCACCGAACAGATTGCCGCTCATGTTCAAGCCGAGCCGCGGGTTCACGTAGCGATCGGGGCCAACCCGATCGAGCCGCAGCGCGCCTTCGAGTTCGATCGGGTCCCAGGCAGGCGCCGAAGCATCGCGCGCCGCGTCGTTGCTGTTCTTCACCCTCTACTCCGGGTTCGTTCGTCGTCAACCACAGCGTAGCTCGGGCGAAGCGGAGGAGTTTCTGCGCCGGCGGGGGACCGGGGTCGACGCACCACGTATTGCGGTGCTACCCATGTCGTCGGCGCCTTGGCACCTGGCGTGCATGAACGGTCTACAGAATCAGCGCGTAAACGCTCACGGGGTAATGCACGCCTTTGCATTCCACCTCGCCCCGCTGCTCCCAGCGGAAGGCGGTCCGCGCCAGCTGGTAAGTCGAATCGCTTACGAGGATGGAGCCGGGCTCTGCGGCCTGCTCGATCCTCGACGTGATGTTGGTCTGAAGGCCGAAGGCGGTGTACGTCATGCGGCCTTGTGAGCCGTAGCTGCCGACGCTGACGGTGCCCGTGTTGATGCCGATGCGCATCTTGAGCGGTCGGCCGATTCCGAGTCGGCGCCAGCGCTCATTGAGCTCGCCCATCAACTTCTGCATTTCCAGTGCGGCAGAGATTGCCTGGCTGGCCTGGATTTCGGGGTCCATCGGGTTGGGTGCGCCGAACAGGGCCATCAGGCCGTCGCCTGCGAATTCATTCAGGGTGCCGCCGAACTTTTCCACCGTCTGCGCCATGCCGGAGAGGTAGTCCACCAGCAGGGCGGTCAGATCTTCGGGTTCGATCTGGTCCGATACCTCGGTGAAGCTGACCAGGTCGGCGAACATGATGGTGACGCGCCGGCGCACCGGCGTATCGATGGTGCTGCCCTCGCCAGAGATGATCAGGTCTGCGACGGAGGGAGGAACGTAGCGGCGAATCGCATCGCGACTTTCCTTGAGCTGCGCCCGCTGCAATTCGATGATCTGATCCTTGCGAAACGTGCGCCGGTTGTTGAATTCGATCACGGCAGAGACGAAGACGCCCGTGTTGCATGCGATCAGCTGCATGGCGGCAAGGCTGCCGGCCATGACCATGGAAAGTCTGCCCGCGTCGAAATCCAGGTACAGCAGGCCCATGGACAGTGCGATGAAGGGCAGTGTCGCCAGCATCGCGAGCGTCGGCGACAACTGATACACGCAGAATCCGAACATCACCGGGATCAGGACCGCCGTGGCTGCCAGGCCGAAGCGATCCTCGGAATCGATCATCCCGTGGATCTGAAGGGTGAGCAGCACACCCGACAGGCAGTTCGCCAGGACCGTCATGGGAACGAGTAATCGGCGCAGGGCCGGTACATAGGTCGAACCGAGGATGAACGCCAGAAAACCGAGTAAGGCCGCAACCGCGGGAAGGATTTTCCCGAAGCTGCTGGACTCGAGCAGTAGCACGGTCAGCAGGTAGCCCCCATAGCCTCCCGCGGATGCCAGCATGCCTACGCAAATCAGAGGAATCTTGCGTTCGATGCTCCACGCGTAATAGCGGCGCTCGACGCCGGAATCCACGAACCGGAATCCGAACCGGCACAGACCGAGATCGGGGGGCGCGCCCGACGCTGGCGCAGGCGCCGATCCCTTCCGAGACACGGTCGCGTTATTGGCTGGTGTGGTCTCCACGCCCGGGATTCTACGGGGCCGGGATGCCAACGGTTTCGATCGGGCAGGGCCCGAACCTGGACGCTCGGGGCCCGCGCCCTCAGCTCGGCCTACGCATATCCAAGGTGCACGGATAATCCGGATTCGGCGTCTCACTCGGCGGCCAGTACGTCGACGGCGTATGCCCGCGCCGATCGGGCCGTGCTGCGGGAGCCGGAACTCGAAGTGCGGCTCGAACCACCCAATCGGCCTGCGCTTGCATCGAAACGAACGGGCCGGGCTCCACACGGACCCCCGATCCTTGGCGCTGACGAGGCCCGCCACTCGCTATGCTCACCCGATGAATTCAGCATTCGATCTGCTGACTGTGCCGGGACGCTGGTTGCTGAACCTGTTCCTCGATGCGAACGGTGACGCGGAAATCGCGCTGCGCGAATCCTTGGCGCCCTGGCTCGGGGCGGTCGTGTGGCTGACGCTCCTTCTGATCGTTCGATCAGCCGGTCCGATCGCGCGTGCACTGAGGCTTCAAGCTTCCAAGCCCGGGGCGAAAGAAGGCCGGTTCAATGTGAAGCGGATGCGAGTGGAAGGGTTCACGTCACGCCATGCCTGGAACGCGATCTGGCGCGCGCAACTTGTCCACGCCGGTCTCTACGTCGGCCTGCCCCTGTTGTGGGAAGCCGGCCGCTGGGTGCTGATCGCGGTGTTCCTGCCGGTCTTGATCATCGGATTCGGCGACACCCATATCGCCAGGACCGACGGCACGCTCGATCACCTGCGC
>JBKJPX010000023.1:0-7332 GCA_046594215.1 Panacagrimonas sp.
CAGTTCCTGCGAGATGGCGCGAACGACCGCACGGACGCCTATGGCGGCACGCTGCAGAACCGCGCGAAGCTGCTGTTCGAAGTGATCGACGCCGCGATCGGCGTCTGGGGCGCGGGCCGCGTCGGCGTGCGCATCTCGCCGCTCGTGGGCTTCAACGACAACACGGACTCCGACCCGCGCGCGCTGGTTTCGTACGTCGCGGAGCAGGCGCAGGCGCGCAAGCTCGGTCACTTCGAGCTGCGGCACGACCAGTGGGATCGCCCGGAAGAGCTGGAACTCCAGAAAATCGTGCGTCGCGCGTATCGCGGTGCGCTTCTGCTCAACGGTGGGTTCGACGGACCCGCGGGCGGAGCGGCGGTGGCCGAGGGCCGTGCCGATGCGATCGTCTACGGCAAGTGGTACCTGTCGAACCCGGATCTGCCCGAGCGCATCGCGAAGAAGGCCGCGCTGAACACCTTCGATCCGAAGACGTTCTACGCGCCGGGTCCGGAGGGCTACACGGACTACCCCCGTCTGGCCGCCTAGGCGGCGGGAAGCACGGTAGGTATTTGGCCCGGTTACATCGGGCATAGATGTCGGCAGGACCCGAAGGTGAATCGTTTTTCGCGATGGAGTTGTCTATCGTGGGAGAGACCCCACCTTCGGGTTGCAGCCTCACGTCTTTCGTGGCGTAGGCGCGATCCCCACGCCGACCGGTTATGAAAGAAGCTCCCCGCGATAACCTGAAGGTCGTCCGCCTCAAGCACCGGCGCGACGCCATGTTCAAGCTCAAGAGCGACTGGCCACCGGCGGGTGATCAGCCGGCCGCGATCGCGGGCATGGTCGAGAACCTCGAGGCCGGTGTCGCGCACCAGACCTTGCTCGGTGTCACGGGTTCGGGCAAGACCTACTCGATCGCCAACGTGATCCACCAGGTGCAGCGTCCCACCCTCGTGCTGGCGCCGAACAAGACGCTGGCGGCGCAGCTCTACGGGGAGTTCAAGGAATTTTTCCCCGACAACTCGGTCGAGTACTTCGTCTCGTACTACGACTACTACCAGCCCGAGGCCTACGTTCCGAGCACTGACACGTTCATCGAGAAGGACAGCTCGATCAACGAGCACATCGAGCAGATGCGCCTGTCGGCGACCAAGGCGCTGATCGAGCGCCGCGACTCGATCATCGTGGCCAGCGTCTCCGCCATCTACGGCCTCGGCGATCCCGAGAGCTACTTCAAGATGGTGATGCACGTGAAGGTCGGCGACGCGATCGACCAGCGCACCCTGCTACGCCAGCTGTCGTCGATGCAATACGCGCGCAACGAGATGGACCTCGCGCGGGGCACCTACCGGGTGCGCGGCGACCTGATCGACATCCATCCCGCCGAGACCGACGACGAGGCGGTGCGCATCGAACTCTTCGACGACATCGTGGAGTCGGTGTCGATCTTCGACCCGCTCACCGGCGAGGTGCGTCAGCGTGTGCCGCGCTACACGATCTATCCAAAGTCGCACTACGTCACCCCGCGCGAAAAAGTGATGGGCATGTTCGACGTGATCAAGGACGAGATGCGCGAACGCGTGAGGTACTTCCAGTCCGCCGGCAAGTTGCTCGAGGCGCAGCGGCTGGAACAGCGAACGACGTTCGACCTCGAGATGATCCAGGAGGTCGGCTTCTGCTCGGGCATCGAGAACTACAGCCGTTATCTGTCGGGCCGGAATCCCGGCGAGCCGCCGCCCTGCCTCCTCGACTACCTGCCGCCGGACGCGCTCGTCGTGGTCGACGAAAGTCACGTCACGGTTCCGCAGCTGGGCGCCATGTACAAGGGCGATCGCGCCCGCAAGGAGACGTTGGTCGAGTATGGCTTCCGCCTGCCGAGCGCGATGGACAACCGACCCCTGAAGTTCGAGGAATTCGAACGCCTGGCGCCGCAGACGATCTACGTCAGTGCTACTCCCGGCCCGTACGAGAAGGAGAAGTCCGGATCGAGTGTCGTCGAGCAGGTCGTGCGTCCCACGGGCCTGGTCGATCCGCAGGTCGAGATCCGGCCCGCACGCACGCAGGTGGACGACGTGCTCGGCGAGATCCGCATCCGCGCCGAGAAGCACGAGCGCGTGCTGATCACGGTGCTGACCAAGCGCATGGCCGAGGACCTCACCGATTACCTGCACGAAAACGGCGTGAAGGTGCGTTACATGCATTCCGACGTGGACACGGTCGAGCGCGCGGAGATCATCCGCGACCTGCGCCTGGGTGTATTCGACGTGTTGGTCGGCATCAACCTGCTTCGCGAGGGTCTGGATCTTCCGGAAGTCTCGCTGGTGGCGATCCTCGATGCCGACAAGGAAGGCTTCCTGCGCTCGGACCGTTCGCTGATCCAGACCATCGGCCGCGCGGCGCGGCACCTGGAGGGTAGGGCGATCCTCTACGCAGACCAGGTCACCGATTCGATGCGACGCTCGATCGAGGAGACCGATCGCCGACGCGCGAAGCAGCAGGCCTTCAATCTCGAGCACGGCATCACGCCGCGCGGCGTGCAGAAGCGCGTGGCTGATCTCATGCGCTACGGTTATGCCGACGGCTCGGGCGCGACGCAGAAGGCGGCCGAGCCGAAGCGCGGCTACGAGGCCAGGCTCACCCCCGAACTCATGGGCAAGAAGATCACCAAGCTGGAGAAGGAAATGCGGGCGGCCGCGCAGAACCTGGAGTTCGAGAAGGCCGCGAAGCTGCGCGACGAAGTGCGGGTGCTGCGCGAGCAGCTACTGCGCGCGGCCTGATGCTCCACGCGCGTCGGCTTCTCGTCCTGCTGGTCGCAGCGCTGTGGCTGACTGCGGCGCCGCCTTCATATGCTGGCTGTGGACCATGGCTGGGCTGGGAATCCTTCAAGTCGAAGTTTGTCAGCGGCGACAGCCGGGTCATCGACCCGATGCACGAGGACCAGCGCACCACGTCCGAAGGCCAGGCCTACGCGATGATGTTCGCGCTGATCGCGAACGATCGGACGAGCTTCGATCGTCTGTTGACGTGGACGACCAACAACCTTTCGCGAGGCGATCTTTCCGCGAACCTTCCATCCTGGCTCTGGGGTAAGCAGGAGGACGACAAGGGCTGGGGCGTGCTCGATCCCAATGCGGCGACCGACGCCGACGTCTGGCTCGCGTACGCGCTGCTCGAAGCCGGCCGGCTGTGGTCCGAGCCGAAGTACACCGTGCTGGCCGACGCGATGATCGGCAACATCGCGAAACACGAGGTGATAGACCTGCCGCGGCTTGGCCTGACGCTGATGCCGGCCCCGCACGGCTTCGTCCTCAAGGACTTCTTCCGGCTCAACCCGAGCTATCTCGCGCTGCAGCCGCTGCGGCGCTTCGAAGACCACACGCACGACACCCTGTGGGCCGCGGTGCTCGCGTCCTCCCGTCGCATCCTGCTCGAGTCGGCCCCAAAGGGTGCCGCCGGCGACTGGCTCGAGTGGCGGCCGCTGAAGGGCTTCCTGCCGGACGAGAAGACCCAGGGCATCGGCAGCTACGACGCCATCCGCGTCTACCTGTGGATCGGCATGCTCGACGTGCAGGACCCCGATCGGCGCGACCTGCTGGCGCGCTACAGCCCCGCGGCCGGGCTGTTCTCCCGCGACGGCAGGCCGCCGGAGAACATCGACATCGCCACCGGCCGCGCTCGCGGATGGGCCTCGGGCGGCTTCTCGGCGTCCTTCGTGCCGTTCTTCACCGCGAAGGGCGACTTCGGTGCGGTCCTTCAGCAGAAAGTGCGGCTTGCGTCGCAGACCTCCGCCGACGCGAAGTATTACTACGATCAGGTCCTGAGGCTGTGGGGCGGGGGTTGGGACGCACAACGCTACCGATTCGCCGCCGACGGCAGCCTCGTCACGGCATGGTTGCAGTGCGGGACGCGTTGATTTCATTTGCGTCTCGGGGGACGCGCCGTTAATCTTCGCGCCCCTGCGGTTCGGCAGGCGCGTAGCTCAGTTGGTTAGAGCACCACCTTGACATGGTGGGGGTCGGAGGTTCGAGTCCTCTCGCGCCTACCAATTTCCGGACCGGAGTGCCGGGGCATCGACATCCGACCCGAGGGGTCGGGACGTAGTGTCCTCAGGGCAAAGTCTTTTGCTTCACCGCAAGAGGACCTCCGGTCCGGCATCGGTGCAAGCGGGCGATCGAGTCCTTGGCGCCTATTCCGCTGCCGAGTCGACGTGCCCCAACCTGCCCACCAAGCTGCGGATCGAGGTTGTCTGTGCCTGCGCCAAGAGGCCGTGCCGTTGGCGCGTCGGGTTCCTGGCGCGCTGAAAGACCATTCAAATCTTGTGCCCGTCACCCACCCTTTGTCGGCCATGGGCCGCACTCTGCGCTCCGGAGCTCCCTGATTTTGGCAAGCTTATGGCACAGTAAGCACATAACGAGTAGCACAGGGACTGTGTTTCCGTGAACGCGAACCAATGACCGGCGCCGCAAGTGGTGTCCACGGCGGTGTCTCGATGCCCCATCGGCATTACCTATTCCTGCAAGGGCCTATCGGTCCCTTCGTGGGGCAGCTCGGCGGCGCGCTGAAAAACGCCGGCCACACGGTCCACCGAATCAATTTCAACGGCGGCGACCAGGCGAGCTGGCCCCATAACGGTGCATCGGCCTACGTAGGCGATCTCGCGGCATGGCCGGAGTACCTCGCCGAGAGGCTGGCGGCCTGGCGCATCACGGACATCATCCTGTTCGGCGACTGTCGTCCGATCCACCGAGCCGCCATCGATCTCGCCCGCCATTCCGGTGTCGCTGTCCACGTCCTGGAAGAGGGCTACTTGCGTCCGGGTTGGATCACCATGGAGATGGGCGGCGTCAACGGATACTCCTCGATGCCTCATGACCCAGCCTGGTACCTGTCGGAATGTCACGGCGTGCCGGAGCTGGGGTCGCATCGCTTGGCGGGCGACCCCTTCGTGCTCCGCGCGGTGTTCGACGTGAAGTACCAGTTCGGCGTGGCCTCCAAGGCGCTGCGCTTCCGCAAGTACAGGACGCACAAGCCCTGGCACCCTTCCAGCGAATACCGCGCCGGTTTCTGGCGCTTCTTCCAGAAGCCCGCCATGAAGCAGCGCTCCGCGCGGCTGGTCGGGCAGATCACCGGCAGGGGCAGCCCGTTCTACGTCTTCCCCCTGCAGCTCGATGCGGATTCGCAGCTCCGCTACCACTCGCCGTTCGGCGGCATGACGGCCGCTATTCGCGCCGTGATCGAGTCCTTCGCGCGTTGCGCGCCGGCCGACGCCCTGCTCGCCGTGACCGAGCATCCCCTCGATCAGGGCGTTATCGATCTGCGTGCGCAGGTCGAGACTTGCGCCGCGGAGGCAGGCGTCTCGTCCCGCGTTCACTTCCTGCAATGCGGCACCCCGCCGGCGCTTGTCGATGCCTGCCGCGGCATGATCACCGTCAACAGCACGCTGGGCCTGAGCGCGCTCTGCGAAGGCCGCCGCGTCATCGCGCTTGGCCGCGCGATCTACGCGCTGCCGGGCATGACCTTCCAGGGCGGACTCGATGCATTCTGGAATGGGCATGACGCGCCGGACGAGAACCTCGTGGCGGCTTTCCGCCGTGTCATTGCGCATCGCACGCAGGTGCGTGGCGGCTTTTTCAGCCGCAGCAACCGCGCGCTTGCGCTCGAAGGCGTGCTGGCGCGCCTGACCCGTTTCGTCGCGGAGTTCGTGATCGTGCCTGGGCAGGTCATCGAGCCCGCGGTCGACGCGACTCGCATGGCGGCGACGCTGCCGGGTGAGACGCCGACGGTCGAAGAAGCGCCGCTCGCCGCGGGCGAACAGCTCTCCCAGGCCGGGTGACCGGCCCTCTGGCGATCGCCGCCGGCGCGGCCTGCGCGTTCGCCGGCTGTCTGCTTCCCCGGTCCGGCGCCGGCGCCCGCTGGCAGTCCCCGGTGCGCGTGCTGATCGACCTTGCGTTTCCCGCCCTGGTTTTCATCCTCGTCGCTGCCGCCACCGCAAGACCGCTGTTCGCGGGCATCCTCACGTTCGTGCTTTGCGCCGGTTACGCGCACTCGGATCGCTCGAAGCGCGCGGTGCTCGCCGAACCGATCGTCTTCACCGACATCTTCCAGGCCTTCGATATATTCCGGCATCCCAGCCTGGCGCTGCCGTTCCCGGACAAGCTGCCCATCCTGAGCGGTGTGGCCTGCGCACTCATCCTCTTCGGCGCGCTGTTCGTATTCGAGCCGCCGGTCTGGGCCTGGTCGCCGTGGCCGCCGGTCGCCGTGCTGGGACTCGCGCTGGTCTTGGCAGTCCTGCTGCGCGGGCCACTGAACCCGGCGGTCGGCCGCTGGCTGCGCATGCTCGAGCCCACGGCTGACCCTTTCGAGGATGCCGCAGCCTTCGGTCCCATCGGCATGCTGTTCGTGCATTCGTTGCTGGCACGATCCGGGCGCGCGGAGGTACGGGCGCGGGTGGCGCGTCACGCGGCGGCATTGTCGCCTGTGCATGGCGAGCGCAGCGCGCCGCTGGTGCTCGTGCAGTGCGAGTCCTTCTTCGATGCGCGCCGGCTGGGCCCCGCGGTGCTTCCCGAGCTACTGCCCGCGTACGAGCACCTGTCGCGATCCGGCACACAGTGGGGTCGCCTGTCGGTGCCGAGCTGGGGCGCCAACACCGTGCGCACGGAGTTCGCGGTGCTCTCGGGCCTGGACCAGGACACGATCGGGTTCGATCGCTTCAATCCGTATTATCGGCTCGCGCGCGAGCCGGTCGTGTCCCTTGCTTCGCGCATGCGTGCACTTGGCTACCACACGATCTGCCTGCACCCGTTCGACCGGCACTTCTACGGCCGCGATCAGGTGATGCCGCAACTGGGATTCGACGAGTTCCTCGGCCAGGAGGCTTTTGTCGGCGCCGAGCGCGTGAATGGCTACATCGCCGACGCCGCGGTTGCGCGCGTGGCCTGCCGGCTGCTTGACGAGCGCGGGCCACGCCTCTTCCTGTTCATCATCACGATGGAAAACCACGGCCCCTGGAACGAGGCGCCGCCGCAGCCCGAACCGACGTATCTCGCCGCGGGCCTGGGGCTTTCGCCGCACGAGCGGCAGTCGCTGAACTGCTATCTGTCCAGCCTTGCCCACACCGATCAGATGTTCCGCCAGTTGTCGGACAAGCTGGAGTCGATGGCGCATGGAGGAACACTGGGCCTCTACGGCGATCACCTGCCGAGCTTCGGCAGCGCGTTCGCCAAGCTGGGCCTGCGCGACCATCGCAGCGACTACCTGGTCTGGCGTCCGGGCCTCGCGACCGCTGCCAGGCGCGAGGACGTCGCGGCGCATACGCTGGGCGAAGTGGTGCTCGGCGTGCACCTCGGGGTCGAA
>JBKJPX010000020.1:0-15494 GCA_046594215.1 Panacagrimonas sp.
CGACTGGCGGGGCCGGTGTCGGTGTCGGTGTCGGTGTCGGTGTCGGTGTCGGTGTCGGTGTCGGTGTCGGTGTCGGTGTCGGTGTCGGTGTCGGCGCCGCCGCAGCCGGCTGCGGCAGGCTGGGAAGCGGCGGTCGCCTCTCGACCGCCTCGTCGCGTGGCGGCGTGGCTTCCTCCTCCTCGTGTCCGGCGGCCGGCATCGGCGGGGCGGGGCGCGGAAGCGGGATCACGGCAAGCGGCGTGAACGATTCGGAATCGGGTGGGGCGGACGAGGCGACGTCTCCTTCGCCGCGCGCGCTGTCCGCGGCGGACGCGAAATCGAAACCCGGGTCGCCGTAGAGCTTGTCGGCGATCTCGACGGGCACCGCGCGGATCGCCTGCGCATCGGGCACACGCAGCACCGACCCGGCCTTCAGCGCGTGGATCGATCCCGCGAACGCGCCGGGATTGGCCCAGTACAGCGCGACGGTCGCCTGGCAGGTGGACCGCGCGGTGTGGTCGGGTCGTATCTGCATCGCGATCGCCTGCAGGGTTTCCCGCGCCCGCACCGGCCCGTACCGGTGGCTTTCGTCCTCCTGGCCACGCGCCGACAGCGCCACGCAGAGAAGGCAAAGCGTTGCGAACGCGCGTCGCGCGCGCACCGGGCGCGCGCTTACTTGCCCTGGCATACGTTCTGTTCGCCCGAATCCAGAAACGGCGACTGCGGGCACTGGACGTAGCGCAGGCGCGTGCCGCGCGGCTCGAACTGGTCGGCGCGGATCCCCGCCGGTGCGTTGCCGATGGTGCCGCCAAGGTTCAGTCCTGCGTTGTGCAGGCCGAGGAAGGCGATCATGTCGTCCTGGTCGATGCCATCGCCGGAGATGCCGATCGCGCCGACCAGTCCATTGCCGCGGTAGATCGGCACGCTGCCCGCGAAGATCTGCAGGCCGTTGGCGAGGCGGCTCGGCGTGCTCGTCGTCGCCGGCATCTGCGTGCAGGCGCCGACGCCGACGTCGCTGCCGCCGCCGAGCACGAACACCACGTGCTGCAGCAGCGCGCTGTTCACGAGGTCGAACTGAAGACCGGTCGAGAACGGACTCCACTGCGCGTACGGCTTGGACAGCGGACCCTGCGGCCGGCCCGTCAGTCCATCCGGAAAGAACGGCCGCGCGAGGTTGCCGATCGAGCGATCAGCGAACGCGACGCTGCCGTCTGCGAGCAGGGTCGAGCGCGCGAAGGCATCCCGCATCGGCGCGAGATAGCCGGCGATGCTCGAGACCTCGGTGTTGCCCAGATACGTCGTGTCGGGCGTGGCGAGCAGGTCCGCCGCTGCGGCAGGGTTCGAGAAGAACGCGGCGGTGCGCGCTTTCTGCAGCGACACGTCGGTCCCGAAGACGGGCGCGTCGCGCGTGCGTGCCATCCCAAGCGTGGCACCGAGCGTGTCGACCACCGAGACCGTGACGCGCGCCTGCGAGTTCAGCGGCCGGCGGATCTGGGCGCGTTCGCGATTGGCGATGCCGAGCGCGCCGCGCAGGAGTTCGGTGACTTCGTTGCTTGTCAGTGGCATCGCGACCGCGGCGCCGTCGGTGCCTGCCATCGGTGCGAAGCGCTCCACATCCGCGCCGTCGACGAGCACGAACGCATCGAGCCCGGCCAGCGCCGGGCCCGCCGGGCGCACGCCGGACTCGGCCTGCCCGAACATCACGCCTGCGCGCACGGTCGCATCGCTGTAGGCGGGCACGGCCAGCAGGCTGCCCGCGAGCATGGCGAACGCCGGCGCGTCGGCGGGATTCGCGCTCAGGTCGGCGCGATCGACGTCGCTGTAGCGGAACGTCTTGCCGTCGGCCGTGATGCGGTCCGCGCGCCGGTCCTCGGGCGCTTCGAAGCCGGACGTCGCCGCCACGGCCAGCGTCTCGTCGAGGTCATGGTCGCGATCGCTGATCGAGGGATCGAGCGCGTAGATCCCGTCCGCGATCACGCCGACGCCGCCCACGAGCGCGCCGTTCTTGTATAGCGGGAAGCCGCCCGGGTCGGCCGAAAGTCCCAAGGGCGAGCGCTGCGGTCCGGGCCCCGCCGCGCCGCCCGCGAAACGCGTGGCGAGGTCGGAGCAGGGCAGCGAACTGAACTGCACGCCGAACAGCGGTCCTGCCGGCTGGTCGGTCTCGCGCGGGTTGAAGAATTCCTGGACGATCTGGCTCGCGGTGCGCGTCGTGAACGCGTTGCCCTCCGAACTCAGGTACGCACCCGTCAAGGCCTTGGCGATCGCGGCGAGCGTATCCGGGATGATCGTGATGCCGTGCAGGCCGCCTTGCACGCTGCGCGCTCCGATCGTCGTGGGGATCGTGACCTGCGTGCCCGCCCCGTCCATGCGGAACACGCCGAGCACGTTGCCTGCGCGATCGACGACCGCGATCGTGCCGGCGACACCGCGCGCGTGGGCCTCGCCGACCGCCTGCGCGATGACCCGCTGCACGTCGCCCACTTCCAGCCGCTGCGTGGTCTGGCAGGACCCGTCGCACGAAGTCTGCGACAGCCCGCCGCCACCGCCCGAGCACGCGACGAGCAGGAGCACAGGTAGCAGCAGGCGTGCGCGGCGGGTCCGCATCAGGGAGATGCTCCCAGCTTCACGGTCTTCTTCTCGGGCCGGTGGAGCGGGCGGGGCGGCTTGCGCTTCGTCGCCTCCGGGTCCCACAGAAGGCCGGTTTCGACGTGAAAATCGTGGCAGTCGATGCAGGCGCTCGCAACCTGCGACTTGCTGCCGATATCGCCGTGACACGCGCGGCAATCCTCGATGTCCGGCAGCAGCACGTCGTGGCTCGACTTCGACGTCAGCGCCGCGTGGCAGTCCGTGCAGGGCGTTTTGGCGTGCGGCCCGTGCGCGAACTTCGCGCCGCTGAGCGTGTGCTCCTGGAGCGACACGGGCGCGACGATCCACGGCAGCTTGGGATCCGGCGTCTGCTGCACGACGTGGCAGTAGCGGCACAAACGGCCGTCGAAGACTTCGCGCACCACCTTGTCGCCCTGGGTCTCCGACCAGCGCGCCATGAACTCGCGTTCCTCGCGCGTGCGCGGCGGGCCGGGCCGGCGCCGGTTGGCCGTGCCGGGCAGATTGCCGAGCTTGAGGTTCTGCAGGTCGAGGGCCTTGGCCGCGAAGTGATCGCGGATCACCGCGGCCACCTCGGCGGGCTTGCCGTGCGGCACGACGCGCGTCGGATCGTCGGGATCGAATTCCAGGCGATGGCAGTCGGAGCAGTTGCGCTCCATCGACACCGCCCGGAAGCCGACGCCGCCGCGTTCGGGCTCATGGCAGTTCGAGCACTCGAGCCTGCGCTTGCCCTCGGGCGCATCCACGCCCTGCTTCGACAGGTGCAGGTCGTGCGGGAAGATCAGCCCGTTGTCCTCCTGCAGCGGCGCGCCGTGGCCCTGCGAAACCTGCGTCGCCTGGAATTTGCGCGTCGCGGGGTCGTAGCGGGTGAGCAGCGGCGAGAACGGCGGATGGTCGGTTTCGAAATCGCGCACGCCCTGCAGGTGCGTCTGCGGAAAGCGTGCCTGCAGGTTCTGGTGGCAACCGATGCACAGCGAGGCGAGGCGGACGATCGTGCCGTCGGGCCCGTTGTGTTCGCGATGGCAATCGGTGCAGCTGGCCGCGGAGAAATCCGGCAGCGAAGCCGTCGCGGCGTCGGGCACGTGGTGCCGCAGGGTGTCGTGGCAGGATAGGCAGGACGCGTTCCTGACCGGCTCGAAGGGTTTGACGTGGCAGGTCGCGCAGTCGTCCGCGAAGAACCCGTGGGCGTGCGACAGCGGACCCGAACTCCAAAGCGCCTGTGTCGGCACCAGGGACGCGAGCTTCGGCGCGCGGACGGCGATGGCGCCCGCATTGCCGTAGCGCATGAGCAACGGCAGCAGCAAGCTTGCGAGCAGCACGAGCACAAAGGCCGACCAGCCCAGAGCGCGGCGCGACAGGCGCGTCTGCTGCAGGCGCATCGGCAGGGTCGTCGGCGGGTGCTGATCGACGGCCGACTCCGGGCGTTGCTCGACCAGCAGGGCAAGGTCGTTCCCCTCCGGCGGCTTGAGCAGCGTGATGCGGAAGCGGCCCAGGTCGACGTGATCGCCGAACTCGAGCGAGGCCACGGCGCAGGGGCCGCCGTTGACCCACACGCCGCTGGGCGTCTTCGCCTCCAGCCGGTGGATTCCGCCGGGCAGCGGCGTGATCTCCGCGTGGGCCAGCGCGACGCGCGCGTCGGCGAGTTCCAGATCCTGCTCGGTTCCGCGACCAATCTTCAGCGTCGCGGCCTCGAGGCTGCGGTCGATGAAGGCCGTGGTGCCGTTCTGCTCCCGCATTCGACGGATGAGGACCTTCATCGCGCGTCAGCGGTACAGGAAGACGCTGATCACGTGCGCCAGCAGCGCTGCGAGCAGCGCCAGCGTCAGCGGGACGTGCAGGTACAGCCAGATCTGCATGCGCGCGTGCAGCCGGATATCGAGATTGGCGCGTGACACCAGGTCGGTGCGCCGGCCGAGAATGTCGAGCAGCTGCCGGATGCGCGCGGCCTCGTCCTCGGCGCCGCCCGACCGTTTCACCATCTGCCCGGCGATGAACACCACCGTGGACTGGGGGACGCCGACCGTCCTGCGCTGGCTCGTCAGCTTGTCGGCGCGCAGGTTGAGCGTGCGGTCGAGTTCCTCGAACTGGCGCTGCGCCGGCTCGCCGGGCCCGAACAGCTGCGCGAACACGCCGCCGCCGATGCGCACGCGGGCGATGGACTGGTTGATCGCGCGGTGGATGTCCGGGCCGAGCAGATCGGCGATCTGGACCGATTGCCGGTTGAGCTCGGCGATGTCGGCGAGCATCGCGTCGCGCGTCTGGCCGCGGCGGATCGCCGTGATCCGCGCCGGCATCTCGGCGTAGGCCCAGACGCCGTAAACGCCGCTGGCGATCACCAGCAGCATCAGGGCGTAGGCGAGGCTGTGCACGTTCGGTCCGAACTGGAAGCCGGTGTGCAGCGTGCCGATGACGATCAGGGCCAGGCCCAGGTACACGTGCGCGGACAGCCAGCCCTTCACCTGTCCGATGCCGCCACGGTAGCGGCGCTTGCGCACGCCCAGCCACGCCAGCACCAGGATCAGCGCCGCGCCGAGTCCGCCCAGTCCGTAGCCGAGCCAGCTACCACCGTTGGGTCCGTCGACCGGATCGTCGAACGCATAAAGTCCGATCGCCACGGCGCACAGCAGCAGGGCCAGCTTCAGGTACAGAAAACGCCGGTGCTCCAGGAAACCGACATGCGCGGGCGCTTCCATCAAGCCGGCCGCGCCCTGGACACCTTGAGGAAGCTCTCCGGGCTCACGCGCAGCGCCGCACCCGTGGGGCAGGCACGCACGCAGGCCGGACCGCCCGACAGGTCCTTGCACATGTCGCACTTGGCCGCCTTCTTGACGCCCTTCTCGTGCGACTCGCCGTGTCCCGGCTCCTTGCCGCCAAACATCATCCAGCGCCACAGGCTGGGTTCGGACTTGCTCTCGACGCCCATCTGGATCACGCCGTAGGGGCAGTTGCGCTGGCAGTTGCCACAACCGATGCAGGCGTCGGTGATGTAGACCTCGCCGCCGGGCGAGCGGTGGATGGCGTCGGGCGGGCAGTCCTTCATGCAATGCGGGTTTTCGCAGTGCCGGCACGACGTGGGCACGTGCAGCTGGTCGTAGGTCGGGCCGGCTTCGCGATCCAGCCGCGAGAGGTTTCCATGCGTCGAGGCGCAGGCCTTCTCGCACTGGTCGCAGCGCACGCACAGGGATTCGTCGATCAGCAGCACGTCACTGGCCTCGCCCAGTCCCTGCTTCATGAGGAACGAGATCACGCCCCCGCGCGCCGCGTCGCTGTGCTGCTCGACGTTGCTCACGATGCGCGACTGGTAGACGCGGCGCACGCGCTCGCCCAGGTCCGGGTAGCGCTCTATCATCTGCTCGAACACCGCGCCCTCGAGCCGGATGACCTCGGTGCGCACCGCGGCGCGCACGGTGGCCGACCGCGGCGTATCCGAGATCAGCGCCATTTCGCCCACGTAGTGGCCGGCCGGAACGTAGGCCAGCACCACCTCGTGGCCGGCGACATTGCGCACGACCATCAGCGAGCCGCTGCGGATCAGGTACAGCGCATCGCCCGGGTCGCCCTCCTTGAACAGCACCTCGTTGGCCTCGTAGCTGTGCACGGTTGCGCTGCCCGCCAGCACCTTGAGGTCGGCCGGCGATACGCCGCGCGCCAGCTGCGTCTCGATCGCTCGCAGCAGGAAGGTCTCATCGACCAGGCGACGCACCGCCGCGACGCTGTTGATGAGCTTGAGCGTGGTGCGGCGCGGCGACTCGATCAGCACGCAGCCCTCGCCGGCGCGCACGGTGTACGTGCGCCGGCGGCCGGAGATCAGGCTCATCTCGCCGAAGAACTCACCGGCGCGGATCGTCACGTTGCGGCGCGGTTTCGCCGGATCGATCTCGATCTGCGCCTCGCCCGCCAGCAGCGAATAGAAGCTGTCGCTGTAGTCGTTGTGCCCGAATATGGCCTCGCCGGGTCGCGGCGTGCGGATGTTCGAGTCGAGCAGGAACTCCCGCATCTGCAGCGACGTGAGCGGCAGCAGCAGCGGCATGCGCGACTTGATCGCCACCAGCGCCTTCTCGACGTCGCCCTGGAAGCCGGGCAGGGTTGCAAACTTGGCCCGCAGCAGCGGCGCGTCGGCAGGTTCGATCTTGCGGCCCTCGATCGTCTCGATGACCTCGTAGCCCTGGTTCATCGCCTGCTTGATCAGCGGAAAGCCCGCCAGCGCGCCCACGATGTACAGGCCGGGCACGTTCGACTGGTAGGTGCCGGACACGGCCGGCACGCTGTTGGCGTCCTTGCTCGGAAATTCGACGCCGCAGGATTCGACGAAGGCGCGCGGCGGCGTTGCGCCCAGGCGTGCGATCACGCGGTCCACGGCGATCGCAGCCGTGCCCTCCGCCGTCTTGAGCAGGAGCTCGCCGCGCCGCGGTCCTTGCCCGGTCGCGCGCATCTCCGCGATCGAGGTGTTGTAGTAGCAGCGGACCCGGCCGGCCTCGATGGCCTTCAGGATATCGGCCTCGTTGGCGTCCTTGGCACGGTTGAATTCGCCGCCGCGGTTGATGATGGTGACGTCGTTGGCCTGCGCCAGCGCGAGCGCATTCTCGATCGCCGCGTCGCCGGCGCCGACCACCACGATGGCCTCGCGGCTGTACTCGTCCGGATCGTCGAGCTGGTACTGCACGAACGGCAGGTCGTCTCCCGGCGCGTCGACCTTCCTGAGGTTCCCCTGCAGGCCGATGGCGAGCACCACGGACTCGGCGACGATGCGCGCGCCGCCCGCGATCTCCAAGGTGAAGGCGCCGCGCGCTCCGCTGATCCGCCGGACCGCCGCGCCGTACCGTACGTTGATCTTGAGTCGGGAGGCGCCGACGCTCCAGTGCTCGAGGATCGTCTCGCGCTTGCCCGCCTCGAACGGCACTGCGGCGCGCAGCGGCAGCACGCCCGGCTCGGCCATCACGTGCTTGCCCTTCTGGTAGCGGTGGATGGTGTTCGACAGGTGCGGCTCGGCCTCGAGCAGCACGTGAGAGACCCCGAGTTCGGCGGCTCTGGCGGCCGCCGACAGTCCCGCCGGTCCGCTTCCCACGACGGCGATCTTGAACGTGCTGGTCACAACAATTTCTGGGCTTCCGCGAGCTGACGTGGCCTATCGTGGCGATGCGGCGACGTGCCGGCAAGCAAAGGCTTCGATCCCTGCGCGCGCCTCTGCGCGCTGCTCGACTTCGCCGAAGCAGCACCCTACATTCGCGACGGTTCAGCCGGCGCATTCCGCGCGATCGCAGGCACGTCGAAAAGGGAGTCGTCGCACCGCATGCCCGCTGTATTCCGCGCCTTTGCGCTCCTGCTCACGTTGATCGCCTGCCGCGCGATGGCCGTCGACGCGCCTACACGCGCGAGCCACGTTGGCGTCGCCAGTTGCGCGGGGTCCACGTGTCACGGCGCGGTCCGTCCGATCGGCACCCATGCGATCCGCCAGGACGAGTACTTCATCTGGCAGCGCAAGGACGCACACGCCGGTGCCTGGAATCGTCTGCTCGAGCCGCGATCGGACGCGATCTCGCGTCGCCTCGCGTGGGGCCCCGCTGCGCAGGCGCCGGGCTGCCTGGCCTGTCACACCGACGCGATCGATGCGACGACACAGGGCGGAAAGTGGCTGGTCACCGACGGCGTGGGTTGCGAGAGCTGCCACGGCGCAGCTTCGGGCTGGATCGGTACGCACGCGCGGGGTTATGCAAGTCGCGAGGATGCGAAGGCCGACGGCTTGTATCCAACCTGGGAGCCCGCCGCACGTGCCCAGGTGTGCCTCTCCTGTCACCAGGGTTCGCGCGAACGGCCGATGACGCACGCGATCATGGCGGCGGGTCATCCGCCGCTGCTGTTCGAACTCGACACCTTCAGCACGCTCGAGCCCTACCACCACGAGATCGATGCCGACTACATCGCGCGCAAGGGCGTCCAGGATCCTGCTCGTACCTGGGCGGTCGGGCAGGCGATGGCGGCCGACAATCTGCTGGAAGCGCTCGCCTCAGGACGTCACGCGAACGGCCTGATGCCGGAACTCGCCTTCTTCGACTGCGACGCCTGCCACCACGCCATGGCCGCGGGACGGGGCGAGCCGGGTCGAACCGGCCCACGGCCCGCCGGCACGGTTCCGCTGGCCGACAGCGCCGTGATCCTGCTCGGCCTGTGGGCCGAGACGGCCGACCCGGGCCTGGCCAGGGAGTGGCAGGCAGGCTGGCTGCGCCTCTACGACAAGGGCTTCGCGGGCGACGAGGCCCTGCGGCACGAAGCGCAGGTCCTGCGCGACCTGCTGCGGTCGGGCCTGCTCGCGCGCGCCGAGGCCACGAGCCTGGACGGTGCGCAGATCCGCCGCGTTATGAACGCGGTGGTGGACAGCGCTTCCGGAACGCACGCGGGCGACTACCGTTTCTCGGAGCAGGCGGCCATGGCGTCGCTGGTGCTCGGATCGGCGATGGCCGAGCGCAGTTCGAAGGGTTTCCGCCCCGGCGAAAAGGCCGCGATCGACGCACTGTACGAGTCGGTCAAGGACCGTGACCGCTTCAACCTGGCGGCCTATCGCACAGCCTTGGCGCGCCTGCGTTCGAGCCTCGCCGACTGAGGCCTTTCGAAGCCCCAGAAAAAGCCCGGGTTCGAGGGCCTATCTGTTAGAATTCCCTCGCTTTTAGTCCCCCCGAAAAACTCTTGACCCGACCGCGTTTTTAGTGGCGGGAAGGCATTGTTGATGACCGATTTCGCGAAGGAAGTCCTCACCGTCAATCTCGAGGACGAGATGCGCCGTTCCTACCTCGATTACGCCATGAGCGTGATCGTGGGCCGCGCCCTCCCGGACGCGCGCGATGGGCTCAAGCCGGTGCACCGGCGAATCCTTTACGCGATGAGCCAGCTCAACAACACCTGGAACCGTTCGTACATCAAGTGCGCACGCGTGGTCGGTGACGTCATCGGCAAGTACCACCCGCACGGCGACAACGCGGCCTACGACGCACTGGTGCGCATGGCGCAGGATTTCTCGCTGCGTTACCCGCTGGTGGACGGGCAGGGCAACTTCGGCAGCGTCGACGGTGATCCGCCGGCGGCCATGCGCTACACCGAGTGCCGCATGTCGCGCCTCACGTCCGAGCTGCTGGCGGACATCGACTCCGACACCGTCGACTTCATCCCGAACTACGACGAGAAGGACATCGAGCCGGTCGTGCTGCCGACGCGCATTCCGCAGCTGCTCGTCAACGGCTCGGCCGGCATCGCAGTGGGCCTGGCGACGAACATCCCGCCGCACAATCTCTCGGAAGTCATCGACGGCTGCGTGGCGCTGGTCGACAACCCCAATATCGACATCGCCGGCCTGATGAAGCTGATTCCGGCGCCGGACTTCCCGACCGCGGGTCTGCTGCTCGACGCGCACGGCCTGGTCGACGCGTACAACACCGGTCGCGGCCGCATCGTGCTGCGTGCTCGTACGCACTTCGAGGACGTCAGCAACGACAAGCAGGCGATCATTGTCACCGAGCTGCCCTACCAGGTGAACAAGGCGCGCCTGCAGGAGCGCATCGCCGAGCTGGTCAAGGAGAAGAAGCTCGAAGGCATCACGGAGATCCGCGACGAGTCCGATCGCGACGGTATGCGCGTGTTCATCGAACTCAAGCGCAACGAGAACGCCGAAGTCGTGCTGAACAACCTGTTCCAGCAGACCGGCATGCAGGTGACGTTCGGCATCAACATCGTCGCGCTGGAGGGCGGCCAGCCCAAGACGATGAATCTCAAGCAGCTGCTCGAGATCTTCGTGCGCCATCGCCGTGAAGTGGTCACGCGCCGCACGCGCTACCTGCTGCGCGAGGCGCGCAAGAAGGCGCACATCCTCGAAGGCCTCGCGGTTGCGCTGGCCAACATCGACGAGATGATCGAGCTGATCAAGCGCGCACCGAATTCGGCCGAGGCCAAGGTCGGGCTGATGGAGCGCACCTGGGACGCGGGCCTGGTCACGACCCTGCTTGCGCGCGCGGATTCCAGCGCCTCGCGGCCCGAGGACCTCGCTGCCGAGTTCGGCCTGGTCGAAGGCGGTTACCGGCTCAGCGATGCGCAGGCCCAGGCGATCCTGGACATGCGCCTGTCCAAGCTCACTGCGCTGGAGCAGGACAAGATCCACGAGGAGTTCAAGGAACTGCTCGACTCGATCATCGACTACCTCGACATCCTGGCGTCGGAAGTGCGCCTGCTGTCCGTGGTCCGCGCCGAGCTGCTTGCGGTCAAGGAACAATACGGCGACGAGCGTCGTACGGAGATCACGGAGCTGGCGCTCAACATCGCGCGCGAGGACCTGATCCCGCCGCAGGACATGGTGGTCACGCTCTCGCACGAGGGCTACGTGAAGTCGGTGCCGCTGGCCGAGTACCAGGCGCAGAAGCGCGGCGGCCGCGGCAAGCAGGCCGCCAGCACCAAGGACGAGGATTTCGTCGATCGCCTGTGGTCTGCGCACTCGCATGACTGGCTGCTGTGCTTCGGCAGCACCGGCAAGGTGTACAAGCTGCGCGTGTTCGAGCTTCCCGTGGGTTCGCGCGGATCGCGCGGCCGGCCGTTCGTGAACCTGCTGCCGCTGGAGGCGGGCGAAAAGATCAGCGCCGTGCTTCCGATCCAGTCCTTCGGCGCCCCGGCGGAAGTGGCCGACGTCGAGGCGATCGTGGATGCCGCACCGGTCGTCGTCGTCGAGGGTGCGCCGAGCGACGCGCCGTCCGAGACGATCGCAGCCACCGGCCCCTTCGTGTTCATGGCGACCCGGCTGGGCACGGTCAAGAAGACACCGCTGTCGGCTTTCGCCAACATCCGCTCGAACGGCATCATCGCGGTGGACCTGCGGATCGACGACGCGCTGGTGGGTGTTGCGCTCACCGACGGCTCCAGCGACATCCTGCTGTTCAGCGATGCCGGGCGCGTCATCCGCTTCAACGAGAACGACGTGCGCAGCATGGGCCGCAACGCCACCGGCGTGCGCGGGATGCGGCTGATCAAGCGCAGCGAAAGCAACGGCGAGGAAGCCCCCGCCGACGAGGGTGCGGACGTCACCGAGACTGCTGAGGGCTCCGAGGACGGCGCAGCCGCGCCGGCTGCGGCGGAAGACGCGAAGATCATCGCGCTGCTCGTCGCCGACGGCGACGACATCCTCACAGTGTCCGAATACGGCTACGGCAAGCGCACGCCCATCGATCAGTTCCCGCTGCGTGGACGCGGCGGCCAGGGTGTCATCGCGCAGGCGCTGTCGGACAAGACCGGCAATCTCGTCGGCGCCATCGAGGTGCACGACGGCCACCAGGTCATGCTCATCTCGGAGGCGGGCATCCTGATCCGCTTCAAGACCACCGACGTGCGCACGATGAGTCGCAACACGCAGGGCGTGCGCCTGATGCGGCCGATGGACGACGATCGGCTTGTGGGCGTGGATCGCGTCGAAGCGGACGAGGAAACCGGGGTTGGAGGCGAAACGCCGGATCCGGCATCTGAGCCGGGTCCGGAAACGCAAGCGTGATGCGGTACATCAGCGGAGTGCGTACGCCGGGTTCTCATTACCTCTGCCGTAATTGTTCCGATCGCTAGCCGGTCGGAAGCTGAGTCGATGCCGCGCATCGCGGCGTTCACCAGGAGAGGAAGATGAACGTTTCGAATGCGGCTCCTGCAACGGAGTCGCGCAGGCCCATCCAGCGCCGCTTCGATCCGCCGGGCTGGTCGGTGGAACGCTTCGCACAGTTCTGGGCGGATCCCTCGGCGGATGACGTGCCCGACCTCGTCACCGACGACGTGGTGGGCTGGTGGCCCGGTGCGGACCAGCCGGTGCGTGGCGTCGAGGCCTACTCGCAGGCGCTGGCCGACATGCTCGCGCTGCTGCCGGACATGCGCCTGACCGTGGCCGAGCACGCGTCGAGCGGGTCCCACGTGTTCGTGCGCTGGATCATGCGGGCCACCGGCAGGAACGGTCCGTTCGAGCTGACCGGCATCGACCGGATCCGCATGCGCGACGACCGCGTCGACGAGAACATCATCCGCTTCGACATGGCGCACCTGCGTCGTCTGGCGGGCGTCGAGTGAGTCCCGGGCCCGGTGCAGTTGGTGTCCGTCAGGTCGCGGCCTGCGGCCCTCGTCCCACGCTGATCCGGCGGGTGTGAGCCGGCGGAGTCGTGCTTCGATAAGATCGCCTGCATCAGTCAGGCGGCGGACAGTCCGTCGGACGCAGACGCAGGAATCCGGAACGGCAGGTGCGCCGGCCTGACGCTGGCGCGGCGCAGTCCCGGGCACTGCGGTGAGACGCGAGGAGTCAGATGAAAAAGCCGCCGGGTCCTCACGGCCAGCATGGCGCCAGCAAAGGAGCTGGGACCAGGCCGCGGAAGCGGGCCGCGTCCACGACGCCGTCAGCGGAGGCCGATGCGCGACACGAGGACCTGCAACGCCAGGTCGACGCGCACGCCGCCACGTTCGAGGCGCTGCTCGACTCGATGCCCAGCGCCGTGCTCGTCATCGCGCAGGATGGCCGCGTCCTGGTCAACAACCGCGAGGCCCAGCGCATCAGCGGTGTGTCGACGTCGGACCTGCCCGCCGATCGCGCCAACTGGGCGCAGAACTATGGACTGCGCAGGCTCGACGGGACGCTCTTTGCGCCCGACGAGGCGCCCTCGGCACGCGCGCTGCGCGGCGAGACGGTGCGTGACGCGGAAATGCTCATTCGCAGTTCGCAACGGCCCGAAGGCATCGTCGTGCAGGCCAATGCGCAGCCGGTGTACGACACCGAAGGCCGGCAGTTCGGCGCGATCGTGGTCTTCACCGACATCAACGAGCGCAAGCGCGCGGAGGTCCGTCGTGCCGCGCTCACAGCAGCGCTGGCCGAGAGCGAGACCCGTTTCCGCGTGATCGCGGACGTGGCGCCCGTGGGCATCTGGATCACGAGCGCACCGGGCGTCATGGAGTACGCCAACCCCCGCACGCTCGAGATTCTCGGCGGCACCCTGGACCAGATTCAGCCCGCGGAATGGGCTGCGATCGTGCACCCGGAAGACCTCGCTCGCGTTGCCGTCGCCTTCGCCGCCCTGTGGGAACAGGGCACGACCTACGATCTCGAAGTGCGCATGTGCAAGTTCGGCGCGACCGGGCCCTATCGCTGGCACCGCGTCTGCGCCGTCGCCATCCGCGACGCGAACGGCCGCACCCTGCGCACCATCGGCAACTTCTTCGACATCGACGACCTCAAGCAGGCGCACGCGCTGGCCGAGGCCGCCACGCGCATGAAGAGCGAATTCCTGGCCAACATGAGCCACGAGATCCGCACGCCGATGAACGCAATCATCGGAATGTCCTCGCTGCTGATTTCCACCGGCCTGACGCCTGAACAGCGGGAATACGCGAACATCTTGCGCAGCAGCGGCGATCACCTGCTGACGGTTATCAACGAGATCCTCGATTTCTCGAAGATCGAGGCCGGCCGTCTGACGCTGGAGAACACGCGCTTCGACCTGCGCCTGTGCGTGGAGGAAGCCATCGACTTCGTGGCGGTTGCCGCGGACGGCAAGCGCATCGAACTGGCGTACTTCATCGATCCGCGCGTGCCCAAGCAGTTCCAGGGCGACGTGGGCCGCATCCGCCAGGTGCTGGTGAACCTGTTGAGCAACGCGGTGAAGTTCACCGCGATCGGCGAGGTGATGCTCAGCGTGGATGCGCGCCTGCTCGCTGAGCCCGAGTACGAGCTCGAGTTCTCGGTACGCGACACCGGCATCGGAATTCCGCTGGATCGCCTGGACCGGCTATTCAAGGTGTTCTCGCAGGTCGATGCCTCGACCACGCGACAGTTCGGTGGCACCGGCCTGGGCCTCGCGATCTCGCAGCGGCTCGTTAGCCTGATGGGTGGGCGCATCGGTGTGGAGAGCGTGCCGGGCAAAGGCTCGACCTTCCGCTTCAGCATCCGCGCGCGTGCCGGGGACGCGGCCCCCGACATGTTGCGGCGTCCCTCGGTCTCGTTGTCGAAAAAGCGCCTGCTCGCGGTCGACGACAACCCCACCAACCTGAAGATCGTGCGCTCGTATTGCGAGGCCTGGGGCATGACGGTGGAGACCGTCGAACATCCGGCCGAGGCACTGGCCCTGCTCGAGAACGGGCAGACGTTCGACGTCGCGGTGCTCGACCACCTGATGCCCGACATGGACGGCTTCACACTCGGCGCGAAGATCCGGCAGACGCGCGGCGGCACGCACCTGCCACTGGTGCTGCTCAGTTCGGGGTCGATCTCGCGGTCGGAACTGACGTCCCGTGCGCCACGCTTCAGCGTGATCGTCGGCAAGCCCATCAAGCCGGCGGGCCTGCAGTCCGCGGTCATGGATGCGCTCAGCAGCAGCAAGGTCGCGGGCGCGCATGGAAGCGAGCAGCGGCAGACCACGTTCGACGCGAACATGGGCGTGTGGCATCCGTTGCGCATCCTGCTGGTCGAGGACAATGCGGTGAACCAGCGCGTGGCGCGCATGCTGCTGGGCAAGCTCGGCTATACCGCGGACCTCGCCGGCAATGGGCTCGAAGCGCTCGGGGCGATCGAGCGTCAGACCTATGATCTGGTCTTCATGGACGTGCAGATGCCGGAGATGGACGGGCTCGATGCGACGCGTCACGCGTGCAGGCGATGGCCTGCCGACAAGCGCCCGCACATCGTGGGCATGACGGCCAACGCGACCGACCAGGATCGGCTGGACTGCATGCAGGCGGGTATGGACGACTATGTGTCCAAGCCGGTGACGGTGCCGCGTCTGGTCGACAGCTTGCAGCGCTGTCCGCGGCGCGCGGACTGACGCCATTCAGCGGGCGTCAGGCCGCGGGTCTGGTCGAGCACGCGTCGCGCTTCGACCAGGTCGGGTGTTGCGAAGCCCGGCTCGAAAGTCGTGTAGATCGCC